>DJOF01000015.1 GCA_002439585.1 Bacteroidales bacterium UBA6445 | reverse complement strand
CGGTACTTGCTTCCTTGTACTTAATCTTTCAATATTTTCAATGAACTAACCGTTATCTCTCAAACGGGCTGCAAAGATACGCACTTTTTATTTACCTCCAAATTTTTTTGAAGAAAATTTTCAAAAAAAAGTGATTTTTTTAGTGTGTCTTTCATCTTTCTTAGAAAAATATCATGAGAAGTTGTTTTGAAATGTTTCAACGCTTCTCTTATGGCCCTTTCCGGCCATTTTCATCTTTGTCATCAGTCGAGTATATCCAGTACACTTCTTCCAAAGTCGAGGCCGCCTCGAAAAATCTTCATAATAAACTTCGGGAATCACTTCAAAACAACATCTGAATGTCACGGCCTCCCTGTCTGACGAATCACCATGAGTATCAAAGGACAGCACAACCCTTAACGTCAGTGAACTTTTGTGAATGAGATTGTGAAGATTGATTGAAGATCGAAGGAAAAAGTTGAAGGTGCGGCAAATATGAGCTAATTTTGCATATTGCCGTCTTTAAACCGCGGCTTGTAATATGGCAAATGCCCTGAAACAACTTGCCGGAGAGACTGCGGTCTACGGCATGAGTACAATACTGGCACGAATCATCAATTTCCTTTTCGTGCCTTTCTATACGCGCCTTCTCACCACCGAGAGCTATGGCGTAGTGACTGAATTTATGGCGTATATAGCCGTGCTGCAGGTTATTCTCGTGCTCGGCCTGGAGACAGGTTGCTTCCGGTTCGCCAACAAAGAAGGGGTCGACAAGAACAGCGTCTACTCGGGAGCCCTTCTTGCCGTATTTGCCACAAGCTTCTCTCTGCTTGCTGTACTTGTAGCCTTCGCCAATCCCATAGCCCACTGGCTCGGATATGACGGCCACGGAGCATGCATAATGTATGTAGGAGGTATACTCACCCTTGACAGCGGCACTGCAATTCTGTTCGCAAGGCTTCGCCAGGAACACAAGGCATTGAAATTCGCGATCTTCAAGACGGTGAAAATCCTGACAGAGACCGGAGTCAACATACTGCTTTTCTTCTGGTATCCCTCACATGCTTTCCTACCGTCTGCGGTCATTTCTCCTACTCCGGATTTCACATATGTAATATTCGCGATTCTGGTGAGTAGCATTGTCTGTACCCTACTGTTTATCCCTGACCTACTGCACATTACATTCAGATTAGACAAGGGGCTTCTAAAGAAGATGCTTATCTATTCGATACCCCTTATGATCGCAGGACTGCCGGGGATAGTGAATGATTTTCTGGACAGAATTCTGTTCCGCTACTTCGACACAGGGGCTGAGGCATGGCGCTCAAGTCTTGGGATTTTTCAAGCGGCAGTGAAGCTCTCGGTCATCATGAATCTTTTCATACAGATGTTTCGATTTGCGGCCGAGCCGTTTTTTTTCCAAAGGGCAGCGATGAAAGGCTCAAGACGGTTATACGCAATAGTAATGGAATTCTTTACAGCATTTTGCGGCTTCATACTGCTTGGTGTTGTGCTTTATCTTGACATCATTTCCCTTATCATCGGCAAGGATTTCCGCTCGGGAATGGGTGTCGTTCCCATCATGTTGCTCTCGTACATGATCTTGGGGATGCTATTCAACGTCTCCATGTGGTACAAGCTCTCGGGGAAAACCGGTATGGCAGTATGGATCACGACAGCCGGGCTCGTGGTAACGGTGCTGGTAAATGTAATATTCATGCCGCATTTCTCTTACTGGGCATCAGCATTCGGGCATCTTGCGAGCTACACGGTGATGTTCATAATAAGTGCTGTCCTCGGAGCCAAATATTACCCGATTCCATATTCATGGGGAAGAATTGCCGGCTTGATGGCATCATGTGGGATAGTATGCGTCTCTACCCTGCTGATTGACAAGGCCTTCTTCTCCGGCATCGCACCAGGCACATCCGGAGGCTGGAGCATTGTGCTGAAGGAAGGCGTGCATACATTATTGCTCGGACTTTATTTAGTAATGTGCTTGCCTATTCTCAAAGGGCGTTACCGCCTTGCCCTATCGGCATCTGAGGAAGGAGAACAAACTAAAGCATAAGTTTATGGTATCGCTTTGGACATTGTTTTCAGTATTTATGAAAATAGGCGCTTTTACGATTGGGGGTGGCTATGCCATGATACCGCTTATGCAGGCAGAGCTCGGAAAACGCGGCTGGATTGACGAAAAGGAACTGCCAGACATCATCGCTCTGTCTCAGTCAGTCCCGGGAATCTTGTCTGTCAATGTAGCAATCTTTGCTGGTTACAAGATAAGAGGACTAAAAGGGTGCATGGTGTCCGCGCTCGGGACCATCCTGCCATCGTTTGTGGCAATTCTCCTTATTGCCATGATTTTCACGGGATTCAAGGACAATCCGTACGTAATCAGAGTCTTCAAGGGGATACGCCCCGTAGTGGTGGCTCTGATCATAGCTCCTACTATCTCCATGGCAAGGAAATGCAATAGTTCCATCTGGACCTGGCTTGTAACTATAGGAAGCGCTCTTCTCGTGGCCTTGATGGATATCTCTCCGATATATATCATAGTCGTCATAATATCTGTCGCCCTTTCGGTGTCATTGCTAAGGAGAAGGAGGTCCGAATGACATTGATATTCATACAATTGTTCGTCACTTTTCTCGTCATCGGATTATTTACTTTCGGTGGAGGCTATGCCATGCTTTCGCTGATACAAGGGCAGGTCGTATCAGAACACGGCTGGCTCACAGAGAGCACATTCACAGACATAGTGGCTATTTCACAGATTACGCCCGGCCCAGTAGGGATCAACTGCGCTACTTATGTTGGATATGACGTAATTGTCAAAGCGGGAGGTAGCCATCTACTCGGTGTACTCGGTTCTTTTACCTCAACTACCGCTGTTGTACTTCCTTCATTTCTCATAGTCCTTGCCCTTGTAAGGTTCTATATGAAGATCAACGGCAATCCTCTGTTTGACAGCGTGATGTACTGGCTCAGGCCTGCCGTTGTTGGGCTCATCGGCTCCGCAGCCATAGTCTTGACTTTTCGGCTCGAATGGAATGGAGTCCCTTTGTTTTCATCATTCGAGGCTGGCATTGTAAGTGAGAATTTCCCAGACTGGAAGAGCTGGCTACTGTTTGCGGGAGCCCTTGCAGTGTCGCTTTGCACGAAAACAGGCCCGATACCCCTCATAATCACCGGAGGAATATTAGGCCTGATACTTTATTAAACAACTTCTCAATAAAGCAATGACTATCGTCAGCTTTGCACCCTTGTATAGAAGTAGTTACCTCTCAACTTATTTGGTCTCTGTGGCATCCTTAACTGTGGCATCCTTAAGTCCGTATTCTCCAATAACATCCTTGCTGTAGGTGTAGCCGAGTATGTCATAAATGCCAAACATCTTGGAAGTAAGGGATTTCTTGAACCTATCGAAATCCTTATTCTCCTTAGTACACCACTGAACCTCGCTCAAGGCAGACATTCTAGGAAGAAGCATGTATTCAAGGTGCTCAGGTGTAGCTATATACTCTGTCCAGAGATTGGCCTGCGCTCCCAAGATATGCTTCTGAGACTCTTCGGGTATATCATTTACCGGATTGCATACATATACGGTATCTAAAGGCAGATAACCTCCAATAGCAAGTGGCTCAAGGTCTTCCTTGTCAGACTGATAATAATCAAGGTAGAAATATGTATTAGGAGTCATGATCACATCGAAACCTTTCTTAGCTGCTTCTATGCCACCCTTGGCACCTCTCCAAGACATGACAGTAGCACCAGAGGCAAGTTCGCCCTCGAGGATCTCGTCCCAGCCAATGATCCTGCGGCCATGTTCATTGACAAACTTCTGCACCCTTGCTGTCACATAACTCTGAAGATACTGTTCTGCCGTGTGATTGTCATCACCTTTTATCCCAAGAGCCTTGATACGAGCCTGGCAGGCAGGACACCTCTCCCATTCCTTTTTGGGGCATTCGTCACCTCCGATATGTATATATTCCGAAGGGAAAAGCTCCATCACTTCAGAAAGGACTCCCTCTATAAAGTCAAATGTACTTTCCTTGCCGACACAAAGTACTTGGTCGGACACACCCCATACAGGCCATACTGTATACGGGCCTCCTGTGCAGCCGAGTTCCGGATATGAAGCCATAGCGGCTACCATATGCCCCGGAAGGTCTATCTCCGGAATAATTGTGATGCCAAGACCCGCAGCATAGTCCACAACTTCACGTATCTGGTCCTGAGTATAGAAGCCTCCATGACGCACATGGTCAAACTTATCCCACTGCTTGCCGACCATGGTACTGTCTCTCCATGCGCCAACCTCCGTCAGACGAGGATATTTCTTGATCTCGATTCTCCAACCCTGATCATCGGTAAGATGCCAGTGAAACCTGTTCATCTTATGGATTGCCATAATGTCGAGATATTTCTTAACCTCTTCAACCGGAAAGAAATGCCGTGCAACATCAAGGTGCATACCCCTGTATGCAAAGCGCGGCTTGTCATTGATCTGTACACAAGGAAGACTCCATTTCTCGGACGGGGCAGCTTTTATGCCATAGAAGGCTGTAGGAAGCATCTGCCCGAGTGTCTGGATTGCATAGCGGAAACCTGCTGATGTGGAAGCCTTAACCTCGACACCATCCTCTGTAACCGTGAGAGAATATCCTTCAATAGGCTCTGAATTGTCCTTAAGGAAATGAATCCCTTCTCCTTCGCCAACCACCTTGAATTCCTTGCCGGTCACTGTTGAAAGTCTTGTCGCAAGGCCTTCGACTATCTGCAACGATTCCTTGTCAAGGTCTTTGCCTGCGACCAAGTCCTTGCCCTTGATGCTGAAACTGCCTTTCCCGACAACAACGCTTTCGGGCTGAGGAATAATCTCAATTTCCTGCTGTGTCTGCCCACAGGAAGCACTTAAGGCCACAGCCGCCATAACGACAGCAAATGCCAGTCTTTGTCTCATGAAAATTTGTGTTATAGTTAATAATGTACTGGTCCGAAATGAGGACGTCTCCTTTGGACCAGCCGTCAACAAAGGTAAGTATTAATTCGATTCATACTGCATATTGCAGCAGTATTGTAGTATATTTGTGCTTTACAACATTCAGACAATTATTAAATAAGATATGAGACAATTATTAAATAAGATATGAGACAATTATTCATCAAGACAGCTGGCATCATTGCCGCTGCAGGTTGCCTTGCAGGCTGCTGGGGCAACAACAAGAAATCCGAAGAGGAAGCTGCCGCTCGCGCAGACTCCCTAAAGCAGGCAGAAACAATCAAACAAGCAGAGAAAATCATGACTACATTACCAGAAGAGCCGATATTCGACATCAACACGAATCTCGGCACTATCAAAGTAAAACTTTACGCCAAGACTCCCAAGCACAGAGACAATTTTGAGAAACTCGCCTTGTCAGGATTCTATGACGGACTTCTCTTCCACAGAGTAATTGACGGATTCATGATCCAGGGAGGAGACCCATATACCAAAGACACTTCAATGGTAGCAAAATACGGTCAAGGAGGCCCTGGATACACTGTACCTGCCGAGTTTGTACCGGAATACAAGCATCTTAAAGGAGCGCTTGCCGCTGCAAGACGTGGAGATGCAGCCAACCCTGCAAAAGAATCGTCGGGATCACAGTTCTACATCGTACAGGACGAGAATGCATGCGCACAACTTGATGGGCAGTACACCGTATTTGGACAGACCGTAGAAGGCTTTGACGTGATCGACAAGATAGCTAAGGTAAAGACAAATGCGAGAGACCTGCCTGTCAATCCAGTACGCATCATTTCCGTGAAACTTGACCCTGCCTCTGCTCCTACCGTGAGTGACAGCACCGAAATCAAGGCTCCAGCTGACAGCACCGAAATCAAGGCTCCGGCTGACAGCACGAAATAGATAAAATCACATTAATCCACTATCTAAACGATTTAGACATTATATATATCATACAAATTTTTACTAAGGCACAGAAATTGCATTAAAATCTACGTGAATAGTTTTTTCATAGGTTAAGTTTTAGGTTAGAATTGATAGGCTTTCGATGTGAATCGAGAGCCTATCGTCATTTTATCTACACCTACCACTATTGGTTAATGGTATAATTGGGTATAATTGCCAAAAGTTGTTGGTAATATCGGTATAGATGCCATTTTTTAGTTAGCAACCTCCTTACAATGCATAGAAAGCCTCCAACCTATGGACTGTCTTACTTACCTTCTAATATTAGCCCGGATATTAAGAAACTGTTTTGTTTTTCTGTCTGAAGGTTTTCTCACCTCAAATAACATTTCAGAAAAACAAAACAGCTTCTAATGAAATTACCTTGAAATTACTCTGTTATGGTAAACTTACCGGCAAGGCTTGCGTGTGAATCATGTCCCACGAATACATCGAAATCGCCCGTTTCCTCGCCCCACTTGTTGTCTGCTCTAAAGAATGAACGTGATTCCTGTGTTATTTCGAAGTCAACTATCGCTGAGTCTCCTGCCTTGAGGAAAACTTTCCTAAATCCTTTCAACTCACGATCCGGACGGGTGCGGCTGCCGATAACGTCACGGATGTAAAGCTGCACAACTTCTTCTCCGTCCCTCTTGCCGAGGTTGCTGACTTTCACGCGTACCTTCACAGTTTCACCGAGTTTTGCCTTGGGGTTGAGGACTTCAAGATCTGAATAGCCGAACTCAGTGTAGCTCAGACCCTCGCCAAAAGCGAAGAGGGGTTCGTTAGGGGTACGCATATAGCGGGAAAGATATTTTGCGTCATTCTCCGGAGTCTCGCGTGGACGGCAAGTACTCTTGGCGTTGTAGTGGATCGGTACCTGACCAAGACAGAGAGGGAAAGTCATTGTAAGACGTCCTGAAGGATTGTAGTCTCCGGAAACGATATCCGCGAGAGCCGATCCTCCCATGATACCCGGGTGCCAGGTCACGAGCAGTCCGGCTGCGGCATTCGTCTCCTCCGCAATGGTCATAGGACGTCCGGTAACGAGCAGAACCACAATCGGTTTTCCTGTCGCTTTCACAGCATTGAAGAGTTCCTTCTGTGCTGCCGGAATGTCGATATTTGCCATAGAGGTAGCCTCACCGCTGTAGGCATTCGGAAGCCCGATGGCCATAAGGACGACATCGGAACGGCGTGCTGCCGCAACTGCCTTTGAAATGCCTCCTTCAATAGGATCGAAAAAGCCGCTACCTTTCTCGCAGCTAATTTCGTTGTGAGGGAATCTTGCTTTTAGGCCTTCAAGGAAACTGACCGGCTTGTTGTAATCTGCGAAACCGATCCATGATCCTACCATCTCGCTGCGGGAGTCAGCCGCCGGACCGATAAGGGCGATCTTCTCGCTACCCTTGAGCGGAAGAATTCCTTTTTCGTTCTTGAGCAGAACCATTGAGCTGCGCGCAACCTTGCGTGCCGTCTCGAGATACTCCGGAAGCCATGTCTCCTTCTCCCAGCGTTCCTCTCCTCCGTAGCGGAATGGGTCGTCAAACAGACCGAGTTTGAACTTCACTGTCAATATATCCTTGCAGAGCTTGTCAATCTGAGCTTCGCTCACGCGGCCCTCCTTCACAAGTTCTTCCCCGAACCTGTAATAGTCTCCGTCCACCATGTCCATATTCAGACCAGCGTTCAGTGCGAGTTCCGCAGCCCCTTTCGAGTCAGCCACAACGCGGTGCTTTACCATTTCGTCTATAGAACTAAAGTCGGAAACAACAAAGCCCTTGAACCCGAGTTCCCCACGCAGCAGGTCGGTGAGGAGCCATTTGCTGCCGCTTGCTGGGATGCCGTCGAAGTCGTTGAACGAACTCATTACGCTCAGTGCACCCGCATCAAGTGCTGCTTTATAGGACGGTAGATGACGCTCGCGGAACATCATCTCTGACATGTCAACAGTGTTATATTCTCTTCCGGCCTCGGCTGCACTGTAAGCAGCGAAATGCTTCACGCAGGACAGGATGGTGTTGCCGGCAGAGAGATCATCTCCCTGATAGCCGCGCACCATAGCAGCTGAAAGCTGTCCTGAGAGATACGGATCTTCGCCTGAACCCTCGGAAACGCGTCCCCAGCGTGGGTCAATAGCCACGTCGCACATTGGTGAGAATGTCCAGTTAATTCCGAATGCGCTTGCCTCAGCAGCGGAAATTCTTGCCACTTCCTCAGTCATTTCAGGATCCCACGAGCAGGATATTCCGATATTCTCTGGGAAAGTCGTCCTCGCACCATGTATGATATCCAAACCGATGAGAAGGGGAATCCCAAGACGCGAGCTATCGACCGCAAGCTTCTGATATTCAATAGCTTCTTTCGGACTCCAGGGGTTAAGAATGGAACCGCACATTCCCTCTTTGATCACATTTTTTAAGTCAACAGGGCTTCCGTTAGGTCCTGTAACAACTGATCTTTCCGGCAAGAACTGGCTAAGCTGTCCGATTTTCTCGGAAAGTGTCATCTTCGCCATAAGTTTCTCCGCTCTCTTTTCATCTGCGTCTTTACTTCCAGCGCAACTGATAGCCACAAGCGTTATGGCTACCATCATAAATAGAGTTTTTTTCGTCATTAGAAGTGTTCTTTAATTATTTTATTTATCGTTATATATCTGTATAATACTCTTGAAAGGATAGTTACCCTTCAAATACCAAATGTAACAGTGATGTAGTTCACGCAGATTCAGATTGTCAGACTTATTCCTTGTCTCAGCTTCGTATTATCTCCTTACTACCCAGATGGAGAGCATGTAGAGAAAATATAACGGAAGAAATACGACTGCAAGTGTAAACGGGTCGCTTGAAGGGGTGATAAACGCTGCCAACACTAAAAGTACGACAACCGCATAGGAGCGGTACTTGACAAGCATGGCCTTGTTGACTATACCCATACGTGAAAGGACAAGAGCGACAAGAGGCAATTCAAAGACGAGTCCCATGACGAAAATCAGCATCAGGAACATGTCTATATAAGAATTCAAGTTAATCTGATTGACGACCTCCGCACCGATTGTATACTGGGAGAGGAATCTGAATGTCAAAGGGAATACGAGACAGTAACCTACGGCACAGCCAAGAAAGAACATCAGCGCACCAAACAGAAAAGAAGCTCCGACCTGGTGTTTCTCTCCTGGAAGCAGGGCAGGCCGTATGAACAGCCAAATCTCGTATATTATATATGGAAATGAGAAAAGCAATGCCACCCAGAACGATGTCCTCATGTGCGTCATGAATTGTGAGGCGACATTGATATTGATAATGTCCACGTGGAAAGACTGATCCGAGAAATCCGGAGTAAAGGGAAGTTTCCCCATGGACGCAAAAAATTTGTAAAGAAAGAAGTCGGATGATGTCGGTCCCAATATGACGGAATCGAATATATGCGGCATAGCTATGAAAGCAGCCACAAAGGCAACCATCACGACAACAAGAATACGGAACAATGACGTTCTGAGGACATCCAAGTGCCCCCAGAACGTCATCTCTCCGCTTTCGTCCACTGAAGGATTACTTTGTTCCTGCATAAGAAGCCTTAACGAAAGGAGCCTTAAGAAGATAGTCTGCGCACATCTTCATGCTCTTCTTCCAGTCACCCGTATTATCGAAACTCTCAATCTCGACAACTAAATTACGAAGGCCTGCGGTCTCAGCATTGGCGAAGATAGCATCAAAGCCAACCATACCGCTCTGTCCGATCTCGTATTTGTCTTTGATATGAAGCATAGCGAAGCGTCCGGGGTATTTCTGGAAATACTCTACCGGTGACACATGTCCCCATACAGCCCAATACACATCCATCTGGAAGAATACGAGTGTGGGATCAGTGTGGGTCAACAAGTAGTCAAGCATTACTTCCTTATCCTCGACTTTGCTGAATTCATGAGAGTGATTGTGATAGCCGAAACGGATATCGTTATCTTTGCAGATCTTGCCAATAGCATTGAGATAGTCGCCAAAGATCTGAAGTTCTTTCACAGTCGCAGGAACCCCCATCCACGGATAGACGATGTACTTGACGCCAGCAGCCTTGTGAGCCTCGACGCATTTCTTCCACCATTCGAGAGACTTGGAAAAGTCACCTGAAGCAAGCTCTTCGTCTGACAACCAGTGGCCGACATGTGACGAGAGAGATACGAGACCTGCAGCTTCCACATCTTTCTTGTATTGCTCGGGAGCTACTCCATAGAAAAGCCCTTTATCTCCGTCGTAGCAGGCCGCTTCTACAGAAGTATAGCCATACTCTGCGAGAGTATTGAAGACTTCTTCATGGTTGGCAGCATATTTCTCGGGATCGCCGATCTGGTCACGAAGGCTATAAAGCTGTACACTGATATCCTTCTTTACTTGAGTCTGTTCGAAAGCCTTGGGACAGCAGGCAGCTGCTGATATCGCAAGGGCTGAAAGCATTATCAAAGAAGTCTTCATATTAATCTAAAACTTTTACTTTAACATTACGATACCATACATTATCACCGTGATCCTGGAAGCCGATATAGCCTTCATGATTGTCGCCACCGCAGTTGTTGAGGAGCTCGAATGCAAGAGGCCATTTCTCCTGAGAGAACTTGGAAGCCTGAAGCATATCGGTCCACTGCTGAGTCCACAGATGGTATTCGAGGACATTTTCGTCATTCTGGCCATGGATCACAGTGCCCTTGAAGACAACGATCTTGCCCTTGTTCCACTCTCCTGCAGGCTTTGCATTCTGAGGCTTTGCAGGTATCATGTCATAAAGAGAAGCCGATTTGCGGTTGCCATCTACTCCGAGAGTGGCATCGATATGGTTCTCATTGTCAAGTACCTGATATTCAGGAGAAGAGATATAGATAGGCTCATACTTGGTAGTGCCGTCTGCATTCTTAGTCTTGATCTCCTGTGCGAGATAGAGCACACCTGAATTGCCACCCTTAGATATCTTGTATTCAAACTCAAGCTGGAAATTCTTGAACTTATGGGCGAAAATAAGGTCTCCTCCCTCACCTGTCTGGCCTTCGCCTGTACCTGAACCTGCAAAATGGATAGTTCCATCCTCTACAGTCCAGCGTGAAGGAACATTGTCCTTGCCATAGCCGCGCCATCCATTGAGAGTTTTGCCATCAAATAAGATATAGTAGCCCTCTTTGTCTTTAGGTAGAGAAGAAAGATCAACCTGAGGCCTCTCAACGCTGATATACTCGGGAGCTCCTGCCTTTGTCACAGTATTCTCCACGGTCTCAGTACCTGTCCATTTAAGCTCTGCAGGAGCAGAAGCTTTCTTACTTCCATTTCCGCAAGAAGCTACAGACAATACTGCTGCTACGACACTTGCTGTCATTAAAAGTTTGTTCATTTTAATAAAATTGTTACTAGTTATTATTTTATATTACCAAAGTCGGAGAGAGCAATACCCTCCGACTCCACAAATACACTCACTACAGAGGCATTTCAGGAAGTTTCCAGCCGTCCCTGTAAGTATGCTTGATCATCTCCTGAGCATATGCGATGGCGTTAACCGGCTCAGTATATTCCGTCTTGAATGTCGGATGGCCGTCTTTGATGGAGAATCCATCGTGGATGACAGTCTTGATGGTTGCATCTGCAGGGATATTGGTAAACCTCATGTTCTCCCCGTCCCACTTAAGTTCCATATTGAGGGCAGCAAGCCTTACGGCAAGGACTCCCATCAGTACCATCTCTGTGAACGGACCGGCTTCAGCAAACTCTGAAGTTGGCATTACACGGCTCTCGGCAGGCTCTTTGCAGGCACGAATCCAATCCTGTTGGTGTGAAAGGGTAACTTCCCTAAGAACTTTGGGAGCGTCAGGAACACGACCTGATACGAGATAGGGATTGACACCGTAGCAACCGCAGATAAGAGTATCCTTAGTACCGTGAAAGATAAGTCCGCCACCCCACATGTTAAGGTCCTTCCCGTCAGGAAGACCGGCAGGTCTCTCAGGCTTAAGTCCGCCGTCATACCAGGTTATTTCAACCTCAGGCATTGCAACTTTGGGCATATTGTCCCTTGCAGGGAAGACGAACTTGATCATCTCGGCATTAGGAGCTGACTCTGTAAGCACAATAGTAGAACTTGCCTGAGCCCTTGTAGGATATTTGAGCTTCAACGCCTTGAACGCTGGGTGAAGGATATGGCAGGCCATGTCTCCGAGTGCGCCTGTACCGAAATCCCACCAGCCGCGGAAGTTCCAAGGTGTATAAATCGAGTTGTACGGACGCATGGGAGCAGGCCCAATGAAGCTATCCCAGTCAAGTGTAGAAGGGATTTCCTCCACTTTCTCTGGACGATGAAGTCCCTGAGGCCAAATAGGACGGTCAGTAAATGCTTCTACTTTGGTCACCTCACCAATCTCTCCGTTCCAAATCCACTCGCATACTTTTCTCACGCCCTCACGAGAGGCACCCTGGTTACCCATCTGGGTTACGACATTGTGCTTTGCGGCGAGCTTTGTGAGAAGACGAGCTTCATATATTGAATGAACGAGAGGTTTCTCTACATATACATGCTTGCCGGCTGCGATAGCTTCGGCTGCTATGATGGCATGTGTGTGGTCAGAAGTAGCAACCATCACTGCATCTGCCTCATCGAGCAAATCGGCATACATTTTCCTCCAGTCCTGATACCTCTTGGCATTGGGATATTTATCGAAAACGTGCTGAGCATACTTAAAGTCGACATCGCACAATCCGATGATATCCTCTGTCTCCATCTCAGAAAGATTAGCCGCACCTCTTCCTCCAATACCGACACCAAGGATCTTTAACTTACGATCAAGAGGTGCCGTTGTCTTCTTCTTGTTGCGTGATGCTGCAGACGCCAACATGTCACCTGGAGTGACAGAAAGACCAATCGCAGCGGCGGTTCCTGCTTTAAGGAACGACCTCCTGGACATTTCTTTTGACATTAGTTTAAAATTTAGTTATTAGTAAAAAATCGGTTGATAAATAATTAGTTAGCCTTTTTGTCTTCAGGCGCGTTGATAGCGGCTGTATTATCGGATGAAGCAGGCTTGGTAGGTTCAGCGTTGATATCCTTCTCGATCTCGTTCATACCATCCTTGAAGCTCTTGATGCCTTTGCCCATGCCGCGCATAAGCTCGGGTATTTTCTTTCCTCCGAAGAGAAGCAGGACGACAAGGGCGATTATTAGGATTTCACCCATTCCCAAATTACCTAAAAAAAGCAAATTATACATATCAAATCAGTAATAATGTTATTATTCGTAATCGTTCAACATACACTTGTTATCTTTAATGAAGCAAACTGTATCCGTCTGTCATCTTGCTGCGCCAGTCGACAATCTCGGCAAGTGTCTTTCTGTCACCTTTGACGGGAAGATCGTGAGTATAAGCAACTTCCAACATTACCTAAGACTTGTGGATAGCGATGTATGCATCCTTACGCCTTGCGGATACCAGGTCTTGTATTCAGACTCAGCATACCACCTCACAATATCAACGTAATGCATACCGCTAGTGATACAAAGAATTCCGCAGATATAGATTGACAGCAGTAATAAGGCCTGTTGACTCTGCAAGCGCTACAAGTGACCGCTCTTCCTCGACAGTCATACCTATAGGATTCTCGACCAAGACATTCTTGCAATGCGCAAGACACTTCCTTATCTGGCCAGCTCTCGAATCTGCCACTCCCCAACTCGACATCATAGTCCTAAGGTATTTCTCCCATTCGGCCTAAGCCAATCAACGCTACAACAATCTTTTTCACCCATATTATCCAAATCACGGATATCATTAAGAAACCGGACAGATTAAACGTTTCACAAACAAAGTATAAGAATAAAAATATAATCTTATCATACAAATATACAAAAAAAACATAGTCCAAGACACGACGAAATATATTCTGAAAATTAAAATCAACACCAGATGCGTCTAAGCAAGAACTAACAGATATGCAATTCATCAGCGTCAAGAGACGCAGGGGATAA
>DJOF01000005.1 GCA_002439585.1 Bacteroidales bacterium UBA6445 | reverse complement strand
AAATACACTATCTCCTATGGTGCCATTCCTAAGACAGGTTGCCCGGCATTATTACAGACAGGGCAGCAGGCTTTCAGAGACATGTTTCATATTTCCTAACAGGCGCGCAATGATGTTCTTCGGCAAATGGCTTTCCGAAGAGACCAAGGCCGACCCAGATGCGAAGCCGTTTCTTGCTCCCAAGCTGTTGACAATGAACGATTTCTTCTATCTGTCCTCAGGTACGTCAGCGGCTGACAGGGTGAGCCTGCTTCTTGAACTGTACGACTGCTACAAGACGCTCAACGACAAGGCCGAATCTCTTGACGAGTTCATCTTCTGGGGAGATGTCCTTCTCTCGGACTTCGATGATACTGACAAGTATCTTGCAGATCCGCGAAAACTCTTTGCCAATGTCCGGGACTTCAAGCAGATGCAAGACGATTATTCGTACCTTACTCCCAGTCAGATACAGGCACTTGAGCATTTCATATCCCATTTTAAGGATTACCGGACGATGGAAGCTGAGATGCCTGGGGTAAAGGGCAGATTTCTCCGCATATGGAATATACTGTATCCACTCTATGAGGACTTCAATAAAGTCCTGAGGGAAAAGAATATGGCATACGAAGGAATGGCTTATCGCGAATTAGCCCGGAATATAAGGGAGGAGGGGGCAGCAGTACTGCTCTCAGAGTCATTTCCTGGTATAGAGAGATATGTATTCGTAGGTCTTAATGCCTTGAATGAATGCGAGAAGACCGTGATGCGAAAGATGCGGAATGAGTCTATTGCCGAGTTTTGCTGGGACTACAGTTCGGAAATGATACGTGATCGGCACAACCGCTCGTCCATGTTCATGCACTCCAATGTAGAGGAATTTCCTCAGGCATTCCCGTTAGAGGACATATCTTTCCAGACTGACGATGACGTTAAATTTCTTCCTGAGATCCATGTCATGAGTGTCCCGTCCGCAACCGGGCAAGTGAAGAGAGTACCGGACATACTCAAGAGCATCATAACGGAACAAGGACAAATACAGGGAACGGAAAAATCCGATCTTTCTGATATAGGTAAGTTCGACAAGCTTGGTATGGATACTGCAATAGTCCTTCCTGACGAGTCGTTGCTCGTCCCGTTGCTCAATACAATACCGCCTGAGATAGACTCCCTTAATGTGACAATGGGATATCCTATGTCTGGCAGTGAGGTGTATTCCCTGATGAAGAGCATCATGGCCATGCAGCTCCATCTCCGCAAGAAAGGAGGGGAATGGTATTTCTATCACAAGCAGGTGTGGGAGGTGCTGTCGTCCGGGCTCTTTATGGCCCTTGGAGGTGAAGAAGGCAAGAAACTGTCTGCCAATATAAGAGACGCTGCCAAATACTATATTCCAGTAGAGGAGTTTGGTGGTTTTCCTCTCGCATCTATGATATTCCGTCCTGTGGTAGAAGATGCGCAAAGCCCTGATGCTTCGCAGATCCGAAGAGTTGAGGAATACCAGCTCGCAATCCTTGCCGAAGTAGGAAGACTTCTTTCGGGAATCGAGAGCATGGCGATGGAAGTTCAGTTCGCAAAGCGTTACTATCAGGCGGTTAACCGGCTGAAATCTATAGACCTTGCCATCCTTCCGGCAACTTACGGCCGTCTTCTTCAACGTCTTGTTGGAAGCATTACCGTACCTTTCTGTGGTGAACCCTTGAAAGGATTGCAGGTCATGGGACCACTTGAGATGCGGGCTCTTGATTTTACCAACATAATTGTCCTTTCATGCAACGAAGGGGTGTTTCCTCGCAAGAGCGTAAGCTCCTCTTTCATTCCGCCTGAGCTGCGCAAAGGTTTCGGTCTCCCTACATACGAGAATCAGGATGCCGTGTGGGCCTATTATTTCTACCGTATGATACAGAGGCCGTCGAGGGTATGGCTGCTGTATGACTCCCGCACCGAAGGCGTCAAATCGGGGGAGGAAAGCAGATATATAAAGCAGCTTGAATTTCAGTACAAATACTCACACCTTGACAGAGATACAGTCAGCTACAGTATGAAACCTGCTCAGGAGGAGGAATTTATCCCGAAGACAGAGGAGGATATAGAGCGGATACATTCCCTTGTATATTCAGCATCATCGCTTCGCAATTATCTCACGTGTCCGGCCAAGTTCTATTACTACTCTGTTAAGAAACTGAAGACACTGAATGAAGTAGCCGAATCGCTTGACAGTGCTATGCTCGGCACGGTCTTCCATAACACGATGTTTGCCCTGTATACTGGTGGTGAAGCTCTCGCCCCTGATTTCGATATGGACAGGGAGCATGTGAAAGAAGCGATACCTTCTCCGTTGACGTCCATTTCCGCAGACTACATCAAAGGTTTACTCAGAGAGGAGAAATCCATTATCCGGCCTAAAGTAAGAGCACTTGTTGAGAGTCAGATGAACAGTATTGAGGTATCCGGACGCAATCTTGTATTGGAAGCCATTATCAACAAGTACGTCAGGAGGACTCTTGAGACAGACCTTTCTCTTATGGAGGAGAACGGGACAGACAGTTTCCGGATTTTAGGCCTTGAACTTGAGAGATACTGGAAATTCAATGGGCATCGTTTCATAGGATACATCGACAGAATGGATTCGTTCAAGAAAGGTACTGTAAGGATAGTTGATTACAAGACCGGCAGAGCAGAGGCAAAGTCGGTAAATGTCGATTCTTCCAAGGCCGAGGCTATGGCAGAGGCCCTATTTGCGCCTGATGCAAAGGATCGTCCTGAGATTGCCCTCCAGCTTTTCATATACGATATGTGTACTTCGGATATGACAAAGGGGATGGAAGTTGAAAATGTAGTGTATCCCGTGCCGAGATTGTTCACCTCTCCAGTACTCTCGTCAGCGGCTTGCCCTGAGTTTGAGACCGCAGTCAAGGAGAAGCTTACCGCCCTGTTCGAGGAATTGGTAGACCCAGAAGTTGGATTCCGGCGAACCTCTGATCTTGAAGAGTGCCGGAAATGCGATTTCCGCAGGATTTGCGGACGGAAAATACCGAAACCTACCTTTTGAGGATGTAATTCAAAACAACTTCAAACCTGAGATATGATCAAGATACTGAAAGCTTCGGCCGGATCTGGCAAGACGTTCAACCTTGCACTTGCATATATAAGGCTGATATTGTCTTCTTCAGACCCTTATGCATACAGACACGTGCTTGCCGTGACTTTTACCAACAAAGCCACGGAAGAGATGAAGTCGCGTATAATCAAGGAATTAGACAGGCTTGCCACTTCACCTTCAAGCTCCGGTTATATAGACGAACTCCGAAAGAGTACAGGACTTGCCGCAGAAGAGATCGGCCGGCGTGCCAAAGAAGTCCTGTGCAATATACTCAATGACTATAGCGCATTCTCTATAAGTACTATAGACCGTTTCTTCCAAAGGGCTCTCAAGGCATTCTCCCATGAGATAGGCCAATTTGCGTCCTATCAGGTGGAACTTGACAAAGACTCGCTTGTAAAGGAGACCGTGGACAGGATCCTAGATTCGCTCACGGAGAAAGATAGCAGCCTTATAACCTGGCTTACGGACAGTGCCGAAGACCAGATTCTCACTTCTGGGTATTTCCGACTCGATGACCAGTTGCGCCGAACTGCTGCCGATGTCAAGAGCGACAGATTCCGGGAAAAGGCTTCCGAGTTTGGTGTGCTCCGCTCTAGGGATGATCTGTCTGCATTGAGACGCTCATGTCGCGAGGTTATTTCCAATTTTGCGGGACGGGTGCGCTCAAGCGCCAAATCTATTCTTGACAGTCTGAAAGAAGCAGGAATAGATCCTGAGGAGAGCAATAGAAAGTTTATGAGAGACTTCGCAAAATATGGCTCACTTACAGGACATGATGTGGTTGAGAAACCAACAGATGCATTCTTGTCAAAGGCTGCCGACAGTGACAAATGGTTCGCCAAGGCCAAGGCAAAAGCCCTTCTGCAAAAGGTGGCCGGTAAGCTTGATGCACCGATGGATGAGTTCTGTGCCTGTTTCGGTGAGCCTTACAGTCTTTATTGCACGGCCATGATACTGTATGGCCAGCTTTATTCCATGGGTCTTGTAGGCGAGATTGAGCAAACTTTCGATGCCTTGATGAAAGAGAAAAACGTGCTTGCTATTGATGATTCCAACACTATACTGAAGGGCATTATCGATGGAAGTGACACTCCTTTCATATATGAGAAACTTGGTGTCCGCTTCGAACATTTCCTCTTGGATGAGTTTCAGGATACTTCCCACATTCAGTGGGACAATTTCTATCCTCTCATAAAGGATAGCTCAGATGCTGGAAATGAAAGTCTGATAGTCGGTGATGTGAAGCAGAGTATCTACAGATGGCGCAACTCAGACTGGGAGCTTCTTGGCAAGGAAGTGGCATCTCAATTTGACGATGTGAAGATAGACAGTCTTGATTCAAATTGGCGAAGTCTCACAAAAATAGTGGAATTCAATAACGGCTTCTATACCTATGCGGCCAAGGAACTTGACTTGGTGTTCGGTACTCCAGGTGAGATTGCTGACATTTATTCCGATGTCGTACAGAAGGCTCGTTCCAAGGACAAACGGGAAGGCAATGTGGATGTCCTATTTGTTCATAACGAGAAAGAAAAGGATACCGAGATTGAAGCTATAGTAGCGGAAGTAAGGAGGATAGAATCGTATGGCGCGAGACCGGGTGATATCGGTATTCTTGTGCGCACCAACGTGATAGGTCAGAAAGTTGCGAGCGGCTTGATGCAGAATGGTATACCTGTCGTCTCTGACGACTCTCTTACAGTGAAGTCTTCTCCGGTTGTGAGACGTATTGTGTCGTTGCTATCGTTTGCCAACAATCCCGAAGAGAAGATAGGAAGCTATCTTGCAGAGTCTCTCGGTATTGCCCCGCCGTCAGAATATCACTCACTTGTCGACCTTTGCGAATATTTCGTAAGAGAACTTTCTGCTTCAGGCAAGTCGGATTGCAGCGGTGATGTGGCCTACGTTCAGGCATTCATGGATGTTGTACAGTCGTGGACGACCGTCAACGGCAACTCGTTGGCGGAGTTCTTGAAATATTTCGAGGATGACAAGGTTGATCCTGTAGTTAGCTCAGCCGAGGGCTCGGATGCGGTAAGGATCATGACTATACACAAATCCAAAGGACTGCAATTTCCGTATCTCATATTTCCCTATGCGGAGGCTATTGGCTTGTATAAAAGCAATATACAATGGTGTCATCCTGATGTGAAAGGAACTTCGCTTGAAGATACTGCCATAGGGATATATCCTGCTGTCCTGTCTTCCAAATCTCTGGATACGTTGTTTGCGGAGGACTATAGGAGGGAGCGTTTCATGCAGGCTGTGGACGCATTGAATATAATGTATGTGGCAACGACAAGAGCAGAGAAAGGTATGACGGTGATAGCTGCCATGCCGTCTGAGAATGCCGGAAAAAATGCTGCTATTCCTTTCTCCAACCTTTCCCAACTTCTACATAAGTATATCGTAGACCCTTCTTCCGTGTGTCCTCTGCGCCGTATTAATGAAGGTGTTGCACCAGAGGATGAAAGATATACTGTAGGAACCACTATAGATTTTAAATTCGACCAGGCTGGAGAAGAGAGAAACCCTGTCGGTCTGAAAGCCAATACAGACGGTGTGTCGGATTATCCGTCGTTTCCGATTAACCCTGAGGAAGGAGTTTCCGCACGGCTCAAATTCAGCCGTGAAGCCAATGACTTCTTTGCAGAGAATGGCTCAGTCGGAGTGGAAGCATCTGTCAGAATCCGCGGAATAGTCCTGCATGATATTCTTTCAAGAATAAAGACTGCCGATGATGTTGAAAGTGCTGTTGCGGAGAGCCTTGCTGACGGAACTGTTGATGCCGTAGAAGCTGAAGAATTGCTCTCTATTGTGCAAAATGCCATAGCCTCTGCAGATCCGGCATGGTTCCCAAAAGACGGCTCCAAGGTGTACAACGAGTCGGCTATTGTGGATTCTGAAGGGGAGGTGCACCGCCCCGACCGAGTAGTTGTCTCTGGAGACACGGCAATTGTGATAGATTATAAGTTCGGTCATCCTGAAAGAAAATACCACAGACAGGTAAGCGAGTATATGTCTCTGTACCGCGCGATGGGCTACAGTAATGTCCGTGGCTATCTATGGTATATCCTTGATGGTAATATTGAATTTTGCTAACTTTGCGTTCTGTGAAAATCAGATTTATGACAGACAATTATTACGAAGAGAATCCTGTTGTTCTGGATTACAATACTGAAAGAGAGAAACTTGCAATGCCAGAGTATGGGCGTAATGTGCTTAAGATGGTTGAGCAGGTCAAGGCTATACCTGACCGGGCCAAGCGCTCTGAGCAGGCCAGGGCCGTAGTCAAGGTGATGGAGCTTCTCAATCCTCAAGTGCATGCTGAAGACAATTGGGAACATAAGCTTTGGGATCATCTGTATATCATGGCCGGATACGACCTTGATGTCGATGCTCCTTACTCTGTACCTGCACCAGAGCAGCGCAATTCCAAGCCTATGCCTATTCCGATAAAGAAGAAGCCCATAAAAGCTACGCATTACGGGCGCAATATCGAGAGTATTATAGATCTGATAGCATCAGAGCCGGACGGAGAGCAGAAGACAGCTATGATACGTTCTCTTGCTACTTACATGAGGCAGCAGTATCTGATCTGGAACAAGGACAGCGTTTCAGACGAGACTATTTTCAATGACATAGAGAAACTCTCGGACTACCGTATCGTGGTTCCGCAGGGACTTACTTTGTCAAAGCTCTCATCTGACACTACTTTCTCTCGGCCTGGGATGAATATCGATTTTGCCGTCGTACGCAAAAACGGAGGCAATACGCCCAAACGTAATTTTCAACGGAAGAACAAGCGATAGCCTTGAATATAAGAAGTTATATACGCGACAATAAGACACCGATCCGGAAGTTTCTCGGATTGGTGTTTACTGCTGTTGCCGTATTGTCTCTTACGGCCTGCCTGTCATACATTTTCACTTGGAAACAGGATCAGAGCCTGCTTACAGATGATGCTGCGCTGCAGGCTGCGAATATAGCTGGTCGTATTGGGATGCGATTGTCTGCCGCTCTTGTAGGCCGGTGGTTTGGACTTGGTGCTTTTGCCATAGTCTTCGCTCTATTCGTCCTTTCGCTTCGCCTTGTCTTCGGTAAGAGGGATTTCTCAGTGTTGAGAGTTGTGGTACTTTCACTGTCCTGTGCTCTTCTTGTCTCATATATATTGTCGTATGGCGCTATGGCGCTTGGCATGGAGAATGTGTTTGGAGGCGGCTTGGGTGGAGAATGTGGTATGGTGACGGTTCTCTGGGTTGAGAAAATGGTAGGGAAGATAGTGACTTTCCTGCTTTTGGCAATCCTTTCTGTCTTGTGGCTGTATTTTGCAAGTCGCAAATTTTCCGTATGGTTTTCTTCAGAGGCTAAGGGTATAGTTGGTGCATCCAATAAAGAAGGAGCAGCAGGGAATGACGCGAAAGGCAAGTCTGGATTCAATTTCCATGAGAATTCTGCAGCCGTAAATGAAGAAGGCGAGAAAGATGTCCCAGTACAGGAGTCCGTGCCTCAGAAAGAAGTGACGCTGGCACAGTCTGTGGGACAGGAAGTCACATCCGCATCGACCACTCCGGTTGATAACGTTGTGTCTTCATCTGTAAAGCCTTCAGGGGTAAGTACCTCTGACAGTGATGTCAAGATCGTCGAGGGCAAAGAGCTCTCCACAGACGTTGTAGCCGAGCTCCCGAGGATCGATGTTAGGGAAGAACTTCAAGACTATAGATTTCCTACCTTGGATCTTCTCGGGGACTATACCAATGCCATACATAATGTCTCGGATTCCGAGATAAAGAAAAACAACTATAGGATTAGGGCAACTCTGATGACCTACAAGATAGGCATCGAGGATATTGTTGCGGTTGTGGGGCCTACTGTCACTCTATACAAGGTCTATCCTTCTAAAGGCGTGAAGATCTCCGCAATACAGGCTCTCCATAAGGAAATTGCCATGGCATTGTCCACTGAGGCCGTGCGAATCGATACTCTTGCAGACTCTGTAGGTATAGAGGTTCCGAACGACTCGCCTTCAATAGTTCCACTTAAGGCTTTGCTCAACGATGAGGCTTTCCGTAACAGCAAAGCTGACCTTCCTGTAGCCATAGGATATACAATCACGCAGAAAGTAGAGATTATCGATCTTGCAGATGCTCCGCATCTTCTTATAGCAGGTGCTACGAAACAGGGCAAGTCTGTCGGGCTTAATGTGCTGATAACCTCTCTTCTCTACAAGAAACATCCTTCAGAGCTGAAATTTGTCTTTATAGATCCGAAGATGGTAGAGTTTACGGCTTACAAGAGGCTGCTTCACCATTATCTGGCGGTGCTTCCTACAGCAGCGAGCGAGGATGACGAATTGGAAAATGCCATAGTGAAGAAGCCAGCGGAGGCCGAAGCCGTATTAAAGTCACTGTGCATTGAGATGGACGAGCGCTTCGAACTTCTCGCCAAGGCCGGAGTCAACAATCTTAATCTCTACAATGACAAATATCGCAACAGGCGTCTTCTTCCGACTGACGGTCACAGATTCCTTCCTTATATAGTTGCGGTAATAGATGAATACGCTGATCTTACCATGTCTACTGGAACGGGTGGTGAAGGTAAGAATACAGTCCGCAGTATTACCAATTCGGTGATCAGGCTTGCCCAAAAAGGACGTGCTGCCGGTATCCATATAGTGCTTGCAACCCAGAGGCCTACAGTTGATATCATTACTGGTGTCATCAAGGCCAATTTCCCTTCGCGAATAGCTTTCAGGGTTTTCTCGCAGACAGATTCCAAGACAATACTGGACTCTCCAGGTGCTGAGAAACTCATAGGAAAGGGAGACATGCTATATTATTCTGGTATCGTAAGAGAACGTGTACAGTGTGCCTTCATCAGCAATGACGAAATAAATGCGATAACGAAATTTATTGGAGACCAAATTGGCTACAAGAAGAGTTTTAATACCCCGTATTACTTGCCTTCGCCAGAAGAGAATAAAACTGAAGAAGGGACAGGAGCTCTTGATGCGTCAGAGCTTGACAGCCGTTTCGAAGAGGCTGCACGTATGGTCGTGACTACACAACGCGGTTCTACATCCGATATACAGAGGCGTCTGGGAATGGGATATGCTAAGGCCGGCAGGGTGATGGACCAACTTGAGAGTGCAGGTATCGTAGGTCCTCAGGAAGGCTCCAAGCCGAGGCAGGTACTTATATCCGATCTGGATGAGCTTGACGCTCTTCTGAGGTCTCTCAAATCAGAATAGATACAGCCATGATAGGATTGAAGTTGGTTCTGACTCTATATTTAGCTATCGCTGCGGTTACAGTGAATGCTCAGCCACCGGTATGGCAGAAGCTGGTAGATGCTGTTGGGGGTAGCAGGGTTGAGATAGAGTATATCTATAGGACAGCGTCAACTTCAGGGGAAGGCGTTGATGGAAGTCTCTCAATGCAGGGGAAGGCTTTCGATATTGAGTATGGTGATCTTAGCATTGTGAGTGACGGAAGTTCTGTATGGACTCTTGACAAGGGGGCCAAGGAAGCTGTTGCAGAAGATGCCGGCTCCAATTCCTTGTTTACAGTCAATCCTCTCCTCTATCTTTATGAGTGGCAGGATTATTTTACATTCAAGTCAAGCCGGGACTATGTCAGTGAAGGAGTAAAGTCGTGTGACCTTACTTTTATCTCTAAGGATGCGCCTATGGTCTCCAGCAGCGCGAGAAATCCGGTGACTGTAGTTGTCTCGATTGCGATAAAGAAGGATTCGACTCCAAAAGTTGTCAGTCTCAGGTTCTCTGGCAGTATTGATGCTGAGATTGCTGTGACAGCCATGGATTATCTGCCACGCTCATCTGATATGTCAAGGTATTCGGTGCGAGGTCTGGACTCTTCATGGGTGGTCACTGACCTGCGTCAGTAGTAAAGAAATTTCTTGAAGCCCATTCCTGCATTTTTCCGTCAGGGGCGGAATATACAAGATAACCGGAAATCCCTTCCGCTTCTTTCTTTGCTATGAATTTTTTTGCCTGATCAAGTCCTATCACCATGCAGTATGTGGCGTATGCATCGGCTGATGTGGCGTCAGGTGCAGCGATAGTGGCGCTAAGCAGCGTGTGGTTTACCGGGTATCCAGTCCGAGGGTCTATTGTGTGGGCATATTTCTTTCCGTTGTGGATATAGAATTTGCGGTAGTTTCCAGAGGTTACAATCCCACATGGCCCTTTGCCCGATTGCCATACTCCAACTATATCTTGTCCTGGGGAGTTGTTACCATCGATGGGTCGGTCTATCCCGATTTTCCAGCCTTCTCCATTTGGATTGCTCCCATCGCAGAAGATCTCACCTATGTCCACAAGCATGTCTTTTACACCGATACCATAAAGGTATTGTGCCACAAGGTCGCAACTGTATCCCTGGGCAATGGCATTGTAGTTGAGCTCCACGTATGAACCCTTGCCGTTATTTTTGTCGGCTGAGGAATTACTGCCTTTTGTGGCGCTATCTCGGAGGAGGATAAGATCGGGTGCTGCTATTGTCCCAGTGGAAGCAGCGATACTGTCCATGTTCCTCCTCAGACGATTCATTCCGCATGACTCCAGAACACGGTCTATTTCTTGTCGGGACGGCAAGGAGTCTCTTGTAAATCCGAATCCCCATAGATCGAATAGAGGTGCTCCGCTTACGTCTATGGCTCCGTCTGTCTCCTCATAGAAATCCCATGCTTTCCTGTATATGTCTGTGAATATGCTGCCTTTTCTGAGAGGAATGCGCTCTCCTGCATTGAACCGGCTTAGAAGAGATTTCTTGTTGTATCCGGACAAAGTGGTGTCAATCTCGGTAAGTATGGAGTCTATGTCGGCCTTGATCTTTTCAGGTGACCGATGTATCATCCCATTCCGTCCCATAAGATTGAGCTTTACGGTATATTCGCCTCCCTGTGCGAATCCTTGTATGGTTATGTATTTGTCCCCTGAGCAGGAACAAAGTAAGGCGGCAAGTGTCGCCGTTATGCATGCTTTTGCCAGTCTGCCTGTCATAAGACAATGTATATTGAACTATATTTGACTTCGTCGAATATAGGCTGCGCCTCGGCAATATTACAAGCGAGCTTGCAATATTGCTCTCGGCTTGCACTATATTTGTACAAAGGTAAGTCATATTTGATTATATTTGTAAAATTATATTCTTGTAGATTATGGATTTGAAGAGGTTTTGCGCGTATGCGGCATATGTCCTTATTGCAGGTGCTGTGGTAGCGTGCAAGGATGATGACGAAGATACTGTTTCATATGAGGACTTGGCAGGGACTCTCTCTTTCAATGTGCCCGAATATGTCCTTCCTGGTCAGACTCTGTCCTTGACTCCGAGTGGAATGTCAGGCAATACTGTTGACATAGGATATTATTGGACGGTTAGCCCTATCTATCCAGACAGGGATACGACCAGAGCCTTAGGAGACCCTGATACGGTTGACGGTACCTATAAGCTATTAGTAAAGGATACTCTCTGTACTATGAGTATCATATGCAATGCATTTGCAACAGGGTATTATACAGAGTCGGCAACTCGGTCCTGTACTATAGTCAATCCTGCCACGACCTTGACAGATACAGGGATAGCCGAGGATACTCCGTCAATTGTCGATGCGCGCGACAACAAGACTTACCATTATACCACTGTCGGAGGTTTGGATTGGTTTATGGAGAATCTCTCTTATGGCAATGCCGCATCTTTCAAGGAATGTCCTGCTATGGATGATATCTATGGCAAATATTATACATGGAACGAAGCTATGACATCGTGTCCTCCTGGCTGGCGTCTTCCCGATGCTTCTGACTGGCACAGCCTGGTTACGGCAGCAGGCTATACTGGTGAGCAGACGTCTACTTATCCTGGCGTTGCCGGTGCCCTGATGGTAAATGCCAGATTCAACGGAGACCGCATGTGGGAATATTTTCCTAAAGTGAAGATTACAAACAAGACAGGTTTCTCAGCTCTTCCAACAGCCTATGGCACCAAGGGGAGTAGTCGCAACGATTGGAACGGCAATCTCAAATATGCCGTATATTGGACATCTGACAGCTATGACGATGTACAGGGCATCTATAGGCTGCTTTATGTGGAAAGTCCTGATCTTATGGGAGGGAACGGCCATAAGGATAGTTTCCTTGCTGCAGTACGGTGTGTAAGAAATTCAGAATAATCTAATCTAAGAATAAATGAAAAAAGGTCTTATTGCAATCATTGTCATTGCGGTCGTGGTTATCGCGATGTTTGCGTGGGTTAAGAATGTATACAATGGCCTTGTGCGCTCAGATGAGTCAGTTAAGGCAGCATGGTCTCAAGTTGAGAATGTCTATCAGCGAAGGGCTGATCTTATTCCCAATCTCGTTGCAACAGTCAAAGGATATGCATCCCATGAGAGTAATACACTGCAGGCTGTCATAGAAGCGAGAAGCAAGGCAACACAAGTAAAGGTGGATCCTTCTAACCTCTCAGCTGAGGAGATAGCAGGATTTCAGTCTGCTCAGGGCGAACTCAGTAGCGCAATAGGCAGACTTCTTGTGTCGGTGGAGCGTTATCCGGACCTTAAGGCCAATACCAATTTCCTTGAGCTTCAGGCACAGCTTGAAGGTACAGAGAACAGGATTTCTACAGAAAGAATGAAATTCAACGAGGCTGCCAAGTCATATAACATGAAGGTCAGAAGCTTCCCGGACAATATTATAGCATCTATGTTTGGTTTCGAGGCGAAAGGCTATTTTGAGGCTTCGGAAGGAGCGCAGTCTGCACCTAAGGTGGAGTTCTGATATGCCTGCATTTCTATCAAAAGAAGACTGCAAGGTAGTGGAGTCTGCAATTGCTGATGCAGAGAAAGCCACTTCAGGCGAAATCCGCATCCATATAGAGCGGCATTGTAAAGGCAATCCCATGGAGAGTGCCCTGAAGACGTTCCATGCTCTCGGCATGACTCGAACTAAGGCACGCAACGGGGTTCTCATATATGTCGCCACTGAAGATCGGAAGTTAGCAATATTAGGAGATAAAGGTATCAATGAGGCAGTGCCGGCCGGATATTGGAAAGAAATCTCTGCCGGCCTGACTACTGCATTTGCTGCAGGAAAGGCTGCAGAAGGCTTGTGTACCGCTGTTAGGCAGGTAGGACAGTCTCTAAAGTCCTATTTTCCATATCATGAAGACGATGTAAATGAGCTTTCTGACGAGATCACATTTGGAGAAGGAAGTGGTAGCCATGAAGCGTAGATTCCTTATAGCGGCTATTTTGCCTGCCCTTCTGATTCTATTCCCAGTCATGTCTATGGCTGAGATTCCAGAAAGGCCTTCACCACAGAGACTGGTAAATGACCTTGCGGGTCTATTTACACCTTCTCAGGTCTCCTCTTTGGAAAGGACTCTTGTCGATTTTGACGATTCGACATCCAACCAAATACTCGTATTGACGACTGCAGATCTCGAAGGATATTCATCGAGTGAATATGCAGTGCAGGTCGGTCTCAAATGGGGAGTAGGGTCCGCTGATTTTGACAATGGCATTGTCGTGCTTGTTAAGCCCAAGACTCCGGCTTCAGGAGGCCAAGTGTCTATTCAGGTAGGATATGGCCTTGAGGGCGCCATTCCAGATGCCTATTGCAAGCGGATCATAGAGAACGAGATGATTCCACGTTTCAAGGACTCTGATTATTTTGGTGGGGTAAATGCAGCTGTGCAAGACCTTATGGGACTCGCAAGTGGTGAGATCTCTGAGCCGAGGGAAGGGAAGAACCCAGAGAATGGTCTTTTGATTAAGATGTTATTCGGTATTTTCCTGATGCTCATTGTTATTGCAGTCATTTTCGGAGGTACATCCGGCCGTGGAGGTCGGGGAAGCCGAAGACGCAGCAGGTTCGATGACGCTGGTTCACCACTTATTTTCTTCGGGCCTGTAGGAGGCCGTGGCTCATTTGGTGACGGAGGAGGCTTCGGAGGAGGCGATTTCGGTGGTTTTGGCGGTTTCGGCGGTGGAAGCTTCGGTGGAGGCGGTGCCAGTGGCAGTTGGTGATTCTTGAGCTGCCTGAGTCTGTTCTTTAGCAGCATCGAAAGCCTTTACAATCTTACTTACAAGAGGATGTCTGACGATGTCCTCATTGCCAAATACGATTGTGCTTACACCTTTGATCTTTTCGACAAGTTTTATTCCTTTGAGTAGTCCTGAATCTTCCTTGTGCGGCAAGTCTATCTGTGAGGCATCTCCTGTGACAATGAATTTGGCGTCAGCCCCCATTCTGGTAAGGAACATTTTCAACTGGCCGAGATTCGTGTTCTGAGCCTCATCAAGGATCACGCAGGCCTTGTCAAGGGTGCGTCCTCGCATGTATGCGAGAGGGGCTATCTGTATCGTCCCGTCTGATATCAACTCCTGAAGTTTCTTTGCCGGGATCATGTCTCCAAGTGCATCATACAGTGGTTGCAGGTACGGGTCGAGTTTGTCCTTCAGGTCTCCGGGAAGGAATCCGAGCCTCTCTCCTGCCTCCACGGCAGGACGTGTCAGTATTATACGCTTTATCTCCCTGTTCTTCAATGCTCGCACTGCCAAAGCTATGGCGATATACGTTTTTCCTGTGCCAGCGGGGCCAACAGCGAAGATAAGGTCGCTTTCAAAATATGCCTTGACCATCTGTTGTTGGGTCAGATTCCTTGCTCTGATGGGCTTTCCGTCTGTCCCGTGTATTATCACGGCATCCCCGTTCATCATGAATTCACGGCTCCCGTTCGCAGAGTCGAATATGTCATCAACGTCAAATACTGTCAGATTCATCTTGTGCTTCCTGCGTTCGATGAGTTCGGACAGTTTCGTCTCGAACCTCTCGATCTGCCCGGCATCACCGTCAAGCATCATGCTGCCACCTCGTGCAACAACTTTGAGCCCCGGGAAATAAGAACAGAATCTGTCTATGATTCTGTTTCCCGGTCCGTATATTTCTATGGGGGCAATTGCCCCGAGTGTTATGCTTTTATTCATATTTCTTTGTCACTATTCAATACTGTCATCGATTCCTGTAGCTTTCTTGACTGTGTCATAGGTCTTTACCATCTTGTCATAGTCGGAAGGGTCGGTCCATTTCCATCTTTTGCCCAGAAATTTCCTTACTTCTATTACATTGTAGTTGTCAGAGAACTTTCCTGGAAGCGAGCACCAAAGAAAAATGGCTTCCGGTCTTAGTAACCTCACATCTCCGTCTATGTCCCTTGTGAAGCGGAGTCTTACAGCAAGCTCAAGCTGTGTGTTGGCTGCGCTCATGTTCGAGACTGCATTTCCTATCGAATAGAATATTGGCTTGCCGTCAATATGGCAGGAATCCTGAACGACATGCGGATGCGCTCCTACTACTGCATCTGCTCCGTTCCTAACCAAAATTGTTGCCAGAACTTCTTGCCTGTCACTGTGGCATAGCCTGTACTCCAATCCCCAGTGTGGCAATGCTATGAGAAAATCCGCAATTTCTGTTTTCGCTCTACTGGTTGCTTCCCTCACGTCGTTTTCCATGAATACGCTGACTGGCCAACTCTTGTCTGCCGGCACATTGGTTCCGTATGTGAAATTCAGAAGAGCCACGCTGATTCCTTTCCGCACTATCGTCAGAGGCAGACGCTCTGAACGGTCAAGACCGTCTTTGCTGATACCGGTAAATCTTATCTGCCCGGCATCCTCCATCTGCTTGTAGACATCATAGGTACGGACCAATCCTTTGCAGCCTTTGTCTGCTATATGATTGTTAGCGGTAAGGAAGATGTCTATGCCGCAGTCTCGTGCGTATTCCGCATAAGCGTCCGGTGCGGAGAATGCAGGATATCCGCTGTAAGGCTTCCCCGCAAGTGTAAATTCCATATTTGCGACGGCTATGTCAGAAGATTCTATCAGACCCTGTATATTCTTGAGGAACGGCTTGTAGTCGTATTCCATCTGCCGGCTGTGCAGCATCATGTCTCCAAGTATGAGAATGGACAGAGTGTCGGGCTCTCCGTAAAGAGGTCTGGCCGGCTCAAGGCAGACATGGATTGAGTCTTTGTCTAATGCGTCTATTAGGCGGTCTTTAGTAGCAGTCTTAATCTCCTTTGAGTTAGCCTTCTTCAATGTGTTGTTACCGGCAGTTGTAGGGAGGGTAGCGCAAATAAGGGTTATGTATATTAGAGCATTTCTTACTCGCATATTATTCTGACATCTTTTTCTACTGTCCTTACTTTGAACCATGCCTCAATCCGTGTGAGTGCAGAGCTTACGCCGCTTGATTGTATTCCCTGTAATCTGCTTGGTACTAATCACTTACCGATTTACATCTATGTGCCTTTCCTGTGGCTAAGAAGCCGTTTAAATTTATAAAGGATAAATTTAGATAACTTCTAATCTGCAAATATAGCAAAAAAGCGATAGCGCAGGCCCTGGATACCCGTGCAGCGAATCAACAGATATTTTGCTTACATTTGTATAAATTTCGAGACCATGGCAAGAAATATCAGTCTTATAGCATTGTTGTGCGCGCTTATGCTGTGCACGGGATGCGATGTGTTCAGAAAGATAGCCGGACGACCGACCGCAGCGGAATTGGTATCGAAGCAGGAATCAATACGTTTGGCCAAGGAGGCCAAGCACGCGGCCATGATGGATTCTCTCGCAAAAGTTGAGAAATACATGGCAGACTCTCTCGCGGCTTTGGATTCGCTTAACACGGTCTCAGGTACACCGGTGCTCAATTCAGAGGCGATCGGAGGCCTGCCGGAGGAGTCTCTTGAATACAGATATTATATAGTAGTCGGTTCATTTATCAACCGTGACAATGCAGGAAAACTTGCTGAGAATGTTAGGTCTCATGGTTATGAACCGCAACTCATAAGTTTTCGTAATGGCTATACTGCTGTAGCGGTGTGCCCATCAGACAGCATAGTCGATACATATGCTTCATTTAAGGAGATAAGGAATAAAGAATTTTGCCCCGACGGGGTATGGATATTGGCAAAATGAGAAATACAGTATTTTCAAGATTAGCAGGCATTTCCGCCGTATGGGCGTTGCTGCTTTCTGCCAATGCTGAGGCGCAGTCAGCATACGCAGATCTTAATGACAGTGATGTAGTCAAGGCGCTCAAATCACATGTGGCCTATATCGCATCGGACCGGATGCAGGGACGAAAGGCCGGCAGTGCAGGAGAGAAAGTTGTAGCAGACTATGTAAGAGATATATTCAATGAGAGCGGAGTAGAACTGCTTAGCGGAGAAGAAGGAGATGTATTCGGAATCTCGAAAGAAGGTGGAGATACCCTGACTTCAAGAAATGTAATGGGTTTCATACAGGGATTTGACCCAGAGCTTAATGACAGGTACATTGTAGTAGGTGCCAGAATGGATAACCTCGGTACCAATGTCCTTGAGGTTGACGGTAAGCCGCAGACGCAGATATACTACGGTGCCAACGGCAATGCTTCCGGACTTTCTCTTATGCTTGAGCTCTCGAAGATGGCCGCCACCAACGCGATTCAGTTCAGGAGATCTGTGATTTTCATTGCATTTGGAGCCTCATGCGAGTCATTTGCAGGATCATGGTATTTCCTGAACAGGTCTTTCTCTGATGTCGCCAATATTGACGCTATGATCGACCTCGACATGCTTGGAACAGGTAGCCGGGGCTTCTATGCATATACATCGTCCAATGCAGATATGAACATGATTCTTTCTCAAGTAGCCGAGACTCTGCAACCAGTACTTCCAATAGTTACTTCTGAAGAGCCTTATCCTTCGGACAATAGGGCCTTCTATTCCAAGGAGATACCTTCCGTGCTCTTTACTACGGGCCGTTACCCGGAGTACAATACACCGAAGGATACACCTGATATCGTACAGTACGATGCTCTCGAGCGGGAGTTGGAATATATATATAATTTCACCCTGTATTTGTCAAATTTGGATAATCCGCCACTCTTTGATGCAGATAAGGTGGCAGTCAAGACAGACAATAGACTGTATTCCTACTATGACTGCGATGTGCGTCCCTTGTTCATGGGAAGCGCTGATCCCAAGTCTTTCCTTCTGAAATGGATATACCAGTATCTCAAATATCCGAAAGCAGCCGTGGAGAACGGTATACAGGGACGCGTTATAGTGGATTTTGTTATTGATAATGAAGGTAATGTAGACGATGTCAGAGTTGCCCGTAGCGCGGATCCTTTGTTAGATGCTGAAGCTATAAGGGTGGTAAAGGCATCTCCAAGATGGAAGCCGGGACTTGTCAAAGGTTCCCCAGTAAGCACGTCCATGTCTGTGGCTGTGGACTTCATGTTGACCCGAAAAGGCAAATTTGGTATTAAGAAATAATAAATTTACTCAAGATGGAATACGATTTCAGGAAGATAGAGGCTAAATGGCAGAAATATTGGGCCGAACACGATACATTTCATGTCGTGGAAGATCCCTCGAAGCCGAAGTATTATGTGCTTGATATGTTCCCTTATCCTTCAGGTGCCGGTCTACATGTCGGACATCCATTGGGATATATAGCGAGCGATATTTATGCGCGATATAAGAGGCTCAAAGGATTCAATGTGCTTCACCCCATGGGATTTGACGCTTTTGGCCTACCTGCCGAGCAATATGCTATACAGACTGGCCAGCATCCAGAGGTGACAACTGACAAGAATATCCGCCGGTATAGGGAGCAGCTTGACAGAATCGGATTCTCCTATGACTGGGATCGACAGGTACGCACATGTGACCCTTCTTTCTATAAGTGGACGCAATGGGCCTTTATCAAGATGTTCAAAAGTTACTATGACTATGATGCTGGGAAGGCTCGTCCGATCGCCGAACTTGAAGAAAGATTCCAGCATAATGGTACGAGAGGGCTTCATGCCGCCTCGACACGCGAGCTTGAATTTACTGCCTCTGAGTGGAAATCGTGGTCGGCAGATAGAAAGTCCGAAGTCCTTATGAATTATAGGATAGCATATCAGGGCGAGACGGCTGTCAATTGGTGTCCGGCTCTCGGTACTGTGCTCGCCAATGACGAGGTAAAGGAAGGTCTCTCGGTAAGAGGAGGCTATCCTGTGGAGCAGAAGAAGATGAAACAGTGGCAGTTGAGAGTCTCAGCCTATGCAGGCAGACTTCTGTCTGGACTTGACAGACTTGATTGGACTGATTCTCTTAAGGAGATGCAGCGTAACTGGATAGGTAAATCTGAGGGTACAGAAGTGATATTCAAGACCTTCAACGGTAGCAAAGAGAAGGATGTCACTATCTTCACGACACGCGTTGATACGATTTTCGGAGTTACGTTCATGGTACTTGCTCCTGAAAGCGATCTTGTGCCGGAGCTTACTTCAGAGGCTCAAGCCGGGGAAGTGTCAGCCTATTTAGACTACGTACGTAAGAAGACAGAGCGGGAGCGCATTTCGGACACGAAGACGGTAACCGGAGTTTTCTCTGGGTCATATGCGCTCAATCCTTTGACAGGCAAGAAAGTGCCTGTATGGATATCTGAATATGTGCTTGCTGGTTATGGTACAGGGGCAATAATGGCAGTGCCGGCACATGATTCGAGAGACTACGCATTTGCCAAGAGATTCGGTCTTCCGATTGTTCCGATTATAGAGGGCTGTGACGTGAGTGAGCACAGTTTCGATGCCAAGGAGGGGAAAATGTGCAACTCCGGCTTCCTTGACGGCATGGAGGTAAAGGACGCCATTAAGGCTGCAATAGAATATGTCGAGGAGAAAGGCATTGGCCACCGGAAGACTAACTATAGGCTACGCGATGCGATTTTCTCTCGCCAGAGATATTGGGGTGAGCCTTTCCCTATATACTATAAGGACGGGATACCGGAACCGATTCCATATGATAAGCTTCCTCTGAAACTCCCTGAAATAGACCAGTTCAAGCCGACCGAGACAGGTGAGCCGCCTTTGGCGCGAGCCAAAGACTGGACTTACAATGGTTTCCCCATTGAGACTAGCACTATGCCCGGATTTGCAGGCTCAAGCGCATATTATCTGCGATATATGGATCCTCACAATGACGAGGACCTTGTCGGCAGTGAGGCTGACAAGTACTGGAGAGATGTAGATCTGTACATCGGGGGTACGGAACACGCTACTGGACATCTTATTTATTCCAGATTCTGGGACAAATTCCTGTACGACCTTGGATATGTATGCGAGGATGAACCATTCCGCAAACTTGTTAATCAGGGTATGATACAAGGCCGTTCCAACTTCGTATACAGGATAGTTGGTACCAATAGGTTTGTCTCCTACGGGCTAAAATCCGAGTATGACACTACCGAAATCCATGTCGATATAAACCTTGTTCACAATGACAGGCTGGATATAGAGGCTTTCAGAAAGTGGCGTCCGGAATACGCTGATGCTACATTTGAGCTGGAGAATGGTGAATATGTGTGTGGCTATGCTGTCGAGAAGATGAGCAAGTCCATGTACAACGTGGTTAATCCCGATGATATATGTGATACTTATGGCGCTGATACTCTGAGACTTTATGAAATGTTCCTCGGGCCAATCGAGCAGTCCAAGCCATGGGACACCAAAGGCATTGACGGTGTCAACCGATTCCTCCGCAAGTTCTGGAGGCTATATTACGGGGCAGACGGACTGCTGGTTAATGATGCAGAGCCTGATGCTGCTGAACTGAAGACCCTACATACCTTGATAGGCAAAGTTCAGTCAGACATTGAGACATTCTCATACAATACCTGCATAAGTGCCTTCATGATAGCAGTAAATGACCTTACTGAAAGGAAATGCTCCAAGAGGTCTGTCCTTGAATCGTTGGTTATATTGCTGTCTCCATTTGCACCTCATGTATGTGAGGAGTTGTGGGAAGCTTTAGGGCACGGAGAGAGCATCTCAAAGGCCGACTTCCCGACTTATAGGCCAGAATATACGGTGGAGAGCAACTGTACCTATGCAGTTTCGTTTAATGGCAAGACCCGTTTTACCGTTGATCTGCCCAAAGATATGAACAGAGAGAGTGTCGAGTCTGAGGTCCGCAACAATCCCAATACAGCCAAGTATCTGGCAGACAAGACAATTGTAAAGGTAATAGTCGTTCCTGGCAAGATCGTGAATATTGTGGTAAAATAGTATATAGCCGATGAGCACTGTTATCAATCCAGTAAAAAAAGTATTGGAGGTGCTATGGGATTACTTTCTGGTTTCCCTTGGGACTCTGATCTTTTGTATAGCATGGGATAGCTTTTTGATTCCCAATAATATAGCAAGTGGTGGCCTGACTGGTGCGTGTACCATCATACAGTTCGCGACTAATGGGATGTTGCCAGTTCCCTATACATATTTCATTATTAACGTAGCACTTCTGATAGCAGGGACTATCATATTGGGCAAGGGATTCGGGCTTAAGACCATCTATGCCGTTGTATTGTCGTCGGTATTGTTCAAAATCCTGCCAGAATTTGATTCTCTCAAGGCTATTCCTGGGAATTTCCTATATATTGACAACAAAGTTCTTGTACCTATTGTTGGAGGCTTGCTAGAGGCAGTAGGACTAGGAATTATATTCAAGAGGGGAGGAAGTACAGGCGGATCAGATGTGGCGGCGTTGATAATCAATAAGTTCTGGCCTATTTCCCCAGGCAAGGTATATCTGTATTCAGATCTCTTCATTATCGCGTCAGTCCTGCTTGTTCCGGGCAAGAACTTTGAGGATATGATATATGGCTATGTTGCCATGATCACATTTTCATTTATGGTGGATTTTGTGCTGTTGGGAGGCAAGTCTACGGTTCAGGTGATGATCTTCTCGCAGAAATACGAGCAGATAGCTGACTATATACTAAATAATCTAAGGCGAGGCGTGACTGCTCTTAAGGCAGTGGGTTGGTACACCAAGGGAGACAAGAACGTTCTTCTTATCATGGTTCGTAAATCACAACTGCATGAGTTGTCTAAAGCCGTTAAGTCTATAGATGACAAGGCATTTGTAAGTGTAGTTCCAGCAAGCAGCGTCTACGGAGAAGGATTTGACGAACTCAAGACAGGTCTCAATATCAAGCCAAAAGCCAAAACCAAATCCGAGTAGAGAATGGAAGTGATGAAAAAATCCTTTTGGACGATTCTCAAGGAGTATGCACTGCTTTCTATAGGCATACTTATATATGTGACAGGGTGGACAATATTTCTGACGCCCAACAACCTTGTCGGTGGAGGCGTGACGGGTATAAGTTCTATAATCCAATACGCTTTCGGGATCAAGATGGGTTATACGTATTTTGTGATCAATGCCATTTTGCTCGTAACGTCTGTCTTTATAATCGGCTTTAGTTTCGGTTGGAAGACAATATATGCAATAGTACTCGCATCAGTAGGGCTTAATGTCCTTCAGGGGCTGATTCCGCCAGACATTATAGATATGCTTTCAGTCAAGAACGGCAAGCTGATGTCTACTATAATGGGAGGCATCATGGCGGGTCTAGGGATAGGTGTGTCAATATCACAAGGAGGAAGTACCGGTGGTACGGATATTATTGCTCTGATTATCAATAAGTACCGTAATATTTCCCCCGGTCGTGTCATTTTGTCTATTGATGTTGTTATCATATTGTCATCGCTTTTGATTCCTTCCTATACCGTTTCAGGTGAGCTTGTTCCTTTCTCAGAGAAGATAACAACAGTTGTTTACGGTCTTATGCTTGTGACCATCAACGGCTATGTCGTGGACTTATATCTGTCCGGTTCCAAGCAGTCGGTCCAGCTTTTCATAATGTCACATAAATACGAGCAGCTGGCTGATGCAATAACAAAGGATCTCCACAGAGGGGTGACAGTATTGCCTGCTATCGGGTGGTATACCAAACAACCCAACCACGTCTTAATGGTTATTGCGCGGAAGACTGATCTTAATTTTCTACTGAAATATATCAAGATGATAGATAATGACGCTTTCCTTTCCGTGTCATCGGTATCAGGAGTGTATGGACAGGGATTTGATACCATCAAGGCAGGAAGGCCGAAGGTTGCTGTCTCGCAGATTAAAAATCATGAGGCCGATAATTCTTAATTAAAAATCATAAAAATCTTTTTTAACTGTTCCACTTTAAAGAGGTGGAGCAGTTTTTTTGTCTATTTTTGCCGCCACAGTTTTTATATAAATAGATTATGCTAAAACTTAAGGATATGTGCGGCTCTCCTAGACGAGTCATAAGATACTTGTCTGTCTTGAATCTTGTTCTCGTGCCCACATTGTATTTTGTGCTCGGAGGCGAGATAGGATATTGTGTTATAGTCTATTCCATCAATATCTCCACTTCAATGCTGATGCTGATGCCTGATACATACAAGGATAGTTGGATATCGGTATGCTTTGCTGCTGCCGTGCTTGCAACGGCTGTAGGTATTGTCATTTTATGTGTTTTTGTGCATCCTGCAGTATCGATATTCTATATCGGTTACGGTCTTGCTGGAGTACCTCTCTCGGTGCTTCTGACAATACGGGCATTTAGGATGATGGATGACCCTGCATATATATCAATGAAAATCTCAGGCTGGGAGATGCTCTTGTGTATGATACATTTCTGCTATCTTGCTTTTTTCCTTGTAGTATTGGTCTACTCCTTGGTCTTGTTTTTCTATGCTGATGCCGCTCCTGGCAGGGTTTGGCCTAAGTTGCTAGCCTTGCTGATGAGTCTGTCGCTGTTTCTGATAATGTATGCGAGAAGCTGTTTCGGCAGTCCGATAATCTCTTTTACCAAATCTGGCAAGCCTGCTGTAGAGAAAGATGGGGAGTCCTGTGCATTTCTCCCAGAGAAACTTCGGAAAGACTATAAGAAGATGTACGCCAGCTTGTGCAACTACCTTGAGACCGAGAAACCGTTTCTTGGGTCTGACTTTTCGTTGGATACTCTTGCCCGTGCCATGTGTTCCAACAAGGCTTACGTATCAAGACTTATAAATGCATGTGCTGGGATGAATTTCAATCAGCTGATGAATCAGTATCGTGTAAGATATGCCAAGAATCTGTTTATGTCAGACACGACCCTGAGAGTCAAGGACCTTGCTGATATGTCCGGGTTTAACTCCCAGGTCTCGTTTAATATGGCATTCAAGCTTTTCTGTGAGATTACACCTGGAGAATGGTGCAAGGATTATAGGGACAGTATCAAGAAATCGGGACTCCTTTCCAGTCAGGAGGTACAGGAGCAGAAATCTCAACAGGCGTCTTCTTGATCGGGTGGATGAAGGATATGTGCCTTGCCATAAGAGAGATACCTCCATCCGGATTGGATCTGGGCGCGCCATATTTAAGATCTCCCTTTATGGGGCAGCCAATATTAGCCAGCTGACATCTTATCTGGTGGTGTCGTCCTGTATATAGCAATATCTCGCAGAGCCAGTATCTCTCAGTATGACCTATGAGCTTGTAGTGAAGCCTTGCCAGTTTGGCATCTTTCCTATCCTTATGGTTACGGCATACGAAGCTTTTGTTCATTTTCTCGTTCCGGATGAGATAGTTTTCTATATCAGCCTCTTCAGGCCTTGGGCAGGCGCATGTCAGGGCCCAATAGGTCTTATGTACCTCACCTGCTCTGAAAAGTTCAGACATTCTCTCTAAGGCCTTGCTTGTCTTTGCTAGTACAGTGATCCCGCAGACAGGCCTGTCAAGTCTGTGAGGTATTCCGATGAATACCTGTCCTGGCTTTGAGTCTCGTTTGGCTATGAATATCTTGTATTTGTCACCAAGCGTCTCGTCGCCAGTCTTGTCGCCTTGAACGATCTCACCGGATCTCTTGTTGACTATAAGTAGGTGATTGTCTTCGTATAATATTCTGTCGGCCAGATCGTTGTACTCGGCCTCGGAAAGATCTCTGTAGCTCATGTCATAAGATATTGTGTCATCAAAGTTAGTTAAAATATGACAAATTGACAGAAAAACTACGACTGGGGCCTATTGGCACGCCATTGGATAAGTTCGTAGGCGTTGTCGCAAGACAGCCTCGAGCCGCGCGGTGCGGTGAGAGTATGTTTGATAATAAATAAGATATAAATATTATGGGAAAAATTATTGGAATCGACTTAGGTACAACCAATTCCTGCGTAGCAGTAATGGAAGGTAACCAGCCTACGGTAATAATCAACAATGAAGGCCAGAGAACAACGCCTTCAGTAGTTGCTTTCACGGAAGGTGGTGAGAGAAAGGTCGGAAGTCCTGCAAAACGTCAGGCTATCACCAATCCGAAAAATACGGTATTCTCCATAAAGAGGTTCATGGGTGAGACCTATGATCAGGTAACTAAAGAGATTGAACGAGTTCCTTATACAGTTGTAAGAGGCGAGAACAATACTCCCCGTGTAGAGATAGAAGGCAAACAGTATTCTCCGCAAGAGATATCTGCAATGATTCTTCAGAAGATGAAGAAAACAGCTGAGGACTATCTTAGGCAGCCTGTTACGGAAGCAGTCATTACAGTTCCTGCTTATTTTTCAGATTCACAGCGTCAAGCAACCAAAGAAGCCGGCAAGATAGCAGGTCTTGATGTAAAGCGTATCATCAACGAACCTACTGCTGCAGCATTGGCATATGGCCTTGACAAGAAGAACAAGAATATGAAAGTCGCAGTATTCGACCTTGGTGGCGGTACTTTCGATATTTCAATAATGGAACTTGGTGACGGAGTGTTTGAAGTTAAGTCTACCAACGGTGATACTCATCTTGGTGGTGACGACTTTGACCAGAAGGTAATTGACTGGCTTGCTCAGGAATTTGCCGCTGATAATGGTGGTGCTGACTTGAAGAAAGATCCGATGGCACTTCAGAGACTGAAGGATGCAGCTGAGAAAGCAAAGATTGAACTCTCCAACCAGACATCAACAGAGATTAACCTTCCTTACATAATGCCTGTTGACGGTGTGCCGAAGCATCTTGTAAAGACATTGACTAGGGCTAAGTTCGAGCAGCTTTGCGATGATCTTTTCCAAAGGACTATAATCCCATGCCGCAAAGCTTTGGAGGACGCTCATTTAAGCGCATCGCAGATTGATGAAGTGCTTCTTGTCGGAGGTTCGAGCCGTATACCTAAGGTTCAGCAGATAGTAAAAGACTTCTTTGGCAAAGAGCCTAACAAGAGTGTCAATCCTGATGAGGTTGTCGCTATAGGTGCAGCTATACAAGGCGGTGTGCTTGCAGGTGATGTAAAGGATGTGCTTCTTCTTGATGTAACTCCGCTTTCACTTGGTATTGAGACTCTCGGTGGTGTGATGACAAAGCTTATAGCTTCCAATACGACAATACCTACCCGTAAGTCTGAAGTGTTCTCAACCGCTGTTGACAATCAGCCGTCAGTTGAGATCAAGGTTCTTCAGGGAGAGCGTCCGATGGCTAAGGACAATAAGCAGATCGGCGTGTTCCATCTAGATGGCATTGCTCCTGCACCTAGAGGAGTACCTCAGATTGAGGTAACATTTGATATCGATGCCAACGGTATCCTTAATGTCTCTGCAAAAGACAAGGCTACTGGTAAAGAGCAGAACATACGTATCGAGGCTTCTTCTGGATTGAGCGAGGAGGAGATACAAAGAATGAGGGACGAAGCAAAGGCAAATGAAGCTGCCGACAAGGCTGAGAAAGAAGCGGCCGACAAGGTAAACAATGCTGATGCCTTGTGTTTCCAGACTGAGAAGAATCTCAAGGATTATGGAGACAAGATCCCTTCTGACAAGAAAGCTCCTATTGAGTCTGCTCTCAATCAATTGAAAGAGGCAGTGAAGAACAAGAATCTCAATGATATCGACACTTATACCAAGAGTCTTGAGGAAGCATGGCATGCTGCTTCAGAAAGCATGAATGCCGGAGCTGGTGCACAGCAAGGTCCTCAGGGTCCGCAGGGAGGTAGTTATGGCCCTCAGCCGGGACCTCAGAATGGTCCTGACGATCAAGGCCCTGACGAGCAATAAATTATAGAATAAACTAAAGAGGTTAATTCCGCAAAGGAGTTGACCTCTTTTTTGTTGTTTTTTGTTGTGTGCCATTATTGTCATAGTCTCGTTATAGTATTGTCAGATGTGGTCTCGTTATATTCCACTCTATTGGAGTTGTGACTCCTTTCTTTTCTTTACCCTAGCAAGGTTGTGCAAGGATAGTGCTTAGATACTGTCTTGTTGTACGGCTATGTTCTTAAGCCTCGTGGCCTCTTTAGAGTATTTCGAAATCTCGTTTTTTGTTTTCATACGAATCCTTAGAGAAGCGAGTGTCACACTCTCTCCGTATGTGAGGGATGCCGATCCCGTCATATTTGCGTCCAGTTTTTTGGGTTATAGTAGACAGTCATCATACAGATTGTTAAGACGGCGCCATGCTGCTTACGGGTCGAGAATGAGTTAGCCAAAAATGCAGAGAAGCCTATGAGTTAGGAGAAGGCACAGTCTTGCCCTCCTAAATATATGAGTTGTAAACCTTCATCAATATCAGCTTTTTCAATCCCAAAACGAATATATGCAGTTGGATGTTTTATATTCTAAGGTAATGAAGAGATCTATGGATATACTGCTTTTCTTGTATATTATTGATAATCAAGCGATAGGTGCTATATGTTAAGTGCTATTAAACGATAAACCCCCGAATT
>DJOF01000004.1 GCA_002439585.1 Bacteroidales bacterium UBA6445 | reverse complement strand
TCTTCCATGGCTATTCCAATGTATCTGTGATACTTTACGGCTTCATTGGCCTTGTCTCATGCTTTATCTTCGGCTGGCTCTCAAGCTTCGCATATGGCTATGGAAAATGACAGGCTATGGAAAATGACAAATGAACGGTTGCCTTGGCGGTTTGATTAGGTCTGGCAGGATGAAAACCATGCTTACCAAGCAAATGGCTTGTTGGATAATCCCCGATTTGTCGTATCTTTAAAGTACGATGGCAACTTATGCTCCTTTTGCGCATCCACTATACGTGATGCTTAAGCCGGCAGGTGCGCGATGCAACCTCGCTTGCGACTATTGTTATTATCTTGAGAAATCCGGACTATACAAAGCTTCTCCGGCCCAGGAGATGAGTGATAGTCTTCTTGAGAAGTTTACAAAAGAATATATAGAGTCTCAGTCCATGCCCCAGGTGTTATTTACCTGGCATGGAGGGGAGACCCTTATCCGCCCACTATCATTCTACAAGAAAGCCCTTGAGTATCAGCGTAGATACGCAGGCGGACGCACCATAGACAACTGTATACAGACCAACGGGACTATGCTCACGGAGGAATGGTGCCGTTTCCTGCATGACAACCACTGGCTTGTTGGCGTGTCAATAGACGGGCCAAAGCGCTTCCATGACGCTTACCGTAAGAACAGAAAAGGCAGCCCCTCATTTGACAGGGTGATGCAAGGAATCCACCTTCTTGACAAATACCATGTCGAGTGGAATGCCATGGCAGTTGTCAACAACCTCAATGCTGACTATCCCTTGGAATTCTATCATTTCTTCAAGAGCATAGGCTGCCATTACATACAGTTCACTCCTGTAGTCGAGCGAATTCTGCATCACAGCGATGGACGCCATCTCGCTTCTTTGGCCGATTCTTCAGGCTCGACTGATACTTCCGGCCTCAACGAGGCGACTCCGACTCAAGAGGCGACACCTTCCTATGCAGGCTCGACTTCGGTTGGGGAGCATTCTTTCCTGGCCGCCGATTCAGGCCCTTCTGGCCAGGCCTCCGGTGCGACTGGGCGTCCAACGGACCTCTCTGCACAAGTTCGTGAGCCGCTTCTCGCGGACTTCTCTATCACTCCGGAGCAATGGGGGAGATTTACATGTGCCATCTTTGATGAATGGGTACGCAACGATGTAGGCAGATACTTCGTGCAGCTCTTCGATGCGACTCTTGCCAACTGGATTGGCGAGCAGCCCGGAGTCTGCTCTCTTGCCAAGACATGCGGCCATGCCGGAGTCATGGAATTCAATGGAGATGTATACTCTTGCGATCATTTCGTATTTCCCGAATACAAGCTCGGTAACATCTACAATGAGACTCTTGTCGAGATGATGTATGGCAAGAAGCAACTCGATTTTGGCTATGCCAAGCAGGCAGGACTTCCGGCGCAGTGCCGTGAGTGCCGCTATCATTTCGCCTGCAACGGGGAATGTCCAAAAAACAGATTTTGTAGGACTGCCTCCGGAGAGCCCTCTCTCAACTATCTTTGCCGCGGTTATTATCAGTTTTTCGATCATGTCGCCCCTTATATGGACTTCATGAGGAATGAAATCCTGGCAAAACGTGCCCCTGCCAATATAATGGATGCTTTGAAAGTGCGCTAACCGATTGCTAAGCAGTCCTATATCATCGCCAATCTGGTAAGATCCAAATTCTCGCCAATCAGGTAAGATCTGAAAAAATCCCGCTTCTTCCGGACGCTAAGACAAGTTCCTTATGCTCAAATGTGGAGGACGGTAGTTGAGCCAGCGCGACATTATTTGTCCTCAATGTAATATGTGACGGAGGTGACGACCCTTACTTTCTTCATCCAAGGAGTGAAAGCGTCTCGGTCAGTTATGGAGAACTGTCCCTGACTTGCAGTCTTTATGCTTCCCACCTTGCAGTCCGAGTCCTCCGCGAATTTGTCAGCTGCTGCCTTTGCATTTTTGGTAGCTTCTGCTATCATTTCGGGCTTGATGTCGTTGAGGGAAGTGTATTCGTAAGTCGTGTTGTACTGGTAGTCGGTGCTGAGGGCGACACCTGATTTGAGAAGGTCAGTCTGCCTCTTGATGAGATTGTTGACCTTCTCAACCTGAGACGATGTTACTGTGACAATGACGGTTACATTGTATCTGTAGGCGACATCTGGTCTGTATGACGATTGTCCGTCCCTGTCGAAGACCTTTGGCTCGCTGACAGAGATCTCACTGTCTGATACCCCATTGTCCTTTAGGAACTTGATCACAATGTCATTGTTCCTTCCGAGTTCCTCGTATACTTGAGACAGGTTGTTGCCAAGAGTCTTGACCACAAGCGGCCATGTGACCTTGTCAGCCATTACCTCCCGTTCAGCAAGACCCCTTACTGCTACTTGACGGTCTTTGTGTGCAAATGTGTCAAATCCCTTGTAGATAAACCACCCTGACAGGGCGATACCCATAGCCACGGCAACAGCCGGCAGCAGATTGTCTGAAATCTTCATAATATAATTCGTATTTTATTTCGTGTATTATATCCTGTATATTGTCTTGATACCTATCTTTTACCTCATTCCTCGTGCTTCGTAACGAGAGCAACGAGACTTAGAAGTTGTTTTGAAATGACTCGTCTCTTCTCTTATGGTCCTTTCCGGCCATTCTCATCTTTATCATCAGCCCAGTACCTCCAGTACACTCCTTCTTCCAAAGTCGAAACTGCCTTGAAAAATCCTCATAAAAAATTAGGAAACCATTTCAAAACAGCTTCTCAACAACGAATGCAAATTCATCCGCTCTTGTTCGCCGTCAGTTTTAGCCTTATAGCAAACTCATCTATCCGCAAAAGTCGTGCGAGAAATGAGGCCCCCTGTTCGTATCTTCTTCCCTGTTAATTTGTTGCCCAGCAGGTGCATTATTACCCAGCAGGCGCACAGGCATTCTGCGTCAGACGGCATCTGCCTGGACATCCTGTCATGAATTGCTTTAGGCGTCAAAGCCTTGTTCAAAATGCACAGCAGAATCATCTCAATCTTCATATTTAAGGCCTCAGAGCCGGAACACGGTTTCTTAACCATAGGAGCAATCTTGTATATATGAATGGATTTGGATAAATTTGCCTATGTGAACTTGTCGGAAGCTGTATTAAAGCCAATCGGCAACTTGGTACACAGACTCAATACTTTTTATTTTTATGACAAATAAGTTTACAAGAGTGCTATTGAAGTTAAGCGGGGAGAGCCTTGGCGGTCCGGCAGGCAAAGGCCTTGACAACGCGAGCCTTTCGGCATATGCGGATGAAGTCGTTGCCGCTGTGAGAAATGGCCATCAGATAGCCATAGTCAACGGAGGAGGCAATATTTTCCGTGGCCTACAGGGAGTTGGAAGAGGATTTGACAGAGTAGACGGAGATAAGATGGGAATGCTTGCCACAGTGATCAATTCATTGGCACTCTCTATGTTTATCAAAGAGCGCGGAGTTGATGCGCAGGTGTTCACGGCTACGCCGATGGAACCTATCGCCAAATATTACATGCGTGACGATGCCGTGAAGTTCATGGAAAACGGAGGAGTCGCACTGATTTCCGGCGGTACCGGCAATCCTTTCTTCACGACAGATTCAGGAGCCGCCTTAAGAGCACTTGAGATCAAGGCGGATGCCCTTCTCAAAGGCACAAGGGTTGACGGAGTATATACGGCCGATCCTGAGAAAGACCCCTCTGCGATCAAATACGAAGAACTTACCTTTGAAAAAGCGATTTCAGATCATCTGAAGGTGATGGACCAGACAGCATTTGCCCTCTGCAGTGAAGGCAATATGCCTATCATCGTCTTTGATATGAACAGGAAGGGCAATCTGACTAGACTTCTCTCAGGAGAGAAAGTTGGTACATTAGTACATATATAATCTTAAAATTCAATAGAATGTTACCAAGAACTAAAGAGATCGTGACGGCTGCTGACAAAAAGATGAAGGATGCCGTTGCTTTCCTTGAGGAAGACCTCAAGACATACAGAGTGGGGAAGGCCAATCCTTCTCTTTTCAACAATGTGGTCGTTGACTATTACGGCTCTCCTACTCCCGTGCCTCAGGTTGCGTCTGTAACTGCTCCTGATGCCAAGACCGTGCTGATACAGCCTTGGGAAAAGAGCATGATAGCCAAGATAGAGAAAGCAATCATTGATGCCAATATCGGCATGACTCCCCAAAACAACGGAGAGCAGATCCGTTGCAACGTACCGCCTCTTACAGAGGATCGCAGGAAAGACCTTATCAAGAAGGCAAGGACAGCTGGTGAGAATGCAAAAGTCGTGATAAGGAACTCAAGGCGCGATGCCGTTGAACAGCTCAAGAAAGCCCAGAAGAATGAAGGTCTGCCGGAAGACGCAGAGAAGGAGGGCGAAGATGAGGTTCAGAAGGTTACTGACAAGAATATCAAGGAGATTGATTCTCTTGTAGCCGCCAAGGAGAAAGATATCATGACCGTCTAAGACGTTGTTTTGATTTGTTCGAAATGTTCTTAGAGGTGAAAATTCTTCATTTTCTTCCCTCTTTTTCAGCCAGATAGCACCACTATCTTCCTTTGAAGAAGCAGTCTAACTTGATTTTTTCACTTATATGCAGATCAGCGGCTGGCTTTCGGGCCGGCCGTTGTTTTTAGAGGTTATCCGGTTATTTTTGTGTGGCTCTGTTGCAATGCCATGTATTTTGAAGCGATGATTTGTCAAGTATATATAGTGTAGCCCTAATCTGATGATTTGTTTTAGATATGAGTTTTGGAAATCATATTCTGCCTCTTAATGAGTGGGGTGTATTCGGCAAGGAAAAGCCTTCCTCTGCTCTATGTAGCTCAGTTTTACCCAACGCAGCTCTACCCAACGCAGCTCTACCCAACGCAGTTCTATCCAACGCAGTAGACAACAGCCTTTCAGAGCCTCTACACAATATCATTGCAGGGCCCTGCAGTGCCGAATCCCGTCAGCAGCTGCTTGACACGGCAGTTGCCTTGCATGGCTCGGGTATCCCTGTTTTCAGGGCTGGGCTTTGGAAGCCGAGGACTCATCCTGGTACATTCGAGGGCGTCGGTGTAGAAGGCCTGCCCTGGCTTGCGGACGTAAGACGCATTGTCGGTATGAAGGTTGCTACCGAAGTCGCGACTGCAGCCCATGTCGAAGCTTGCATTGAGGCCGGTATCGATATACTTTGGATAGGAGCACGGACCACAGCCAATCCTTTCCTGATGCAGGAGATAGCAGAAGCCCTCTCAGGTGTTGATATCCCCGTCCTTGTGAAAAATCCGCTTAACCCAGATATAGGGCTTTGGATAGGTGCCATAGAGAGGCTTGACAATGTGGGAATACATCGTCTTGGCGTGATACACAGGGGCTTCTCCTCTTCGCGGGCAGTCCAGTACCGCAATGATCCATGTTGGCATCTCGCAGTAGGATTTAGGACGCGCTGTCCCCAGATCCCTTTCTTTGTCGATCCAAGCCATATGGGTGGTGACCGGAAATATATAAAGGAAATTATGGAGCGCGCATTGCGTCTCGGTGCAGACGGTTTCATGATAGAGTCGCATATCTCTCCTGACCATGCTTTGAGTGACAGCCGTCAGCAACTCACCCCCGCAGAACTGTCCTCATTGTTAGCGTTGCTCTCCTCAGAGTTCCTTGAGTCAGGAGCCGAAGACGATACTGCCAACCTTGGTACTAAGTTGGCTATGGAGGAAATAAGGCAGCTTCGTGAGCGAATCGATATTATCGACGAAGAGTTACTGTCATTAATTGCCGAAAGAATGCAGATAAGCCGCGGTATCGGTAGATGCAAGGCAGAGCACAAGATGCCTATTCTCCAGACTTCCCGTTGGGACGAGGTGTTGTCCAGAGTACTTTCCGAAGGAGAGAAACGTGACCTTCCAGCCGGATTCCTCACCACCATCTTCAACGCCATACACGAAGAATCCGTCCGGCAACAGGATGACTCCGGCCACATCGGGTGTAAATAAAAAAACACCACAGAGGATTCTGTGATGTCGCTTTCTTGTAGCGGGTCGCAGGATTGAACTGCGGACCTCATGATTATGAATCATGCGCTCTAACCAGCTGAGCTAACCCGCCATATACCGGAAACCGGAGATCTGTAGCGGTATCGCTACACTTGGTTGAGATAGAAGGATTCGAACCCTCACTGACAGAGCCAGAATCTGTAGTGCTACCATTACACCATATCTCAATGTCTGACAGGAAATCCCTGTTAGGACTGCAAATGTACAATAGTTTTCGGAAATTCCAAAAAATATTTTCTATATATACCCTCGGCAGAGTCAAAAAGCAAGTGC
>DJOF01000020.1 GCA_002439585.1 Bacteroidales bacterium UBA6445 | reverse complement strand
CACTTCTAACTTGAATCTTCCCATTTGAACTGACGGAGACTTTGGCCGAACTCATAGGCATTGATTAGCAGTCTTGCCTGACGGCTAAGTCCGATTTCTTCTAGGTAACCTGCTACACTTTTAACTGGAGATAGTTTTATGAACTGGATTTGATGAATCGTTGATTTGTCTCCAGAGATATTGAGGTTCTCAAAAAAGCGCTGGATATTGTCTTTGCATAGAATCTTGTTTTTAGGGAGATTGTCGTTATGTCCTATGAGAGGTATACAGTATATTAGAAGACTATCTACGATCTCCTTGAGCGGCTTGGGCAGCACTCCATCTAGCGGTAGATTGTTTTCAAGACCAGATTCAGCCTCTTTGCGGTAGTCGTATTTTTCAAGTTGCGGCAGAACTTGGTTTGCCACATCGGATAATTCTTGCAAGGTGTCGAGTATTGTATCCATCTTATCTGTTGATGTGTAGTTGCAAAGCTACTAAAAAATGGGCGATTCATATAGCTTTGTCAGAATCTTATCCACCATCTTTTCGTTAATCAAGCAGATTCGTCATTTCTCTGATCATATCGTCATCGATGTCCCTATAACGGGCGAATGCCTTGGAGCCTTCGCAATGTCCAGAGAGTTTGCCGACGAGGTTCGGGTCTTTGACTTTCTTGTAGAGGTTGCCGATGAAGGTGCGGCGTGCCATGTGGGAGCTGGCGATGTCGCAGATGGGGTGTTGTTCGGATTGTTTGGTGACGGGATTGACGGTGGTGACGACTCTGGTGATGCCGGCTCTTTTGAGGGCGATGCGGATGAGGTCGTTGAGTTTGCCGGTGGTCATATATGGGAAGAGTGTGTCTTTCGCCTTGCCTTTGTTGCGGTTCATTATCTCGATGGCGGTGGGAGCGAGGTAGACTTTGACGACTCTCGGACGTTCTTCTTTGGTCTTGCTCGGTATGTATTGGACGGATGTGCCGTTTTCGGTGGTGATGATGTTGTCAGGTGTGAGGGCGAAGAGGTCGCTGATGCGGCAGCCAATGTAGCATTGGAATATGAATATGTCGCGTGCGAGGGCTATTTCGTTGTCAGTTCCGAGGTCGGCTTTGAATACGGTGTCTCTTTCTTCTGTTGTGAGGTAGTACGGGGTTCCGAATTTCTGGGAACCTACAGAATATTTACGGAAGGGGTCGTTTTTCGTGTAGCCCATATCGATGCACCATCGCCAATAGGCTCTGATGGCACTCATATAGGTGATGATGGCATTGTCGCTGCGTTCAAGCGGTGTGCGTTCGTGCTGGGAGTTTTCCCAGACATATTTGTATTTCCTTACGGGTTTGAGGACGGTGCGGTATTTTTCTTTTTTTGGCTCGAAGAGTTTGTGTTCGTTGCGGAAGAAGTCCTCGATGGCGAGCAGTGTTTTGTTGTCTGATTTCTTGAGGCTGATTGGCTTGCCGGTGTAGAGTTCGTAGCGATGGATGATGTTGAAGATGCAGCGGTAGCTTTGGTGCCGCTGGTAGGAGATTTTTTTGAATTTGAGGAAGTCTTCGATTTTATCGAGGAGGTAAATTTCATCGCTTTCTGCCTGCCGGTAGTTTTCGGGGTAGAGGAGACGGTCGATAGTGTCTTGTGCCCAGTCTTGCGTGAAGTCTGATATTGGCTTTTTGTTGCCTTTTTCCGTGATTTGGTTTACGATGCGGTCTATCTGGGCTTTGGCTTCCTGGGCTTCACGGACTTCGGGGGTGATTATGCGGTTCTTGATGACGATTTCCCCGTCTGCGAAGAATTTCGGGAGGATATAGGTGTGGGTGTGGGCGCGGAGTGCGACTTCGCGTGTGTTGCGGTAGCGGAGGAGGATTTCGGCTTTGCCGGTGTCTTTGTTTGTCCGGGCGGAGAGAGTGAGGGTAACCGTTGCCATAGTTTGGTGTTTTTAACAATGGCAAATTTACGAAATACGGGGGACAAAATCAAGTGAAATTGTCCCCCTAATTGAGGACTAATGAAAACGGATGAAAATTGTGTAATTGATATTAGTAGTTGTATATTATTGTTAAATATGGATTTATGGCGATATTTGAAAAGAATTGTTTTCTTTTGATTTCTGCGGTTTTCGTTTACTATTTCCCCACGCAGAATTTTCCGAAGATTTCGCCGAGGATTTCGTTTGTGGTGATTATTTCAGAGGTGGAAGAGAATATGGAGTTAATTGCGGAGATGGCAGCGCGAATGTCTTCTGCGAGGAGTTCATTGCTGATGCCGAGATCAATAGCCGCGAGGACTCGCTCCACTTCCGCTATGGCCACATTAAGGGCTTCATAGTGTCTTGCTGAGGTTACGATAGTCTGACTATCTGTCTCCTTGCCAAATCCACACTTGTTAATTTCATTTATCAAATCGTCAATTCCTTGTCCTTTCAGAGCTGATATCTTGACATCATAATGAATATTGCAATTCTGAGCCTCTAAAAGATCACATTTGTTAAGAACTATGATCAGTTTTTGATTATCGAGAAGCGATGTGACTTCTTTCAGAATCCTCTCACTCTGAGCGATATCGCCAGCATCGATCAGGCAGATGACTATGGATGCCTCCTTGATTTTCGCTATACTTCTTTCTATGCCAAGTCTTTCGACCCTTTCATCCGTATTCCTTAGCCCTGCAGTGTCTATGAATCGGTAGCGAACCCCACCTATAACTATGCTCTCTTCAATTGTATCTCGAGTGGTACCGGCGATATCTGAAACTATAGCACGATTTTCGCCGATTAGTGCATTCAGCAGGGTACTTTTTCCGGCATTCGGAGCACCCACTATTGCTATAGGTACGCCATTTTTCAATGCATTACCGACGCGATAGCTATCTCGAAGCTTTTCCATTCTCTTCGCTGCACTATAGGCCAATTCTTTAAGATGCTTTCTATCAGCAAATTCCACATCCTCTTCGCTGAAATCGAGTTCTAACTCCACAAGAGCTGAGAGTCTTAGCAACTCGTCTCTCAGTCTTTTGAATGCCAATGTGTATTCGCCTCGTAAATGACTTTGTGCTACGTTATTGGCAGCCTTGGAATCGGCTGCTATAACATCGGCCACCGCCTCTGCCTGCGCCAAATCCATTTTTCCATTTAGAAATGCCCTTTTAGTGAATTCACCGGGCTCAGCCATTTTGCATCCTTTATTTATAAGTATTTCCAATGCCGTACTTACGATATATTCCGATGCGTGGGTTGAGATCTCTATAGAGTCCTCCCCAGTATAGGAATGAGGAGCTCTAAATACGCTGACTATCACTTCATCAAGCAGGGAGCCATCATTCTCGTAGATGCTGCCGAAATGCAGTGTGTAACCATTGGCCTGTGCCAATTTTCCTTTTTTCAGGTGTATTATTTTGTCAGCCAATTCCAAACATCCCTTCCCACTGACTCGTATTATTGAGATCGCTCCAGTTCCGGGAATGGTTGCTGGCGCACAGATTATATTATCGAATTCCATAATTCTACAAAAATACTCCTTAATTTGCAGAAAGCAACACATTTTCATCTGAGCCGGCCAGTTGACGATGTTCGTGCCAGCATCGAACCCGATTGCGGCTCTTCCGTAAGTTTTGTCGTCCGCACAGATGCCATTCGCAGTATGGATTTTCGGAAACTCGATAGAAATATCAGCATTTACCTCAATCATGTCTCTGCCACATTCTGTTTCAGCGGAATCGTACAAAATCATCAATTCTATCCCGGCGCAGGTATCAGCATCGGTGAGAGAATGTTGATGCAGAGTGAGGTCGTGGTATCGGTATGCTGCCGCGTTGGTCTAGATCTAGTGATTCGGCAGGCGACAGCCAAAATGTCTGCGAGACGTTTCATTGTAGATGTTGATATAAATGTAGATTATCGGCAGATTATCTTCACAAACTTACGTAAAAACCAGCATTTTTCGTTAAATTTGAAATTTGAAAATACAAGAAATCAATGCTTCTTGATATACTCAAAGGCTTTATAATCGGAGTTTGTGCTTCTGTCCCATTGGGGCCGATAGCAATTCTCGTATTGCAGAAGTCATTGAGCGAAGGACACAGGGCAGGGTTCATGGCAGGTCTCGGGGCCTGTCTCGTGGATACACTATTTGCTGTCATCGCAATATTTGCACTCGCTATAGCGGAACAGTTTATCGAGGACAACAGGACACTTATAATGATAGGTGGCGGCTTGGTCGTGATAGCACTCGGCTGCAGCCTTGCTTTCAAGGATCCGTTCCGCAAAGTACGGAAGCAGGACTCTTCGCCGTCATATTCTCTTAAAGACTTTTTCCAAGCCGTCATAATGGGCATATCCAACCCGGGTGCCATATTTGTGATCTTCGCGTTGTTCGCGTTCTTCGGAATCCATTTGGAACCTCATGATTACAGAGTAGCCCCGGTCCTTGTTGCTGTTAGTGCCGGATCAGCAATATACTGGTTCTTCTTTTCTTGGATATTCAGCCGCCTGAGGCGCAATATTAGACTATCTACTATCTTGTGGATCAATAGAATAACAGGTGTAATCATCGTAATCATAGGTATAGCTCTTATGGCTGACGGAGTCTTGGAAGTCCTTTTTGCAGCCCGATAGTAACATGCAAGCAAGACCAACGTGTGCGGATATTGACATCGAGCGAGGCAATAAGAGTGAGCCTGCAAGAGCAGTTGACGAATAATTTTAAGTACGAAACGTAGAAAATAACGGATATGAGTTCAAGAGATTTCTTCGGGAATTGGATAGTAAAGAATCTGCTGTTTGCGGCAGTAGCCGTAATAGCTTTAGTGCTTATATGCAGTATCTCGCTTAATCTTCTGACCCATCACGGTCAGGAGATTCAAGTGCCGGATTTTACCAACATGAGCGTATCTCAGGCTGAGAAAGAAGCGCATCGATGCGGTATCCGCATCGAGGTGACAGACTCGGTATATGTGCGTAAAATGGATAGGGGAGCGGTCTTCTCACAGGTGCCCAAGGCAGGAAGCGGAGTCAAGAAAGGACGCCGGATACAGCTTACTATCAATTCTATAGAGCCGAAGCAGGTGAGTATGCCCGATCTTGTCGGCCTGTCAATGCGTCAGGCAAAGGCAGAGTTGATATCCAGAGGTTTACACCTCGGACGTCTCATCTATCAAGAAGACATTGCCACCAACAATGTACTTAAGCAGCTATACCGCGGAAGGCCAATAGCTCCCGGACGCAATATCGACAGTGGTTCGACAATTGACCTTGTAGTGGGGCTCGGAGAAGACAGCCAGACTTATGTCCCCGACGTTATAGGTATGAAATATCTCCGTGCCGTCGATGCTATTCATGACAATTCCCTCAATATCCGCTCATTGCGCTTCGATAAGTCAATCCGTGAATACGGAGATTCACTAGATGCCATTGTATACAGGCAGATCCCCGAGGCATCATTAGATGTCCCACTTCCAATGGGCTCAGATGTGACCTTGTATTTGTCGAAAGACTCCAAATGACTTCTGAATGTGTGCAATAGCATTTGAACTGCATTGACTTTTGCGAGAGAATCGCCTGTCAATGATCAATGCATCGATATTCTGCTATATCAACTATTTATCCGAAATAATCATCGCTGTGTCTACAAATGAAGCAAAATCTCCGATCTTTGATCACCAGGATAGGAGCAAAGATAGGAGCAAAGACCTTGAGAGGCCGGACATCGATAATGAGACTCAGTCCGGAAAGCAGAATAATGGGATTCAACCGGTACATTCTGGAGTTTTGCGAGATGAAGAGATGAATAATGATGAAGAACTCTCTTCTGAAGAAAATGCTTCAGAGAGTGACTCTGCGTCCGATGATGAGGAGCAGGGAATGTTCGAGCATTTCCGCATTGTCGTAGACGGAGGGCAGGCACCTCTAAGAGTGGATAAGTTCATGGTATCCAAGCTCTCCGGGACATCGCGCCACCGAGTACAGCTGGCTATCAAAGCAGGATATGTGAGAGTCAATGACAAGATAGCCAAGGCCAACATGATCATAAGACCAGGCAATCTGCTGCGCTTCATGATGCCATATGAGAGGCACGGTTTCGAGGTCCTTCCAGAGGATATTCCACTTGACATAGTATATGAAGACGATGATGTACTACTGGTCAACAAACCTGCCGGCATGGTTGTGCATCCTGGCAACGGACATTTCACGGGAACATTAGTCAATGCCTTGGCTTTTCATCTCGGGATAGACCCCTCCTCCAAGGATGACGAGAGAATGGGCGTACTTGTGCACCGTATTGATAAAGACACTTCAGGTCTTCTTGTGGTCGCCAAGAATGACGAGGCTCAGCTTGACCTTGCGGGACAGTTCTTCCGGCACAGTATCGAGCGCAAATATATAGCAGTAGTGTGGGGCAACCTCAAAGAAGACGAAGGCACGGTTGATTCCTATCTTGGACGTGATCCCTCAGACAGGCTGAGATTCAAATCATACGATGACCCAGAGAAAGGCAAACATGCGATTACTCATTACCGCGTGGTCGAGCGCCTGGGCTATGTAACTGTAGTGGAATGCAGACTTGAGACTGGACGAACTCACCAGATAAGGGTGCATATGAGTTCCATCGGCCATCCGCTATTTAATGACGAGAGATATGGAGGTTCCTATATACGACAAGGTACCATCTATACAAAGTACAGACAATTCATATCCAATTGTTTCGATATCTGCCCTCGTCAGGCTCTGCATGCCGCGACATTGGGCTTTGTGCATCCGCGTACTCGAAAGATGATTAGATTTGAAGCCCCACTTCCACAAGATATGACAGAACTTATAGATAAGTGGAGACAATATAGCTCAGTATCAGTGTGACAAATACGTTCATACTCTGTGATAAATACGTTCTCACTCTTGCGTCCGGCCACATTTCTTAGAGGGTCTTCTTATTTCTTTATAAATTTGATGAGAGGTTTTATACGATAGATCTATGACTTTTTGAAATGGAACGCCAACTATCTGACTACCACAGGAGTCTTACGAAGCGACATCTAAAGCCCGCAAAAGATGAGAGCGATCGGCTCTTGGGAAAACAAACGGCCGAACCATAATATCTATGATCCGGCCGATCTTGTTTCATGCGTGGGGGGGGAGAGCATCGAGTTTAGTCGTCTAACTTCTCCCCATTCTCTTTGTAGAATTCATTCTGCAGTACACTGAAATCCAAGTCGATGACATGGTTGATCTTGCATTTGTACTTGCGCTTCCATTTCCGCAAGAAGGAATTGAATCCCTTAGTCAGATAAGCACCGAGAATAGGACCAGTCTTAAAGATAAAAGACTTGATACCTAGATCATTGACATAGTAGGACAGACGTCGCTCGATCTGTTCGTCTATCAGCAGACTCGGGGCTATTTTGCCTGTTCCGTGGCATAGAGGACATACTTCTGTTGTGTTTATCTCAGTTGCCGGACGGATCCTTTGTCGGGTGATCTGCATCAAGCCGAACTTGGTCAGAGGAAGCACATTATGCTTGGCTCTGTCGTCATTCATGAGGTCGCACATGTACTTGTACAGGCCGTTCTTGTGTTCCTGATTGTCCATGTCGATGAAGTCGATGATTACAATCCCGCCAAGATCCCGCAAGCGCATCTGCCTTGCAATCTCTTCTGCGGCATATCTGTTGACCTCATAAGTATTCTCTTCCTGGTCTGTAGTCTTGGCTCTGGTGCCACTGTTGACATCCACCACATTAAGAGCCTCTGTCGATTCTATGACCAGATATGCGCCTTGCTTTATGGGCACGACCTTGCCAAATGAACTCTTTATCTGTCTTGTGACATCGAACTTGTCAAATATCGGTTCTTTGTCTGTATAGAGTTTGACTATCTTCTCCTGTTGAGGGGATATCTGCGCGATATATTTCCTAATCTCGTCATACTCTTTGGGATCGTTCACATAAATATTGGAGAACGAGTCATTGAGCAGATCCCTGAGGATAGTCGTAGTCTTACTGTATTCTGAGAAAAGCAATTGGACATTTTTATTCTTGGAAAGTTTCTTCCATGAACCTTCCCACTTGCTTATCAGCGAACGAAGTTCAGCTACAAGGATGGCCGCGTTCTTGCCCTCGGCCGCTGTCCTGATGATTGCCCCGTAATTTCCGGGCAAAATGCTTTTGACTAAAGTCTCAAGTCGTTTCTTCTCTTCTTTGGAGGAGATCTTCTGTGAGATGCTCACTTTCTTCGCGAAAGGGAGGAGTACAATATTGCGTCCTGCCAATGAAATCTCAGCTGTAAGCCTCGAACCTTTCGTGGAAATAGGCTCTTTCACGATCTGTACCATTATCATCTGTCCGACTTTGAGGACTTTGGCTATCTCTCCTTCCTTTTCGAGGATAGGCCCGAGTTGTATGTCAGAAAACAACTGGCTTGCATCCGTATTGGAGTTGGCTTTTCTGACAAACTCATCGAACGCATTGAAATATAGTCCCAAGTCAAGATAATGGATGAAAGCCTCTTTCTCGTCGCCTATGTCCACAAATGCGGCATTGAGAGCAGGCATGATCTTCTTCACTTTGCCAAGAAACACATCCCCGACTGTGAAGCTGTGACCTTTGCTGGACTCTTTGCTATACTCGATCAGCCTATGATTCTCCATAAGCGCGAGTTGCACTTCGGACTGTCCGACGTCCACGATCAGATCCTTTACTGATTCTTTTTCAGACTCCATCTGGTATTTGACAATATTACAAATTGTCCCGGTCATATTGCACCGGGGCAACTTTAAGTTAACACAGGAAGACAATGCCGTATTGGCTTGTGTCTTCGGTAAAAAAACAGAGGCCGTCCGGACTACCGGTCAGCCTCTCAATAGCGGACTGCTAAAATGGCAGACAGCGAGAAGCAGCAGAACTACTTCTTCTTATGTCTGTTCTTACGCAAGCGTTTCTTACGCTTGTGTGTAGCCATCTTATGTCTCTTTCTTTTTTTACCACTTGGCATAAATCGAAAATTATTTAATTGTTATTTCTTTACAGTGCCGATAAACACCTTTGCCGGTTTGAAGGCGGGAATGTCATGTGCAGGAATCGTCATCGTTGTATTTTTGGTGATGTTCCTTGCAGCTTTCTCAGCCCTATGCTTGATAATGAAGCTACCGAAACCGCGGAGATATACAGGCTCCCCGTTTGATAGGGAATCCTTTACACTCTCCATAAATGCCTCGACAACTGTCTGTACTGTTGTCTTCTCAAGTCCTGTAGATTTTGCTACATTGCTTACTATCTCTGCCTTAGTCATAATTATATATTTAATATTCTGTATCTTCTCTTTTTGTCTTGCAAATATAATTTATTTAATTTTAACTTTCAAAGATTATCATGTATAAATGCTATTTAAAACGATAAAATATAGTGCTTTTAGCTAATTGGACAAAAATTATTAACAATATTTATATGAATAATACAAAGGTTTGGATATGGCATAAAGATTGACTAATATTACAGTTCAATTTTTAAAAAATTGCCACTGACAAAGTGGCAGTCATACTTGACATGTATATATGAAAGAATTCAATCAAGATATTTATGCACAGACCGGCACTGAGGTAAGTATAATTCCTGTTATGAATACAGGAGATGCTCCAGTGAGCACTGAGAACATTATATTTCCCGATGTCCTTCCAGTATTGGCATTGAGGAATGCAGTCGTATTCCCAGGTGCGATCTATCCCATTACGATAGGTCGGGAGAAATCCTTGAAGGTAGTGGAGGAAGCGCATAGTGGCAATCTTATCATCGGAGCTGTCCCTCAGAAGGATCCGAGAGTGGAAGATCCGACATTGAAGGATCTGTACGAATACGGTACGGCTTGCCGTATCATCAAGACATTTGAACTACCAGATGGAAGCATGTCTGCTGTGCTGCAGGGTCTGAAGCGATTCAGGATAAATGCCGGAGTCTCAGAGACACCTTATATTAAGGTAAGCGTCATATATCACGAAGAGCTCGAGGCTGACGTTACACAAGCTGACGTGAGAATGATAGGTGAGTCTCTCAAAGAGAAGGCATCTACCATCATAAAATCTGTCAACTTCGCTCCTAAAGAGGCCGTTACTGCTCTCAAGTCTATTGATGACTTTACATTTCTTGTCAACTTCATCGCAACGACGGTAGAGTTGGATAATTTCTCAGACAAGATGCAACTTCTCTCCTTAGATGACTTGAAAGAGAGAGCGTTTAGTCTGCTCAATGCCCTTGACAGGCAGGTTGAGTTCGTAAAGCTCAAGCAGGAGATCAACTCAAAGGTAAAGAACGAGATAGACCAGCAACAGAGAGAATATTATCTCAACAACCAGCTCCGTACCATCCAGGAAGAACTCGGTATGGACGAGGATGAGGATATTGAGAAGTTTAAGGCCGATGCCAAGAAGAAGAAATGGCCGGATTCTGTCAAGGATATCTTCTCCAAAGAACTTTCCAAACTTGCGAAATACAATCCTTCGAGTCCAGACTACGGCATCCAGTACAACTATATCAAGTTCATGCTAGACTTGCCTTGGAATAAGATGTCGAAGGACAATCTTGATCTCAAGCATGCACGCAAAGTCCTCGATGCTGACCATTACGGACTTGAAAAAGTGAAAGAAAGAATCATAGAGTATCTTTCAGTTCTTAAGTTGAGAGGTGACATGAAGTCGCCTATACTGTGTCTTTACGGGCCTCCTGGAGTCGGCAAGACCAGTCTCGGTAAATCTATAGCAAAGGCCATTGGGCGTAAGTATGTAAGGATTGCTCTCGGCGGTATGCATGATGAGGCAGAGATCCGCGGTCATCGCAAGACATATATCGGAGCCCTTCCTGGAAGAGTGCTCAACGGTATCTGCAAGGCCGGCACTTCGAATCCCGTTATGGTTCTTGATGAAGTTGACAAACTTGGCAACGATTTCAAAGGTGATCCGTCATCCGCATTGCTTGAAGTCCTTGATCCGGAGCAGAATGTCACTTTCCATGACAACTATCTTGATATAGACTATGATTTGTCTCATGTTCTGTTCATTACGACAGCCAATGACATCTCTTCCATGCAGCCGGCGCTACTGGATAGGATGGAACTGATAAATGTCACAGGCTATCTTGCCGAAGAGAAGATAGAGATTGCAGAGAAATTCCTTGTTCCCAAGGAACTTGAGGAACACGGCATAAGCAAGAAAAGCCTTCGCATAGACAGGGCTGCGATGGAGGAGATCATCGACAAATATACACATGAGTCTGGAGTCAGAGGGCTTGAGAAGCAGATCGCCAAGATTGCCCGTGTCACTGCACGCAAGATTGCTACAGAAGAGTCATATCCTTCTGTCATAAAGCCTGAGCATCTGAAAGAATATCTCGGACTTCCGACTTCATTCCATGACAAGCAGGATGGCAACGAAGGCATCGGCGTTGTAACAGGTCTCGCGTGGACTCAGATGGGTGGTGAGATACTGTTTGTAGAAAGTTCTGTGAGCAAAGGCAAAGGGGTTCTTTCCATGACTGGAAACCTCGGAAATGTGATGAAAGAGTCAGCCACTATCGCCTTCCAATATATCAAGGCACATCCTGAGCTTGCAGGTAAGACTCCAGAAGAGATGGAGACTATAGATATCCACGTACATGTCCCTGAGGGGGCAGTTCCCAAGGACGGTCCTTCTGCGGGTATTACTATTGTCTCGTCAATGCTCTCTGCTCTTAAAGAGCAGCCGATAAGGTCTGGGGTGGCCATGACAGGGGAGATGACCCTCAGGGGAAAGGTACTTCCTGTAGGCGGCATCAAAGAGAAGATCCTGGCAGCCAAGAGAGCTGGAGTCAAGACCATTGTCATATCCGAGGACAATCGCAAGGACATAGAAGATATCAATGCCAAATACATCGAGGGGCTTGAATTTATATATGTCAAGACCATTGAGGATGTAGTGAGCTTTGTCTTTGCTACAAAATGACTTCTACTCAAGCCTTATTCTCCGCAGACTATGGAAGTAAAGATGGAAGAGAGTTGGAAGAAGGCTTTGTCGGACGAGTTCGACAAGCCTTATTTCGTCTCGTTAGTTCAGTATCTTCATCATGAGAAAGAAGAAGGACACCTCATCTATCCCCCTGGAAAAGATATATTTAGGGCTTTTGCCCTTACTCCAATAGACAAAGTGAAAGTCGTGATATTGGGACAAGACCCTTATCACGGAGAAGGACAGGCGATGGGTCTGTCTTTTTCCGTTCCTGATGGAGTTCAAGCTCCGCCATCTCTTCGCAATATATTCAAAGAGATAAGTACCGACCTTGACATCAAGATGAGCGGACGTCCGGATCTTACAAGGTGGGCAGAGCAGGGCGTGCTACTACTCAACAGTATTCTCACGGTAAGGGCAGGAGAGGCCGCATCCCATGATAATATAGGTTGGCAACAGTTTACCGATGCTGTCATCTCATATCTTTCGAAGAATACTCGCGGCCTGGTCTTTCTGCTGTGGGGAAACTATGCAAGGAGCAAGAAAGGATTGATTGACTTGTCCCGGCATCATGTTTTGGAAGCCGCACACCCGTCTCCGCTCGCACGTGGGGCATTCTTCGGATGCAGGCATTTCTCTAAGACCAACGAGATACTCGCATCAGAGGGCAAGACACCAATAGACTGGCAATTATGACAAGAAAAGCATTGTTTCCCGGTTCGTTCGACCCTTTTACGGCTGGGCATCTCAATATTCTCAAAAGGGCACTGACCATGTTTGACGAGGTAACTGTGGCAGTCGGTATCAATCAAGACAAGCGTGGTTTTTTCGACCAAGACGAGAGACTTGCCATTATCGCACAAGCTGTAAAGGGGCTTGAGGGAGTTAGGATCATCAAGTATGACAATCTGACAGTAGATACTTGTCGGGAATTAGGCATTAGGCATATGGTTAGAGGTGTCAGGAATATGATTGATTTCGAGACTGAACGATCTATAGCCGATGCTAACAGGATTTTAGCTCCTGACATTGAGACGATAATAATACCAACTGCCCAGGAATTTGCCCATATCTCTTCATCCGCTGTGCGCGATATACTCAAGCACCATGGAGATACTTCTCGATTCCTGCCTGACGGAGTTGTATTGCCTGCAGCGCATGATGAATAAGCTACTTCTCTCACTTATAGGAGTCACATTGGTGCTTCCCTCATTGACTTGCGCTAAGGCTTTCGCGAAGTCTCCCTTACTGACTTACTCCAGCGTTTACTCCTCACCTCACCTCGCCTCCGACTATCCGACATACGCAGAGTCCCCTTCGCAGGCAATCCCTCAGGGTTATGCGGCCAAGGACTCTGCTTTATTTGCCCCACTTGGAGCGAAGATAGACGAATATATAAGAAATATACTCACACTTCCGATAGCGGAGCAGGAAGAAGAATGTGATTTCCTGGTCTGCTCATGCAAGGATTCTCTTACTCGGCAGTTTGTCACTAAGAAGCTTTATGACAGCTATGCCGAGTCACATGTGATGGGAGCGGAGAATATTGCCGTCCATATTGCCGATGCATGGATTCTTAGCGGCAAAGTTCCGCTTGGTCAAGAGTCTGAGATGCTTGCAGTCCGCTTCTACGCAGACCTTAACCGAGCATCCCTAATAGGCCACAAAGCTCCCTCTCTTGCTCTTCAGAGCAGTAGAGGATCTGATACTCTGCTCTACTCACGCGATAGTGACAGGTACTCCGTTCTTTTCTTCTATGATACACACTGTCCGTCCTGCCTTGCCGAGGCAGCTATGCTGAGAACATTTCTCGATACAGAGCCGTATCCGATAGATTTCAACGCTGTATATACAGGAGAGGACGATGAATCATGGAGGACTTTTGTCAAAAGACATCTTGACATTTCATCTCCCTCGGTACGCTCGTCCCACTGTCACGATCCATTCGGACAATCGGATTTCACAGTCAAATATGCGGTCATACAGACTCCAAAGCTCTTTCTCATTGCCCCAGACCGAACTATTGTAGGACGGGAGTTGGATGTACCGGCTCTTGCTGCTTTGCTGGAATCTGAGTTTGAGAACAGATTTTACCGATATGGCTCCGATAAAAGCAATTCTCTTATGGATAGGATAATTGAGGCTTCAGGGGGTGTAAGTACACCAGAGGCGGTGGATTCTCTGACGGATATGATAGTCGCTGCCGCAACTGACAGTCTGACTTTTCGTCATGTCGTTGGAGACTTGCTCTATTACTATTCTTCAAAAGAAGGCCGAGCATATAAGGAAGGGGACAAATATCTGATTGATAGATATATTATTCCTAATAAGAAGATATGGTCGGCTTCGCATGACTCATTGTCTGTGCTTGCCTATGCTGGGCTTATGTCGGATATTCTCTCCAAGGCAATGCCAGGCACTAAATTGCCGGCAGTGGAAATGTATGGACGCCTTTCTCGAGGATCAGTCCCAGGATCTGTTATGCAGAATATGCCTGCAAAGACGAGTGAAGTCAAGAAAGACATACATAGAGAAACCTGCCACAAACCCAAGTCTGATAGGAGGAAAGCCTCGCCCTGTAGATACAATCTCTCTAAAATTGCCTTATGCAAGCCATACTATGTCCTTTTCTACAGTCCTGATTGCGCTACATGCCGCTCATATATTGAACGCGCTGATTCATTGATGGAAGTATCACCTCATGTCCCTATCTTATTTGTTGATATGTCCCTTCAAGGCAACTGCGATACGGCTATCCTTGATGCATTTGACCTTTCATCACTTCCGCAGCTTATCTATGTAGATAGAAAAGGTATGATTGACGCTCGCTATCTAGATCTCCTCGAGATTGACAACCTTGAGCGTCCTCTGTAGAAAGAAATTGTCCGAAATCTGCATCTTCTTCATTTTCACGGGAAAAATAAGAATTTGTCAGTTGTTGACTTTTATAGATTTTGCGCAGACTTGCTTTTTGATCATGCTTTTTGGTGCTTTTGGGCTCTGCCGATTTTGCAGGGAAAATAAAAAATTGTATCTTTGAAAATCGAATTGAGGTATGGTGTAATGGTAGCACTACAGATTTTGGTTCTGTCTGTCCAAGTTCGAATCTTGGTATCTCAACAAAAGGCCGACACAGAATGAGTGTCGGCCTTTTGTTGTTATTCGCTCAACGTGGACCTAATCTAGACTTATTCAAAAGCCATAGATACATCATAGATAATTCCTTATAAAATTTATAACGAAAAGTATTTTAACAACTTATTAGGCTTTATGGTGTAATTCTGATGTGAATGTACATAAGAACAACAGCGGTGAGAATTAGGCGGAATAAAACGCAAAATAGCGAACCACTATCGTGACTCGCTATTTTATCTATGGTATATTGTTGATAAATCAATTATCTCTTGGCAAGCTCAGCATCAAGGAATACAAGGCCTGAATCACCACATTTCTCAATCCTGCTGATGATCGTATCTGCATTGTTCTCTTCCTCTACCTGCTCAGCAACGAAGCCCCACAAGAAATTCTGTGTAGCTTTGTCATTTTCTGCGTTTGCAACGTCAACGAGGTCGTTGATAAGAGCAGAAATTTTACGCTCGTGGTCAGCTACATTGTTAAATACTTCTTTAACGCTGCCCCAACCCTGAGGAACTACATCTATCATTGAAACCAAAGCTGAACCGCCTCTCTTAGTCAAATAGCTTGCAAGTGCACATGCATGCTCTTTCTCTTCTTCTGACTGCTTGTACATCCAGTGTGCAAAGCCATTCCAACTCTCTTTCTCAAGATAGAAAGCCATCTGAAGATAAAGATTCGATGACCATAACTCTGCTGTGATCTGATCATTGATCGCATTCTGTAATTTCTCTGAAATCATGATTGCGTCTATTTTAATTGTTACACTCAAATCTTGTCTCATTTTCGAGACCGTGTTGAAGTTTAGCAATTAATGTGCCGTAATTGTGACTCCTGCCGTAATTGTGTTTTTGCGTCGTTTTGTCAGTATCACTATTCAATTGGGACATATGCGGCTGTGATTCCCCAAATAGACATATCATCATGATTGTCAGCCTCAAGTGTCTGTTCCTCACCGTTTTTCCATAGATATGCATGGTTGATCGCGTTGTAATACGAGTCAAAAGTTGTCTCATTGCCTCCAACATAGATGTCATCTCCGACAACTGCAAGTCCGATACCCTGACAATCGAGATATCCTTTGCCTTCGATTACAGTCTCCTTACCGTCGCTCCATACGCATACGACTATGTTGCCATCAGCATTGGTCTTGTTGCCGGAGATTGTCCAGTGTCCGTCCTTTACATGGATTGCACTTACTTCAGTTCCTTCATAATCGGTGAAATATGTCGCCTGCCCGTCTGTCCAGAGAACTCCGCGCCACCGGCCTTCGGAATTTCTCTCTGTACCTGCGGCATAGACCTTCCCATTGTCGATCGCAATTGCAGTGACTTTTGCAATGGTACTGGTTCCGTCTGTAAGATACTGAGGTACACCGTTTTTCCATATGACAGCCTTGCCTCCCTTTTTATTTTCAGCAGGCTGAATGTAACCTCCTACATACACATCTTCACCAGAGGAGGTTATGCAGTAGGCAAGTGCATCGGTAGTACCGTCCGTGAGATAGGTGGGTTTGTCGTTTTTCCACAATATGGCACGACGGTCATACACTGGAGTGTCAAAGCCAGCAATGTATATGTCATTTCCAGCCTTTGTGACAGCAAGAGGAGAGGTGGCATATTTGCCGTCGCTGAGAATTGTCTTATCGGCCTTGTCTTCTTCTCCAGCCTTGAATTTCCAAAGTATGCCTACATTCAAGTTATAGGGGTCATAGTAACCGTCGTCAAAAAGGTCTCCGATACCTTCGCATCCTACAACATAGATATCACCGCCGTCAGCATATATCCCATTGCAGAAGCCGTCATGCTTACCGTCTGTTAATTTGTGCCTCTTGCCGTCTTTCCATACTATTGCGTAATAATGAGTAGTGTCAGGAACGATCTCTTGACCAATTGCATAGATCACCGTATCTGTCTTGACTTCCGGGGAGGGTGTGGACGGTTCTTTTGCCGGGTTTGAATCTTTTGCGCATGAGACCGCTATCGCGCTCATGGCAGCTGCCAGAAAGGCAGACTTGAAAAATAAGTTCGTCATTTTATATAATATAATTGTGAATCTGTTTTGATTCGTCTCTTCTCTTATGGTTCTTTCCGGCCATTTTCATCATTGCCATCAGCCCTATACCTCCAGTACACTTCTTATTACAAAGTCGAAGCTGCCTCGAAAAATCCTCTTAATAAAATTCGGAAACCACTTCAAAACAGCTTCAGCATCTTTTTCTCAAAAATCTGGAAGTCCTCTCAGCATGCTGAATGCTTTAGCCAAGGCTAAATAGCCAGGACGGCACAGAATTAACCCATAGCGAATTTAATGATAATTTCTCGGATTTCCTTGTATCGGTTTTTTTGTTTTTATGAGCAGATATTATACTAGAACGATTAAGATAAAATAATGAGTCTAATTACATTTAAGCCACACATAATGTAATGTAAAGTACTATTTCAAACAAGTATCAATATTTTTTGTTACTTTGCAAAAGCAAGGACATTTTCAAAAAAAAAGATTTATATGGCATCATTCAGCGAGGATAGCCGTGTGAAATTCCCTACGGTTATGCATCTTATGGGGATGGGATATAAGTACATTTCCCAGAAGGGGTTATGTTCGAAATATGTAAATGCGCCAAAAACAGACTATGACTCACGCACGAACATTCTGCTGCCATATTTTAAGGAAGCGTATAGAAGGCTAAACCCTGACGCGGCAGAAGACGAAGCTGAAAAGATACTTGCAAGAATACAGACTGTCCTCTCAAATGATGATCTGGGGCGGCAATTCTACAAAGAAGTGCTGTTGAACACTGAAGAACGTATCATTGATCTCTCGTCCTCTTTCAACTTTGCCCATAACAATACATTTCAGGTTGCAACAGAAATGACTTGCGGTGACAAGGATGGTGATAACTATAGACCGGATATAACGTTGTTTGTCAATGGACTGCCACTGGCTTTCATTGAAGTCAAGAAAGAGAACAACCATAAGGGCATTCAGGCTGAGACTGAACGGATGAAAGTAAGATTTCAGAATCCGGCGTTCAGAAGATACCTGAACATCACGCAGATTATGGTGTTCAGCAATGATATGGAGTATGACAGCAATGAAGTCACGCCTACAATCGGAGCCTTTTATGCTACTATCGGAAAAAAGGACACTAAATACAATTGCTTCCGGGAAGATGGGCAGGATAGTTTCCCTGTGGCAAGAAATGTCGTATCGGTTTCTGAAAAAAATGAGGAGATTCTTCTAAGAGACAACAATGTGCCACAATATAAGAACAGCAGCGAGTATCAGACGAATTGTAGGGCGAACACACCGACCAAGAGAATCTGCGACAGCCTGTTTTCATTCGAGCGATTCTGGTTTCTTTTGAAATATGGCATTGCCTACGTGGACTATAATAACGGACTCCAGAAACACATTATGCGGTATCCTCAGATATTCGCTACCAAGGCTATTGAAAGATTCCTTGATTCCGGCAAAAGAAAAGGGATAATCTGGCATACGCAGGGAAGCGGCAAGACGGCTTTGTCTTTTTACAATGTGAAGTATCTTACCGACTATTACTCAAGGCAAGGTGTCGTTCCTCAGTTCTTTTTCATTGTTGACAGGCTAGACCTTATGATTCAGGCTCAGCGAGAGTTCTCTTACAGGGGCCTGAAGGTAAATTCCGTTCAGACCAAGGAGGATTTTGCAAAGATTATCGGCAGCGGTCTGACAACACAAAACATGGAAGGCAAGCCAGAAATAACGGTCGTGAATATCCAGAAGTTTTCCAATGATTCCAAGGCATTGGCAAAAAATGCCTACAAAGTCCCGATTCAGAGAATATATTTCATTGATGAGGCACACAGAAACTACAGCTCTGACGGGTGCTTCCTGAAGAATCTGATTCAGAGTGATGTAAATGCGGTTAAGATTGCTCTTACTGGGACGCCAATTATCAGCAAGGAGTATAACACTAAGGATATTTTTGGCGATTACATCCACACATATTTCTATAATGCTTCTATTGCGGACGGCTATACGCGACGTCTCATACGTGAAGACATCGGCTCCAACTATAAGATTAAACTGAAGGAAGCCCTTAACAGCATCAGAATCAAGGCGCATAGTCTGAAAGAGACGGATATCTATGCCCATCACGTCTATGTGCAGCCGCTGCTCGATTATGTTATTGAGGATTTAAGAGATTTCAGAGTGAAGAATGGGGACGGGACTTTAGGAGGAATGGTGGTGTGCAACAGCAAGGAGCAGGCACAGATGATGTATCGGCTTTTCCTTGAAAAATATGCTGACGAGAGCGAGCTTGACAACTATACTGATGAAGACGGTGCCCTTGTTTACAGGAGCATTTCTGCAAATGAGATGGAGGTCAAGCTGTCACCTTGCCAGAAAGGCTGTTATCGTGCCGCTCTTATCACATACGACAGTTTCGACAAGGAGACGAGGGCAAAGTGGATAGATCTTTTCAAGGATGGAAAGGTAGATCTGCTAATAGTCTTCCAGATGCTTCAGACGGGATTTGATTCACCGAGACTCAAAAAGTTGTATCTTCATCGTATTGTCAAAGAGCATAACCTGCTTCAGACTCTTACGCGAGTCAATCGTCCTTACAAGGATATGAAATATGGCTATGTCGTGGATTTTGCCAATATCGAGGAGGAGTACAGTAAGACCAACAAGGAGTATCAGTCGGAACTGGAACACGAGGTCGGGAAAGACAATTTCAAGGATACAGACAAACTGCTTGTGACCATTGAGGAGGCAAAGGAACGGTTTGAAAATGCCAAGAAAGCGCTGTCGGGATATGAGCTTGATAATCCCGAGCTGTTTTCAAGACAGTTGAATATGGAGGATGACAGAGAGTGCGTAAGAAAAATTGTTGGTGCGCTGGAAGATATGAGAAGCCTTCAGAATATGCTCATTTCTCAAGGTTCAGAAAACGAGCGCATTGTTGAGGTGAAGAATATACAGAATCTCATCAAAGTTGCAAATAATAGGCTTGATTTGCTCGGATTCATAGATAATTCAGATGAGGCTTCCAATGTGCGGCAGCTGCTTAACACTGCACTTGAAAATATAGAGTTCTCATTTGTGAAGCGCGGTGAGGGTGAACTTGAGATTCAGGAACAATACAAGCAGGCGGTAGCTCATGCAAGACAGCAGATAGGAGCTTGCGTTGATACGAACGATCCTGAATACCGCTCGATACTTGAGGAATTTATGCGGCTGTTCAAGAAGAAGGATATGGAGCAGCAGGACGAGTTCAATATGCACAAGAAGGTCGAGAATGTCAATGACATTCTTCGCAGAATCAAGAGAATCAATGAACGTAATGCTCTAGAGGCAATAAAATATAATGGAGACACGAAGTTCGTCAGAGTGGAAAAGCGTTTGCGTGAAAAGGATAAGGAGGAGATAGAACACAACACAAACCCACGTCAGTATGCCTGGACGGAAGAGAAACAGAAGATGACTGTAATCCTGCTTGCCATAAAGCAGGATGTGGACGACGTATATTTCCATAATCAGGCGATTTTGGAGGTTCCGGCATATTTCAAGAAGAATATTCTCACATACGTCACCAGACATTTCAGGGAGGAGAACATTGATACAGACAGATCGGTGCGTCAGTATATCAGTGATATAATTAACAGGGAGTATCAGATAACAAGATAATTATGGATATAGAGACAATCAAGCAGCAGACTTATGAACTGATTGACAGGTTGAAAAAAACGACTGTGGACAATGGCCTGGCCGGAGGCGGCAATGAATATACTGTCATCATCGAGACTTTTCTGTACAAGTTCTTGAATGACAAGTTTATTTATGAGGCTAAAAAGGTGAAGCCGGAACTTATTCAGACGGAAGACTTTTTTGCAGCACTTGATGCGCTTCCTGAAGATGACTATGAGGAGATGTGCGATCTGATGCTGGATACCATCATTCTGAAGAAAGAACATCTGATACCATTTTTGGCGAAACGTCAGAACGAGGATGTCTTTGCAGAGTTGTTCGACTCCACGCTTGAAAGTATAGCAAAGGAAAATGAGGAGATATTCTATATTCTGAATGATGATGAGACGAAAGTGTCCATTATGAAGCCGCTTTCAGATGTGGTCTCGGGTGGTGCGGCGAAGAAAAACGCCTTCTGCCGGTCGCTTATTGGCGATGTGGCGAGTTTCTCGTTTGAAAATGCATTCGAGGCAGGGTACGATTTCTTCTCGACTATCTTCGAATATCTCATCAAGGACTACAATGCCAACGGAGGCGGAAACTATGCCGAGTATTATACACCTCACGCTATCGCATCCATTATGGCGCAGCTGCTTGTAAACCCTGCAGACAATGTCTCCAATGTGACCTGCTACGACCCTTCCGCCGGTACTGGTACACTTGTGATAGCGTTGGCTCACGCAATCGGAGAGCAGAACTGCTCGGTCTATACTCAGGACATCAGTGACAAGTCTTCGACTATGATGATGCTGAATCTTATCCTTAACAGTATGAGTCATTCTCTGACTCACGTGATTCAGGGTAACACACTGAAACATCCGTTCCACAAGAATGAGGACGGCTCGCTAAGGAAATTCGACTACATAGTCAGCAACCCTCCATTCAAGCTTAACTTCTCTGACTATCATAGCGACCTGGTCAATGACCCATATAAAGGACGGTTCTTCGCGGGGGTCCCGAATATTCCGAACAAAGACAAGTCAGGGATGGAGATTTACTTGTGTTTCTTCCAGCATCTTCTCTATAGCCTTAAAGACGGGGGAAAGGCTGCCATTGTTGTCCCTACAGGTTTCATTACGGCCAAGAGCGGAATCGCATTCAAAATCAGGAAACATCTCATCGATAATCATTTCCTCGGAGGTGTAGTAAGTATGCCGAGCAATATCTTCGCAAACACGGGAACAAATGTCAGTGTCGTCTTCATCGACAAGTCCGGTATTGAGAAGCCTGTGCTGATCGATGCAAGCAAATTGGGAGAGACCATCAAAGACAACGGCAATCAGAAGACGAAACTTCGTCCGGAGGAAATCCGGCAGATTGTGGACACATTCCGTGGCAAAGTGGCTGTGGATGATTTTTCCGTCACACCATCCTTTGAAGAGATTGCGGAGAAAGGCTATAGTTTCTCGGCTGGTCAGTACTTCGACATAAAGATTGACTATGTGGACATCACTGAGGAGGAGTTCAATAAGAGAATGGCCGGTTACAAGTCTGAGCTTGCGGCTCAGTTCGAGGAGAGCCACCGGCTGGAGGCGGAGATAATGAAGCAGCTGGATAGTCTTAAATTCAATTGAGTATGAACCTGAGTATCGTTATTGGGATAATAGGAGCGATTGCGTCTATTATTGCGGCCATTGTGGCTTATGTGTCATTGCGTTTTACAGTACGCAATAGCAAAGGCTACATTTTAAAACAGATAGACCATAAAAAGAATCAAATACGAGAGATTGACATTCACCTTGTGAATGCCTATGGATTGAACCGAGGGCAGTGCCATCCAATCACGCCATTAGATGAACAAAAAGAAAAGCTTGAGGCTGAGATAAATGAGTTGCAGAGAAAATTGTAAAGAAATGAGAGTGCAAGAACGTCAATTGAGCGAGATTGCTGATTTTGTGACGGATAAAATTCCAATGGAGGATGTAACGCTCACTGATTATGTTACAACAGACTCGTTGCTTCCGAACAAAGAAGGACGAGGTGTTGCACAAAATCTGCCTCCACAGAAATGCTTCCTTACTCATTATCAGAGTGGTGATGTTTTAGTCGCAAATATACGTCCATATCTTAAGAAAATATGGTTCGCTGATAGAGAAGGAGGAGCTTCAGCCGATGTTCTTGTCTTTCGGGCAAAATCTGGCCATTCTCAAGAATTTCTTTACGCATCTTTACTCCAAGACTCGTTCTATGACCATGTTATGAAAGGGACTAAGGGCAGCAAGATGCCTCGTGGAGACAAGAACCAGATAATGAGATACCCTATTCCAAGATTATCTTTAACGGCTGAGGAGAGTATCGGCAATCTGATACGATTGTTTTGCGTTAAGATAGATGTCAATCGTCGGATAAATGATAATTTAGAGGAGCAGTTACGCCTTATAACTTCGCATTACATTTTTTGTAGTCCAAATCTTGAAAAGAAACGAATAGGAGAAATAGCTACTGTAAAAGCTGGTGGCGATTGCCCAACTATATTTTCTAAAACAAGAACACAAAAGTGTAATATTCCAATATTTTCTAACGGAACGGAAAACAGGGGACTTTATGGCTTCACAGACAAAGCTACGATAGAAGGACATAGTATAACAGTAGCTGCAAGAGGTACTATTGGTTATTGCGAAAGAAGGCTTAAACCTTTTGTGCCTATCATTCGACTTTTAGCTATTACACCAAAAGATGAAGGGGCTTACATTTATCTACATCAAGTAATTAGAGGAATGAAATTTAAGAAAAACGGTTCTGTTCAACAACAGCTTACTGTTCCAGAAATTTCATTTATAGAAATACCTTACCCACATTCAAGCGGTTTATCTGAATATAACAAGGTAGCAAGTCCAATAGTTGAAATGATTGAGCGCAATATCAGTGAAAATGAGTTTTTAACTAAGCAGCGAGACGAACTTCTGCCTCTTTTAATGAACGGTCAAGCATCGGTAAATTCCGACTGACGTCGGCATTTACGGCTGCGCCTCGGCATAGCTCAAACTTCGTTTGGCTCTGCTCTCGGCTTGCACGTAAATTATCATTTATCTGCCGATTGAGTGAAATCTTTTTATCTATTGCCGATATAGAGTCGGATATGGCAGTTTGTTCTGTCATAGCAATGTTCTTTATCGGAATAGACTTGAAGGCTACGTCCATCATTAGGTTCTTCAGGCCGGAAGTCTTGCCCTCAAAATTGAAAAACACCTCAGAGTTATACACATTCTGAAGGTACAAAAAGACATAGTGAGCATTCCAGCCTTCCTTTAGCCTAAATGCAGTGCAGAAATTGGAACAGACAATATTCTTTTTTTCTGTAAGCAACTCTTTTGATACATAGACTACACGACCGGTAGATTGTGTTGGGCTTCCTCCTGATTTCTCAATTATGATATCGCCCTCTTGCAAGCATCTAGTCTGAAAAGAACGCATAGATACATATCGTAGCGGTATGTCGTTGTATTGAGAGTTTGATATGGGAACAATATCTGCTCCTCTTACGCAATATACCTGACACGGAGTTTCATTTGTCTTGCAATCATTCCCCCAGTCTCCTGAAATATAGGAATCTATAATGTCGATGATTTTATATGTGCTTTCCATATTGTCAAAAATTACTCATCTTTTAGCATTTTCCTAACTTCCTTATCGAAGTCTGAGTCAATCTGTTGCGTAGGGTCGAACAGGGCATATTCATTTTCAGCCTTTTTCTTTGCCTGAGCCGCGGAGATTTTGCCCTTGTCGGGAAGAATCTGATAGCGGCGGAATGTCAGAAATTCATTGATGCTGGCGGCGAACTGCTCCATGCTGAAAGTGTTTTCGCGCTCTATGAGGTCTTCGATGTAGTCGAAGTAGC
>DJOF01000017.1 GCA_002439585.1 Bacteroidales bacterium UBA6445 | reverse complement strand
TATGAGTAGTATTTTTTTCATTTCGTGTCTGTAATAATGCGTATTATCTATAAACCTTTTCGATAAGCTGTAGCAGCACAAATTCATTTGAGACTGCCGAACGCAGAAAAGTGGCGTACAAAGATATGAATATTTTTAAATAACAGCTCCTTGATTCCATAACTGAGGAATCAAGGGGCTGCTCTAATCATGTAAAGTGTAATAAGTTATTATTGCGCACCAAGATCAATGTCGCGCTCAAGGGTGAAATTGTCAAAGTAAATCCTCTGCTTGTCTCTTTCTTTCCAGTTCCACCAGTTGAACAGGGTGCGGAATGACTGGCCTTGCTCCAGGATGCTCCGATCTTTGCCTTCGTAGTTCAGATCCTTGAAATACACAGTTATCTTGTGCCACTGGCCTTTACGAAGATCCTGCGAACCGACTTCAACCTTAACATCAGCGCTTTTCGTACCAAGGAAGAAGCGGTATTCATAGATACCTTCGACATCAGCATCGTCAGACTCATAGTAAACATCAAATGACATACTGTCCCAACGGGAAAGATCTATGTATTTGGTATTGTCCGACACGACGAATCCGCCTTCCCACCATTGGTTGGTACCACCGTTGCCGTCCATTGGATAATTCCAGACGACACATTTGCCGGAGGTGTTGATTCCGCTCTTGTTAGGATTATCCACAATAGATGAGACTTCACCCTTCATCGCGAGTATTCCTTCTGGTTTGAATGGATATTCTTCAGCACTTTGATTATCACCATAAGCAGGGATAAGGCCTGCGGTCTCCATGTCAAGCAACACCCACGACTTTCCGCCTGGATCAGCGATAAGGTAAGGGTTCGGCTTGTTCTTCTGGTTGATCACCATGGTCTTCTCTCCACGGACACCCTCGCCCTTGAACTTGATGGACGCTGAGCGCGGTGTCTCCTCATTGTCATATTCGTAAATCTTATAGACCTCAATAAAGGTATACGGATCCGTCTCATCTGGTTTTGTCTCGGCATGCTTTATCCAATCCTTGCCCGCTGTGCTCACAGTCTGGGTGTACTTGACGTTGGTGTGCACCGTGATCTGGATCATACCTCCGGTTGCAGGGTATTTGGACAAGTCTTCCTCTGACGAGACTTCGAAGAATATGCTTGAAGCCTGCTTGATGCTCATTGTTCCGCTGTATTCCCCGGCGATGAGTTTCAGAGTAGCCTCACGCGCTACTTGACCTTCGTTCTTGTCTATGACAAGATCAAAACTCGTCTCCCCATCGGACTGTTCTTCTGCGGGACGAACCGAACACCAACCTTCATCTTCCGTCAGATAGACCACGGAGGCTTTCCAACTGTAATTCGTCTTGAAGTTGAATGTCACGGTCTTCTGGTTGTAGTCCACATCAACACCGTTTTCAAATTGCTTTGTGCTTTCTTCCGACATCTCGAAGTAGCCGGCCACTTCCTTGTCATCCTCGGCCGAGGGGCTGCATGACCAGGCAAATGCAGCCAATGCAAGCGCTGCCACTCCGAGACAATAGACGGTAATACTAAATCTTTTCATTGTATATTGAATATTGTAATTATGTGATTACTTAAGAATATATCCTTCACCGACTCCTTTAGGGTTCTTCAATGTCATGACCCCATCAGGAGACACCTCAATGTCATTAACCTCGCCCCATTCGATAAACATGTCGTCCGTATCGAAGACACGCTTGCCGACTGCGGGAGGGAACACGATCTTCCCATCAGCCTTATTGAAGACGACGAAGATGCGCCCTGTCTCGTACTGCACCGCAGCATAGCCGTCCGGCGAGAGGTAGGCTGTAGGAGATGTGTAAATACCTGTTGCGGAATCCCATTTGCGCTGATCCAACGGCGTGGCATTCTTGTTCTCCCAGATAGAAACAACTCGGATAAGTTTCAGCCTATCAGGCACTTCACGTATGCTTTGATAGCTTGGCATATCTCCCGTGCCTCCGAAACGTGATTTCCAAAAGAAAGTCGAACCTACCGCTGCCGCGTTCCCAGCAATGATCCTGTTGCGGTCTTCCCTCCACACGTCAGGAGTGGTGCATCCCAACATGGAACGCAGCCGGGCCTCGGGCATATCCTTGAAAAGCGGGGAGTTGAAAATATCTTTATCGTTAAGAAACTGAATGTCACCGCCTCCCATTCCGGAGCCTTCCTGTATCAACAGATCCGGCATTAGCTCCTTTGCGTCCGGACGGTTTTCAACATCTTTTAACCAATGGGCATAAATACTCGTAGGCTCTAAAATAAATCTGGCACCCGGCCATATTTTCCTTACCTCTCTGAACAGCGTCTTGAAATAAGCCGCACGGCCTTCTTTAAAGGTTGGGTAGTCGTAATGCATGCCCTTGACCATCGGAGGCTCTCCATTATACTCTGCAGGAAGATCCACACCGTAGAACGCCAGTCCTGGGATGTCCCATGCCACACCTCCGAAAACAAAGCCTCTGTCTTTCCTCTCTGTTTTCTGGGCTTGCTCTATGCACTTTTCCACAATCCTATCTATCACCCACTGTTTGCGCACATCGGCCATGAGTTCATAAAATTGGCCACCGTTATGTATGTAGCCAGCTGCCAAGTTATTGGGGAATTCCGCAACGGTATCCCTCCAGACCAAGGCTTCCTCCATTTCCTTCTGCAGAGACTCCGAATAGGTAGTTCCTGGCCAAATCTGGTAGTTGCTGCAGGCATACGACTCTGGAGAGTCGAAGAAAAACTCCATATTAGCAGCATTCTGGTCATACTCCATTTCATCCATATACATTATGGCCTTATGGCGCAACTGTTTGGCGTACAAAAGATTGTCAGAGGCTGTCCCGTTCCAGTTAATCCCCCAGAGGTCATAGATGTAGGTGGTGTCCACCTTGTTAATATCCTGCTCCGGATTTATGTCCACTTTGGGCAGAAGACCATCTGCCAGACTCTTGCCGCAGGAGATGAATGCTCCCACAGCCACAGCAAGGCACAATATGTATCCCGTAAGTTTCCTCTTATTCATAATCTTATCGTCTATCATTTTCCGTTACTTTGAAACTGTGGGCTTGAACTCTTCAAACGCGACATCGTTGTCGCGGAATACCAGTGTGTCCTTCACCGCATAGGTCTTGTCGGCAGACTTCAGTTTGTAGTCCAAGTAGAAAGCAATGCGCTTCTTGCCGCCCCACTCCTCAATGTCTTTCACGAATTTGCCGTTGCCACTGATGGTATTTTCGCTGCCCTCATCGGTGGTTATCTTAACTGTGTTGTCTTTCTCATCAACGTCTATAAGGGCGCGGAATTTCAATGACGACACTGCCAGGCGGTCAGCATAAAGCAGACGGTGCATTCCGCGTGTCAGAAGCTGCGGCTTGAAGTTGGTCTTCTCGATGTAACCGCTTTCCCAACCATAGCCTTTGCCAGCGTCCTCTCCTTCTACCTGCTCCATACCTCTGCGCAGGTAGGTTCCGTGATACGGATTGACATATTTCACGGCATAAATGGTAAAATCCTTAGGCTCTACAAGCCATTGACTTGACTGACGCGGATCAGCTCCGCCCCATTTCTCTGTCCATGCCGGGAGTCCTGAAACAAGAGGAGTACTAACACGTCCTACCAGCACTGAATCAGTAGTCGCTGTGGTTATGCGTATGGGCAGGGCATAGCAGTCCTGATAGGAAAGCGGATCCTCGAAGAAAGCATCTGTCAACTGGACAAGTACACCTCCGCTAAAGTTGCCTTTCTCAATCACCATCTGGTCAGTACCGAGGGGCTCATAGTGAGTGGAAGGAAGCATTTTGAGTTCAAACTTCTCTTTGGTTCGCGTAGATTCCCCAGAGAGTTTTTCAAGCAGATTCGGTTCAACCTCAAAATTAACTATAATGTCTTCCTTGTTCTCGCGGACTCCGGCCATCGCCGCCTGGATCTCAAACCGGTGATTGTGGTCGTTTGTCAGGTCATAGTACTCCGACTCACCCAAGACTATGGTTCGAATAGGGTATTGGAAGGCAAAGTAAGTCGTTGAATAGTCAAAATCCTCGAATTCCGGCAAACGGCTCTGGCATGCGGTAAATGACACACAGGCCGAGAAGCACAAGAGAAGGAGGAATCTGTTCATTCTACTGTTATTCATTTAATTAGCTATTTTTAGTTGTTATAGTGGTTCTGTTCCAATTTCGGGGACTTCAGTAGTTCCTTTTCCGGAAGTGGAGCATAGTAGGTGAAAGTCGCATACATGCGGTCCTCGCCATCTACCGGCAAAATCTGCGGAGCCGCGATGCCGTTTTTCTGCTGGAATAAGGCACAAGACACCGGTCCGTTGATCTTCGATTTCCAACGGCGCAGGTCATAGAAGCGGAAGCCCTCGAATGACAATTCAATGCGCCTCTCGTTCCTCACAAGGTCCATGAACTCGGATGACGGCAGAGTCGCGGCGTAGGTGTCGGAACGCCCAAGGCCGGCCCTCTGTCTGATGGCACAGATGATGTCGCGGGCAGTGTAGTCCGCGTATTCTGATGCACCGTCTGCATCATAAGAGGCCGTGGCCGCTTCAGCATAGATGAGATAAATCTCGGTGAAACGTATGAGCGGACGGATGGTCCTCTGTCCTACAGGCCAGCGATTAGGATCATTTATCACAAAGTCGGGGCGCAGGGTCTTGCGCAGGTAGTAGCCGGTCCGGGTCGCCTCAGGATTCTCGATGCCGTCCTTAGTATCCTCTTTTGCCGTGTATATCTTGTTGTCCGAAGCAGTGCTCGGTGCGTTGCCGAATGACGCGCCGTTATAGATGACTGTGCGTGCAAGACGGGGATCCCTGTTGATGTAAGGCTGAGTGGGGTTATAGTCCGAACTTTGCGTTATGGGGTAGCCGTTCTTGTCTGGGAAGGCATCCACAAAATCCTGTGTAGGGTTTACTTGTCCCTTGCCGTAACGTGACGGAGGATAGTTGCGGGCCTCACGCGAATCAGCGATTTCTGACCCGTCCGTCTGGTTGGTGCGCCACAGCACGTCCTGAGGAATGTTGTCGCTTTCCCAAAAGATGGAATTGTCAGTATATCCCAATCCCGCAAGACCACCGTTCAGGTCTATCAGCTTGGCGGAATATTTCAGGGCGGAGTCGCAATACTCCACGTTGTAATAGCCATCGTTATAGGCCGGACTTGCCGCATGCATGTAAAGTTGAGCCTTGATCGCCAATGCGATGCGCTTGTCCATACGGTTTCTGTTTCTCCATCCCGTCACCCTGTCATCCCCTTCGTATTTCTCCGGAAGCAGCCGTATGGCCACATCAAGATCCTTGGATATGGACTCTACCGTGGACTGGAAAGACGGACGGCGCAGCCTTTTCCATTCCTCACTGTCCTGGCTCAGGCTCTTGTCAAGGTAAGGTATTCCTAGCTTTCTGCCTGAGACTCCCACTCCGCCATAATGGCGCAGCAAGACGAAGTGATGGTAGGCGCGCATGCCGTGGGCTTCGCCTGTCCAACGATTTCTGTAGGCCAGATCGTCTTCAGGCTTCATGGCGATATTGGTATTCGGAAGAAGTTCAAAAAACCGGTTGATGCCGTCAATGGCCTTGTAGGAAGATTCCCAGACAGACAACGGATCGAAGGTCGGACCCCAGCCGCCGTTCACCATGCGGTGGTACTCGTTGTTGTACTCGTTCATCACGGCATCGTCCGTGGCACATTCTGAGTAAGAATAGTCCGTCGGGAGAGCCGTGTAGGCTATGTCCAGAAAGCCCAATACCCTTGCAGGAATTTCAGTCACCTCACTGATATCGTAGTTATTGTCCTCCTCCAGAGTAAACATGCTGTCGCAGGAGCACAGCGGGAATGCCGCTGCAACGATCAGACAGATATTATTGAAAAATTTCATATTCTCGATTCGTTATCAAAATGATATGTTAAGGCCCAAAGCCACGTTGCGTGTGTTCGAGTATCCCGTCTGGCGATACTTGGCCTCTTCGGAGATGAACCAAAGATTGTCTCCTCTGAGATAGACGCGGATGTCTTTCACAATGGAATTCGCGAACAGTGATGAAGGCAGAAGATAGCTCAACTGAAGGCGGTCCAGTGAGAAGCAGTTTCCATCGCGCATCCAGAAGTCCGAATCACGGTAGTTGTTTTCATTGGCCTGAGCGGAAAGACGGGGATAGGTTGCGGTCTCGGCCGTTTCCTCTGTCCAGCGTCCCCTCACGATCTCGGAGTATTTTATGTCACCGTTGACACGGAAATAGTCACCGCTCATCACCCAGTTGTATTTAAGGCGTGTAGAGGCGGACACAAACAGAGTTAGTCCCTTCCATTCCGCACTCATGTTCAGAGTACCCACCCAGCGTGGATTGTAATTGCCAAGAGCGATCACGTCATCATCATTGACGTACCCGTCGCCATCTTTGTCAGCGTATCTGAGGTCTCCTTTCTTCACGCTTCCGAAAAGCTGGTTTGATGCCTCAGCCTGCTCGTCAGTCTTGAAGAAGCCACGGCTACGCAGACCCCAGAAAGTGTCGAGTGCCTTGCCGGTGCGATTCTGATAGTCATTTTTGTAAGCCTCATCCGTGCGCACCACTTTTGATGTAGCATAGAGCACGTTGAGCATGGAACTGAACTTAACTTCACCGAATTTCTTCACGTACCCGGCAGACAGATCCAGACCCTTGTAGTCATTTCTGCCGTAATTCTCGTAAGGAATATGAGAAGCCAACATCTGCGGATAGAAGCTTTTCCTCTGCATAACGAGATCGTCATTAATGACATAGAAGAAACTTGCGTTCAATGACAGGGAATTTGCCGCGAGACGGGTCTCAATGCCGGCATTGAGCTTTTTCATCTTCTCCATGCCAAGATTGTAGTTGCCTTCCACTGCCTGGCGAGCTTCGAAATTGTAGCCGCCATTGTCTCCGGTACCGAACATTCCGGCTCCCCAGTAGGTGTATTTCCAGAGATTGTAGCCCATGTCAGCGTCGGTATGAAGTATACCTGCTGAAGCTTTGAGCTTGAGGAAATTAATCCACCCAGTGTCATTCTTTCCTGCTGCTCCTACAGGAATCCAACTCAATCCCAATGTCGGGGAGAAGGCGTTCTTGTGTCCCGAAGCCAATTTCAGTGAATGGATCATAGCGCCGCTGAAATCCACCATAAACTTATTGTCAAAGCTGTACGCGGCATTGAATCCTATGTGGGAATTTCTGTCTGAATAGACGCTGCTTTCAACCGAACGATAACTGTAGAATCCGAGCACTGATGCCGAGACACTGTGCCTGCCACCGAATGTACGCTTGTAGTCAGCGGATACGTTTGCACCTATTCCGCGGCTGAACGTACCAGACTGAAGGGTCATGACACCGGTCTTGGTATCCTGATTGATGCGGTTAATTTTGAATATCTTGCCGGTGGCATCGCTCCAGACAGGCTCATACAGGGCGTAGGTGTTCTGGATAGCCTCGGAATATCCACCGTAGATATCTATGTTCATTGCTCCCCGTACCGAGAGACCCTTAGTGATTTTTGAAAGGTCATATACAAGTCCGACGTCGAACTGCATTGTCCTGCGGAAATCCCGCTGGTAGCCGTTACGGTTCAATTCGCCATAGATATTCATGCCGTAGCTGTTTTTCCCGGAAATGGTATGTCCACCCAAAATCCCTCTTCCATCGATGATATCGACACCCTCCAATATGGAAGGATCTTCAAAAAGATCGACAGACAGCAGTGGAGTGTAGTCGTTTGGACGAAGAGTCGAAGCCAATGTAAAGAAGTCTGTACGCGGATTCTGATCCAGGTCAAAGACAAAGAAAGCATTGACAAAACTCTTGAGGGACGGAGTGATATTGAAGTCAATGTTGCTTCTTATCTTGAAACGATTATAACCTGTATTATAATCATCCACCTTGTAGAGTTTGTCGTGGTTCTCCCAACTTACATTCGCATAGAAACGTGCCACATCGTTTCCGCTGGTAAACTCGCCAAGAACCCTTGTTGAGTTGGTCATCGGTTTAAGGAAGTCCGAACTGTAGTAGTCAACGTCAGGATAGCGATACGGATTGCTGCCGTCATATTTTGCTATTTCAGAAGGTCTGAACGGCGGCTGACTGCTTGGAGAGTCGTTGAGGAACGCCTCGTTGTAGAGGGTCATGTATTCGCGGGAACCCAGATACTTAGGAAGCCGAATTGGCACTTGTACTCCTGACTCAACTCCGAAACGGATGTCCCTTTTGGCTACTTTGCCCCTCTTCGTGATAATCGAGAGAATTCCGTTCTTGGCCTGTGAGCCATAGAGGACAGTGGAATTGACATCCTTCAACAAGGTGACGCTTTCGATCTCCTCCGGCTGAAGATTGTCTATATCGCGTGGCTGCCCGTCTATCAATACGAGGACATCTCCCACGCCATAAAGATTCAGTCCTGACAAGAGGCCTGCTCCATAGGATGAGATGAGGGTTGATACCCCTGAATAATTATCTTTCATGACTATCCGGGGCATGTCAATGGAGGTGACACTCCCCGGAGTGAGTTCTTCGGTGACTGTCTTGAATACAAGCTGAAGTGTGTCGGCATCATTTGCTGCGACATTCTCCTCCTGGGCCGAGCACACGAGGCTTCCCATCAGCAGAGTCGAGGCAAAAATGCCTTTCAGGCTCTTTGCGGACATGCGGGTTCTGTGGTTATATTCTGTTCTGTTCATTGTGCAATGGTCTGTTAATGATTATTCCCAACCCGGATTCTGATAGAAGCCTTCATATATATAGGATTGCTCGCGCTTTAAAGGGAACCAGTAGTGCCTCTGCTCGAATATTCGGGGTGTGTGGTAGGGCTTTACCTGATAGTAACTGTGATCCTTGTCATACTCAAGGATCTTTATGTCCTTGTATTCCGGCAAATGTGCCACATACCAACGGCGGGTATCATACCACCTGTGGTTCTCATAGCAAAGTTCCACGGCCCTTTCCCTGCGGATGGTTTCCCTAAGCTCTTCTTTCGAAGCGACAAGATGCGCAGGAGTCGGAAGGGAAGTGCCGTCAGTATTCTTAACCCTGTCTCTGACAGCCTTAAAAGCCTGCACGGCAGTGACTTTGCACTCAGCCGGAACGCCATCCGGACCGTACAGTTCATTCGCTGCCTCGGCATACATAAGGTACACATCTGCAAGCCTGATCACAGGAAGACGCTGGGCACAATTATACGAGTCACTACTGCCAGGGTAGATGTAATCATCACGATATTTCTTCCACATGTAGCCTGTAATCGTGCCTTTTTCCTCACCGTAGTCTGTACCACCGACATAAAGCTCGGCCCTCCACTCTTCGTTGTTCCTCTTCATCAATATAGAGCCGTCTGTCACTATGTTGGTATAAAAACGCGGATCACGGTCAGCCCAAGGGTCTTTGGAAGGATCGTTGTAGACAGACGCATCGAACGGTTCGCCATTGCTCATGCCGAAGTTCTGCACATAATTCTCAGTGGCGCCGCAGACATCAACCCATGCACCCATACGTTTGTTGCAGTCACCTATCTGCTGGGCTTGCGCCTGCACCAAAGGGACATTCAGCACACCCTCCTTCCCTGAACATGGAATCTCCGAATTGCGGCGATAGAAAAGCCCGCTGTAATTATTCCAATCTTCCAGTCCATAAACGTCACCGCCCATAATCTCGGACTTCTCCATAACTTTGCCGAAATATTTGAGAGCCTTGTGGAGATACTCCTCATTGTAGGTGTATGATCCCGTTACCGTGCCATTCATAAGCGGACTTGCAGCATACAGCATGGCTTTGCCCAAAAGCGCGTAGGCAGCGCCTTTTGTAAAGCGGTCCTTGTTGGTGCCGTAGGTCATTTGCCCGGTAGGAGTGTCCTGCCAGTCATCAGGCAGAAGTTCCGCAGCACGAACCAAATCTTCTTCTATCTTATCTGAAGATTCGTGATAGCTCAAGCGCTGAAAGCGCAATTCCTCATCAGGAGAAAGCGACCTCGTAATGTAGGGCATGCCGCCCCAGATGCGGATGATGTTGAAATGAAGAATTGCCCTCAACAACAGAGCCTGCCCCTCTATGAGATTGCGCTGATCCTCAATGTTAACATTGCCGTAAGGGGTTTTCAACATGTCAAGGTGCTCCAGGGCTATGTTTGCCTTACGGATTCCGAGCCAGCCGCCTTCCCAATAGCCGAGGCGGATTTCACCATTGTTGCCACCATTCTTCCATGGGTCGGAGTCGTACCGGTCATTGCCGCTCAGGTTCTTCTGAGCGTAGAAATATACCTGGTTGATGTCGTAGAATGTACGATAATCGTTGGTGATGTTGTCGATATACCAGGCCTTTGTAGAAACCACATCATCGGCAAAATTGAAGGGTCCGGTGGTTATAGGATCGTTCATGCAGTAGTAGGCATTCTCAATATAACCCTGGAACTTCTCGAAGGAGCCGAATATATCCTCCTCGCTCAGTCCAGCATCGGGAGACTTGTCCAGATAGTCGCGGCATGAGACCGCCGACAGGTAGGAGGCCGACAAGCATGTCAGTATCAGTATTTTATATATATTCTTTATCATATCTTTCTCTATCAAATCTCATAGCGTTTCAGAATGTGACATTCAAGCCAAGGCTGAACCTTTTCACAGGAGGATAGCGGTTTCCGTAGTCATACGACTCACGCTCTTCAGGCATCTTGGACCAGAAGAACAGGTTATGACCGGATGCAGTCAGTTTCAATGACGACACGCGCAGTTTGTGAAGGATCTTGCCTGTGAACGTGTAGGAAAGTTCCGCACTCTTGAGACGCAGGTATGATCCGTCCAACCAGATTCCGCGAGTCGAGTTGCCGCCGCCCAATGCATAAACTGCATCCGGATTGTCCGGAGTCCAATAATCCCATAGCCTCGGATTGGCGAAAGGTGCCAATGCGCTCTTGGTCAAGGTCATAGTATTGGCGAAATTATAAGAGATATTATAGACACCAAGGAACTGAACCTGGGCGCTGAATCCCCCATAGTCGAGGCCGAGGAAGAAATTGTATGTATTTTCGGGGCGCGTAGGATAGCCGTAAGGAATCTTGTCATTCTCATTGATGACTCCATCTGCATTATAGTCAATGTTCGCCACGCTTCCAGGAAGTCTTGACGTGTTGTTTTCTCCACCGACACGTCCGTAGACGTCATCCCAACTCGTGATGAACTTGTCCTGATCGACGTATGTCTTTGGCTGGTCAATCCTGAAGCCCTCATTCTTCTGATAGTCCGGTATCAGCTCCGGATCATCCATGGATATGACTTCTTCCTTTGCATGCGCGAAGGTATAGCGCAGCCATGGAGACCATTCACCGAACGAACGGCGCAGAGTCACATCAAGTTCGAATCCTCTGTTGCGCACCTTGCCCAGATTCGCTGCTACAGGGGCTGCTCCGAAATAACCCGGGACGCTACTTGCACGCTGGGCAGCTGACAGGAAAACCTTGTCTCTGTTATCCTGGAACAAATCAAACGTTCCGGAAATCAAATGGTTGAAAAAGGCAAATTCGAGCCCGATGTTCTGCTTAGTAGAGACCTCCCACTGCAGATCGGGATTGCCCACCTGAGCCTCTTTATACTGCTGGTAACTTGCCCCCTGAGAGTTGCCATAAGGGCCCTGGAAGATAGTACCGAACACACCCTTTGCGTTACTGTCACCGACTGCCCAAGTGCTCATGTAGGCCCAACGCTGTGCCGCGAAATTGTCGCTTCCGACCTGTCCGATGGAATAACGGACTTTAAATCTGTCGACAACCTTCCTCAGAGGCTTGAAAAACTGCTCTTCAGATATTTGCCAACCAAGACCCAATGACGGGAAAAAGCCGAAACGGTATTTTGCGGCAAACTTCTCCGACCCGTTTACTGAGCCATTGGCCTCCACGAAATAACGGTTGTCGTATGCGTAAGTAAATCTTCCGACCCAATCCTCACGATAATGAGGGAACTCGCTGCCATCTGCCGTCTGCTCGCGGCTCATAAGGGCAAGTGCCGTCACGTCATGTTTGCCGAAACTGCGAGCATAGTCAGCCTGTACTTTGTAATAGATTCGGCGTACAGTGCTGTTGACGGACAGTTTCTCGCCATCGAACCACGGCGGTGTGGGATAGTAGTCCATATCGTTGTCGCCTTTTGGCGGATAGCCTCCGAGTACTTCGCCGGTGTATCTGTCGACTGCCTTGGTGAGCACGTTCGACCATCCGAAGTCCCTTTCAGAGAGGAATCTGGTATCAAATGAGAACGTTCCCGATGCGGAAAGTCCTTTTGTGATGAAGTCCAGCTTCTGCTTCAGAGTGATGTCCGACATCATCTGTGCAGTATTCGTTTTCTGGAAATTGGTCAGACCGGAAAGAACCGCAACCGGGTTCTTCTCGGTACCTCCATAAGGTGCACCATAAGCTCCATCCTCATACTTTATCGGGAATATGGATTGGGAGAGGCTGTAAAAAGCATTCCAAATTTCTCCGTACGAGCTTGGTATCTCTTCCTTCATCCTGATAGAGCTGGCAAGATTGATACTAACGACTGTAGACGGTGTGAAGTTAAGATCCACATTCAGTCTTATGTTATAATGTTCAAATCCGAACTGTGGTTTGAACGGCAGATCGTCATTGGTCTCACCAGACTTCAAGATATCGTCATCTTTCAGATATGAGACAGCTGCAAAGTACTTGGCGAACTTGTTTCCACCCGTTACATTCAGGTCATATCTCTGTGTCATGGCGAAGTCCTTGGTGATTGCCTCGGGCCAGTTGACATTTGGATAGAGATCAGCCTCGGTGCGAGATGACGGATAACGGAATTTATTGGTCTCCCCTACCGGAGAATAATAACCCCAGCTTGCCTCATCGTTTGGGAGGAACTTCTCAACCCATTCGTTCTGGTAACGATAGGTGTCATAAGCATCCTGAAGATCTGGCATTTCACCAATCTTCTTGAATGTAGTGTTGGCTGAGAAAGAGACACTCGCCCTTCCTTCCTTTCCTCGTTTTGTAGTTATGAGGATCACGCCTTCCGCTCCTTTAACACCGAACACGGCCGTCGCGGAGGCATCTTTAAGCACGGATATGCTTTCAATCTGTCCAGCATCAATGTCCGACATCTTTCGTTCCACACCGTCAATGAGTACCAACGGAGATGAACCGTTCCAGGAGGAAAGTCCACGGATAGTGATAGCCGGGTCATCGTTACCGGGCATATCGGACGCGGTCTGGGTGGAAAGGCCGGGCATAAGTCCGGAAAGCATCTGTCCCACGTTTCCCTGCACGCCGGACTTCATCAATTGCTCTCCCTTAGCCTGCGCAATGGCTCCGACGACGCTTTCCTTTTTCTGTGTACCATAGCCCACAACGACCGTCTCTTGGATGGACAACGCGTCTTCCTGCAATGTGACGTTAAAATTAGATCTTCCCTTTATCGGAATATCCTGAGTGACATAGTTGATGTAGGACACCTCGAGTACGTCAGAGGTGCTCGCTTCTATGGAAAAGCGGCCATCAATATCAGTTATGGTTCCTTTTCCACGCCCCTTCAGCATGACGCCGGCTCCGATAAGAGGTTCACCGTTGGCATCGGTTACAACACCCGAAACCATGGTCTTCCGTTCCTGCGTAGGGTTGTTGGGCATGGCTTTACTTTGAGAAGTCCGGATGGGAGTCTTCGTTATGACGACCTGGCGGCCTCTCACCGTGTAGCCCAGTCCTTCCCAGAGGACTTTGTCCATGACATCAGAGATGCTAGCATTATTCACGCTGACACTCACGCTCTTGTCTAGCTTAACCTCCTCTTCGTTGTAGAGAAAGACATAGCCGTAATTCCGCTCGAGCATTTCGAGCACCTCCTTGGCGGGGGTATTCTTCACCGAGAGGGTGATGCCCGTGGTCTGAGCCGCAGCGCTCATGGCGAGCAGCGCAATGCTCAAAACAAAACAACTCTTGCGGATGAAACTGGTAAGTTTCCTTGTTCTGTTCATTTATTAGACGTGTTAGTTAGTATATGTGACTATATAGTTCGTATTTCATATGCCACTTCTCCGCGACCGACAGTTCCAAATGAATTTGGACTACTCTCGCTCAACGAAAAGGCTCTATTTTTTCAGCGCCTTAACATAGTTATGACATAGATTCCGTTTTTCTCTTTCCGATAGGATATTCCGGAGACAATTGAAAGATTTTCCAAAGCATTTTCTAAACTTCCTGAGATATCCATATTACCAGTGATGGATAATCCCTTGACGGTCTCATCACATACGAAGTCCGCATTGTAATGACGTGCGAGACTACTGAGAACGTCTGCGATGTCTGAACGTCTGAACTTAAGGAAATTTGTCGTCCAACATACATAGTCTTCCGCCTCTACGGTCTTCACCTCAGCACCTCCTGACCGATCAATTGTGAACCTTTGGTTGGGGCTCATAACATAATCATCATCCAAACGTTCTGAACCGACTTTGACCCGCCCGGAAACGAGAACCACGCTTTGGTATTCTTCATCCTGATAGGCCTTCACATCGAAACTTGTCCCGAGCACTGATACGCTCATCTTGTCTGTTATGACTTCGAATGGACGGCTTTCGTCATGCGCCACATCAAGGTAAGCCTCTCCATTGAGATATAAGATTCTGGACTTCCCTGCCATTTTTGCATTGAACGCTACTATTGACCCAGCATTAAGATGTATCTCCGTACCATCCGAGAGCTTCAGACGAGCTATCTTTCCGTAAGGCACGAACAGTTTGTGAATCTCATCTTCAGCAGCGATGTCTCGTAAATGAGTCTCACCATCGGAAGTTATTGACAGAGTGCTTTCAGTATAGGTAACTTTGGCATTTTCCGCGACATTGACAGTGTCACCAGGAAGAACAAGGCTTATTTCTCCGCATTTTTCCGGAGAATAGTCTGCCACCAACTGGAGTCCAAAACCGCCCTCTTGTGAATTATTTAAGACAAATTCGCTATAAATAAACACCCCGACAACGACGGCCGCAGCCATTCCCACTGAAGCAGCAAGAAACTGCAAGAAAACCTTGATGATTCTGTTCCGTTTTCCTGCAATCCTATAATCCCTGTCGATCGAGAGCCACAGTCTTATCCTGTCCGATTTACTGATATGTTCCTCGATGGGCTCCATTACAGAGAAAATCTCGTCCGTCAGCTTGTCTTTATTACTCATTTCATCAGTTATTAACAGTCTATGTGGTCATATTGTCTGGTGGACTCAACATGTTTATGACACCCATAGACAATAAAACAATATAGTAGACTGCGGAAACGTGAATTTTATACTCACACCCCCACACTTTTTTAGAAATTATTTTGAAATGATTCCCGAATTATATTATGAAAATTCTTCGAGGCAGTTCAAGTCAATGGCCGGAAAGGGCCTTAAGAGAAAAGTTGAAACATTTCAAAACAATTTCCATGTAGATTTTAAAAAACTTACTGATTGAAATGCTCCTTGAGACGAGAATTTTGTCCTAGAATTAGAATGAGTTCAGACAAAGAGATTAAGGAAAACCGCTAAAGACATTAATTTTCTGACCTTTGCAAGAGCCCGGGACATGAGATTTCGGACGGACTGGATGTTCATGTCCATCATAGAGGCGGTCTCTTCGAAGGAGAAGCCCAGGGTATAATGAAGATAGACAGCTTCCTTCTGTCTGTCCGTCATGACAGACAACGCACGTCTGTACCTTTCCTCTGTCTCGGCACGATTCTCATGTTCGCACGCTGCATCATCCGAGAGCCTCCATTCGACATTAAAAGGCACGTTATCAATACTTGTGGAAGGTAATCCTCCCTCCCTAAGCCTGCGGTTGTCGTAAATCTGGCTTCGGAGAGACTTGAACAGATATGCCTTGGGACTTCTGACTTCGGCGGGAAGCCTCGCAGCACTGAACAATTTCACAAAAACATCATGGATGGCATCTCTCAGAATGTCTTTGTCAGAAATGATCTTCATCCCATAGCGGTACATATCATCGACATACAGCTCATAAAGGGAAGAGAATGCCTCAGCATCTCCTTCCCTAAACATGTTCCACAATGCGGTTTCCGACATTTCAGAATTATTCTTCATTTAAACGTCTCGTGCAAAAATGCCTGCAAATATATAGAAACGGTACCGAAATTAACCAATAAAATTACATTTATCCGGAAAAAAATCGATGTAACAGTTCGTCCTTTCTTGAAATTTATTTCTGCCGGAGGGTAGGACTGATTAAGTCAAACCTATCATAGAAAATCAACAAATAGATATAAATTTGCAGAAGAAAGATATCGAGACCATGCTGGAAAACGAGAAAGAGCTACTAAAATCTGTTACGGATGGCAGCGAAGGCGCGTTCCGTGAAGTTTTCTCGTACTACTATCCCAAGGTCCTTGTCTTTCTGTCCGAGATCCTTAAGGACCGAGCAGTTGCCGAGGACATTGCCCAAGATGTATTCGCTAAAATCTGGCTGCTACGGGACACTCTCCCGGAAATCCATGCATTCGGGTCCTATCTCTACACCATGACTCGCAATTCAGCACTGCTCCACCTGAAAAAACGCAGCCATTCCATGACGATAGAAGATTTCGACTTTGCCGTGGACCAGACAATAGATTCCCACCTGACCGCCGCCGAGAAGGCCGTAAAGATTCGTGAGGCTGTCGAAAATATGCCGGAACGCCGCCGACGCGTGTTCACCCTTAGCCGAAACGATGGCAAATCGAACGACGAGATTGCGGAAATTCTCGGAATAAAGAAAAAGACTGTCGAAAATCTGATGAACGCCGCTCTGAGGGACATCCGCCGCGTCCTGTGTCTGATGGTATTCTTCGTTTAGCCCACCCTCGCATATACATACTTCTTCGTACTCATCGGAAGATATTTTCAAAAAAATAACAATTTCCGATGGGTGTGGAGACGATTTTTACACTCTTAATAATGTAGAAATCGTCATTATATGCGTTTTTGTCTAATGCCACATTCTTGTAACACCCTAAAAATGAGGTGGATATATTCTCTTCCCCTTATTCTAGCGTTCATCGTCTCATGTAACTGCGTGAAAAACCATGCGGTAAAACCGCCTCTGATGGGCTGGAGCTCATGGAACGCATACACCGTCAACATCTCGGACTCGATCATAAGACGTCAGGCAGACCTCCTCGTCGAACGGGGACTCAAGGAAGCCGGCTACTCAAACGTGAACATCGACGACGGATTCTTCGGCTACCGCGACGAGCGCGGCTACATGATTCCCCATCCGGTGAGATTTCCCGGAGGCCCGGAGCAGATGCGCTCGCTCTCGGACTACATCCATTCCCTCGGGTTCAAGGCGGGAATCTACTCCGATGCTGGGGACAACACCTGCGGGGCGCTCTCGAAAAATCTCAGAGACACCAATGGGATTGGCGCCGGATTATGGATGCACGACGTGCAGGACGCGGACCAGTACTTCAACAATTGGAACTTCGACTTTATCAAGATTGACTACTGTGGGGGCTTTCACCTCCACCTCGATGAGCAGGATCGCTACGAAAGGATTCGTCATGTGATTGACAGCGTGGCTGGGAGGCATATCGACATCAACATCTGCCGCTGGGACTTCCCTGGGACATGGGCAGAGAAGATTGCAGACTCCTGGAGGATGTCGGGGGACATCCGTCCCGTGTGGTCGTCGATGGCGTCAATAGTCAAGAGAAACCTCTACCTTTCGGCGTACGCGCGTGGCGGGCACTACAACGATATGGATATGCTCGCCTTGGGCTACAACATAAAGCCGTCACCCTTCTTCTGGGAGAACGGGCTGGGACTGAGCTATGCCGAAGAGGAGGCCCATTTCGGGATGTGGTGTATAATGAGTTCACCGCTGCTTCTAGGCTGCGACATCGAGTACATTCCGGAGGAGACGATGCGGATAATCACCAACCCAGAGCTGATTGCCGTGAACCAAGATCCGCTCGGACTTCAGGCTCATGTGGTTCAGCACGAAGGAGATACCTATGTCTTCGCGAAGGACGTCCTGCGGCGTCACGGCCGCGAAAGAGCCGTCGCTCTCTATAACCCTTCGGACACAGCCGCCTCGTTCAGCGTGCCTGCACAGGTGCTGGAGTTCGCCGGTCAGATGAAGCTGCGCGACCTCAACCTGCGCTCCGACCTTGCTTCCTGCGATGTCATAGAGATGGAACTTCCGCCGCATACGGCAAAAATTCTTAAGGTTGAAGGCAAACGTATTGAGCCTGTGCTGTATGAGGCCGAGTGGGGATACTGCCCAGATTTCACTGACATTCGCGGAACGGGTGTGAAATATGTCCCTGTAGAGGAGGGAGCTTCCGGACGGGCTGTGGCGATGAATCTCGGTGGCTCCGAGACAAACTGGCTTGAGTGGAGCGACGTGTTCAGCCGCCGCGGAGGAAAATATAGCTTGGCAGTCCTCATCTCCTCACCGGAGGCGGTTGATTTTGATCTGGTTGTGAACGATAAGAAGCATCACGCCTCGATTGCGGCAACGGACTCCGCATTCGTGGAGATTCCGTTCGACGTGGAGCTTCTCAAGGGAGAGAATAAGATCCGTATATCCAGTGTGACGTCACCGAAGGCGGCATTTGACTGCATAAGAATGGCAAGAAAAAAGTGATATGAGGAGAGATATTTTCATCAAATGGGACGCGATTGATGGGTCATCTGTAACACAAGAAGAAATCGACACAGCGTTTGCGCAGACAAAGAAACGTGCGGCACGGCTAGAGAAAGAGGCCAGACAGCACAGAATTGGTCTTTGGCGCGTTGTGGCGGTTTCCGCTGTGGCTGCGGCTGTCGCGCTCGGTGCCGTTGTGGGGATACGCATTTCCGCGCCACAGGCAGCTCTCGGACAGTTCGAGATTGTCGCTGACTGCGGGCAGAGGAGTGACATGTTGCTTCCTGACGGCAGCCACATCAGGCTGAACTCAGCCAGCCGCGTGTCATTCTCGACTGAATACGGAAAGACGAATAGAAACATATCCCTTGAGGGGGAAGCCTTCTTTGAAGTCGCAAAAAACGCGGAACTTCCCTTTATCGTCAGCACGGGGAACATCAGCGTCGAGGCTCTAGGAACAAAGTTCAATGTCCGTTCTTACGAGGACGGGGACGAGACCGTCACGCTCGTGGATGGCAAGGTCCTCACAACTGCGGGAACGAGCGAGGCAGTACTCTATCCGCACCATAGCATATCATACAATAGATCGTTGGGAACGCTCGGACAACCCCAGCCGACAGAAATAGGATCCGAAGTTCCATGGCTGCGAAACGAAGTGGCATTCAACGGAAGCAGCCTCACCGCAGTAGCTACCGAGATGGAACGCCTCTTCAATGTCCGCGTCATCCTCACGGATGAAAGCATCAAAACCCTGCGCTACACTGGGGTTATTCCAAACACCTCGCTCAAGGCTATGCTCAATCTAATTACAGAGACCTCGCCGGTGTGCTGGACAATAGACGGAAATGTCGTGAAACTTTCAAGGCTTAACCGGTGACATTCCGGAATGCCTTTATATAACAAACAAATAATAACCAAAAAACAATGCACCACAGATTGATGAAATGGGTATTGGCAATACTCGTCGCAATGGTCTTCGCCGTACCGTCGTGGGGACAGCAGATCACTGTCTCCGCAAAGGACAGGCCTCTTTCAGATGTTCTTTCTATCGTTGAGAAACAGGGCGATTTCAAGTTTTTCTACAGCAGCGCTCTTCCTGATATGGATAGGAAGGTCAGCATCAATGTCAAAGACAAGCCATTGAAGGCTGTCCTCGACGAACTGTTCTCAGAAACAGGGATTTCTTATGAAATCAAAAATCCGAAACTTATCGTGCTCGCTCCACGGCAGAGGCAGGACGAGCGTCCTAAAGCTCAGGAAAGGACTGTCAGCGGAACGGTTGTGGATTCGGACGGGATTCCAGTGATAGCGATGAGTGTGCTTGAAGAGGGAACTCATAACGGTACGATGACCGACGCCGACGGAAAATACACGATCACCCTGACAGGGAAAGACCCGTTGCTCCGCTACGAGGCACTAGGTTATAAAATTGTGACAGAAAAGGTTGCGGGACGCTCCGTCATTGACGTGACAGCCGAAACAGATGCCATCGCCCTTGACGCTGTCGTGGCCATCGGTTACGGAACAGCAAAGAAACGCGACCTCACAACTGCCATCTCCACCGTCTCCACCGATGACATGAAGACCCGCCCGATCACCGATGCTGCAGGCTTCATTCAAGGAAAGGTCGCTGGAGTCACAGCGCAGCAGACAAGCGGACTTCCGGGCAGTGGGATGACTATCCGCGTGCGCGGAGCTTCATCAATTGCCTCTAGCAACGACCCTCTTTATGTAGTGGATGGGGTTCCTGTCGGTGAGGGAAGCTACGCGATTGCCTACCTCTCACCATCGGATATCGAATCCATGCAGATTCTCAAGGACGCATCCTCAGCAGCCATCTATGGTTCCCGTGCAGCCAACGGTGTCGTGCTCATAACGACAAAATCAGGAAAGGCAGGCAAAGGAACACAGATTTCGTTCAGTTCATATGTTGGCCTCACGACCGTGGCCCGGACATTCGACGTACTCAACCATGAGCAGTACAAGGAACTTCTTGTAGATGAAGGACTTCAATCAATCGTAGAAGAAATGCCGTACGGGCTCAAGGACGAGACAGACTGGTTAAAGGAGACCTACAGGAATGGTCTCGCGCAGAACTACCAGCTCTCCGTCTCCAACGCCACGGAAAAGGCCAAGTACTATGCCAGTGCCGGCTACAGCAACGAGACGGGTGTCATACGCTCCACTTACAGCCGCCGCTTCAACATGAAGGTCAACACCGAGTGGAAGCTCTTTGACTGGCTTCGCTTCGGCACGGACCTGGCTTACTCAAACGGCCGCTCCAATGGTGTGAACACCGGATTGGGCGCAAACAACGGAGGTGTGGTGATTTCCGCCCTCTGTACGCCGACATACGCAAAGATCTGGGATGAGGACAACCCTGAGCACTATTGGACAAAGTTCTACGGACTGAGCGGACTTAACTCCCCGGTCGAGAACATCGCGAGGACACAGGAAAATTTCTCTTCATACGACAGGCTCATTGCATCTGGAGCTCTGACCCTTGACATCGTGAAGGGACTCAGGTTCAAATCGACCGTCTCTATGGACCGTCGATGGGGTCACGGCTACACCTACCTCGATCCCATCAGCACCGTTTTCGGACGCAAAGAGAACGGTTCAGTTACCGACACACGCAACGATGACAAGCGTATGATTTACGACAACATCCTGACCTACAACGGGCTCTGGAACGGGCACAGCCTGGAGGTGATGGCTGGAACTTCCGCAACCACCTCAGACTACCAAGAGCTTACAGCAGGAAAAACTTATCTGATGTCCAACCACAACGTATTCGGCCTCAACGCCGGAAACATGCCTAAGGGCGTCAGTCAAGACTGGTCAAAGTGGTCGATAATGTCATATCTCGGACGGCTCTCCTACAACTACAGCAGTCGCTACTACATCACCGCAAACTTCCGTGCCGATGGTTCCAGCAAGCTTGCACCGGGCCACAAATGGGGATTCTTCCCGTCTGTTTCAGCCGCATGGAGAATCAGTGGGGAGTCGTGGATGGAAGACGTTTCATGGATTGACGACTTGAAACTCCGCGCAGGTTGGGGACAACTCGGAAACCAAGCCGGTCTCGCGGACTATGCATGGGTAGAGAAATACAAAATCAACTATCCCGACTACACCAAACCTGAATATGCAGACGCAGTGCCGACCATCAGCAGCCTAAGCGCGATGGGCAACACCGACTTGACATGGGAGACCACCAATCAAGCAAATATCGGAATTGACTTCTCTATGTTCGGAGGTCGCTTGAACCTCACGATGGACGGCTACTACAAATACACAACGGACCTTCTTCTCAATGTTCCGCTTCCCTCCACCGCTAAGGTCGGCAGCATCTACCGCAACGAGGGCGAAATGTCCAACTGGGGCGTGGAGTTTTCTCTGAATTCCGTAAACATCGACAAGAATGATTTCCGCTGGAACACGGACTTCAACATCTCGATGAACCGCAACAGGCTTGAGAGCCTCCGACTCCAAAAGATATACTATTTCGCCGGAACCTCCGACCAGCAGGGCAGGGAATCCGTCATCAGAATGGAGGAAGGACACCCTCTCTCGCAGTTCTACGGCTATGTCTCAAAGGGAGTCGATCCGCAGACGGGAAACATTGTCTATGAGGATAAGAACAACGACGGGCGCATAACCGCCGCTGATAAGACATGGATAGGCGATGCAAACCCAGACTTCACATTCGGACTCACGAACACCTTCTCATGGAAAGGACTCAGTCTCTCTTTCCTCATCACCGGCTCTGTTGGCAACGACATCTACAACGCCTCCCGCGTCGAGCTCGTGAGCATGAACAACGGCTACAACCAAATTACCGATGTACTGAGGCGTTGGCGCAGCCCAGGTGATATAACAGACATGCCCAAGGCCGGGGGAACGGACAATCTCAAGGTTTCGTCTCGCTTCGTGGAGGACGGCTCGTATGTGAAGCTCAAGAATATAACCCTTTCCTACGACATACGTCACCCTGCTCTGCGCAAGGCCCACATCTCCAGCATAAGGCCATACGTAACCTGCGGCAACGTGCTTACACTCACGAAGTATAGCGGCTATGACCCTGAGGTCAGCGAATACACGGCCGCGACTAAGATGGGAGTCGATTGGGGCTCATATCCGAATGTCAAGACATTCATTTTCGGACTGAATGTGGAATTCTAAAAGAGGAAAAATAATCATGAAGAATATATATCGTATATCCGTCATAGCGGCCGCTGTACTGCTGACGCTTTCCTGCCAACTCGAACTGATGCCGATCACCGAATACGGAACGGAAAAGAAAGACGAGGGAGGTAGCGTGAACCCATATGAGCTTCGCTCAGACATAGAGGGGCTTCGCAATGCAATGTACAGCAACTGGGTGCCGACCATCACCTTTGTCGGGACGCTCTACTACCAGGTGATGTCTGAATGCCGTCTCGACAACTCCTACAACGGGACCAACAATGCCAAACTTCTCGACATTGAAGCAAACAAGATAAGTCCGGCAAACGAGGACGTGGCCGTCACATGGACTCGCTATTTCCAGCAGGTGAGCAATGCAAACACACTCATCAACTACGCAGATTCAGTCTTTGTCAAGGATGAAAGTTGGACAGATGAACAGGAGAAGAATCGCTGGCAGGCCGAGGCCTACTGCTTCCGCAGCTGGCTCTGGCTTCAGGCGACCTCTCTCTGGGGAGACATACCTATGACGACGGTGGTGCCGCCTTCAATTACGACGGATAACGTCGATGAAGTCTATCCTCTCTACTATCCAGAGGCCACCCCTATCCTCGACGTCTACCGCAAGATTATCTCTGATCTGGAGTTTGCCTGCCAGTATGCCCCAGACACTGACCCCGAGAACAAGGCTGTCTATTCCAAGGCCTTCGCACATGGACTTCTCGCGCGTCTCTATGCACGCGACACCGAACTCCGAGACTGGAGCAAGGTTGCCGACCACTGCCAGGCTCTTGAGGAATGTGGCTACAGTCTCTCTCCAAAATACGATGACCTATGGGGATTCAACGAGACCGATGCCTTTAAGAATAACCCTGAAACGGTCTTTGAACTTCAGAGCAACAAAAGCAATTCTGACCGCCTTGCCTATATGTACTACTACGACCAGTACAGCAACCGCACGAACTTCGGCTGGGCAAAATACCTCACCCCTTCCCGCAACCTGCTTGACGCCTTCGAGAAGGCCGGAGACACGGAGAGACTGAACTCATCAGTGAAATACGACCAGTGCACTTGGTCTCTGTACTATCCCTCAAGCAATTATCCCTTCGCATACAAGGTCCGCACAAGGGCAAGCAGCATTATATTCATGAGGCTTGGCGAAATCTATCTTCTCCACGCTGAAGCGCTTGCCGCACAGGGAGACCTAAAGGGAGCAACTGACTATGTAAACAAGATCCGTGAGCGTGTGCATCTGAAAAAGATTGACACCCCAACGGACTACGAGACGATGCTCGGGCTGATTCTTGACGAACGCCGTCTGGAACTCGCCTTCGAGGGCTTCCGTTTCTTCGATGTTGCCCGCTATGGTTGGGAAAAAGTGAAGGCTATCCATGACGCGATGCCGGAGGAGGATCCCTATTGGCAGAGCCGCCGTCCGTTCGTGCAGACGGACCTACTTCTTCCGATTCCTCAGGGGGAGATCGACAAGAACCCGAACCTCAAACAGAATGCGGGATATTAGAAATTCTTAGGATATGGCAATAAGAACGCCTCGAATTAAGGATAATTCCGATAATTGAAAATGAGAATGAGAAAAGTTGTATATATTCTATCATTAATTTTTGTTTTGTCCGCCCTTCCTCTTTCAGCAAGAAAAGGGGAAGGCAGATGGAGTCGTGAAAAGGCAGAAGAATGGTATGCGAAGCAGGGATGGATAGTTGGATGCAACTATGTCCCTTCAACAGCGATAAACCAGATTGAGATGTGGCAGGAGAGCACATTCGATCCACAGACCATCGACCGCGAGCTCGGATATGCCGAGGGACTGGGATTCAACACCATCCGCGTATTCCTCTCGCATCTTGTTTATCTCGATGATCCCAAGGGATTCAAGTCGCGTTTTAGCCACTTTCTTGACATCTGCGAAAGTCATGGCCTCCGAGTGATTGTCTCTTTCTGGACCAATGGCGGAAAATGCGAGAACCCACACCTCGGTAAGCAGCCGGAAAGCGTTCCGGGAGTTCACAATTCAGGGTGGTGTATGGTTCCGGGGGCGGAATGGGTGAACGACCCATCAACATGGCCGAAGCTGGAAAAAATGGTCAAGGACATACTACGCAGCTACGGAAAAGACAGTCGCGTACTGATGTGGTGTCTCTACAATGAGCCTGAGCACCATCGCCGTGGAGTCACCGATTCCGTGCCGCTTCTTGAGGCTACCTTCCGCTGGGCACGTGAGGTGAACCCGTCCCAGCCGCTGACATCACCGCTCTGGTCATGGGTGGGAAACACGATAACTTCGCTTCCAGAAGTGTCGTTCGTTCTTGAGAACAGCGATGTTATCACATTCCACGCCTACGACTCCCCCACATCGCTCGAACGCTACATAAAGCAGCTCCTGCCATACCGCAGGCCACTCGTCTGCACGGAGTTCCTCGCCAGAGGAAAGATGGACTCTACATTCGAGGGCTCATATCCAATATTCCGGAAATACAACGTCGGGGCTGTAAACTTCGGTCTTGTCGCCGGCAAGTGCAACTTCAATTACGATTGGAACGAGGTTGACGCTGACGGAAACTCGATTCCGTGGACCGAAGAGCCGAAGATATGGTTTCACGACATATTCCGTCCTGACGGAACGCCATGGAGCGAAAAGGAAGTGGAATATATACGTAACTTCATAAAAGACAATAAATAACACAGAACTATGAGAAAGATTTTTTGGACTTTACCCACACTGACGGCAATGCTGGCGCTTTCATGTCAGAAGACACCGGATGTGCATATAACGGAAAGCGAAAAGATAAAGACCTTGACAGTGGAGGCTCCTGTTGACTTCGTGTGGAACGAGGATGACAGGATTGTCGTAAACGGAATGAAGTCATCCCTCACCGAACTCGACATGGAGGATGACACACGCGCCTTGTTTTCGTTCAACGTAGGTGTGGAGGTTCCGCACTGCGTGGTCTATCCAGTGTCTATGTTCGATTCCTGGTCCAAGGAGGACAGGACGGCAAAGGTGGTGATTCCAGCGGAACAGACCTCAGACGGAAAGGCTATAAACCCGGAAACGAAGTTGATGCTCGGATACAGCGATGAACTCGGAAAGGTCGTGATTTCGGATGCCATGGCATATATACGCCTCACCCCTAATAAAGGAGAGACAGCGTTCAATATCAGTTCCGTAAAAGTCAGCGACCCTGAAGGGTATGCCGTCAACGGAAAATTCACAGTAAAGTTCTCGGAAGAGGGGTGCACGCTTGAGAACACGAAACAGGACGGAAGCGTCATCAACGTGACCTGCGGTGCGACTGGGGCAGCTCTTGGCTCTGACATATTTTTCGCTGTCCCTGCTAAGACATATTCCAAGGGACTGCAGTTTGAGATTTACGACACGGACGGAAGTTTTCAGGAAATGACTTTCCCTTCCGAGGGCGAATTTGTCGCAGAAGCTGGCGAGACCTACACTAAGGCCTTCGTATATAAACCGAAGAGCATACTCGACCTTGGAGAGATTCCGAACGTCGAAATCTGGAACATGTTCGCGGCAAAAATCAGCGCTGGAGATGACTTCAGCGGAAGGACGCTCAAACTTACAGCGAACATTTCCACAGACAACCTCAAGCTTGCTAACGGTGTGTTCAACGGCAAACTTGACGGAAACGGGAAGACAATCAGCCGTTCCGCTGCAACAAGACCGTTGTTCCAAACGCTCGGAGAAAAAGCTGAAGTCAGCGACCTCTCCCTCAGCGGAGAATTTACCGACCTTGACCAGCCTTACAAGTATGGCAATGCCGCCCTTGCTCAGATAAACCTCGGAACTGTAAGAAATGTGTCAACCAATTGTTCCGCCAACCTGAAGCTCAGTGGTGTGCCGTCTTTACTCGGAGGCATCGTGGCGCAGAATGGAGGCGTGATAGAGAACTGCACCAACGACGGAAATGTATCGCTTGAGATAGCTGTAGGTGACCAGAACGGGAAGGATGTCGCCTGCGCCAATTTCGGAGGCGGACTCGCGGCCTACGGACACACGATTGTGGGACCTGATGAAAACACAGGACTATATTTCGCGAACGCGGAGTGCAAGGCCGGAAAGTTCATCGGCTGCGTGAACAACGGAAGCATAAATATAAGAGCTACATCCGGTACAAAGGCTCTCGGAGTTTCGACCTACGGTGGAATCTGCGGAATCGTCGAGCTTGACGGGGTCGTATTCGAGAACTGCCGCAACACTGGGGCAATTTCACGCATTTCTGATGGCGAGGGCACAAGCAGCGGCTCGACCTGCGTGGGAGGAATACTCGGCCGCTGCGCCGGAACATTCGTGAATGACTGGAAGGACAACGGCGCGCAGATTTGCATCAATGGTGGCAAGAGCTACTCCATAACAGTCACGAGATGTGAAAATTCGGGCGCACTACTCAGCAACTGCCGTCACAGTGGCTGCCTTAACAATGGCAATTCTCCAGCTAGACTGGATAATGTTGGCGGCATCATCGGTGCGGCCATCGGCAAGGATGGCGACAAGGTTACTGTCACTGGTTGCACCAACACAGGAGAGTTGGCCGGAGGATGGGCGACGAGTGTCAATACAACAGTTCTCGGTGGAATCATCGGTATGGCGCAGAATGTCACTATGACAGATTGTTCTTCAAAAGGGGCTTTGTCCGCACTTGAAAACACCTGTGTCGGTGCTGCAGGAGGCTTTGCAGGATTTGTATTCAAGGGAGTGAACGTAAGCGGTGCAAGCAGTTGCGTGGCGACATTCAAAATGGCCAAGCTCAACAAGGATCTGGCTATGCTCTGGGGACTCGCGTTCGGAAATGTAAAGGAGAACGCCTCAATTGACGGTGCGTTGTTCGGATGCACCGCAAACATAGATGGGACAGAACTTGAACTTTCAACCGATAATTTCGGTGACTACATCTGCAACCGAGGCAGCAAGGTCCAGCCGACCGTGACAAACTGCACTTGGAGCAAATAATATGAACGACTATGCCATTCCGGTTCTCGGGAATAATTCCGGCCGGAATGGCAGTTTATATAGCAAACAATTACAAAGCAATCGACTATGAACAAGTTCCGCATATTGAGGCTCATCTGCGGCCTTGCAGCATTGGCATCAACAGTTTCCTGCGACAAGACTCTGCAGGAACAGAGGGTGCCGGACAGGCCGGAAAAGACGGCTAAATCGGAATACATCTATGTGCAGGGGCGCTCTCTCATGAAACCGGACAAGACCGTGTTTCAAATGAAAGGCGTTGATCTTGCGGGTTGGCTCAGCCCTGATGGGGCGCTGTTCGGATTCACGAAAATCCGGGCCGAGAGAGACCTTAGCCTGATGTTCTGCCAGATTGCAGGACCAAAGAGAGATGCAGCGTTTTGGAAAAGGCATAAGGACGTCTTCATCACTGAAGAGGACATACGCTACATCAAGAAGTGTGGGGCGAACACCGTCCGTGTGCCGTTCGACTGGAGGCTCTTCTCCTCTGGCACTGATTTTATGGGACTAACCTCAGAGCAGGACGGGTACACGAGGCTTGACAGTCTCATAAAATGGTGCAGCACGGTGGGACTTTATGTAGTACTCAACATGAAGGCAGCCCCGGGTGGACAGACCGGCGACTGGAGTGACAACAGCTGCGGCTACCCGTGGCTGCTCACCAGTAAGGGCCAGCAAACGGAAATGACTAAGATCTGGAGCGAGATTGCCAAAAGATACAACTCCGAGAAATGCCTTCTAGGATATGAGATTATGGACTCACCTCTCTATGGCGACGCCAGATTCGACGACCTTCTCTCCAAAGTAGAGCCGCTCTGCCGTAAGACCGTCAAGGCCATACGTGCAGTCGACAAGAATCATGTAATAATCCTCGATGCCGTCCGCGGAGGACAGGACTTCAGTTGTTACAGCGACTTCGAGTTCGATGACAATATCCTCTATACTGGTCATGCCGACAGCCCGTCAGCCTTTGATTCGGCCTTGGAAGCCATCGTCCGTTTCCGCGAATACAGCACGGGACTTCCCGCACTGCTTTCGGTGGCCAATCCCGGGACAGACGGCAGCCAGATGGCAAATAAGATGGAAGGAGAAAATGTGGGATATACATTCACTCCCTACAAAAGTTATGAGGGCGACGGCTCGCTCCTTTCGTTTGGACCAGTGACAGGATGGAACACCGTGACAAGATTTGCGGACTCGGGAAGAACAACGTTCGATGACCTGCACGCCCTCGGCAAATTCAATGTCAGTGATGTTGCAAAATCCCTCGAAGACTTCACATCCGCCTGCCGGTTCGACAAATGCAGAAATAACAAGAGCGTCGAAGCCTCGTTCTGACGATGCCGGCGAATATGATATTGATATATCTGTATAAGAAAATATTCCTACAAATGAAACTAAAACTCGCACTCATCAAACTCATTCCCCTAGCATTTCTGCTCTTTTTCTCCGCTCAGGGATCATTCGCACAGGGAGAATTTCTCAAGACACAAGGAAAGGACATCGTGAAACCCGACGGGACTAAATTCTTCATCAAGGGTACTAACCTTGGAAACTGGCTAAATCCGGAGGGATATATGTTTGGATTCACGAAAACGAATTCCGCCTCAATGATTGACCGGATGTTCAAGGAACTCGTCGGTGAAGAATACACGGCATCGTTCTGGAAAAAGTTCAAGGACAACTACATAACACGAGAAGACATTCGCTTCATCAAAAGCACCGGTGCTAACACCATTCGCCTTCCGCTGCACTACCGCCTTTTCACCGATGAAGACTATATGGGACTCTCTTCAGAGCAGGACGGATTCAAGCGAATCGATGACGTGCTGGGCTGGTGCAACGAATTCGGGCTCTACCTCATCCTTGACATGCACTGCGCTCCGGGAGGACAGGGCGGAGGAAACGTTGATGATAGTTTCGGCTATCCGTGGCTGTTCGAGGACTCCGAGTGCCAAGACGAACTAGAGAAAATCTGGGTGAGCATCGCTAAGCGTTACGCTGACAACCCACTTATTCTCGGCTACGAGTTGCTGAACGAACCCATTGAGCACCGCCCAGCGACGGACAATTGGGACATACTCTACTACCCGAAACTCGAACCTCTCTACAAGAGACTCACGGCCGCAATCCGCGCAGTCGATAAAAACCACATCATCATCCTCGGCGGAGCAAGGGGCAACACTGAATTCACGATGTTCAGCGACTGGAAATTCGACTCAAACTTAATGTACACCTGCCACTGCTACTTCAAGGACGCTCCGGAGAAGAGCGTGAAGTACCTTGTGGAATTCAGAGACAAGACCGGAGTTCCGATGTTCGTTGGTGAGACGGGACACCTGACAGCGGAGCAGCAGCTCGCGATGAGCAAGTATTTTATTGCTAACAACCTGGGCTACACTTACTGGCCGTACAAGAAGATGAAGGTCGGAGGCTCTTTCGTTAACTTCACTCCTTCCTCAAGTTGGGACAGCGTGGTGAGTTTCTCCGAGGCTGACCGCAGCACATACCCTGCCATTCGCCAAGCTCGCCCAGATCAGAGCACGGCAAAGAACGCCATGCAGTCGTTCCTTGAGCAGTGCAAGTTCTCCAACTGCAAGGTCGATCAAAACTACATCAACACCACGCTGATGAAATAGCATCTATCCCACGCTGATGAAATAGCGCGAGTTTTTTTCCTCCTCCCACCCGTCTGCTGCGCATGGAATGGTTCGAAGACGGCAGTCTCGAGACAACTCCACGCTCGGAATTGTTAACCGCAGACTGGATGTCCCGAAATTCAGAGTCAGGAGGTTCGGAAACAGAACCGCAAATGAGACGGACAGCCTGCTGCCTGCCTACACCGAGGAGTGAAAGTTCAGCTCTTCAAACCTTTCCGTGACATTCAGGGTGCCGAAGGTTGGAGACTGTTCGTCGCTCCTGGCTGCGGCAACAGCACGGCAAGGGTGTATGAGGACGATGAAAGGACGCAGGAATACGCTTCAGAGCACGCCTCGACGACAATCAGCAAGAATTCCGACATTCATGGCACACACGTTGAAGTCTCGAACTCTTACTCACCATCGGAAGTTCTCTTCAACGGTGCTCCCGTACGCTGTTCCCGCTTTGGAGTTTATTATTCTGAAGGTTTCCTATCTGAAGTGCAAAGAAAATGACAATTGAGAAGCAGCCACGACTTTGGAAGAAGGAGTGTACTGGAGGAGGTACTGGGCTGATGATAAAGATGGAAATGGCTGGGAAAGGCCATAGTCCGCTCTTTCATACTTCCGATAGATTTTGTAAGTTTGCAGGCGAATGAATTCAACCTATCCTTAAAGGCCACGGCATACACCGAATGATCTGCCATACCTTTGCAAGCGGACAAGAGCCGATGCGATGGGAGCAAAACTACAAAGAATAGATTATAAGGCCTCAACAGACAAGATACGGACAAATCATATCGATATGAACGGAAAGACCAAGCTTATTGCTATAGCTGCAGCAGTTATAATAGCAGCCCTTACAGGATTTTTCTATTTCAGATACTGCTTCGTATTCGGTGAAGGCGTGAAGGCTGGTGATCTCAACCAGATAATGTACAAAGGATATATATTCAAGACCTACGAAGGAAGGCTTATCCAGACTGGTCTCAGAGGTGTGGGTAAAGGCACCGGAGCCATGGAGTCATACGTGTTCGAGTTCTCCGTCAAGGACAAGGCAATTGCCGACTCTCTCATGAGATGCAGCGGAAAGAGCGTTGAGTTGCACTACAAGGAATACCTCGGCACCCTTCCTTGGCGAGGACAGCAGAAATACGTGGTCGACAGTATTCTCTCGATAAACTAGCTCCATTGACTGCCAACAACACGAGCCCATGCATATCGTCCACGGCTCACTATAAACTCTGTCTTGAAGAATACTGGCAAGTGCACCACGACAGAATAGCTACGAGACAAGCGACACCTGACCGTATGGCCGAGCGTCTGTAAACCGCCTTAAAACCATCTGAATATGAACAGATCCATTATCGCAATACTGCTAGCTCTTCCGACAGTTTTGTCATTGAGCACTTCCCTTTCAGCCATTAGCAAAGAAAGATACTCCATAACAGCGCCAGAAATAGATTCCGAAACTTCAAGGGTTTCCAACAAAGCAGAACAAGTCTCAGTGCAGCGTGACGGCATGACTGTGCACTATGTCCGCAAGGGCAACGATGTGGGGAAAGACATGACTATGGAAGAGGCCGTACTTTCAAGAATTGTCCATCCAGAGCGCGCTTCATTCAGATGGTTCGGCAACAATGTCATAGGTATAAGACAGGCAGGCAAGACCACATTCTACGACATAAAGACAGGGACTGAAAGTGACTCCCTTTCGTCAGACACTGAGGCGATAGAAGCTGCAGCATCCATATCAGTGATAGACAAGATCATAAAAGGCCTTCCGGAAGGTGCTGCAAATCCGACTCCGAGTCCAACTGGACACAAAGTGGCATATACTCTTGATCATAGCCTCTACTACTGCGACAGCAACGGCATCAGCTACCCCATAGCCGTATCCGAAGACACTAACATATCATACGGGACAAGCGTAAGCCGCAATGAATTCGGCATCAGTGGAGGCATCTTTTGGTCTCCAGACGGGAAGAAAGTGGCATTCTACCGAAAGGACGAAAGCCTCGTAAGCACATTTCCCCTCGTGGACATAAGCAAGGGCAACGGCACTTTGCAAGAGATCAAATACCCTATGAACGGACAAGCTTCGGAAAATGTACGGCTCGGAGTGTACGACCTCGCATCCGCATCCACAGTCTACATGCAGGCAGACGACTTCGGGTATGATCAGTATCTCACTGGCATAAGTTGGTCTCAGGACTCTCGGCTCGTATATATACAAGTCCTTGACAGAAGTCAGAAGCACCTGAGGCTCAATGTATACCAGGCAGCTACAGGCTCGTTCTCCAAGACCGTGCTGAGCGAAGACAACGACAAATACGTCGAACCACTCGACCCTCTGTACATGATTCCCGGTACGGACAAATTCATATACAGGACTGACAACAGAGACGGTTATAGAAACCTGTATCTATGTGATAACAACGGGATTATAGAGAGATTGACGGAGTGCAGTGCTGATGTTAAGTTTGCCGGAATCACGGAAGAGCGGATATTCTACACTTCTGCAGAAATTTCCCCTGTAGAAAACCATCTCTTCAGCATAAGTTACACAAAGACAAGAAACGGAAGCCTTAAGCTCGGCAGCCCAACTCGGCTGACTGAGGAGAATGGCTGGCACAATGCCGCAATCAGCCCCGATGGAAAGGTATTCGTGGACTACTACAGCAGTATGACCATACCTTTCAATGCAGTCCTCAAGAGTACAGAAGGCAAGACAATCACAACATTACGCGAAGCCCCAGATCCATTGAAAGGATACCGCACAGGAGAGATAAGGCTCGGCACTGTCAGAAGTGCTGACGGACAATATGACAACTGGTTCAGGCTGATACTTCCAGCTGGGTTTGACCCAGAGAAGAAATATCCAGTAATCCTTTATGTATACGGAGGACCACATTCCCAGCTCGTGCGAGACTCTTGGGCAGCAGAGATCCGCATGTGGGAGATGTATATGGCAGAGCGCGGATATATAGTCTATATTCAAGACAACAGAGGCACAGAGAACAGGGGTTCAGCCTACGAGAAAGCAATTCACCGCCACTGCGGTCAGAACGAGATGGCAGACCAGATAGCCGGTCTTCAGAACGTATTGGATATGCCGTTCGCGGACAAAGACAAAGTCGGAGTGCACGGTTGGAGCTACGGTGGATTTATGACAATCTCCCTTATGACCGATTTCCCCGATTTATTTAAAGTTGGAGTGGCAGGCGGGCCGGTAATCGACTGGAAATGGTACGAAGTGATGTACGGAGAAAGGTATATGGATACTCAGAAAACCAACCCAGATGGCTTCGCCACGACCAATCTTCTCGACAAGGCGTCCAAGCTTAAGGGGAAGCTGCTCATTTGTCAAGGAGCCCTTGACAATACTGTCGTATGGGAGCACAGTCTGAACTTTGTAAGAAAATGTATCGAAAACCAGATACAGGTAGACTATTTCCCCTACCCTCTCGCCGAACACAACGTATTCGGACGAGACAGGATACATCTTATGGACAAGGTAACCCTTTATTTCAAGGATAATCTATGACAACAACAGAACTTTACGGACAGATACAGAGCAAGCACAGCATGCTGTGCGTCGGACTCGATACAGACTTCTCTAAGATGCCGGAGAAAATAAGGAAAATGGTCTCCGAAAGCACTGACACGGCACACAGTGGCAAGGCCGAGGCTATATACGAATTCAACAAAGCCATCATCGATGCGACACAGAAGCACTGCATAGCCTACAAACCCAACCTTGCATTTTATGAGTGCTATGGGAGGGACGGGCTTAAGGCTCTTGAAATGACGGTGGATTACCTTAGAAGCCATTATCCAGAGCAGTTCCTTATCGCAGACGCAAAACGTGGGGATATCGGCAATACGGCCAAGATGTATGCCAAGACATTCTTCGAGACAATGGACTTCGACGCTGTCACAATCTCCCCTTACATGGGCAGGGAGACAGTCACCCCGTTCCTCGAATACAAAGGGAAATACGCTATAGTCGTAGCGCTGTCGTCCAATCAGTCTTCAGTTGATTTCCAACTGTCACAGGAAGACGGAAAGCCGCTATACAGGACAGTCATAGAGAAGATGATGGATATCTCCACTCCCGAGAACATGATGTTCGTCGTCGGTGCCACAAAGGCAGACAAACTCTCTGAGATACGCGGCTTCTGTCCCGACAATTTCTTCCTCGTACCAGGAGTAGGCGCACAGGGAGGCTCTGCCGAAGAAGTCATGAAACACGGTGCCAACTCAAAGGGAGGCCTTCTGATCAACTCCTCAAGGGGTATCATCTACGCTTCTTCAGGAGATGACTTCGCCCAGGCAGCAGAAGAAGCTGCAAGCAAGACTGCCCATATCATAGAATAGATTACTCTGCCATAGTGTATTGGCGCAGATGACTGATGATCTATTTCGGCCTTGTGATAAAAGGCAGAGTCTCAAGAGTTAGGAGGCTATGGAAGATCTTCAGGCTTGAGGAAAGACTCCCGAATCCGCCTCTCGGCACCGCTCTCGAACCTTACTGTAAATGCAGACATATCCTTGGAAGTAGCTATGATCTCACCCTTGCCAAAAGACGGATGCACAACCTTGTCACCGATGCGGAATTGACTTTCATACTGAGCCCTCTCATCCGCGAAGCTGTCACTTGGTCCGCTTCCGGCAGCAGTGCCGGCTTCTTTTCCATTCAGACCGTTTCCAGACCTAGTATACTTTTCATTGAAGCGTTCCTCATCTATGACATGCCTCATATTGCGCGAACGCTCCCACAGCTCTTGGCCCACATGCCCTTCCGTCACGAACATCTGCCGAGGAATCTCAGAGATGAACCGGGACGGATATTTGTTCATATGAGTGGACTGGTTGTATCCTTCCGACTCGGTAAGGAAAGCCACTCTCTCCGCCCTTGTTACCGCAACATACATAAGACGCCTTTCTTCCTCTTCACCTCTTTTCTTGTAGTCACGTATTGTCCTCATACTCGGGAAGATACCTTCACTAAGCCCGATGATAAATACATACGGAAACTCAAGGCCTTTGGACTGGTGTATGGTAAGAAGCCTGACCACATTACTGTCCTTCTTGCAGTCGGCATTGGTATACAGTGCTATATCCTGAAGATAGTCTGACAGACTCACCTCTATGCCCTTGTGCGACTCCTCGTAGAAACGCATTGAACGCACCAACTCGTCAATATTCTCAAGCCTATCCTCGTCTTGGTCTTCACGGTACAGCTTCTTGAGACCGCTCATGTCAAGTACTCGATCCATAAGATCGGATACTCCAAGCTCCTTTGACAACTCTTTTCCTCTCGATATTATGCCTGCAAATTCTGCCGCTCCCTTTGACTTTGCTATCTCAGGTGCGGACAGACAATCATACATCGACTTGCCGGAAGTATGTGACAGATCCTCCAAGCGTGAGAGGAACTGCTTGCCGAGACCGCGTGACGGCACATTGAGAACACGCCGGAGAGAAATCTCGTCAGAAGAATCGGCTATTACTTTCAGATAGGCAATGGCATTCTTCACCTCTTTTCTCTCGAAGAACCTTATTCCTCCCCATACGACATACGGTATCTCGGCTGAGATAAATTCTTGTTCTATAGGATGGGAAAGATACGAAGATCTGTACAAGACGGCAAAATCAGAGAAATCCGCCCCTTTTGCGGAAAGCTCACGAATCTTGTCCACTATCCACCTCGCCTCTTCCTTCTCTGTCTTCGCATGAAAATGAAGGACCTTCACCCCCTCCGGCTTTCTTGTAAACAGTTCTTTCGGTATGCGGTTGAAATTCTTGGAAATGATAGAATTGGCCACATCCAGGACATTGGGCGTAGAGCGATAATTCTCGTCCAAGACAATATTCTTGTCCGCAGCGAAATTGACGAATCTGTCAGGCTTGGCACCACGCCACTCATAGATGCACTGATCAGGGTCGCCCACGATGAACAGGTTATGATGCTTGGCGGCAAGTTTCTCGATTATCTCCCAGTTGTCACTGTTGCAATCCTGAGCCTCGTCTACCATGATATAGTTGAGCTGTTCCTGCCAGTAGGCCCTCACCTCTGGGAAATTGTCAAGCAGGTATTTGGCAAAATTTTCTATATCATCGAAATCAAGGGCATAGTCCTTAAGTTGAGCCGACATATAGCAACCTACAGGAGAAGAAAGCATCCCCTCTGATCTGTCCGACGTAGGCAGCATATAGGTATCTATATAGTCGTTAAGAGCTTTGGTCTCGTGTATTGTCTTGAGGAAATCCTTGACAGTCTTCTCAGTACGCTTAATTCCGAGAGTATCCATACAGGCCTTTGCCACATCTTTCGAGTCCTCTTCGTCTAGAATCCTGAAATTTTTGGGAAATCCTACCCTGTAGATGTCTCTTCGGAGCAGTTTGACACAGAATCCGTCAATTGTACAGACAAAGTCGTTGTAGTCCCCACTCATCACCATAGCGGAAATCCTGCGCCTCATCTCGGCAGCAGCCTTGTTGGTAAAGGTAAGACACAGGATATTGGCAGGATCAATGCCCAGCACATTGACAAGGTATGCATATCTGCATGTCAGAGCCTTGGTCTTGCCTGTACCGGCACCTGCCACAACCCTAATCCTCCCTTCTGTTGCCGTCACTGCTTCCCTCTGTCTTGTATTAAGATCCTTCAGAAAATCCGTCATGCCCATTGTCATCGCTATCTTCAACACCCCTGCCGCAGAGGCAGGAATAGACCTGGCCCATCTGCTTGGCAAAGGCTAATAAAGTTAATGAGTTTTGCTGAATGGACAAAAAGTAATTACATTTGTAGGTTATGAAAAACGTCTTCTCGAAGATATGTGCAGCATGGTTTCCCGCATTGGTTGTGGGATTCTTCACCATACAGGCATTCGCCTCCGGACACTATGGCAAGACTTCATCATGGCCTTCCGGTATTCTGTCATCCGCCTCCGATACCGTAATCTATACCAACGACGATATATATACTAAGTTTAGATCCGAATACGATTCCAAGGCAGCAGCCGATTCTGCCGCAGCAGACAGTCTCTCCGATAGTACAGAAGTGTTCATACCCGCAAGAGACACAATGAAAGTACCTGACTCTCTGAGACTTATAGACCCATTCAGATACAAGTACTATGTAGCCATCAAGGATTCCCTTACGCATATCATTGTAAGAGACTCGCTTAGGGAGGCCGGAGACACTGTAGACTGGCCAAAGCTCGATTCTCTCTACAGGATAGACTCTGCCGAGACGGCACAGAGGAGATTCAACGCCTGGTACGCATCACTTGACAAGGCAGCGCGCAAGAAATACGACTTCGAGCAGAAGATGAAAGTCCAGCAGGCCCATATAGACAGTCTGCTTGACGCCAAGGACAGTCTGCTTGCCATTAGGGACAGCATACGGGAGAGTACGCCAAGGATTCTGGAGACATTTGCGGTAGCGGACTCCCTACAGTACAAGCGTATCCTCAAATGGAACAGCGGCCGGAACTTCAACGATGTCCTGCTGCAACCAGTAGACACATCATACAACAGATATTTCTACGATTATCCCTTTGCATACAATGATGTAGGAGTCACGTACCTCGGCACAGCAGGTTCGGCCGTCCAGACTTATGACTTCTCAAAGAGGATATCCTCGGAAGGTGTGTCCTTCTATACCCCGTATGAATGCTACACCTACAGTCCATACAGCATTCCTTTGTACAACACCAAGACACCATATACAGAACTCGCATACTGGGGCACTTTGTTCGCCAATGCTGAGAGGGCCGAGAATGACCTTCACATAATGACCACCCAGAACTTCTATCCCGAGTGGAATCTCACTTTGGAATACGATAGATTCGGCTCCAACGGAATGCTTGAGAACGAGAACGTCGACAATCGTACATTCTCAGCCTCAACCAACTATATGGGCAAGCGCTATTCAATGAATGCAGGCTACATCTACAATAAGATGTCCAAGGGAGAGAACGGAGGCATAGTGGACAACACAGAGATACGCGATACTACGATAGGCTCACGCGAAGTCGCTGTAAGGCTCGCAGACGCTTCCACCTTGATCAAAAAAAATACAATTTTCCTTGACCAGACTTACCGCATTCCATTCAATTTCATCACGAAGATCACTGAGAGGAAAGCCTTGCGCAAGGACCAGGCCTACCGTGACAGTGTAAATGCGACAGGAGACAGTACGGCCATTGCAGCCATGGAAGAGTTGCTATCCGAGAAGGCTGCGAAGAGAGAGGAACTCGCTGCCATGGATACCGTAAACACCAATATCACCACCGCTTACATAGGGCACACCAGTGAATACTCAGTCTATCGCAAGATCTACAAGGACAACATTGCGATGGACGACTCTATCGGGAGAAGCGTGTACAACAACAATTTCTACCTCAACCCGGTAAGTACGTCCGACTCCTTGAGAGTGATGAAATTCGAGAATAAGGTATTTATCAAGCTCCAGCCTTGGAAGGCTGATGCCATAGTATCATCCCTCAATGTAGGGATAGGTGACCGGCTTCTCAACTATTACATGTTCACCCCAGAAAGCTACCTCAAAAAACGCGGAGGCAACGAGGTCTGGAACTCAGCCTATATATACGGTGGGGCGAAAGGACAATTCAAGAATTATTTTACCTGGAATGCCGAAGGCTATTACACTTTCCTCGGTGAGGAGATCAACGATACTGGTATCAAGGCCGATGCAAGATTTAACATATATCCGTTTAGGCGGTACAGGAAGAGTCCGATGTCGTTCAATGCACATTTCGACACGAGCGTAGATGAGCCTGACTACTATCAGCAGAACTATTATTCAAACCACTATATATGGGACAACGACTTCAGCAAGATCTCCAGAACCTACATCGAAGGCTCCATGGATGTACCTCACTGGAAATTCAACCTCACAGCAGGCTGGACTCTCACCAAGAACCATATATATTATGACAACAACGCGGTCATAAGACAGAGTGGAAGCCCAGTGAGCGTATTTAAGCTTGCGCTTAACAAGAACTTCAAACTGTGGGGACTACACTTTGACAACAGGGTACTCTTCCAGACAACATCTAACAAAGACATTATCCCTCTGCCGATGGTGGCAATAGATGCAAGATGGTACTGGCAGTTCAATGTTGTCAGGAATGTGATGCAGATGCAGATAGGAGCCGATGTAACCTATAATACACAGTGGTATGCACCAGGATATAGCCCTGCCCTCGGCACATTCTTCAACCAGCAGACCGAGAAATACGGTAACTGTCCATATATAGACGCATTTGTCAACATACAATGGAAGCGAGCCTGCATATTCGTCAAGCTTGTCAATGCAGGTATGGGCTGGCCAATGGACAGTGCGGACTATTTCAGCGCTCACGGCTACATACGGCCGCAAAGGGCTCTCAAATTCGGAATTTTCTGGCCTTTCTATCTCCAACCTCATCGCAACAAGGTTGTGGACGGAGTCGGAAGCGACACACAGAGCTCCAGCTCTTCAGAACGTAGATCCTCAGGCAGCATGAATAATGGAATGAATACGGGAATAGGCTTCAGCAATAATAATATGGGAATGTAACCGGACACGGATGAAGATACACGCAAGGACAAGACTTCTGCTCAGATACCTTATTCCGATCATTGTGATAATGACCGGAGTTCCTTTTCTTGAGAGGACTCTTGAAGAGCCAGAGCCTTTCGGAAGGGATACGCTCAGATGCGTGATCGCAATTCCTGACAAGACAGCTTCAATGTCATACCCGATAGGATACAACTATGAGATGCTTAAGCTATTCGTATTGGAGACAGGCCGTGAGGCAGACATCTTCACAGGAGGAGAAGACTATGCGGATTCACTATCAGACGACAAGATAGACATCCTCGTAATACCGTTCCGGGACTCACTCATCACCGATGAGAGATATTATGCTTCGTCTCCTCTTGCAGACAGTTCGTCATGGCTCTGCAACGGAAGACTTAAGGCAGCTCACAAGGAGATCAACCTTTGGCTTGGACATTTCCTGCTGAGCAATGAGCACAAAGAGTTAGTCGCAAGATTCACTCCGTCATACGATCCGTCATACATGGCAAGAAGTGGGAAAAGGTATTCATCTCTGAGCCCATACGACAAGCTTATATCGGAATACGCAGCTGATCTCGGTTGGGACAAAAATATGCTCACCGCTCTTATCTGGGAAGAATCCCAATTTCGCATAGAAGCCAAGTCAAGGAGAGGGGCAATAGGCCTAATGCAAGTAATGCCACTCACTGGAAGCCGGTTTGAGGCGGATAACCTGCTTGACCCTAAAGAAAATATAAGAGCCGGTGTCAGCTATCTCAGCCACATACAACGCATATTTAAGAGCAAAGGGCTTGAGGGAGAAGAGCTCATGAAGTTCACCATAGCAGCATACAACGCTGGGGAAGGAAGGATACTCGACTGTATGAACTATGCCAAAGCAAAGGGAGTCTCCCACTCAAGTTGGGACGAGCTGACTGCCGTCATACCAGACATGGGCAAGGACGAGATACTCGAGAATGACTCAGTCCGTCTCGGCAAATTCAAAGGAGTCGAGACCATGGCCTATGTAGAGAAAGTCTCCAGGCTCTACGGGCATCTCAATTCAGCTACTGGGAGCGTACAGTCTTCGCAGGATCGACACCGGACACGAAAAGACACGGCAGAAGCATCAGTGCGATAATCACTGCCGCGCAGATAAGGTCCGCCCCTATAGCATACAGAGGATTGACCGACACCGGCACAAAAGACACGAAATAATTGTCAGGATCGAGACGTATCAGATGAGTCTTGTCTTGAATGAGACAGAAAGCAAAAGCAAGCAAATTGCCAACAAGCATTCCTTTAAGTACTGCCGCAGCACCGACTCTAAGGAAAATCCCCACTATCGGGCGGTCCTTCATTCCCATAGACTTGAGAATTCCTATTACCTGTATATTGCGGAAGAGTATTATAAGCAAGGCCGAGATCATATTAAACCCTGCAACAACCGTCATCAGGACGAGAATAAACAGGACATTAAAATCTATCAACTCAAGCCAGGAGAAGATCTCAGGATACATATTTATGGATGATGATGCCACAAGCGCATCGCCGTCATCTCCCCTTCCTTCAAGAAGCAAAGCACCAACCTCAGAAGTCAGTTCATCCAACTTGTCAGTGCTTCTCATCTTGTCATCCACGACAAGCTCAATGGCCGAAGACTCCCCTTCTTTCCATCCGTTCAGACGCCTCATGTCACCAATACCTGCATAGACTATCATACGGTCCTTACCGCCCATCAGATCTTCATATACGGAAGCCACACGGAAAGTCCTTGCCTGCACCCTCTCACCACTTATGAAATATGAAAGAAGCTTGTCACCGACTGACAGAGACAGCATATCTGCAAGCGTTGACGGGATAGACACCGCAAGGCTGTCACCGCCTCCAGGTATGCCTTTGAAGACGACCCCGTCAATATTATCTCCTGACTTGACTATCCCTGCCCTATATACGGCCGGAACAACCTTGCGGATACCATGAAAGGCGGATACAGAATCCAAAGTATGGAGCGAAATGGACAATGGACTGTCAGCAGCAACATAATCGAGATCGGAAGAGGTTATCCTTATATCTCCACATATAGAGGCAATGCCTTCGCGAAGCTCTTTTCGGAAGCCTCCCGAGATCGCTACTGCTACAATAACAATAAAAGATGCGATGGCAACTGTTGCCATCGACATCTTTCCTTGAAATCTCAGACGAGACGCTATGAAACGACCGGCGTTCACTCTACCAGATATGTACGCGCTCGCTCTCCGGAAGATACATAGGATCGCCTGCCTTTATACCGAATGCATCGAAGAATGTCTGGAAATTCTTAAGAGACACATTGACACGGTTCTCGGCAAGTGAATGAACGTCAAGGTTTGTCAGCCTGGCTTTCTCCTCGTCAGTAATATTCTGTGCCCATATTGCCGCATATGAGAGATAGAAACGCTGCTCAGGAGTAAACCCGTCAATAAGACCGGGACGGTGGCCTGCAATGGCATTTTCCATAGCTGTATATGCGATGCTGAGTCCGCCATGGTCACCTATATTCTCTCCGAGAGTCAGTTCTCCATTGGCCTTAAGATCCGGAAGCACATTTATCTTGGCAAACTGAGCCACGAGTACTTCCGATTTGGCCTTGAACTTGGCGGCATCAGCGTCCGTCCACCAGTTGGACATATTGCCGTCCTTGTCGAAGAGGCGTCCCTGATCATCAAATCCGTGCGACATCTCATGTCCTATGACAACGCCTATAGCTCCGTAATTTACAGCATCGTCAGCATCTGGATTGAAGAACGGAGGCTGGAGAATTGCTGCCGGGAAGCAGATCTCATTTGTAGAAGGATTATAATATGCATTGACAGTCTGCGGAGTCATTCCCCACTCACTCTTGTCGGTAGGTTTGCCGAGTTTAGACAGATTGTCGTCCACATACCATTTGCTAGCAGCACGCAGATTGTCATAATAAGACAGAGCCGGATCTACAGACAAGGAAGAATAGTCCTTCCATTTGTCCGGATAGCCTATCTTAATGATGAAATTATCAAGCTTCTCGTGAGCCCTAACCTTGGTACTGTCGCTCATCCAGTCAAGAGAATCTATATGCTCCCCAAGAGCTTTCTGCAGATTGGACACGAGAGTAAGCATCTTTTGCTTTGAAGACTCTGGGAAATATCTCTCGACATACATTTTTCCCACTGCCTCTCCAAGTATGCCGTTGGGAACTTTCATCGCCCGCTTCCATCTCGGCTTCTGCTGCTTGATTCCGGACATCTGGGTGCTGAAGAAATCAAAAGATGCATCGTAGAAATCATCACTAATCGCGCCACAAGCCCCTTGAATCAGTTGACCTGCCACATAATCCTGAAGCACCTCAAGAGGAGCATCATTGAAATATATTCCGAATGCCTTGAAGAATGAAGGTTCATTGACATTGAGCACGTCCTGCTCAGGGATCCCCCTTACGGAAAAATATGATTTGAAGTCAAATCCAGGGCACATAGCCTCAAACTCGGCAGAGGACATCGGATTGCTAAGTTTCTCCATATCACGCTCCTGTACGCTTGTCCAGGAGTTTACAGCGAGCTGGTCTTCAACGCTGAGAGCATTGTCGGCCCTTTTGTCCGGATCTGATAGTCCTGCAAGAGTGAAGATCCTTGAAAGGAACTTGCGATAGCCTTCCTTGATCTTGGCATTTGCAGCTTCGGTATAATAGTCTCTGTCGCCTATGCCAAGACCTCCCTGTCCGACATAGAGGATCTGATTAGCACTGTTGCGCAGGTCTGACATGACGAAAGTCCCGAAGAAAGGAGATTCACCGTAATTGTGAAGTTCGGCAATCAACTTGGTAAGTTCCGCCTTGTCTTTTGCCAAATATATTTTCTGAACATACGGGGCTACAGGAGAGAATCCCTCCTTCTGGAGCCTTGTCGAATCCAACCCCATCTTGTATATGTCGGAGATCTTCTGTTCGTCCGTTCCCTTAGCGGCAGACATTGAGGAAAGTTCCTTAAAGAGATCATTCAGCCTGTTTTCGTTCAACTCATTCAGTGCATCAAAGGCACCGAATCTTGCATACTCCGGCTTCAGTGGATGACTCTTCTGCCATCCTCCTGTAGCATATTCATAGAAATCTACTGCCGGAGACACGGCCGTATCGAGATAAGACAAATCCAGGGCAGGCACCTTCACGCGCTTGTCCTGCGCACAACCCGCTGCCATTGCTGCAGCCGCCACCAAGACCACCTTCATAATTCTTTTCATACAAATTTCTTTTGAAAATTTATCTCTGATTGCCAAAATTCTTGCTAAGTTAATAAATTTGCACCATAAACATGGAGGCGTACCTGTATTTTTTGCCCAATACGCTATGAAAGCAGCGCTTCCAGAATCATCTCTATGAAAATAATGAACATTACAGGCAACCGTGCCTTGAAATTTGCCAAGGACTGGATTCTTCCCATATCCATGGCAAGCGGCATCATATTGTATCTGATATACCACTGGCTTCCGGAAATCCACGCAATAGGACCTGCCGTGCACAAAGGAGCCATTATTCTACAGCCTATACTTATATTCGTGATGCTCTTCCTGCAGTTCAACAAGATCTCCCCACACGACCTTAAGCTAAGATGGTGGCATCTTGCAATAGCTGCCGCCCAAGGTGGGATCTTTCTCGCTCTTGCCTATATAGTATATTCCATGCAAGTTGGGCTGGCAAGGACCATTGCCGAATGCGCCATGCTCTGCTTCATAACCCCCACAGCTGCCGCTGCCGGTGTCATCACAGAGAAACTTGGCGGAAGCCTTACCGAGACGATGTCATACGTTGTGATAGCCAACTGCATGGCAGCCTTGCTTGTGCCGTCCGTGATTCCTTTCCTACACCCTACTGACGGAAGGTCTTTCCTCGCAGCGATGTGGATGATATCGGCAAAAGTATTCCCAATGCTGATCATGCCGTGCATAGCTGCCTGGATTGTAAGATACACTTTCAGGAAAATGCAGGTCTTTCTGATGCGCTACACCGGAATGGCTTTCTACCTGTGGAGCTTAAGCCTCGTGATCTCGCTTGCTCTTACGACCAGGACATTTCTTCTCAGCCATATGCCTGTATACTCAGCCCTTATCATAGGGATCGTGTCTCTGATATGCTGTATAATGCAATTCTGGCTCGGGCAGAAAATAGGCAACTCATGGGACAAGCCTACTTCAGTCACGGCAGGCCAGTCTTTCGGACAGAAAAATACTGTATTCGAGATATGGCTCGGCTATACATTCCTCACCCCAGAGACTTCCATCTGCGGAGGTTTCTACTGTATCTGGCACAACCTTGTCAACTCATGGGAGCTACTGCAGGCGCAGAATACCACTCATAGATCTTAGACGCTACTTCTTCTCCAGTGACTCAAGTCTGGTCTGGGCGGAGAGCCTCTCTGTATCACTCTCACCGTATTTTGCAAGAAGGGGAAGATATTTCTTCTCCAATTTCACATTTTCGGTATTTCTTGCAAGGATTATGATATTCTTGATGGCCGTAAGATCATCTTTTTTAAGTTTAAGAACCCTTGTGTAGTACTTAAGGGCAAGTTTATCATCACGCTTAGCGACAAGATAATACGATCCCATATTGTCAAGGAAGAGTACATTGTCCGGCCTGTATGCAAGTACCTGCTCTGAAAGTTGGGCAAATGCCTCATATGAAGTCTGGCTGGCATATTTGAAAAATAAGTAACAATATTCCTGTATAGCAGCAAGAAAGAAGTCTTCGTCCACTTTGTCTGCTCCGGGATATTGCCAACTGGGTTTGCGTCCCTCATTGTACACCACAAGAGACTTGAGATCAGACAAAGCCATGTCAGGACTTTCTTTCTCGTAAGCTATTAGCGATGAGATCTGCATAAACCTGATATCCAACCTGTCAGGTGCAGTCTGGATTGCACGGTCAATTGACTTCTGAGCCTCAGCGAAGAGGTCATCATCATAGGCAGTATCCTGGAAATAATTGATTTTCTTGCCCGTACTGTCGTTTAACGAAAGTACCGGCCTCTCACCGAGATACTTCTCCCTGTCCATAGGCACAACGGAAGTCCTGCCTGCTTTGGAAAGATAGTAGGAGAACTTTCCGATCAGCATCTCTGTGTCATCCGGATAAGCCGCATCCCATTTGTTCAAAAGAGTCTCTATACCGACTCCGTCTGCCCCGAGCTTCGAGACAAGAAGGGCATACCGCCTGCTGAAATCCTCTCGAGTCTCTTCCTGGGCTTGAAGATTAGCCGCACACAATACCAGTGCAGCAGTTATTGCAATACATTTTTTAATATACATATCTATTTTCCTGAAAACATTTTCATCGGATAATTTCCCCGTGTTTGTTCCGAATCTTTATTGTTACTGAATATCTTCCATCAGATATTTCTCTTACCTGGAAACTGTTTATTATTATGTGGAATTTTTCATACTGTCCTTATGACTTCTTGAGAAGGATCGCTGATTCTTGAGAAGGATCGCTTAGCTATCTGACTGAGCAAAAGTTAATGGATATTCATTCTGATTCTCCTTCCCGAGGAGTAGAGGTTGTTGCATCGATTCCCGATATTCTTGACAAATCCCAAGGGATGTCCGCCATATGTAACAGTTACAAATCCTTTCGGCACTTCCGGGAGCGAGAGTGATTCTTTCCTCAGATACGAGAGAGCCTGCTGTAGGGAAAGCTCTGCCTCAGGAAAAGCCTTTCTTTCAAACATAATGCACTGAGCCAATCCAGTATCGGGGACAATGCCACCACCCACAAGTTTGCCGACAGTACATCCCCACCTTAGCGGGTGAATTGATTCCAATGCAGAAACCTCAGCGGCAATTCTCTCCGGGATGGCAGCCAGTGTATCTCCGGCTATCTTGAATCTCATTTTCTCTCTGAAAAACGAAGCTGCTATATCACAAATTCTTCCAGCATCCACTTGTCCGCGCTTGTAGTTATCCTCCTTACGCATAGCTCTGCCACTGCTACGCCATAGTCTGCCAGCCTTTGACATCGCCTCTTCGGCTTTGAGCCCTTTAATCTCAATATCAGTGTGCGAATTACTCTCACTTCGGTACTCCGACCCTGCACTATGTCCGGAGAGATTATCTTCAGGTCTAAAAAGTCCTCCACTCTTGCGAATCAAGGCGCAATACTGACCTTCTCCACGGACCAGTCCAGGCAGAAGACTGACGCCTAAGTCCGTCGAGACGGGGCCTGCACAATCTATATAAAGTCTTGCCGGCTCTCCACCGAGAGTTGAAGCTATCCATTCCACATTGTCATCATTCTCCCTTCTGTTGAATGTACATGTAGAATATATGAGATAGCCCCCGGCGGCAAGAGCAGGCCACACATCTGAGACTATACGCCTCTGACGTGCTTGGCAAAGTGCCACATTGTCCTCTGACCAGGATTCAGCTGCGACGCTGTCTTTCCTAAACATCCCCTCACCTGAGCATGGCACATCGGTGACTATTATGTCGAAGAAGCCTTCAAGACGTGCAAATGCGGCAGGATCAACCGACGTTACTATCACAGCCGGATCCCCCCATGCCTCGACATTGTCAGAAAGCACAGTAACACGCTTCTGCATCACTTCATTTGAGACAAGGAGGAAATTGTCTCCGAAAAGCTCCCTTGCAGATGCAGCCAGGTCTGTAGTCTTCCCCCCAGGAGCGGCACACAGATCTAGAATCCGAATCGCTCGCTCTCTGCAAGTGCAATGGTTTTCCTTTGTGAAAATATCCCTGAATACTCGCCCAGGATACATTGCAGAAGAATCCTGCACATAGTACACACCGCCATGGAACAGAGGGTCAAGTGTGAAGACTGGACGTTCCTTGATAAATACGGCATGTTCATTCCACGGCACTACTGAATCCGCTTCCCACGCTAATTTTTCCCCTGGAGTACATTTATACGGATTGAAACGTACTGATACCGATGGCTCGCCCTCTAATGCCATGCATACGGACGCAGCTGTCTCTTTGCCGACTGATTCGGCCAGATATCGCTCAAATTCAGGATTCCAGGGCATCGGGAGATGGTTACTTATTGCCCATACCGCTAAAGTCGAAGCCTTCGGGCATCCCCTCTGGCATCTTCCCCTCTGACATATCGGCAACAGTGTCCACAAGCTTGTCTACAGCGTCCTGAAGCTTGGAAGAAAGCAACATCTTCATCATGAAATTAAGATCTGCCTCTATGTCAATATGGAATATGGTGCTGTCCGGATTGCCTCCATCGGCATCAAACCACACATTTACCGTAAACTTGAAAGGAGCACCATCATCCACATACGTTATAGAAGAATATGGCACCCTTTCCTTGACTCTAAGTCCGATATTGAAGCCCTGTACGCTCGCATGGATAGTATCATAGTCCGCCTCCACTCCTTCCTTCTTGTCCGGAGGAAGCATGGCTACAAAATTACGCATGTCCGCAAAAGGCATGTACAATTGGTACGGCGGCCTAGCCACCGTTCTCTTCTTGCTGTTAATTACCATAATTCACTAAAGTCCCCACTCTGACGGGTTCTTCCGCCACTCATGCAGCAAATCTTTTGCCGCAGGCGATATGTAACCCGTCTCTCCTGCTTCCTCTACAAGAGCACTATAGTCTGACAATGTATTCAACGAGACCTCGGCCTCGGCAAATCTCTGACGTGCTATATCGAATCCGTAGGTAAAAATTGCAACCATCCCGAGTACATCCGCACCTGCGTCTTTAAGAGCCGCCACAGCTGCCAGACTGCTCATACCTGTAGATATAAGATCCTCAATGACAACAACTTTGCTTCCTTTTGGGAGCTCACCCTCTATCTTAGATCCTGTACCGTGATCCTTTGGCTTGGGACGGACATAGACAAATGGCTTGCCAAGTCTGTCAGCAGCCAGCACTCCATGCGCAATCGCGCCTGTAGCCACGCCTGCAACTATCTCTGCGTCAGGATAAAGGGTCTTCGACCTCTCGGCAAGCAGGGATGCCACCTCTGACCTCAACTCCGGATGCGAGAGAATCCGCCTGTTGTCACAATAAATAGGAGAATGCCACCCTGAGGCCCAAGTAAAAGGTTCATTAGGCCTCAACAAGACAGCCCCGATATCCATCAACGATTTCGCGAGATGCCTTTCCACACTCTTGTTGCTCATAATCTGTCGTCTTGTATTTGTCTACAAATATAGCAAAAGTCGAGCGCAATGTACCGAACTTGTTCGAGAACATTGCCGAGACGCATCTCATATAAACTACAAACTTGCAATATTGCCTTGATTGGTGTCATGAGACACCGTGATGGAGCGAACGAAGTGCAGGAGGGTGGATGGCGTAAGCGGAATCACTGATCGTCCCCTTGAAAAGGGGGTTCGTGGGGTTTGAGGTAATGTGTGTTGGCATTTGCGCTTGATTGGTGTCATGAGACACCGTGATGGAGCGAACGAAGTGCAGGAGAGTGGATGGCGTAAGCGGAATC
>DJOF01000022.1 GCA_002439585.1 Bacteroidales bacterium UBA6445 | reverse complement strand
TATTGATATTACCCCTCCGGTTCCCTTATTATCTCTCCAAGGCTTTTGTATATGAAGATCCCCTGGAGTAATTTACTTCAGGGGACAACTATCTACAGATAATAAACTGTTTAGATCTAGTTCATTATAAATTAAATTATGAGTATTTTTATGATGTTTCTATTACTTTATGACATGTATAGCTGAGAGCTATTTTACTGTTCTAAAGGTCTGGTTATGCAAGATAGAATTGCTGAATAAAAATAGAAAGTTTCTTCGGTTCTAATATTTGTTCAGTGGCCTTCCTCCTGTCATCATATGCACTTTCTTCCTAACTTCTTCAAGAATTTCTTCATGTGCGCTCAATGCCGTTTTCTCGCTCTCGTTAGGCGTCTGCTTGCTTTGCAGAATATCTGAATTTGCTGCTGCTGAACTAAGTACAGTGTCTATAAGTTCGACTATGTCAAGCATATCTTTCTCAATGAAGCCTCTTGAAGTAATTGCTGGAGTCCCTATTCGTATACCTGAAGTAAGAAATGGAGAACGAGAGTCTGCTGGAACCATATTCTTGTTGACTGTGATCTCAGCTTTAACAAGTTCTTTTTCTGCGAGTTTACCGCTTAGTGCCGGAAATTTGGTACGAAGGTCTATGAGCATAAGATGATTGTCTGTTCCTCCGGATACGATTTTGTAGCCTCTTTCGCTGAAAGCGTTGCTCATTGCTTTAGCATTGGATATTACTTGTCTCTGATAATCCTTGTATTCCGGCTGCATTGCCTCGTAGAATGCTACAGCCTTGGCTGCGATAATGTGCTCCAGTGGTCCTCCCTGTATGCCTGGGAAAACACTGGAGTTGAGAATCTGCGACATCATCTTGACTTCTCCCTTAGGAGTCTTGCGTCCTTTAGGATCTTTGAAGTCTTTCCCCATGAGTATAATGCCTCCTCGAGGTCCTCTAAGAGTCTTGTGTGTAGTGGACGTCACTATATGGGCATAAGGAATAGGGTTCTTGAGAAGTCCGGCGGCTATTAACCCAGCTGTATGTGCCATATCTATCCATAGCAATGCCCCGACTTTGTCAGCAATTTCTCTCATTCTCTCATAATCCCATTCTCTGGAATAAGCCGAAGCACCACCGATTATTAGTTTCGGTCTGCATTCAAGAGCGATCTGCTCCATCTTGTCATAGTCGATATATCCAGTCTCGTGATTGAGTCCGTAGGGCACAGCGTGATATAAGATGCCTGATGCATTTACAGGAGAACCGTGCGTCAGATGTCCACCCTGCGAAAGGTCAAGTCCCATGAAGGTGTCGCCAGGAGAGAGAACAGCCATTTCGACGGCTAGATTTGCCTGAGCACCAGAATGTGGCTGTACATTGGCATATTCCGCTCCGTATAGGCTGCACAATCTGTCGATAGCAAGCTGTTCTATCTGATCTACCACTTCGCATCCTCCGTAATATCTTTTGCCAGGATATCCTTCTGCATACTTGTTCGTGCATATGGAGCCCGCTGTCTCCAGTACCTGGTCACTGACATAATTCTCGGAAGCAATAAGCTCCAGCCCTTGTGACTGTCTTTCTTTTTCTTTCTTTACAAGGTCGAAAATCTGGAGATCCTGTTTCATATGTTGGTCTTTTAAATAATTGATTGTTTAGTGATTGTCCAAATCCGTTCATCCGCAATCCTCTCTCGGGCGGACATTGCACTTACCTACACAAATATACGATAATTTGTAGGTCTTTCTCTTAATAAACCTTCAAAAAATTACCCGAATCATCTTTTTTCCCTCTTTTCGTTCTATCTTCCTTTTTTCATCGGTCATGTACCTCTGGTGCCTTCCTTCTTCTAAAAGAAATCTATACTCAAAAATCAAAGACAAATCTCTGGCGGTTTATTCTTTTCATGTTTCTAAAAGCTATTTAAATTTGCTATTATTTTGAGATAAGAAATATAGTAATGGAACATCGTAAGTTATTGAATATTGAACTGGGGAGGATGTCGGCTGAAGAGTATAAGAAGAGGCCGGAGTCGGGGTTGTGCGTTGTGCTGGATAATATTAGAAGTTCACACAATGTGGGCTCTGTGTTCAGAAGCGCAGACTCGTTCGGTGTCGACAGGATAGTGTTGTGTGGAATAACGTCGGTTCCTCCTTCGCCTGAAATCCACAAGTCTGCTCTTGGAGCAGAGTTCAGTGTCGCATGGAAATATGCCAAGGATCCGCTTCAAGCAGTGCTCGGCCTCAAGGAACATGGCTATACAGTTCTGTGTATCGAACAGGCCGTGGATTCTGTCTCATTGGAGAAGTTTATTCCACGTCTCGACGCTAAGTATGCCATAGTTTTGGGCAATGAGGTGGACGGAGTCAGCCAAAAAGTTGTGGATGCCTCCGATATTGTGATAGAGATCCCGCAGTGCGGCACAAAGCATTCACTTAATGTCTCGGTAGCAGCCGGAGTAGTGCTTTGGCATATAGCTTCGCTCCGTGGAGCATTCGGTAAATGAACGTAGGTCACCTCGAACGGGAATGTACTAATTTTAGTTAATTCAAGCAAACGTGCCGAATTTACATGATCTAGATGAAGCGGATGGAGATTTCTCTTGATTCAGAAGCTGTTTTGAAATGATTCCCGAATTATATTATGAGGATTATTCGAGGCTGCCTCGACTTTGGAAGAACGAGTGTACTGGAGGTACTGGGCTGATGACAAAGATGAAAATGGCCGGAAAGGACCATAAGAGAAGAGACGAATCATTTCAAAACAGCTTCTCAGAATTCTTCCTTGATATTGTATTTGTTCCGCTCAAGAGAGTTGCGCGATACCAGTTCGCAGATAAATCCAGCAAGAAAAAGCATTACACCGATAATAACGGTAAGAAGAGCAAGGTAAAACAGCGGTTGATCTGTCACTTGTCTGAAATGAGATCCCACTGCCTGATGTACAAGTTTGGTTATAATCAGGGCAACTGTAATGACAAAGCCGAGGAAGAACATGAGAATGCCTGTGAAACCGAAGAAGTGCATAGGCTTCTTGCCGAATGTGCTCAGAAACCACAGCGACATTAGGTCCAGGAATCCGTTCACGAATCTCTCCATTCCGAACTTGCTCTTGCCGAACTTGCGCTTCTGGTGGTGGACAGGTTTCTCTGTAATCCTGTCGAAACCAGCGTTCTTTGCTAAGTAGGGAATATACCTATGCATCTCCCCGTATACCTCTATATTTTTTACTACTTCAGCTTTGTAGGCCTTGAGACCGCAGTTCATGTCATGCAGTCTGATGCCTGTGATCCAGCGTGCCGTAGCATTGTACAACTTTGAAGGAAGGTTCTTAGTCAGTTTGTTGTCCTGACGGTGCTGCTTCCAACCGGATACAACATCCCAGTCTTCTTCAGTAACCATCCGGTACATTTCAGGGATTTCTTCGGGTGAATCCTGAAGGTCGGCATCCATAGTTACAACCACATTTCCCGCTGCAGCCTTGAATCCTTCGTAGAGGGCGGCAGATTTGCCGTAATTGCGTCGGAATCTGATTCCGTGTATCCTTCCGTCCTGTGCGGCAATAGAGCGGATTCTCTCCCAAGACTCGTCTCGGCTTCCGTCATCTACCATTATAATTTCATATGTAAGGCTTCCGTGCCCGAGTACGCGGTCTATCCATGCCACGAGCTCTCCGATGGATTCCTCCTCATTGTAAAGGGGGATGACTATAGTAAGGTCCAATGGTGAATTATTGTTCATTGCTATTCTACTGATTTTTGAAGAATCGGACAATCTCGTCTTTGTCTGATATTCCTCTGGAGACGATTATCCATGTCGCTACTGCTCCGAATAGGAAGCAGTATATAAGTCTGAAAACAAATGAAATCGGGATGAAATTATTGGTCATCTCTTTAAGAGCGGATACAGTCTCAGGGTTATTGCCTGCAAGTGCGGAGTATTGCTCTGTCACGGTATTTAGCGTGTCCGCGAGCTGCTGCGGATCATATGACTTGAGAATCCCAAGGTAACAACCAGCTGATATGAGTGCCGATGCGGCTGCTACAATCAGACCGAATTGAATTGACTTGGATTTCGGGGCTGATTCTTGGACTGAATACTGGATTATAAATACCTTAAGTATCCATATGCAGCCAAATACTTTGATAACCCATAGCAAGGAAATCAGTACCCCTGTAAATATCTGGTTTCCGATAAGCCCTGCCCACATATTGAATAGTAGAATAACACCTGTAAACAGGCCGAGAAATAGCCCTGGTGCAGCGGCTGCGTTCCATATGCTTTTACGCTTTGCGGAGATATCCATATCTAAAAATTGTGTGTGCAAAGATACGGAAAATATCGTATCTTTGTGGCCTGTATTATAGATATAGATGAATATGATAAACATCACTTTCCCTGACGGAAGCGTCAGGGCTTACGAAAAAGGAATTACCGGTTATCAGATAGCCGAGAGCATAAGCCCTCGTCTAGCGGCTGAAGTCCTTGCTATCTCCGTGAAAGCTGATGATGATGAGTCTGTAGGAGAAGGCGTGGTGTTGGGACTGGACACTCCTATTGAGAAAGATTCTTCAGTCAAGTTGCTTAAGTGGGATGATGAACAGGGTAAGCGTGTCTTTTGGCATTCTTCTGCGCATCTTATGGCGCAGGCTTTGGAAGCTCTCTATCCCGGAGTTAAGTTCGGCATCGGACCTGCAATTGAGAACGGATTCTACTATGATGTTGATCTCGGAGACCGTCAGCTGACAGACGCCGATCTTCCCGCCATAGAGAAGAAGATGTTAGAACTCGCTCGCACAGGAGAGGCTTTCAAATGTACGCATGTGTCTAAGGCTGATGCTCTGAAATACTTTGAGGATAAAGGTGACGAGTACAAGACTGAACTTATTGACGAGCTTCAAGATGGTACTATAACTTTCTATCAGAATGGCAATTTCACTGATCTTTGCCGTGGACCGCATCTTCGCGATACTAGCATGATCAAGGCTGTCAAGCTTACTTCCATTGCCGGAGCTTATTGGCGAGGTGACGAGAAGCGTCAGCAGCTTACAAGAATATATGGTATTACATTTCCAAAGAAGTCTCTTCTCGACGAGTATCTTGTACTTCTAGAGGAAGCCAAGAAGCGTGACCACAGAAAGCTTGGCAAGGAGATGGAGTTGTTTACTTTCTCATCGAGAGTGGGACTCGGACTGCCCATGTGGTTGCCAAGGGGTGCTGTCATGAGACTTCAGCTTGAGAACTTCCTGCGTAAGAAGCTTGATGAATTCGGTTATCTTCCTGTTGTTACTCCTCATATCGGAAGTAAGCAGCTTTACGTTACTTCTGGGCATTATGCAAAGTATGGCAAAGATTCATTCCAGCCGATACATACACCACAGGAAGGCGAGGAATATATGTTGAAGCCAATGAACTGTCCTCATCACTGCGAGATATATAGGTCTGAACCCCGTTCATACAGGGATCTTCCATTGCGTTTTGCAGAGTTCGGTACCGTGTATAGATATGAGCAGAGCGGTGAGCTTCATGGCTTGACAAGGGTACGTTGTTTCACGCAGGATGATGCGCATCTTTTCTGTCGTCCGGATCAGCTGAAGGAAGAATTCGAGAAAGTAATTGACCTTATATTATATGTGTTCGGCACTTTCCATTTCGACAGTTATACGGCGCAGATATCATTGAGGGATAAGGTCAATAGATCCAAGTACATAGGCTCTGACGAGGTATGGGATAAGGCTGAGCAGGGTATCATCGAGGCTGCCAATGAGAAAGGTCTCAAGACAGTAGTTGAATATGGTGAAGCCGCTTTCTATGGTCCGAAGCTAGACTTTATGGTAAAAGATGCTCTTGGCAGGAAATGGCAGCTTGGTACTGTTCAGGTGGACTACAATCTTCCTGAGCGTTTTGAACTAGAGTATACAGACAAGGATGGTTCTAAGAAACGTCCTGTAATGATCCACAGAGCACCTTTTGGCTCTATTGAAAGGTTTACGGCCGTATTGCTTGAGCATACTGCGGGACATCTGCCTTTGTGGCTTGCTCCGGATCAGGTCAAGGTGTTGCCTGTCAGTGAAAAATTTGCGGATTATGCGAAAAAAGTTTGTGATTTGCTGAAAAAGTCCGATATTCGCGCTTCCGTGGATGACCGTAATGAGACGTTGGGCAAGAGGATACGTGAGATATCATTGCTCCGCGTCCCTGTGCTTGTGATTGTAGGAGACAAGGAAGCTACGGAAGAGACCGTGTCAGTGCGTCATGAGGGCGTTGACAAGGGCTCTATGAGTGTTGAAGATTTTGTAGCACGTTTCAAGTCTGCTGAGGCTTCGAATAGTGCTGATTTTTAGTGTTTTATTAATTTAATAGGAGGATTTTTTTATCGCTGCGCCTTTTAAACCTCGTTTCAGCGGTCCCAAGCCGCCGATGAGTAGACCTTCGGGAGTGAAGCCGAACGGTCCCAGACCTGCCGGACGAGATCCGCGTCAGGGCAATTTCCGTCACAAGGACGACAATGAAATCAATATCAACGGACAGATTGTAGCAAGTGAAGTCCGTTTGGTGGGGGACAATATTCAGGAGCCTGGGATTTATCCCATAGCTAAGGCTATGAGATTGGCGGAAGACTTGGGGCTAGATCTTGTGGAGATCAGCGCTAGTGCCAATCCTCCGGTATGCAAGATTCTCGATTACCAGAAATTTCTGTATCAGCAGAAGAAGAAGGCAAAAGAGATGAAGCAGAACTCGACGAAGGTTGTCATCAAGGAGATCCGGTTCGGTCCTAATACAGACGAACATGATTTCCAGTTTAAGCTCAAGCATGCCAGAGAGTTCTTGGAGGAAGGTTCAAAGGTCAAAGCTTCTGTCTTTTTCCGAGGACGTTCCATTCAGTTCTCTGATCAGGGAGAGAAACTGCTGCTTCGCTTCGCTGTAGAGTTGGAGGATATGGGCAGAGCAGAGAGCATGCCACAGCTTGAGGGAAAACGTATGATAATGATGATAGCTCCTATCAAGAAGAAATAACTTTTTTATTTAATCTTATATACAATGGCAAAGCTTAAGACCAACTCCGGTGCCAAAAAGCGCTTCGCGCTTACCGGAACGGGTAAAATCAAGAGAAAACACGCTTATCACAGCCACATTCTCACAAAGAAGACCAAGAAGCAGAAAAGAAATCTTGACCACTTCACGCTTGTCCATAAGGACGACATAAAGAGGGTTAAAGAGCTTTTGGTTCTCTAGTTTATTCAATGTTTAACCGAGGTTCAGTCTGAAAAGTGCCGATATCGGCCACTGTACCTCAAAAAGTAAGATTTATGCCAAGATCAGTCAATTCAGTAGCCTCAAGGGCTCGCCGCAAGAAGATTCTGAAGAATACCCGCGGCTATTTCCTGTCAAGGAAAAATGTATGGACGGTAGCGAAGAATACCTATGAGAAAGGTCTTACCTACGCATACCGTGATCGTAAAGCCAAGAAACGTGAGTTCAGGGCTCTTTGGATTCAGAGGATCAATGCCGCAGCTCGTCAGTACGGTATATCCTATTCCCAGTTCATGGGCAAGCTTGCAAAGCAGAATGTAGGTCTCAACCGCAAAGTTCTTGCAGACCTTGCAATGAATAATCCTAAAGCATTTGAAGCAATTGTCAATCAGGTAAAGTAGTGTCCGTCAGATGAACGTAAGGGAACTATACCACAACAAATGGGTGAGACTAGTCTTTTGGTCGCTCCTTTATCTGCTGTGGGTCATCTGGTTGGGAAATTATTGGTTTCTTCTTGGCCTTGTAGTAATCTTCGATCACCATATCACGCGCAAGGTGAAATGGCTGTTTTGGAAGAAATATTACAAGGAAGGTGAGAAAAGAAATGCGTTCTTGGACTGGCTCGATGCTATTATCTTCGCGGTAGTCTTTGTGACATTCATCAATATATTCTTCTTCCAGGCGTTCAAGATCCCCTCGTCATCGATGGAAAGTTCATTGCTCACAGGTGATCATCTTTTTGTCAGCAAGCTAACTTTCGGACCAAGGATACCAGAGACACCTCTGACTATTCCTTTTACCCACAATGTCTTCTTTGGAAAAGAATCATATTCTACCCTCATACATAATGAGTACAGGAGACTTAAGGGATTCAGAAATGTAAGAAGAGGTGATTACGTGGTATTCGGTTTTCCAAACGGCGATACAGTATTAGCCAAAGCTCCGGCAGATGATTATTACACCCTCTCCCGTTTTTACGGAAGGGACTACACCCTCAAGTCATACGGGCCGGTAATTGTGAGGCCATCGGACAAGAAAGACCATTATGTCAAGAGATGTGTGGCTATTGCTGGAGATACGTTGTCGGTAAGAGACGGTAGGGTATATATCGGTTCTCAGGCACAGGAGCAGTACCCCGGTCTGCAGTCTACATATGATGTGAAGACTGACGGGAGCGAGATTAACAGGACTATTCTTGAGGGTCTCGATCTCAACTGGAGTGACTACAATGCCTTCGATCCGGCTCTTCCGGGATATGTCTCCATGCCTCTTACAAAGGATAAACTTGAGAAAGTACGTGCATGTTCCAATGTCGTGTCTGTAGAGGAGAATATTGATGTTTATCCTCCTGACTATCCAGATTCGTATCTGATGCTTTTCCCTTACAAGGAGAGTTTTCACTGGACTAGGGACAATTATGGACCTATTTGGGTGCCAAAGCAAGGCGTGACAGTAAAGTTGACTCCTGACAATTTCGCCCTATATGAGAGGATTATCGCTGTTTATGAACATAATGACATTTGCCAAGGTTCTGACGGTGGTATTTATATCAATGGAGAGCGTAGCGATGAATATACTTTCAAGCAGGATTATTATTTTATGATGGGTGACAACCGACACAATTCCCTTGATTCAAGATATTGGGGGTTTGTTCCAGAAGACCATATAGTAGGCCGTCCGGCTCTCATATGGCTTTCGATTGACAAGAACAAGAATTTCCCTTTGAATATCAGATGGAAGAGGTTCTTCAAACCTGTATAATCTTGGAATTAAGGAAATTTAACGCGATATTTGCAACCCATACAAGTTTTTATTCAAGAAATTAAAAAGTAATACAATATGGCAAAGGTTTGTCAAGTAACAGGTCGCAAGAGGATGATAGGCAACAATGTCTCTCATTCAAAGTTGCGTACCAAGAGAGAGTTCTCTCTGAACCTCAAGAATAAGAGGTTCTGGCTCGAGTCAGAGAAAAGGTTTGTCACACTCAAGGTATCTTGCAAAGGTATCAGGAACATTGAGAAGAACGGTCTTGAGAAGACCATCCGTGACGCACAGAAGAAGGGATTTATTAACCTTGTTTAAGTTATTGGATTATGGCAAAGAAAGCTAAAGGAAACAGGGTGCAGGTTATTCTCGAGTGCACCGAGCAGAAAGAGAGCGGAGTACCCGGAATGTCAAGGTACATCACCACAAAGAACAAGAAGAATACGACCGAGCGTCTTGAGCGTAGGAAATACAATCCTTTCCTGCATAAAGTGACTCTTCATCGTGAGATAAAGTAATAAGGAGTAAGGAATTATGGCAAAGAAAGCAGTTGCAACCTTCGCGGCAAAGGCCGGTGCAAGAAGTATTGTAAAGTGCATCAGGATGGATAAGTCTCCTAAGACTGGTGCTTATGTTTTTGTTGAGCAGTTTGTTGATGCCGGCAAAGAAAAAGAGTTCTTCGATAAGAAGTAAGTTGCTTAAAGCAGATCATATTACGTTGATTCTGTAAGCAGTCAAGATATTATGAATGGCAGAGCGGTTTGTATTGCTCTGCCTTTTTTAGTAATTTTGTGTTCTACTGATATCCGCAATTATGGGAATTTTCGATAAAGGGGTACGAAAGACAAATGAGAGTTTCTTTGGCAGGCTTTCCAGAGCCATTGTCGGGAAATCCAAGGTTGACGATGATGTCCTTGATGCAATTGAAGAGGCGTTGGTCTCTTCAGATATGGGTGTAGAGACTACTTTGAAGATAATAGATAATCTTGAGGAGCGTGTCAGCCATGACAAGTATATGTCGGTGAATGAGCTCGTCGATATGCTTCGCGATGAGATTGCCCGTCTTCTTCAGACTGACAGCAATTCCGTTAGAGATGGAGGCTTTGAACTTGACAGCCATCATCCTTTCGTTATTTTGGTTGTCGGAGTCAACGGTGTAGGGAAAACGACAACTATCGGCAAGCTTGCATCAATGTTCTGTAAGCAAGGTAAGAAAGTCGTTCTTGGAGCTGCCGATACTTTTCGAGCCGCTGCTGTGGACCAACTTCAGATATGGGCGGATAGAGCGGGAGTCCCTCTCGTGAGGCAGGAAATGGGATCTGATCCGGCATCTGTAGCTTATGATACAGTTCGCTCTGCAGTTGCAAAAGATGCAGACGTTGTCCTTATCGATACGGCCGGACGTTTGCACAATAGAGTCAATCTCATGAATGAATTGACAAAGATCCGCAATGTCATAAGGAAAGTAATTCCTGATGCACCGCACGAGGTCCTTCTTGTCTTGGATGGTTCTACAGGCCAAAATGCATTTCATCAGGCAGTCGAGTTCTCTAAGGCAACAGACGTTACTTCTCTTGCCGTTACAAAACTTGACGGTTCGGCCAAGGGCGGAGTTGTCATCGGTATTGTAGACCAACTACGGATACCAGTGAGATATATTGGCATAGGGGAAGGAGTTGACGATCTTAAGGTATTTGACCGTAAGGAATTTGCGGCTTCCCTGTTCAATCCTGAAGATATAAGTAAATAAATTCAGTTATGAAACTATCATACAGTTGGCTTAAGAATTATCTCAAGTGTGATCTGACTCCACATCAAGTGGCGGATGCGATGACCTCGATAGGTATAGAGGTAGACTCTGTAACAGAGCAGGAGGAGATCCCAGGAGGACTTGCCGGTGTTGTTGTGGCAGAAGTCCTTGAATGCGGAGCTCATCCCAATTCCGATCATCTACATATAACAAAGGTAAATGATGGGAGTGGGGAATCTCTAACCGTTGTTTGTGGTGCACCTAATGTTGCTGCAGGTCAGAAAGTCCTTTTTGCAAGGCTTGGTGCCCTACTTCCCGGAGATTTCAAGATCAAGAAGTCAAAGATAAGGGGTGTAGAGTCTTTCGGCATGATCTGCGCTGAAGATGAGCTTGGTATTGGAAGTGACCACGCGGGGATAAAGGTACTGCCGGCAGAAGCGGTTGTAGGTACTCCTGCCAAGGAATACTTGCATCTTCAGAGCGATGCCGTTATAGAATACGAGATCACCGCTAACCGCGTCGATGCTTCATCTCATATAGGTGTAGCAAGAGATCTGTATGCATATTTAAGACAGAACGGCATAGATTGCGAACTTATATATCCTGATGTCTCTGGCTTTTCAGCCCCAGAGGATAATGCAGGTCTTGACGTGGAAGTGCGTGATCCAGAGGCTGCTCCGTTGTATGAAGGAGTTACAGTAGACGGAGTTAGGGTCGCTACTTCTCCTGAATGGCTTCAGAAGAGACTGCTCTCAATAGGACTTCGTCCCGTGGACAATATCGTGGATATTTCCAATTTCGTTCTCTTTGAGACAGGACAGCCGCTTCATACGTTCGATGCCGGCATGGTGAGTGGCGGTAGGGTGATCGTAAGACGTGCAGAGGAAGGCGAGAGGCTCGAGACACTCGACGGAATAGTGCGTACTCTCCACTCTACTGACATTGTTATAGCAGACGAAAATAGGCCTCTGTGCATTGCAGGAGTGCTTGGCGGTAAGGATTCGGGAGTCTCTGCGCAGACAACTTCTGTCTTCATTGAGAGCGCTTGGTTCGATCCGGGCTCTATACGTAAGACATCCAAGTTGCAAGGCATACAGACCGATGCCTCGTTCAGATTTGAGAGAGGAGGAGATCCTGGGGCTGTTCCGTTCGCTCTCAAGCGTGCTGCACAGTTGATAATGGAGATAGCAGGTGGTCATATATCAGGAAATATCCGCAGAGTCTGTGCAACTCCTGTTCAGAAGAAGTTGATAGAACTTGACTATGATAGGATAGAAGCCTTTATAGGTAAGAAAATAGGTCATGATACAATCGAGAACATCCTTACTTGGCTTCAGTATGATTTCCTTGAGAGAACTCCATCAGGAGCAAAGGTTGCAGCACCTACTTATATGGTAGACGTGTGCCGCGAATGTGATGTTGTAGAGGAGATCCTGCGAATATATGGTTACAATAATGTGGAACTTCCGCACCATATGAAGATGTCTGTAGGAACTACTCCTGACCCGGATCCGGAGTCTACAAGGAACTACATATCCAATTTCCTAGCTGCTGACGGTTTTGTGGAGACGATGAACAACTCGCTCACAAAGAGTGCATATTACTCAAAGCTCAAGACATTACCGGAGTCAGAATGCGTTCATATCGTCAATCCGTTAAGTTCTGACCTTAATGTGATGCGTCAGACTCTGCTTTTCGGTGGATTGGAGGTTATAGCATACAATATTAACAGGCAAGTTACCTCACTGCGTACTTTTGAATACGGATCAGTCTACAGGCTTCTTCCTGAGGCTGATGGCAAGACACTCGCTTCGTATGAAGAGCATCAGTGTTTTGCACTTTTCCTGACTGGTCCATCTGCAAAGTCATGGAGTGGGACAGCGACAAAAGGTAGCTATTTCTTGCTTAAAGGTTATTTCGAGCAGCTGTGTGCAAGGTATGCTATCGACCTGCTGACAATGGAGACAGGAAGTGCACCTGAAGACATATTCTCGGAGGGTATTACATACTCTCTTCCTGGAACTCATGAGAGATTTGCGGTTCTTGGTACAGTATCTCCTTCGATCACATCCACCTTTGGCATAAGGCAGCCTGTGTTCGCAGCAGAACTTTCATGGCCAGTGCTTCTCAAGTTGGTATCGAGAGTTAAGGTCAGATTCTCGGAGTTGCCGAGATTTCCGGAAGTCCGCAGGGATCTTGCTGTGCTTGTTGACGAGTCTGTCTCGTATGCAGATATGGAGAAGGCTGCACGTAAGGCCGTGAAGAAGATTCTCAAGCAGGTAACTCTCTTTGACGTGTACCGCGGAGACAAAATTCCGGAAGGGAAGAAGCAATACGCCATTAACTTTGTATTCCAGGATCCGGACAAGACATTGACGGATACTGAGACCGAAAAGGCTATGGAGAGGATTCTGTCTACATTCCAGAATGCTTTCGGGGCAACATTGAGGTAGAAGATGCGCTTGTTGTGCCATATCGGCCTTACTTTGGCGTCCCTTTCTCTGCTTTCTTGCATCAGGTCGAAAGTCATACCTGCCGACAAGTTTGCAGAGGTATATGCAGATATGTTCCTTGCGGACCAGAAGGTAAGGTCTGATGCCGAATTGACAAGGATAGCCGATACTACTCTTTTTTATGAGCCTGTCTTGGCAAAATATGGTTATGACAGGGAGGATTATCTGAAGAGTGTCGGACATTATATGGAAGATCCTGAGCGTTTCGCCAAGGTATTCGAGGCTTCCAGGAATATCCTTGATGCAAGGGTTATCGAACTTCGTGCTGTGTTGCGTAGAGAGGAAAAGGCTGACAGCATCAGGAAGGCAATTGAGGCCATGACATTCAGGAGAGCTCCTGTGTATTTCGGAATCCGGAATGATTCCTTGAGGATAGATACCGTGAATGTCAATCGTGATTCGTCAGGCTTGTTCGTTGTTGATGCTGTGTTGCCTGACACTATTTTTACAGGTCCTTCTTTTATCACATTGTCACAATTGGACTCTGTCCGCAATATTGAATCAGCTTATAGGGAAAGTAGCCCAGCCTCATTGAATCTATTGAGGACAGCACCTGATGGAAAGATAAGAATGTTGAAAGACGGGATACTTAGACGCAAATGAGAAAGATAGGGGCAAAATATATATATGACGGACGTTCTTCCGTCCCGATGATGGATTCTTTTGTTGAGATAGATGAATCTGAAGGCAATAAAGTCATCAGGATTGGTAAGATCAGTAAAGACGACACCTTTGACGAGTACTTTGATGGCGCTATTGTGCCTGGATTCGTGAATTCTCATTGTCATTTGGAATTGTCTTATCTGAAAGGAAAATTCAGTAAAGGCACCGGTATGGCAGGTTTTATCGACCAGATCAATGCCATGCGAGACACATCTTCTCGCAAAGAGAGGATGGATGATGCCCGTAAGTGGTTGGATATCATGTGGGAGAGAGGTATATCTGCTATGGCAGACATAAGCAATTGCAACGAGTCTTTCGGAGCTAAAGCAGTTTCTCCTATGTATACCAGAACCTTTCTTGAGGTATTTGGCACGGAGCCTCAGGATTGTGATAGGATAATACAGTCAGTCAAAGCTTTACAGGTGGAAGCAAGTGAGGTCGGGCTTGATGCTGCGCCGACTCCTCATGCATGCTATACCATGAGTACGAAGTTGTTAGAAGAAGTTTCGGCTCTTGCACTCCAGTCTGGATATTTGTCTTATCACAGTGAGGAAAGTCAGGAAGAAGAAGACATGATGATGTACGGGCGTGGTCCGATGTATGATAACAGGAAGCGTGCCGGCATGACAATGCCTCCTGTTACAGGTACTTCTTCCCTTGAGTATTTTCTTGAGAGGCTTAAGGCTGTAAGTCAAGTTCCTGTTGACGGACATGTCCTGCTTGTTCATGAGGTATGCATGACGGAGTGTGGCGTTGAAGCTGCAAAGAAGACCTTGGCACATCCTTATATAGCTCTTTGCCCGTGCTCCAATATATTTATTCACAATACTCTGCCTCCGGTTGATATGTTGCGTTCTTGCGGTATCTCTCTTACCGTCGGGACAGACTCTCTGTCAAGCAATGATGACCTTGATATGATAAGGGAACTGTATTGTCTTCAAGAGAATTTTGTAGGTATTCCCCTTGGGCAGATGATAAGATGGGCGACATATAATGGGGCGGATTTTCTCGGTAAGTCTGATATGTTGGGAAGTATTTCCAAGGGATTGACTCCAGGCCTTGTGTTCATAGATCATATGTCAGAGGAAGGTAAACTTACCTCTGCAAGCAAGTCAAAGAGGATAATCTGAGATGTTGAGGGAAAAAATAGTATTTGGGCCGATATTCAGCAGGCGTCTCGGCTCGTCTCTAGGGATCAATCTGTTGCCAGAAAACGGCAAATTATGTAATTTTGATTGTGTATACTGCGAGTGTGGATGGAATCGGGATGGCCGTGCAGACCATAGACTTCCTACTCCGTCTGAGCTTCGCAATGCATTGAATGATAAGTTGTCAGAGTGCCGTACTTTAGGGATAGACATTGATTCCATTACCTTTTCTGGAGACGGTGAGCCAACTCTTAATCCATCATTTCCAGAGATGGTGGACATCGCCATTGAGATGAAAGACAAATATTATCCGCATACGAAGATTACTGTCCTTACAAATGCGACAATGACAGGGAAGGAGGAGATCCGTAGTGCATTGATGAAAGTTGATAATCCGGTTCTTAAGCTTGATGCCCCTACAGATGAGCTGGCGAGGCTTATCAACAGGCCTGCAGGAGGATATTCGGTGGAGGAGATTGTCTCCAATATGAAGAAGTTTGACGGTAAATTTGTCCTGCAGACAATGTTCCTTCGTTTTCCCGGCTTTGATTCTACTGCGCCTGATACGCTTGCGGCATGGCTCTCCATCGTCAAGAAACTGATGCCTAGAGAGATAATGGTCTATACTTTGGCAAGGGAAGCCCCGATGCAAGGTCTTGAGAAGATGACAGAAGAAGAGATGCGTAAGGCTGTGGCTCCTTTGATTGAGGAGGGCTATAATGTACAGATAAGAGGTTGAGAATAAAAGAGTTAATGATATGGATAATATACAGAAAAACTACGGATATACTCCGGATGTCGAGGCTATTGACAGAGCGCTAGATCTGATCGCAGAAAATATAGATAATGCGGTATCAGAGGAACTTATTAAGGAGTTCTTCTCGTTTATGGATCTTACTTCTCTGAAAAGTACTGATACGGTGGAAAGTATCTCTAAGCTTATGAATAAGGTGAATACCTATCGAGAGAGTTGGCCTGACTTTCCCCTTCCCGCTTCTGTGTGCGTGTATCCTAATCTGGTAGGTACAGTTGCAAGTCTTCGCAAAGACAGTGACCTGCATGCTACTGCTGTTGCAGGCTGTTTCCCCACATCGCAAAGTTTTATAGAGGTGAAGGCTAAAGAATGTGAGATGGCTGTCGAACGTGGTGCTGATGAGATAGATATAGTCCTTGCTTTGAATTCGTTCCTTGCAGGAGACTATCAGACAACAGCAAATGAGATACGTGCTTGTCGTGACGCTATTGATAATGTAGGTAAAGGCCGTAGGATAATACTGAAGGTTATCCTTGAGACCGGTCTGCTGAAGTCTCCGGAGCTTATTGCAGATGCCTCATTCCTTGCGATGGAAGCCGGAGCGGACTTTATCAAGACATCTACAGGTAAGGTCGAAGTCAACGCTACTCCCTTGGCTGCCTATATCATGTGCCAGTGCATTTCTCTGTTTTATAACAAGACAGGTAAGAAGGTCGGGTTCAAGGCTGCAGGTGGTATATCTTCTGTGATGGACGCCATAAGCTATTATTCAATTGTCTCATCCGTCCTTGGTAAGGAATGGCTTGACAAGAGTTTGTTTCGTTTTGGGGTAAGCCGTCTTGCCAACAGCCTTCTATCTGCGGCTGATCAGAAGACAGTAACTTTCTTCTGAGATAATATCAGACTAGAGCTTCTGAGTGAGTATCAGACTAAAGCTTCTGAGTGAGTATTAGTGAGTATCAGACTGGAATTTCTGAGTGAATATCTGAATAGAAGCGTATTTTTGTGAATTTCTTGAAAATTTTCAAAAAGTGCGCTTTCTTTGTAAGTAGTTGATTATTAATGCATCTTCCGTAAAAACGTTGTGTTTTTATGGAAGATTTTGTCTTATAAACCGTTTCCTATTGGCGTTGAAGGTCGATTAGTTTATTAAACCGCGTAAATTTTCTGTATACGGTTTCTGCTCTTTATTTTTGCCCCAGTAGTAATCAAAACTTGAATGCCATGATAAAAACTATGAGATTCTGGCTCTGCATACTGGTGCTTGCAGGCTGTAGTGAGAAAGGACTTGACCATCACAATACCGAGACTGATGGTGACGGGATTCTTGCCCACGAGATGATCGTACTTGGAGAGAAACTGGAGGACCCGTATTCAGTATCCAACATTACTAAGGCACTTGCTTCGCTTTATCCTACTAAGGCCGAAAGGGTGGATATTGTTCCGACAGATATTTATGTCCGTTTCCTTCCGAAGACTGATGAAGAGTACCAGAAACTTGTTGATGCAGGGTACAATCTTATGGACCATCCATTAGACTATAAGATTGTGAAAGACGGAGACTATTATCATGATCCAAAAGTTCCCGAAGACAAGATTACGTGGCAATATGCTGTCTTGCCGCATGGAACTAAACTGCCTGATGACGTTGGGTATGAGATTCTAGACGAATGCTTTATCCCAGCTGTTGAGTCGGATGTGAAGTCGGATGACGGCATCGACTGGGACGCGGTGGAGCGCGAGGCATTCCGACTTACTGGCAATGAAGGCATGCTTGTTCCTCAGACCAAGGGTGGGGCTTACAAGCCTGAAGGCCGTATAACCATAGTGGACGATAATGCCAACGGTGGAAAGCCTTTCGGAGTTGCCGGTGTCAAGGTTATATGCAATGTCTTCGTAAAATATGCAAATGCCTATACGGATAGAGACGGCTACTATAAGATGTCTCGCAAGTATTCCTCACGGCCGAGATATCGTCTTAGATTCAAGAACTCAGCGGGATTTGCCATAGGTTTCAACAAGATCCTTGTGACCGCTTCTACTTCAGCTCTAGGTAAGGGATCCCCCGAAGGGAAAGATATTACGATAACAAAGGATTCTGACAGGAAGCTTTGGTGTCGGTCGGTAGTTAACAATGCCACTTATGACTATATAAGCCGTTGCGGAGAGGAAGACATGAATATCGCCTGTCCACCGAAGGGCCTTCGTATATGGATTTTCCAAAATCTTAAAGCAAGCAGCGCTGTGATGTTGAAGCATGGAGCCATTATTGATAATATGGGTTCTTTTACGAAATATTTGGGATTATATTCGGCTCTGCTTAAGATTTTTCTTCCTGATATAACCCTCGGATTAAGTGGCAAGACTTCTTATGCCGAAATTTATTCTGAAACATGCCATGAACTGGCTCATTCAAGTCATTTCGCACAGGTCGGCACGAAATACTGGGACAAATATATCAAATATATAGTGGCGTCATATCTGATGTCCGGAGGAGTTACATACGGAGACGGGACTGATTCTGATGCCGGATATTGCGAGATAGGGGAGATGTGGGGATATTACATGCAGAATGCCATGTATCATGACAGGTATGGGGGAGCGATGCCTACTTCCGGCATGAAATACTGGTTTCATCCGCAGATATTCAGGTATCTTGAGGAAAGAGGAATGACGAGGTCTATGCTTTTTGCTGCTCTCAAGTCTGATGTTACTTCCAAGGAAGAACTTAAGACCACGCTTCTTGCTCTATATCCAGAATCAGCTACGGTTATCCAGCAGGTTTTCTCTCGTTATATGGATTGAGCATAGTTGATATGTCCTTTCGATATTTTTGAGTTATGTCGTTTGATAGACAGAATCTTATCCTTGTCCTTCTGGCACTCCTTCAGCCTTTAATTTCCTGCCCAGGCTGTTCTGTCAAGGAGGACAGGGATTTATGCCCTTCTTATCTGGATATTGACATTCAGATCCCTGATACGCTGGCTTCTGATGTGTTGTTAGCCTTATCCCCAGTATGTGGTGGCACTTCGTTTTTCTTGTCTGACACCATAAGTGTGGACAAAGCTGCATCGAGAGTGACATGGGAAGGTGTTGTTCCAAGGCAGAAGTTGAGAGTCGTGTGTATGTCTCTAAGTGGAACAGACCAGGCAATCGGTTCGTCACCGAAGTCAGCCGTGTTGATTAACAAGGGAGAAGACTGTCCCAAGGTGTGGATGAGTACCGGTATTGTGGATGCATCTGCGGAGACTGCTTATTATAGATGCCGTCTGTCAAAGAGTTTTGCCGTAATGACTGTAGACGTTGTAGGTACAAAGTTCCCGTTCAAGGCGGAAGTGAGGGGAAATGTGAACGGGTATGGGATCGATGGTGAGCCTATGTCCGGGCTGTTTTCCGTTTTACTTGACTTTAGTGGTGACGGGTGTGATACTGTGTCTCTGCCAAGGCAGATTGACGATTCTCTTATCCTCGAAGTTATCGCTGACGATGGCGGGTCAATTCGTCGTTTCGCGGTAGGAAACTATATACGGGAAAGTGGGTATGACTGGACTGATGATGACCTGCAGGATATCGATCTCTCTATAGATCTTGCGCTTACAGAGATAGTAATTGTTGTCGGAGGATGGCGTCGAAGAGTCAGTTTTGAGGAGGTAATATGAAAAAGCCGCTGTTTGCTGCTTTGTTCTCGACTTTTGCTATATTGGGCTTCGCCGAATATAAGGTGCGTCTCGGCAATGTTCTCGAACAAGTTCGGTACATTGCGCTCGACTTTTGCTATATTTGTAAAGATATGTCGAAAGAGGAGAAAAGATGGGGTGTAATGCCCATGGTGTATTTCCTGAGACTGCTCGCGCTGCAGCCTTTGAAGGTGCATTATTTCTGGGGTAAGTGCCTGTCATGGATAGCGGAGAATCTGATAAGATATCGCAGGGACACTGTCATGATCAATCTCGCGCGTTCATTTCCGGAGAAAAAGTACAAGGAGATTGGCCAGATTGCAACAGGGTTCTATCATCATTTCGGCAGGCTTGTGGCTGAGACAGTATGGTTTGCAGGTGCATATAACATTAAAAGGCTAGTGGCATCCCATATCTGTACCATCTCCAATCCGCAGTTTCTTAATGAGTTGTATGCCAGTACGCCGGGAGTAGTAATTCTTACATCGCATTTCGGTAATTGGGAGATTATTGGCGGAGTGATGAATTATGCCGGGAAGGATGGCCTGGATTTTGACGAGAGTCGTGTGACTGTGGTCTACAAACACCTTGAGAGTGGCTTGTGGGACGGTGTTATGCGCTACAACCGTTGTTCGCCCATCCGGCCTGAGCATTATGGCCTATGTTATGTGGAGACATGGGAGATCCTGCGTTTCATGGTAGCGCATAGGAAGGAAAAGAGGCTTTACATATTTCCTACAGACCAATGTCCCTACAAAAGGGCTGGTTCTCATGAGGTCGCTGATTTCATGCATCAGAAGACCCTAACGATGACAGGGGGTGCAGCTATTGCCAGGAAGTTTGGCATGGCGGTCTGTTACATGTCGCTGAAAGAGAAAAGGGATGGAGTAGGCTATGAGATGGAATTCAAGGAGATCTGCAGAGATGCTAATGTCATGACTCCTGAGGATATAATGAATGATTTCTACAAATATTTGGAAGAGGATATCTGTGTCCAGCCTTCAAATTATCTTTGGACACATAAAAGATGGAAAAAATGAAGAGTCTTAGATTTGTTGCAGCCTTCTCTTTGCTGGCTGCAGTACCGTTTGCAGCAGAGGCTGCCGGCAATGATCCGGAAGGGAATGTGGTATATGCCCTTCCATCCACTTCTGTGAGGATAAAGGTAGAGGCAAGGCAGGATAATTTCCATGCCGGTCCTTATGCGAAGTTTGCCGCTAAATATCTGGGTATCGAGGCTTCTGCCAAAGATGCGGTCACCTATGATATAGTGTCAGTTAAGATGATGCCTTGTGTAGAGGCGGATCTTGCAAAGCGATATACGATCGCCCCTTCGGCCAGTATGCCGGCTTTCCTTTCTATGACTACCCAAGGTCTTATAAGTGTCTCATTATCCGCTTCAGAAGAGACTGAATGGCGTTTTCCGGTTAACGGAACTGACAATTTTCAAGACAAAGGTATCTCCTCCAATCTTACGTCAGAGGAAGCCACCCTCTATCGTAATGTGAAGAAGTCGGATACTTATAGCAAAGTTCCGGTCCGTCAGGAGATGGTAGTAGAGAAATCCGTAGAGTCCAAGGCCAAAGAGGCAGCGGAGACTATATTCAGCCTGCGCAACAAAAGATTGCAGATAATAACGGGTGATACCGATGCTACATTCAGTGGTGAAGCTCTTGATGCAGCCGTTACAGAGCTTGCCAGGATGGAAAAGGAGTATATGTCATTGTTTATCGGATACCACGACTATAGTACCCAGAGTATGACATATGAAGTTATACCTTCTCCAGACAATGACTCTCAGATATATGTGGCATTCAGAGTCTCAGATGCAAAAGGGCTTGTACCGGCTGGAGATATGTCGGGAAAGCCATATCTCGTGGAATTTGATCCGTCGGAAGTATCAGTTCCGCAGGCAAGGCATTCGTCCTCTAGGGGTAATGTCGTACATTATAGGATTCCAGCAACATGCGACGTACGCCTTACTGACGGTGTCAATGTCCTTCTTCAGACAAGAATGCCTATATACCAGCTTGGAGTGGAGTCTACTTTCCCAATTGTATCCAAGTAGAAGAGTAAAAGAATGCGATAAGGTAGGACTTCTCGCAAATAATAATAAACAATTGTACAAGTTCTAAGTAGCAGTATTAATATTATGACCATCAGAGATTTGAATCCCAAGATCGTGTGGGAGAACTTTTACGGACTGTCTCAGATTCCGAGACCTTCCAAGCATGAGGAGAAAGTAAGGGCTTATCTTCTAGAGTGGGGTAAGAAGCATGGCGTTGATGTATTTGAAGATGAAACAGGTAATGTGATCTTCAGAAAGCCGGCGACACCCGGTTTTGAGAACAGGCGCGGCGTCATAATGCAAGGACATATGGATATGGTCCCTCAGAAGACAGCCACTACGGTGCATGATTTCCTTAAGGATCCTATCAAGACCAAGATTGTCGGGGATTGGGTAGGAGCTGAAGGGACGACTCTTGGTGCCGACGATGGAATCGGCGTATGCCTTGCGCTCTCAGTGCTTGAGGATAAGACCCTCAGACACGGTCCGCTTGAAGTGCTTGTAACTTATGATGAAGAGACTGGAATGACTGGGGCTGAGAAATTGAAGCCCGGAGTGCTCCAAGGTGATATCCTTCTTAATCTTGATTCTGAGACTGAAGGAGAGTTGTATATAGGTTGTGCAGGAGGTCTTGATGGCTCAGCGGATTTCAAGTATACAGCAAAACCGTCTCCTTCAGGGTATCAGAGTTGGAAACTGACTGTGAAAGGCTTCCAGGGCGGACATTCCGGCATGGATATTATTCTCTACCGCGCTAATGCCAATAAGGCAGCAGCAAGAATCGTTCTTCCTTTGATGGATAAATTCGGTGTCCTGCTCTCTGATTTTACAGGAGGTAGCCTTCGCAATGCTATACCGTTTGAAGCAGAGGTATCGCTTCTTGTCCCTGATAATGCTGTAGATAATGTCAAGGCTGAGGTAGAGAGGGTATTTGCAGAGATAAAGGCGGAATATTCCGAGACAGATCCTAATGCCGTATGCTATTTTGAGCTACAGGATAAGGGCTTCATCGATTATATAGAAGAAGCGGTAGCTCTAAATGCCATAAAGGCTTTGATTGCTTGTCCTAATGGAGTAGAAAGGATGAGTGCCTCTGTACCAGGACTAGTGGAAACATCCAATAATATGGCAGTTGTACGCACAGAAAAAGGTCATATTACGGTAAGGTCTCTGATGCGAAGCTCAGTAGATACTGCCAAGGAAGCACTTGCCGAGAAGATGAGATGTGTATTCCAACTTGCTGGAGCCGAATTTTCGACAACTGGAGGATATTCCGGGTGGACACCTAAGCCTGATGCTCCTATCATATTGACTTTGAAAGAAGTATACAAAAAACTCTTTGGCAAGGATATGAAGGTGATGGCAATACATGCAGGACTTGAGTGTGCTCTTCTCGGGGCCAAGTATCCGTCATGGGATATGGTATCATTTGGCCCTACTATTGTCCATCCGCATTCTCCTGATGAGAGAGTCAAGATAGATACAGTCGAGAGAACATGGGAATTCCTCAAGGCAGTCATTGAAAATATTCCGGAGAAGAAGTAGACCTGAATATAGTAATGCAGCATAGGTCGTGAAAGAATAATCGGGGAGAGATCTTGGTCTCTCTCCGATTGTCTGATTGTCTGGCTGTTATGTCTTCATCGGACTGAATATGATTGTGATTATAGAAAGCGGAGTTACCAAACGCAACTCGTCTAAACGCTGAATTACAGAAGTATGATTGTGATTATAGAAAGCGGAGCCACCAAAACAGAGTTAAGGTGCATACTGAGAAGTGGCAAAATGTTTGAGTTCCGTTTGGGAGGAATCAATCTTGCAAGCAGTGACGAAGCATATTTATGTGACTTGATAGACGACATGGCTTCGTCTGTCAGGGAATTGGGAGAGCATGCTGATGCCATATATATGTATGCTGCCGGTATGGTAGGTGGCGGTATGGTTAGCGGAGGTGAGATTGCCGTCAGAGAACGTCTCAAGCAGCATTTCCCGCAGGGTGAGATACATATGATGTCTGACATTCAAGGGGCAGCGGAATCTGTCCTCGGTGATGAGCCTGGTATTGCTTTGATTCTTGGCACTGGGTCAGGATGCTGTGAATATGACGGGCATAGTATCATCCGTAAGATCTATTCTGGAGGCTATGTCCTTGGAGATGAAGGCGGAGCGGCTGCGCTTGGACGCAATTTCCTTGCTGATTACATAAAGGGACTTCTGCCTGATACCGTCTCCAATGCTTTCTCTATCAGATATGCATCCGGATACGAAGACATTGTGGGCAATATATATAAAGGAACATCACCTGCCACGTATCTTGGGTCGTTTGCCCCGTTTATACTCTCGTTCTATAGCAAGGATGATTATGTCAAAAGATTGGTGGACAATAATTTCAAGGCTTTTTTTGAACGATCTGTGACAAGACTGTGGCGAGAAGGACTGAAGATAGGCGTAGTAGGGTCTTTCGGTGCGGCTTGCCGTGACATTGTTGCACGTATATCCGGGGACTATGGCATGAAAATAACCAGGTATGTTACCTCCCCAGTCGAAACATTAGCCATGAGGCATCTAAAGAAAATGTGTGATGATGACGAATAAGTATCCTTCAGTGCTCTTGGAAAAGGCTGTTGATGCGATAAGTTCCTTGCCAGGAATAGGCGAGAAGAGTGCGCTACGTCTTGCTCTTCATCTGCTCCGCCAGCCTGAAGAATCAGTAAAGTACTTCACTTCTTCAGTAGATAATCTCCGGACTAACGTAAAATATTGCCATATTTGCAAAATGATCTCCGATACGGATACCTGTGCTATATGTGCAGACAGCAGAAGGGATCACAATAAGGTATGTGTGGTGGAGAATGTAAGGGATGTGATGAGCATTGAGGCAACAGGGCAGTACAATGGATTGTATCATGTCTTAGGAGGTAAAATTTCCCCTATCGACGGTATCGGTCCTGGGGATTTGACGATAAGTGATCTTAAAGACCGTATCGCTACCTTGGCAGAAAGAGGGGAAAAGCCAGAAAATGTCGAGGTTATATTCGCACTTAGCGGAGATGTGGAAGGGGAGACAACAGCATTTTATATATATAGGATGCTGTCAGGGTATGGCGTGACTTTCTCTTCACTCGCAAGAGGTCTCGGCTTCGGTGATGACCTTGAATACGCTGACCAACTGACTCTTGGAAGGTCGATTGCCAATAGGCAGGCTTTCAAGCCATAGAGAAAGTCGGGACAAGCCATAGACGGCCTGAATTAAAATAGACAACAATCAGCGGAGACTCATGCCATTGGATTTAATAAAATAAAGCCTGCGGTGTCGAGTCGGCCATAATAAAGAAAGCCTCCTGCAGGACGGGAGGTACTATAATCAAATAATCCCTGCAAAATGGGATACGGTTATCGAAGAAAACTCCTGAAATAGGAGTGGCTATATGGAATTTGTAAAGGATTTACTTCTGTCTGCATCATTGTGTGCCGACTGTCTTGCTGTAGCTCTGTGCTCCAGCGTAAACATGAAGAGCATCTCTTGGCGGAGGCTTTTAGGAATATCAATAATATTTGCCATAATTCATGTTGTATTCATGGCGGTTGGATGGCTTTTCGGGGAATTCATTTCCCGATATATAATGTCAGCAGTAAAATATATCGGTATGGGACTGCTTGTCTTTGTGGGACTGTCCATGATAATAGATTCTTTCAAAGAGGTTAAACTGCTGTGTATTACAGGATTGATGAGCGTTGTCATCGCTGCGGTGGCAGACAGCATAGACGCTTTGGCTGCAGGTGTATCCATGTCTATGTCTGGGCGCATATTCGGAGGAATATGTGTGACTTTAACTTCCCTTTTCGTGGTTACCATTATTACTGTTATGATTGGGCTTAGGGCAGGTAAAGTTATCGGGGTACGTATGGGCAGGCCTGCTTCGATAATCGGAGGATTGGTCCTTATTCTTCTCGGAGTGGATATCGTTGCAGACCTGTTCTGATTAGCTATATTTTTTGGGGAATCTGAATAATATAGATAAGATTGCAAATACTGCAAGCGCGAAAGGATAGAAAAGCCAGCCTATGATCTCGGTAGCCGGTATTCCTGCAAGTCCGGAGGCCATCAGCATCTGGGCACCGTAGGGAAGTATACCCTGAATTACGCAGGAGAATGTGTCAAGCAGGCTAGCACTCTTTCGAGGGTCAACTCCGAATTTAAGGCTTATATCCTTAGCAATCCTCCCGATGGTAAGTATCGCTACCGTGTTGTTGGCGGTGCATACGTTTGCAATGCTCACAATTGACGCTATGCTAGCTTCCGCTCCTCTCTTGTCTCGGATACCACGGGTAAGTTTGCGTACTATGTAGTCGAATCCGCCACCGTCACGTATCACTTCTAACATTCCACCGGCAAGCATTGTCACTATTATGAGGTCACCCATGCTGCCTATGCCTTTGCCGATGGCTGATAGCCAGTCTGTCCATGAGAGTGAGCCATCGGCTAATCCGATGATTGCATTGAGGACTATGCCGGAAGACAGTACGGCCATCACATCCGCGCCTGCTATTGCAAGGCCGATAACAAAAAGGTATGGCAGCAGTCTGTACCACATTATATCTTCTCCGATAGTCGAGATGCCGGCTTCTCGACCCAGTACTATGTATATCACAGTTACAGCGGCAGCTGCCGGCAGAGCTATGCCGGCATTTGCCTTGAACTTATCGGACATTGAACAGCCTTGTGTCTTGGTCGAAGCGATAGTTGTGTCGGAGATGAATGACAGGTTGTCACCGAAAAAAGCCCCTCCTGCAACTACCCCTGTCAGAAATCCGGCATCTGTCCCGGATTCTGATGCTATACCGGCAGCAATAGGTACAAGGGCGACGATAGTGCCGACGCTTGTTCCTATAGCCATGGATATAAAGCATGATGCGAGGAAAAGCCCTGCAAAAATCATCTTTGAAGGAAGCAGTGAAAGCGTCGCATTGACAGTGGCATCGATAGCCCCTATCTGTCTGGCTGTCTCTGCAAATGCTCCTGCCAGAATGAAAATCCACAACATCTGCATTACGTTCCTGTCTCCGGCACCAGCAGAGAAGATCGAGATTTTCTCGCTCAATCCCTTTCTCGGGCTTATTGCGAGAGCATACGCACTGGCAATAAGAAATGCCGCAGATACCGGTACCTTGTAGAAATCTCCAGAGATGACGGATGAGACTAAATAGATTCCGAGAAATACAAGCAGCGGAGTGAGAGACCATCCCTCTTTGCCTATAAGTCTTGATGTCTCCATGTCTTTTGTTCGCTATGAATAATAAGTTGTTGAATTTTTAAGCAGCTATTAAGTCCGTATGCAAAGATAAGTAAAGATAAGTAGCTTTTTGTTCCGTTACTGAGGAAAAAAGCATAAATTTGTGAGTTGGAAAATAGTAGGACAGGTTAGAACATCATGTAGAGGAAACGTAGGCGATATGATAGATATTTTTTACAAGTCATTCGGGAAAATATTGCTGTCTCAGTCAATAGCCGATTTCTCCAACCTGAAGCAAGAGGATGTCGTGTGGATAGACCTCTTCTCGCCGAACGGTGATGAGAAGAGAGCAGCTGAGACGTTTCTCAATACAGAGATCCAGAGCAGGGCGCAGGCTGAGGAGATTGAAAGTTCTTCTCGCTTTTCCGAGACTGATTCTGCCATATTCGCCAATACCAACTTCCTTATTCCTGGCCCGGAGGAATATTCCATGGAAGCCGTTTCTTTCACAATCGTAGGTAATATCCTTACCACTCTCAGGGATGTCCCACTCCGAAGCTTTACCGAACTTCAGCACAAGATCCAGGCAGTTCCACGCCTTTATCCGAACGGATATTGGGTGTTTATAAGCATTTTGGATCAGAGGGTTGACCTTGATGCGGATATGATTGAGCTTATGTCCAAGGAGATAGCCCAGTACAGCAAGCGTGTCAACCAAGAGGAGGATATCAATGAAGACTTTCTTCTCGACATCAACCAGCTGCAGGAAAATACTATGACGGTAAGGGAAAATATATGGGACAAGCAGCGTCTTATATCCAACTTGATGAAGAGCGACAAATATCCTCGTGAGTTGGAGCCTCGCTTCAATGTGCTTCTTCAGGATATCAATTCTCTGATCAATCATACTAATTTCAGCTTTGAAAGACTTGAGTATCTTCAAGATACAGTAGTCGGCCTCATCAACCTCGACCAGAATAGGCTGATGAAAATCTTTACGCTGATTTCCCTGCTTTTCATGCCCCCTACCCTTATAGCAAGCTTCTACGGCATGAATGTCACACTTCCTTTTGAAGGGACAACATGGGCCTGGATAGGTCTGCTTGCCCTTATGATCCTCTCCATTGCGTTGATCCTATATCTGTTCAAGATACGCAAGATGCTGTAGAAGCCCTTTGTGGAATACAAAAAAATGTGTAAATTTGCGCGCTTTTCATAGGCGTGCCTGAAAGGTGTGCCTTCCTGAAGTTCAATACATAATGTTAAACTACTAGTTATTCTTATTTGATTATGGTAGAAGAAAACAAGATCAGCGAGGAGACACAGGCAGTTCCTTCAGTAGAAGAGACAGCCGAGGCTGCTCCCGTGCAGAAAGAGAGCAAGAAAGCTCCCCTTAATGCATCGATAGCTCCCGATAAGTTCGATTGGGATGCATTCGAGAAAGATGCCGCATACGGCTCTGAAGACAAGGCCGCAATCGAGGCCGCATATGACAGCACCCTTTCCAAGGTAACCGAGAACGAGGTTGTGGAAGGTACTGTTACAGCCATCAACAAGAGGGAAGTGCTTGTGAACATCGGCTATAAGAGTGAGGGAGTTATCCCTGCAACCGAGTTCCGCTACAATCCTGACTTGAAGGTTGGCGACAAAGTAGAAGTTTACGTAGAGTCTCCTGAAGACAAGAAAGGACAGTTGGTTCTTTCCCACAAGAAAGCAAGACAGCTTCGCTCATGGGACATGGTCAACGAGGCTTACGACAAAGGCGAGGTTGTCAAAGGATATGTCAAGACCCGTACAAAGGGCGGCATGATCGTGGATGTGTTCGGTATAGAGGCATTCCTCCCAGGTTCTCAGATCGACATCAGGCCTATCAAGGACTACGACCAGTATGTTGACCAGACAATGGATTTCAAGATTGTCAAGATCAATCAGGAGTTCCGCAATGTTGTAGTTTCTCATAAGGCACTTCTTGAGGCTGAACTTGAGAAACAGAAGAGCGAGATCATCGGCAAACTTGAGAAAGGCCAGATCCTCGAAGGTACAGTCAAGAACATCACCAACTATGGTGTATTCGTTGACCTCGGTGGTGTAGACGGTCTTATCCATATTACAGATCTCTCTTGGGGTCGTGTCAACAATCCTGAAGAGATTGTTAAACTCGACGAGAAGATTAAGGTCGTTGTCCTTGACTTCAATGAGCAGCAGAAGAGGATTGCCCTCGGTCTGAAGCAGCTTACTCCTCATCCTTGGGATAGCCTTGATCCTAATATCAAAGTGGGTGACAAGGTTAAGGGCAAAGTTGTTCTTATCGCAGATTACGGTGCTTTCGTTGAGATAAAGCCTGGTGTAGAGGGACTTATCCACGTATCTGAAATGTCATGGTCACCTCGTCTGAGGATTGCACAAGACTTCCTTAAGGTAGGTGATGAGGTTGAGGCTCAGATCCTTTCTCTTGACAGAGAGAATAGGAAGATGTCTCTCGGTCTGAAGCAGCTCATGCCCAATCCTTGGGAGAACATCCGCGAGAAATATCCTGTAGGTTCCAAGCACAAAGCTATTGTTCGCAATATTACTAACTTCGGTGTATTCGCAGAACTTGAAGACGGCATAGAAGGTCTGATCCATATCAGCGACCTTTCTTGGGACAAGATCAAGCATCCTTCAGAGATGGTACAGCCGGGTGAGCCTATAGATGTACAGATTCTCGATTTCGATGAGGCTAACCACAAGCTCAGCCTCGGTCACAAACAGCTTCTGCCCAATCCTTGGCAGGAACTTGAGGCTAAGTATCCAGTAGGTACAACTGTAGAGGGTACAGTAGGTACTGCAACTGACAAGGGCGCCAACATCACTCTTGAGGACGGAACAGAGGGCTTTGCCTTCAAGAAGGATCTCATGAAAGAGGATGGTAAGCAGGCACTCGAAGGCGAGAAGCTTCCTTTCGTTGTTACTGAGCTCAGGCGCAGCACAAGGAAACTCTTCCTCTCTCATCTTAAGACCTATATGGAGTCAAGGAACGAGAGGGTTGCAGCTGAAGCTGACAATACCAAGAAGGCAGTCAAGAAGATCAACTCCAATATAGAGAAGACTACTCTTGGAGATATCTCAGAGCTTGCCGCACTCAAGGACAAACTCGAGAAAGGTGAATAATTTTACTTTGAAGATAATGGGCACCGCTTCGGCGATGCCTATTATCGATAGATTTCAGAGCGCTCATGTACTTGAGGTACATGGGCGCTCATTTTTGATAGACTGCGGAGAAGCTGTCCAGAGGCAGTTTCTGCGTTATCGTATATCTACGGCAAAGATAGACACCATACTTATTTCCCATATACATGGTGATCATATCTTCGGCCTCTTCCCACTGCTTTCTACATTTGGACTTTCATGCAGGACAACGCCGATAGTTATCTACGGGCCTTCCAACATGGGACCGCTTCTCAATTTCTTCCTTTCTTATTATGGCAAAGGGATTGGAGTAGAAGTTGATTTCCATCCGCTCTCACTCAAGCAGCCGGAAGTAATCTACAAGACTAAGTCTTTGGAGATAGTTGCTTTCCCGCTCAATCATAGGATTGAGACATACGGGTATATGATAAAAGAGAGAGAGCCGCAGCGCAATATAGATAAGCAGGCTCTTGAGAGATATGGTTTTACGAGAGCTGAGATAGGACTTCTCAAATCCGGCAATGATGTTATTCGTCCTGCCGGTCCAGATGAAGGCGCAACTTTCCTTAATGGATTTGTACGCCATTCCGGTACAGATGAACCGCTTCTGATACGTGCGGATGATGTTACCTACAAGCCCTGGGAGCCTGTAAGCTATGCATATTGTAGTGATACCGCCCCTTTTCCAGAGCTGCCTGATTGGGTTAGAGGTGTCAGCCTGCTATACCATGAGGCTACATATATGGATGATCTTCGCGAACAGGCGGCATTGCGCTATCATTCAACTACTTTGCAGGCTGCCGAATGTGCTGCTAAAGCGGGTGCCGGGAGATTGGTCATAGGCCATTATTCATCCCGGTGCAAAGATGCCATTCGATATCAAGACGAATGTAGAACAGTATTTCCGGAGACATACGCAGCCAATGACGGTGATGTCTTTAGGATAAGATAGTACTGCATGTATATGATAGCGAAGCCGTTAGGTATACTGCTGCTGTCTTAGAAGCGAACCATAAACTCCAATACGAGTTTGTCTTGTTCGGAAATTGCCGGTACAACTCCCTTTCTGTAGAAATAGGACTCGTAGTTGAGTCTTATGTCGGCAGTGAATGGAAGACCGAGGCTGAGTGTCAGTCCGCCTGTGACTCTGTGTCTTTGTGGGTCGTCAAGAGTCAGCATGCCGTTTGGGGCGAGCTGCTTTCCCTCGCTGTGGTCTGACATGAAGTCATATCGGGCAAGCACGGATATTTTACTGAAGACTTTCTTTAGCGGGATGTCCCTGCATATGAACGCATTGACGGCATCAACATCCTTGAAAAGGTTATTCTCGTAAGTCTTGTGTAGATATTCGGCCTCTATGTGCCAAAACCTGTCTTCATAATACAGGCCTCCATCGTACATCAGGATGTCGTGCATTGCAGGATCTGTCTTCTGGATACTTGCTGATATGCAAAGCCGCTCAAACAGCTTGGCTTCCGCCTTTGCCGAATAGTTCAGTGAGTTGGTCCAGAAGTCTTTTTGAGCTGTGAGTCCTGAACCGTTGAACAGGCCACCTGCAAGACTAATAGGGACTTCCTTTCCGAATTTCCAGTTAAGAGTAGCACCGACATCCCTTACATTTCCGACTTGCTTTGCTATGAATGAGCGGTTGGCAAAAAATTGCTCGTGCGGAGATCTGTGTGCATCTATTGTGAATGGTACCCTCATCTGACCTATTGTGAACCTGAGACTTTCACGGACTAAATTGGTCCTTATATAGGCATCAAGCATCTTGATCGATCCTTCGTCAGAAAGGTCAATTTCGGCCTTGTATGATACAATAGGGGTGACTTTTCCACTTAGGCTGAATCGGGAGTTCCTTACCTGGAATCGCTGTTTTCCTATCTCCGGCTGATATTCAAATTTGCCCCTGACTGTACCGTTGAGTTTTACAGTGAAATTCGTTTTCATCCATGACTTCAAAGAAGAGGCTGATTCCGCTTCTTCTGAAGGTTGAGGAACTGGGGGTATTGCTGTTGTGGAGTCTGCGTTCAGAGTGTCTGAAGGCAGAATTTCAGGAGATGTCTTGGCTGACAAAATCCCGCAAAGGCAAAGAGCGATTGCGGGTATTATTGTGTATATATATGTCATTGATAGCAGAGCCGGCTTATTTATGCACGGAGAATCTGTAGATGCAGGTATGGCTGTATACCTGTCCAGGGCTTACCATTATTGAAGGGAAAGAAGGCTGGTTTGGCGAGTCCGGATAGAACTGGGTCTCCAGAGCGAGAGAACTCCTGAAACCGAGAGGTCTGCCGTATTTGCCGCATGATTTGCCATCGAAGAAATTGCCGCTATAGAATTGAAGTCCGGGTTGATCTGTGTATACGTCAATTTCGCGTCCTGATACAGGGTCATATACGCTGCATGCAATCTGGACAGAGTCTGAGCCATCTTTGTCAAGACACCAGTTGTGGTCATATCCCTTTGCGTTCTTGAGCTGCTGATTGTCCTCTCCAATCATCTCCCCGATAGCGTGTGCCTTGCGGAAATCGAACGGAGTACCGCTCACATCTGCAATCTCACCTGTCGGTATGCTTAGAGAGTCGATGGGAATGTAATGGCTTGCCTTTATGTGCATTATGTATTCCTCTACACTTCCGTTGCCCTCACCCCTAAGACAAAAGAAAGGATGGTTGGTGATATTGATAGGAGTCTCCTTGTCAGTCGTAGCTCTATATGTGATCTTGAACTCATTCTGCGGAGTCACGGTATATGTCATTGTGATGTCTTTGTTGCCAGGGAAACCCTCCTGGCCGTCTTTGTGCAGATAGTGGAGCGTTATTGACGTGTCGGTCACTTGCTTGACATCCCAGACTACATTGTCAAGCCCTTTGTATCCTCCGTGAAGTGTATTGACACCGTGGTCGTTGGCCGGTACTTTATACAGTGAGTCTCCTATCATGAACGAGGAGTGGCCTATCCTGTTGGCTACAGGTCCGACGCACGCTCCGAGAAATCTTTCTCCTGGAGGAGTTACATAGTCCTTTATATTGTTGTATCCAACAACAATGTCTTCAAGCTGCCCTGTCTTGTCGGGAGTAAATATCGATACTACACGGCCTCCGAAATTGGTTGCCTGAAGTGTTATATTTCCGGCCTTAAGCGTGTACAAGGCTACAGGCTTGCCGTCTATCGTGTCAGCGAAATTCTCAGCGGGAATAAGCCCCGGAGATGTCGTGCCTGAGCAGCCGTGAGCGAGGAAGGCCGCTGCAAGAATGCCGGCTACACCGGCTGTTGACAAAATTCTGTTCATAGTATATTAATTATATTTGGTCTTAGAAGCTGTTTGAAATACCTGTCTCATAAAAATTTATAATGAAATAAATTTAAACAGTTTCTTAATTTACCTAAACATGACAAAGGTAAAAAAATAACTGATAAATGGAAAATACTGAATTTATATCGGCCTGCAATTAATCATATCATCCGTTGCGGTATTCGTTATGCGTGCATGTCTCCATCTTTTTGAGCCAGTCTGTGAAGTGCTGCGAGTGCACTTCTTTAATATCATTTTGAAAGAAACGGCATTGATTCTATCTTTGTTATATGATAACTAAATATACGGACAAGGACATTACGCGGCTGAATACGTTCAGGATGCGGGTGAGATGTCGGTTTCTCTTGGAATATGACTCTGTTGCAGATCTCGTTGATATCGACTTTGATGCTCTGCCCAAGCCTATTCTGCAGATGGGAGCGGGGAGCAACATGCTGTTTTCAAGGGACTTCCCTGGGACAATAATGCATTCCGCTATTGATTTTATATATAAACTACCCGTGGATGATCCTCTCTACAGAACAGAAGACAAAGACGCTGTCATCGTGTCGGTAGGCGCAGGTGTGGCATTTGACAGACTCTGTGCCTGGGCCGCTAGTAACGGGTTGTGGGGGATAGAAAATCTTTCCCATATACCAGGAGATACAGGCTCTGCAGTTGTGCAGAATATAGGTGCATACGGAGTCGAAGTGTCCGATGTTATACGTCAGGTATATTGCTACGATATTGAGGAAGAGGAATTTGTTCATTTCACCAATGAAGAGTGCGCATACGGATACAGGGACTCGATGTTCAAGCACGAGCCGGCAAAATCAAGGTATATAGTCACTAATGTTGTCATTTCCTTGACACGGTGTTCCTCTCCTAAGCTTGATTATGGCCATGTCCGTGAAGCAATTGCAGATAAATTCGGAAGTGATATTGATGAGGCATCCCTTACTCCAGGCCAGATACGGGATGTTGTGACACAGATACGCATAGAGAAATTGCCTGAGGTCACTGAGATTGGAAGTGCGGGAAGCTTCTTCAAGAATCCGATAGTATCGGAAAAAGAATTTGACAGAGTTTGTGAGGTGGCTGCATCGGAAAGCTTTGGCGAAGTCCCTCATTACAAGATGGGAGACAGTGTCAAGATACCTGCAGCATGGCTAATAGAGAAATGCGGATGGAAGGGCCGCGTCATTGGCAATGCTGGAGTATATGCAAAGCAGCCTCTGGTATTGGTTAATGCTACAGGAAAGGCCACACCTGATGAAGTCATCAGACTGAAAGACAAGATAATATATTCGGTAAGAGACAAATTCGGAATTACCCTACAACCAGAGGTGGAAATAATATAGAAACAACATGGAGAATTCGTTTATAGTAGAAGGTGGACATAGACTTAGCGGTGTCATAAGGCCGCAGGGAGCCAAGAACGAGGCCTTGGAAGTGATCAGTGCTGTGCTGCTTACAGACGAGGAAGTAGTCATAGACAATGTCCCCGAGATCCTGGACGTCAAGAATCTCATCCTCATGCTTGAAGGAATGGGGGTCAGGGTCAGCCGCATAGATAAGGGCAAATATTCCTTCCAAGCGGACAATATCGATACATCATATATTGAGAGCGAGGATTTCGTAAAGAAATGCGCTACACTCAGGGGATCTGTGATGGTCGTAGGGCCTCTTCTGACGCGCTTTGGCCATGCCTGGTTTCCGAAGCCGGGTGGTGACCGCATAGGAAGGAGACGCGTTGATACTCATATCCTTGGAATGGTGGAGCTTGGGGCTGCTCACGAATATGACGAGGTTCGTAAAGCCTTCTCGCTTACGGCCCCTCTCTGTGCGGACGGTCATACGCGTCGTCTTAGAGGCGGATACATGCTGCTTGACGAGGCTTCCGTTACGGGTACTGCCAATATTCTCATGGCCTCGGTGCTTGCAAAAGGGCGTACTACAATATACAATGCAGCCTGTGAGCCGTATATACAACAGCTCTCCAAGATGCTTGTGGCAATGGGAGCAAAGATAGACGGTATAGGGTCCAACTTACTTACGATAGAGGGCGTGGAACATCTTCACGGTACTGTACATAAGGTGCTTCCAGACATGATAGAAGTGGGGAGTTTCATAGGTATGGCAGCTCTTAACCGTAGCTCCATTACTATCAAGGATGTGTCTTGGCGCGACCTCGGGATCATACCTGAGAGCTTCCGTCGTCTTGGAGTGCATTTGGAGCAGAGAGGAGATGATATTTTCATACCCGAGCAGGAAAGTTATACGATAGATTCGTTCATGGACGGATCTATAATGACAATATCCGATGCTCCGTGGCCGGGACTTACACCTGATCTTCTGAGTGTTATGCTTGTAGTGGCGACCCAGTGCAAAGGCAGCGTGCTCATACATCAGAAGATGTTCGAGAGCAGGCTTTTCTTCGTGGATCGTCTTATAGATATGGGAGCTCAGATCATCCTTTGCGATCCTCACCGCGCGGTAGTGATAGGTCATGACCATCGTTTCAGACTGAGGGCGGGTAATCTGCTGTCGCCGGATATACGTGCCGGTATAGCGCTGCTTATAGCTGCGATGTCAGCCAAGGGGACAAGTGTTATAAGCAATGTAGGGCAGATTGACCGGGGATACGAAGATATAGATATCAGGCTCAATGCCCTCGGGGCTAAGATTACAAGGCAATAACGACATGGATGAAGCATTGTACAACAAAGTCCGTGACCGTCTTGAAGCCCTTTGTGCAAGGCAGGAATGCTGTCCTTCCGATATCCAAGCAAAGGCTCTGAAAGCCTTGGGTGGAGATGAGGCGGCCACTTCTAAGCTTATGTCTCGTCTTGTCGAGGAGAAATTCATAGATCCGCTGCGCTATGCATGCGCCTTTGCAAGGGAGAAATCGTCTCTCTCCGGTTGGGGAAAAGTGAAAATCTCCTATATGCTGATAAGGAAAGGTATTGCCCGGGACATAGTCGCACAGGCTGTGGCAGACATAAACGAAGCTAAGGCCACTGAGAAACTCCGCTCTGTCGCTGCTGCCAAATACAGGCTGCTGAAGGACGACCCGATGTGGCGAATGAAGCTTCTGCGTTATTGTCTTGGCAGGGGATATTCATATGAAGAGACAGCTGCCGCAATAGATAGTATCTCAGAGGCTGACGCTGCGGAATAATCAAGTAAATATCTCTTTGATAAATGAGTCGGAATAAAGTCCGTATCTTTGAGCATTATGCAATGAAATGATAAATATCTCAAAGGCAGACTCTATTGTACAAAATAGTAAGTGATGGATATAATAGACAAGGACAAAATACCTCTTGCGGGTGAGGGAATTCATGCCGGCTTTCCGTCTCCGGCACAGGACTATATGGAGCGCTGCATTGACCTCAATGCCGAGCTTGTAAGGCATCCTGCTGCCACATTTTATGGTAGGGTTATAGGTGATTCAATGATAGATGCCGGAGTTGAGGAAGGTGATATCCTCGTGATAGACAAATCTTTGTCGCCCAATGAGGGAGACATGGCAGTATGCTTCATTGATGGAGAATTCACGCTGAAATACATTTCATACAAAGATCCCACTTCTGGAGAAGGACTGTGTCGTGAGGCTTCACGCCCAGGAGTGTCTTACAGTATGATACCGCGTCCTTCGGAGATATGGCTTCTGCCGGCAAATCCTGCCTACAAGCCGATACATGTGACCCAGTGGAATGATTTCACTATCTGGGGGATAGTTACATATGTGATAAAGAAGGTGCACCGCACAACGGGGCATTCTTAGATCTGTGGCATTCTTGAATACAGGGTGTGTAAAATCATATATTCGTCGGGACAAAATACACGGGTGCTAATGAGTAAGACGGCTGTTTCGAGGATAAAATGCTGTTTCGAGGATAATATGTGGTAATCTGGGACTTTCTTGGTGATAAAGATGAAGGGAAATTAAGCGGGCATATAATGACTTTTGCATCGGAGATGACGGATTTTGTTGAGGAAGTAGTCTCGTTCCTAAAGGGAAACGGCATACACTCTGAACTGTCTGAATGCAGTTCTGCCAATATGGTTAAAGGGGAAGAATTGCCGATAATATATACTGATACAGTTGCAGTCATTCCTATACTGGTGAGAGCACGAAGTCTTGAGGAAGCCAGACTTGAGTCCGACCGGTTGTCCAAAGTCCTAAAGACTATGGATAAAGGCTATGTAGTCGTATGCGAGGATCTCTGGCGTTCACGCACTGCCCTCATGCAAGGGCGTCTGCTGGCGCAGTTTGGCCTATCAGCGAGAATCTTTGCGAGAAATACAGAGGTGGTGCATCTTAATGCTGTGGAAAGTGCGACCTTCATGTGTGACAATCACATATACGGAGACGCTGAATCGAGGTTTAGGTACGGCCTTGTCGATAAGGAAGGCCGTCTTGTGGCCGCTTCGAGTTTCTCTGCCCCAAGGCTCTGGCAGAAGCCATACGGACAGGTTGCTTCATACGAATGGACACGGTATGCGAGTCTATCGTCTCTTAGGGTAGTCGGGGGAATGGGCAAGCTGCTTGCTGCCTTTGTCAGTGAAGTAAGGCCTGATGATATAATGACATATGCTGACCTTGAGTGGACAGGCGGGAAATCTTATTCACGCTTGGGCTTTGAGGCAGAATCTCTCAGACGCCCTATAGCGTTTTCTATTGATCGGAGAACTTGGCAGCGTAGAATCTATGAACCTGCTGATATGTATCATACTTCTGTGATAGGAGAGGCTTATATCCATGTCAACCTTGGAAGCATGAAGTACAGATGGGGACGGTCTGCACTTCTTGGCAAACAAGGTGATGATTGAGACTGAGTCTGAAATGTGATGATTAAGACTGAGTCTGAAAGTTGCTCGATGCTTATTAGTGCCAGGAAGTCAATCTTCTGCTCCATTAATCTTCATATTATTACCGGTGTTATCAGGAGCGATATCACTGTACAGAGTTATAAGGCCAATCAAAACAACTTCTAAGTCATTTTTGTTTACTTTTTTGGGTGGCAGTCGCTTGAAAATACGAAAAAAAGGCTTAAATTTGTAAAATCCAAGCGCGAGTGGCGAAATTGGTAGACGCGCTACTCTCAGAAGGTAGTGCCTATTGCTGGCATGTCAGTTCGAGTCTGATCTCGCGCACTTAGCCAAACCGTCCTTCAGTATTTCTGTATGGGCGGTTTTTCTGTAAAAGTCACAGAATAATTAGAATATCATGAAAGCTATCGTAAAGACTGATTTCCATCTTCCTTCGATGAAAGGAAAATATGTCGGGAAAGTAAGGGATGTATATGATATCGGAGACCGCTATCTCGCTATGGTGGCAACAGACAGAATCTCTGCTTTCGATGTGGTATTGCCTGAGGGAATACCGTACAAGGGTCAGATCCTGAATATGATAGCTTCAAGATTCCTTGACGCTACAGCCGATATAGTCCCCAACTGGAAGCTTGCTGTACCGGATCCGATGGTTACTTTCGGCTTAAAATGCGAGCCTTTTCGTGTCGAGATGGTCATAAGGGGCTGTCTGGCAGGTCATTCGTGGAGAGAATACAAGGAAGGTAAGCGAACATTGTGCGGGGTATCTCTTCCAGAAGGCATGAGAGAAGGCGAGATGTTCCCAGAGCCTATTATCACCCCGTCCGCCAAGGCTTCAGAGGGTCATGACGAGGATATTACAAGGGACATGATCATCTCGGAAGGAATTGTACCTGAGGAGGATTATGTAAAAATTGAAGATTATACGAAGAAAATCTTCGCCCGTGGTCAGAAGATGGCTGCAGAGAGAGGACTTATACTTGTGGATACTAAGTATGAGTTTGGTAAGAGAGACGGTAAGATTTATCTTATGGATGAGGTTCACACCCCAGATTCTTCTCGCTATTATTATGCTGACGGATATGAGGAAAGGCTTTCAAAGGGAGAGAGGCAGAGGCAGCTTTCCAAGGAATTTGTAAGGGAATGGCTTATGGCTAACGGATTCCAAGGACTTGAGGGTCAGAAAGTTCCAGAGATGACTTCTGAGGTCGTATCCCATATTGAGGAAAGATATATCGAACTTTATGAGCATATAACTGGAGAGAAGTTTGCTAGAAGGGAATATACCCTTTCTTCGATTGAGGATAATATTCTCTCATATATGAAGTCCTCTTCACTATTGTAGGCATTTAGCAAAGTCTTCTGAAGTATTTGGCCGAGTCTGCTCTGCATATAGGAAGTTGTTTTCGGTATAATAAGCACTTGTGGGTGTTCTCTTGTTGAAAGCATATAATCGTGTTCGCTCTTGTAGACTGCAACAATTTCTTTGTCTCATGTGAAAGGGCTTTCCAACCGGGACTTGAAGGAAGGCCGGTTGTCGTGCTTTCCAATAATGACGGCTGTGTAGTTGCGCGGAGCAACGAAAGCAAGGCTCTTGGTATTAAGATGGGAGTGCCTTTTTTCCGGATACGCCCACTTGTAGACAGAGGGGAAATAGTTGCACTTTCTTCCAATTATACCCTATACGGAGATCTCTCTGACAGGGTAATGTCTATTTTGTCATGTGCTGTTCCCCATATCGAGGTTTATTCCATTGATGAGGCCTACCTTATGCTTGACGGTATCGCAGAAGAGAAGGTTTCTTCCCTTTGCTCTTCCCTTGTGCTGGAGATAAGGCGATGTGTCGGTATTCCTGTGAGCATAGGCATAGCACAGACAATGACTCTTGCTAAGGTGGCAAATCATTTTGCCAAGAAATACCGTAACTACCACGGTGTATGTCGTATCGAGACTGAGCAACAAAGGCTGAAGGCCTTGAGTCTCACTCCTATAGACGATGTATGGGGGATAGGACGCAGAGTCGCTCCACGCTTGCTTCAGGCCGGTCTTTCAACAGCACTTGACTTTGCACAACGCAGTGAGTCGTGGGTGCGGGGACAGCTTGGTGTAAATGGAGTCCGTACTTGGCGCGAACTCAACGGTATCAGTTCCGTGCCTGTACAGAGAAATGAGCCCCGGCAGTCTATCTGCACATCAAGGTCTTTTGCCGATACTATATCCGACAAGGAAGAACTCCGTTCCCGTGTGGCGAACTTTGCGGCAGTGTGTGCAGAGAAACTCCGCAAGGAAGGGACATGCGCCGCAAGTGTGATGACTTTCCTGTATACCAACCGTTTCCGTGAAGACCAGCCGCAGGACTTTCCGAGTGCGGCTATACGGCTTACCATGCCGGCAAGTAATACTGCAGACATAGTCGCAGCTTCACTGAAAGCATTGTCCCTTATATATAAGCCTGGGTATGAGTACAAGAAAGCCGGGGTCTGTGTCCATGATATTGTCTCAGCGGACTGCCTGCAGATGTCCTTGTTTGATGAGGACGGACAGAGGCGAAGCCGTCAGGATTCTATCTCGGAAGTAATGGACAAGGTCAATGCTGCAGGAAGCAATTTGTTGAGGCTCGGAGCTCAGAAGCCTGGTCACTATGCGGCAGGAATCCGTCGGGAGCACTGCTCGCGTCCTTTCTCCACTGATTGGAATAGCTTGATTGAAATTCACTAATGTTTCCGCATAGCTCTCAGTGGAAGTCTATCTCTAGTAGTTTTCTATAGGTAGCTATATTGGGCTACGCCAACGCAAATGCCAACGCAAATGCCAACACACATTACCTCAAACCCCTCAAATCCCCTT
>DJOF01000012.1:120894-131030 GCA_002439585.1 Bacteroidales bacterium UBA6445 | reverse complement strand
GAAGTATGAGGCAAGAAATTGCCCTTGTGCCTAATCTTTCATTATTTAATATACAGTCCTGTAGCTCAGTTGGTTAGAGCACCACACTGATAATGTGGGGGTCAGCAGTTCAAGTCTGCTCAGGACTACCACTAAGGACTGAAAAATGGGGATATAGCTCAGTTGGCTAGAGCATCTGCTTTGCAAGCAGAGGGTCGTCGGTTCGACTCCGTCTATCTCCACAAAAGAAGCACTTTCCATGTTAGGAGAGTGTTTCTTTTTTTTGTCATATAATCTCGCTTCGATCTCTCTTCAGTACTTTTAGGGGAGAAATATTATTCCCTTGATTTCTATATTGTAGTTGTTGCTTTCCCAGAAGCTAAGGGAAATATATGAGATCATGAAGACTCCGCCATCGGCATTGATCGTGATCGGCTCTTTCTCCCCTGATGCACGATCTAATTCGCGTATCATGGATACAGGCAGCGATATAGGAACGCAATCTTCGGATATCTTTATATCGATAGTATCAGTGATTGGCTTTTCAGTGGTAATGTCTATAATCTGGAATCTTGTGTATCCTTCAGGGATAGTTACCGCTGAATCCGGCACTTTTGCCGTAAAACTGAAATATTTCTCATCATTTTCTTGGCTCCGTACCGAAGCGGCATATAAGCCGAGTTCATAGGATGGAAATGCTATCAATTCCTTGCGGGCTTGAGGAAAATTGTTCGCTATATATTCCATCTTGGATTCTATGCCAATCACAGTAGCCTTTGAGTCAGCAGCTTCCATGATAGCCTTATATACCTCTTCATTCAGAGGATACGAAACACGTGTGACTGCCGAATCCCCTACCATCACCTTATGACTGGCTACAATTTCTTCTAATGTGGCCTTAACATTTGTACTCATGGTCTTCATGGTGATGGCACTGAAGTTTTGCGGCCCTACTGATGAGAGTACAAGTAAAACTACGAATGAAGCCGGAATCCACCAAATCTTTGATGACTTGTATAGAAGAAGTCCGATGCATACAGCATAGCACCATAGGTTGAAGAGTATCAGATAGAGTCTGGCTATGGTGATGCCATAGTCTCCTATCCTTTTTGCAATACCGATGCTCATCAATAGAAGTAGGGGAATGAAGAGAGCCGGAAGCCACCGTGATACAATTCTGTCCAATTGGGAAGTCCCGTCTCTTAGAGAGACAGGATAAAGTAGGTATTCTACGAGGAGCATACACGCCATGGACGCTGACACAAGCCATGATACTGCACCGTCAGGAAGTTCCCATGCAAATAGGATCTTTGCCGTATATGCGTATAGGACAAAAATATATCCGGCCACAAGGGGGAGAAGGAGATAATGTATAAGAGTGAGTCCTTTTATTCCAGGACGCTCTGTTCCGTCATTTACCTTCTCCTGGAGAAGTCCCATGAATGTGACAGGTGTCACTAAGCACATGCCAACTATCCTGATATCTCCATAGACCTCATCTGGGACTTCTACTCCGAATAGTATATCAAAACCAAAAGCAAGCAGGCACACGGCACCAGACAAGGTAGCCCCGAGTATGGCAGAAGCCGCTGTGCCTGTTAAGGTGTTCAATGTCCAGTTCCAGAAGCGTTTGTCGTCCCGTTGTCCAATCGAAACAGGAAGAAATAAGACAGACATACCTAAGGCAAATGGTATCACAGCCAAGGCAATAGCCCATGAGAGACGCTCTTCTTCAGGGAGATAAATCCATATCAGTACGCATATCAGCAGCCATATGAGGTTGATTGCAGACACGATTATACGTCCAGCCCAGGTATGTATGGATAGATGCTCCCTTATAAGTATCGGCAGCAGATTTAGCAGGGCAGCGGTACCAAGATAATACAGAATGATGAAAATTTCCTCCGAATCAAGTCCGAATTTATCGTGATTGAAGATGCATGCCGAGGCTGTAAATAGCGCGAACAACAAAACGCTCAAGGAGAATCGCCCGAATGCGGACGAAAGGCGTACGGATAGCTTTCTGAAGAAATTGCCCATGGCTGTGTTGTTTAATATAGTGCAAGCCGATTATAATGTGGTGCGAGCAGGGCTTAATAGAACAGTAAATTTGTTCTTTACCGATGCGCAGCCGATATTCACCGCCAAATATAGCAAAAATAGCAAAGTCAAGATAATGTGCATCGCCACCCCCGTCAAATGGAATCGCTATACAACGGATCCTAAAGGTACTGCATACTGGATATTTATGTAATATTTCCGATTTCGAAGAAATATAGGCTGCTTCTTCGTATCTTTGCATGAATCATGGGGCCAGAGGACGTCCCGTGGCCTTATTTATCATCAAGTGTATGATTACTTTTGGTTATAACAACAAGGTAAGCAGTATATTGCGTGCCTTATGCGCTATCGCGATCGGTCTTGTGATGGTGTTCAATGCTGATGCTACAGTAAAAGTAGTGCAGATCATAGCTGCCTTCCTTTTTGCAGCAGGCGTTGTGTCTTTTGGATACGGATATGCCAACCGCAAGTCCGGAGCGATGACTCTTATGACTGTCAATGCAGTCGTTGACATTGTAATAGGCCTTCTCCTGTTCCTTTTCCCACATTGGGTTGCCGGAGCGATTGTCTTTGTTATAGGTGTAGTCATCTTGCTTCTTGGCATTATCCAGTTCTTTGCTCTGTATGCAGCGTCCTCTCTAATCGGAGGCGGCGGCTCACTTATATTTTCGCTTATAGCAATCGGAGGCGGCGTCCTTCTGCTTTTCAACCCTTTCTCCGAGAGGGTCATGAGCGTGCTTGCCGGAGTATTTCTAATATATTACGGAGTCTCCGAGCTTCTGTCGATGCGCAAGGTCCGCAAGGCAAAGGAGGAATACGACATCAAGTTCCCGGGAGAGGATGACACTGACAGTGGCCATATAGGAAATGATGGTATCAAAGACGTTGAATATCACAAGGTAGACGAGCAGTAGGAGAACGTCCATGATTCCTCAAGAGACAGTAGACAAGATACTTGACACGGCCCAGATTGTAGAGGTCGTGAGTGATTTCGTGTCTCTGCGAAGACGTGGGGCCGACTATGTCGCATGCTGTCCGTTCCACAATGAGAAGACCCCGTCTTTCCATGTATCGCCTACAAAAGGGATTTTCAAATGTTTCGGCTGCGGAGAATCCGGCACAGCTGTCGGCTTCGTGATGAAACATGAGAATATGTCATATGTCGAGGCGTTGAGGTATCTCGCTGACAAATATGGCATAGAGGTTCATGAGAAGGAGGAGACGGCGGAGGATATTGCAGCAAGGCAGAGGAGGGAGAGTCTGCTACTTGTGATGGACTATACGCAGGAGTTCTTCAAGGCGTCTCTTAAGACGGAAGAAGGCCGGGCTGTGGGTTACAGGTATTTCAAGAGCAGAGGCTTAGAAGACTCTACAATCGAGAAATATGGTCTTGGGTGGTCTCCAAGCGGAGGCAGGACTCTTACGAACGATGCCTTGGCAAAGGGCTACAAGGAAGAATTTCTCCTCGCTGCCGGTGTCTGCATCAAGAGAAATGACGGTACCCTTTCAGACAAGTTCTATGATCGCGTCATTTTCCCGATACATTCTGTGAGCGGGCGCGTAATAGCCTTTGGTGGCAGGACTCTGAGAAGCGACTATAAAGAGGCCGGAATAGGCAAATATGTCAATTCTCCCGAGACAGAGATCTATGACAAGAGCAATTCCCTGTACGGGATTTATTTTGCCAAGGGTGAGATTTCCCGTAAGGACAAATGTTTTCTTGTAGAAGGGTATCTGGATGTCTTGTCAATGCACCAACTTGGAATTACTAATGTAGTGGCATCGAGTGGCACGTCTCTGACAACGCCTCAGGTTCGGCTCATTAAGAAATTTACCGACAATATCACCATAATGTATGACGGTGATGCTGCCGGTATACATGCGGCACTGCGCGGTATTGGTCTGGTACTCAAGGAGAATATGAATGTGCGTATAGTCCTGATACCTGATGGTGATGACCCAGACTCGTATTCGAGAAAGCATACTCTTGATGAAGTCCAGGCTTTTATCGATGCCAATGAGAAGGATTTCATATCCTACAAGACGGATCTGCTTCTGTCTCAGACAGGTGGTGATCCTATAAAGAAAGCTTCCCTTATCAATGATATAGCGGATACGATCGCCTTGATCCCAGATCAGATCAAGAGAGCTGTCTATGTACAGTACGCGGCATCCAGATTTGGCATAGATGAGCAGGTAATATATTCTCGTATTACGACTACCAGGCTTGGGATGCTTGACGAGGTGAGAAAAGCAGAGGAGAGGAATAGGCGCAAGGAAGGGCAGCTCTCTTCTGGAGATGCTTCCACCGTCGCGCAGACTCAGGATAGTCCTACTGCTGCCACTCGTGCAGGTATCGAGAATTCGGTGATTGCACCGGCTGAGAAGGATCTTATCGGCCTGATACTCAACTATGGCCTTTTTCCTTTGGAGTTTGAATCGGATTCGGAATATTACGACAGCGAGTCTACGCCTCTGGTTGCTGACTTCATAAGGACGGCTATCGGGGAAAACGGCTTCGAGAACAGTATATATGCCCGTATATCCAAGGCTTATTTTGCGCTGTATGATTCGTCTGACTATATAAGCAATGACGAGATTCTCCGCAAGCTTATGGATGAGCCGGACAGAGAAGTGGCAGATACGGTTGCTTCACTTGTGGACAACAAGTATATGATCACGGTCAAAAATTTTACAGCATCAATGACTGCACTGCCTTCATATTTGGTAATGACTGTGCCCAAGGCTATTTTAGTGTACAATTCAATGAAAGTCAAGATGAAGGAGATGGATATCACTTCAAGGCTCAGCAGTCTGCGCCGTTGTGATCAGACGGAAGATGTCGTGAATGAGCAATTTGCCTTGCTTAGAGAGCTTCAGGCGACCGCCCAGCTCCGCAAGCGGATAATTCAGAGACTTGGACGTGTGCAATAAAGTCGGGCGGATACAATAGAAAATATTTATGATTATGGATAAGAAATTCAAGAGGACACTTGTTACCTGTGCCTTGCCCTATGCCAACGGGCCGGTGCATATAGGACATTTGGCAGGAGTGTATGTGCCTGCCGACATCTATGTCCGTTATCTTAGAATGAAAGGCGAGGATGTGCTGTATGTTTGCGGCAGTGACGAGCATGGTGTGCCGATCACAATTGCTGCCAAGAAGCAAGGCGTAAGTCCTCAGGATATAGTGGACAAATATCACAGGATCATAAAAGACTCGTTTACGGGATTAGGTATAAATTTCGACATATATTCCCGCACGACTTCCAAGGTTCACGAGAAGAATGCGGCTGATTTCTTCAAGAAACTTTATGATGACGACAAATTCATAACGAAGGAAACCGAGCAGTACTATGATCCCGAGGCAAAGGTTTTCCTTGCTGACAGGTATATTGTCGGTACATGTCCCAAGTGCGGCAATCCAAATGCGTATGGTGACCAGTGTGAGAAATGCGGAAGTACATTGAGCCCGGAAGAACTGATAGACCCGAAGTCGAAGCTCAGTGGAAGCAAGCCAGTAAAGAAGCTTACCAAGCACTGGTATCTCCCGCTTGACCGCTATGAACCTTGGCTTCGCGAATGGATCTTGGAACAGCACAGGGAGTGGAAGACCAATGTCTACGGCCAGTGCAAATCATGGCTTGACGCCCATCTTCAGCCCCGCGCTGTAAGCCGAGATCTTGACTGGGGTGTACCGCTTCCGATTCCCGGTGCTGAAGGCAAGGTGCTGTATGTGTGGTTTGATGCTCCTATCGGATATATTTCCAATACTCAAGAGCTCTTGCCTGTATCATGGAAGAAATGGTGGCAGGACGAGGACACGAGGCTTGTACATTTCATAGGCAAGGACAATATAGTATTCCATTGCATTGTATTTCCTTCGATGCTTAAGGCGCATGGCGGATATATCCTGCCTGACAATGTCCCGGCCAACGAGTTCCTCAATCTAGAAGGGGACAAGATCTCCACTTCACGCAATTGGGCCGTGTGGCTCAACGAGTATCTTGAGCAGTTCCCCGGACAGGAGGACGTGCTAAGGTACGTGCTCTGTGCCAATGCTCCTGAGACCAAGGACAATGACTTCACATGGAAGGATTTCCAGCAGCGCAACAACAGTGAGCTTGTGGCCGTGTTCGGCAATTTCGTGAACAGAGCTGTCGTTCTGACGCACAAGTATTTCGGAGGCAAGGTGCCGGCAGACCTCAAGCCGGAGGAGATTGACAGGCAGACACTTGCACAGATCCCAGAGTGCCGCAAGGCTTTGGAAAACTATCTTGAAGGTTTCCATTTCCGTGAGGCTCTCAAGGAAGCCATGAATATGGCTCGTATAGGCAACAAATATATCTCGGATACAGAGCCTTGGAAAGTTGCAAAGACAGATATGAACAGGGCTGCTTCCATACTCCGTGTATCGCTTCAGATCTGTGCCGACTTGGCTCTTGCCTTTGAGCCATTCCTGCCTTTCTCAGCAGAGAAACTTCGCAGGATATTAAATGTCGGTGTCAATGCCGGTTTTGACCATAGGCATGGCGAGTCAGATACTGACAGTGACAATATATACAAGGAAGGTGAGAGCCGTGCCTTGCATACTGTGCCAGACGATCATGCTAGGACTTCCGGTGATGGCGTGGTATTGTCATGGGATATGCTCGGGCAGGACAATCTTCTTCCAGAAAGCCATCTTATCGGAGAGGCGGAACTTCTGTTCTCCAAGATAGAGGACAGTGTGGTTGAGGCTCAGACCAAGAGGCTTGAGGAGATTAAGGCTGCTAACTTGGCAGCAGCCAAGGCCGCGGCTGCAAATATGGTTGCACCGCAGAAGGACGAGGTGACTTTCGATGATTTCGGCAAGATGGATATACGTACAGCTACAGTACTTGAAGCCGTCAAGGTTCCAAAATCTGACAAATTGCTGAAACTAACAATCGATACGGGGATCGACAAGCGTGTCATAGTATCCGGCATAGCAGAGTTCTATACCCCACAGGACATCGTAGGCAAGCAGATATGCATCCTTGCCAATCTCAAGCCCCGCGTTATCTTCGGCATAGAGTCGAAGGGAATGATACTCATGGCAAAGCAGGGCGATGGCAAGATGCGCTACATCACTCCTGCAGAAGTCCTTCACAATGGTTCAGAGATCGGGTAATACCTGAGATAGAGTCTCTTCCGTCAGTCTTCGGAAGTCAAGACAATCATTTTCCAGTCGTAGGTCTTGCCGTCTTCTTCGACAGTGAAAGTACGCTCGTAGAAGCAGTCGAGAATGACAGGAAAAGACTCTATCTTAGTGGTTACGCCTTTGTTGTCCGTTGTGGAGATGACCTTGGAGCCCGTCCTGCCGAGCTTCATGTCGGTGATCTCCAGTTTGGTACGCACGTCAATATAGCTGGTCTTGTCAGGAGTGACTGTGAGGTTGATTTTCTTCTCTGAAGGAATTATGACTGCATCTCCGACTTGTCTCTCGCAATGGACATACCTTTCAACCTTCTGGGTGGCCGAGATGGTCCATACATATTCCTTATAGCGGTACAGGACAACGTGCATGTCTTTGCTAAGGTCGATCTTAGAGCCTGCTTCCATGCCTGGAGTCTTGCACTGTGCCCCTTCTGTGAACTTAAACCTTGCTATCTCCAGAGACTCCGTATTTGCCTCCTCTGGCAAGTCAACTGTCACACTAAGATTGTTGGGGTCGATAGTCGATGACTTCTGCCCCTTGACCTCAAAAACAGTTATGTCAGCCGGCACGTCTGGGTATCGTGTGTCATTGTCAAGATTGCAGGAGACCATGGAGAAAAAGGCCATGGCCGTCGCTGCTATGAATATGATATGTCTCATCTTAATCATTTTGAATTGAGCTCTGAAGGATCGTAAACGAACTCGAACTCATCAAGATACAGGATACTGTTCTTGCCACCTGTAAAATAATCCCCGTATTTGCTTGCGGATGCCACGATCACGATCATGGTCGGTTTGCGGGTCTTGTCCCTGTATTCAAGCTTGATAGTGAAAGGCTCGTATCCATTGACTAATCCTGTCTTTGTTGAAGTTAGAGTTCCGGACTCTATCTTGCCGTAGGCGATTATAGATTTGTCGTTAACGTTGACGAATCTCTTCTCCGCAGTATTTATCTCGAACTGGGACTTCCAGTCAGTCAGGAAAATCTGTATCTGGCAGGTGTCAGGTTTGTCGCGCAAGTATTCGTGGCTTCCGTCAGTTTGGTTGATAGCAACGGGCCTGTAGTCGAAATACCCTTTGAGGGCAAGAGGACGGGATCTGAAAGGTACACCCCAGTTAAGCTTGGCTCCGGGATTGCTCAGACTCATGATAGTCCCCCCGAACTGTCCGGTGTATATGTTGCCTGCGGCGAAGTTGACAAGAGGAGCATTCATACTCTCAAGTTTTGCCGCTTTCTTACCTGTGCCTGTTACAGCAAGATGACTTGCTTCAGGATTTGTCGGGACAACGCCGAAACTTGCCGAACCTGGATTGGCTGAGTCCCATACCTTGTATCCGGCTGAAGCATTGGGCATAGGTGAACTTCCGTCAGTGTACCATGCGTCAAAACTCATGTTGTGTAGCACTTCGGCAGTCTCAGTGGTGAATGAATATTCCCTCTTGCCTTTGCCTTCTGCGGTCTTGGCTCTTACCACATAGGCCGTTGAACTCTCCAATCCGGTGATTCTTGCAGAAAATGACTTTGCTTTTGTATCTGTCTTGATCTCTCCGTCAAATGCCGTCCAACTATCATCGGCCGTCTTCTTGTATTCAAGTCCAAATCCCTCCGGTACCGTCTCGTTCTTAAATATACCTGTGATGTCCGCGTAGGCTGCCCATACGTCTGCTCCATTCACTTCTGCATCTGTAGTCGTGAAGTCAAGCAGAAGGTCGAAGCTCCTTTCTGTCATGCCGTCGTCAAGAATAATCTTGATAGGTCCTGCAGCCCCACTCTCTGGGTCTGTTGTAGTTGCTTTGAAATCCAAGACATAGTGCTGGCGAGCCTTGAGGCCGGTATATTTGTCACTCTTGCTGAATTTCCTTCCGGCCTTGTTGGTAAGGCTGAGGGTCCATATCAGCGAGTCACTTACCTTGAAATACCCAGTCTTGCCGAGTGTCCCTTCCTTCTCGCTCCATACAAGGTTTCCCTTTCCGTTGCTCACTTCAAGCGAGTAATCGGTGAACGCAGCCTTGAGCTCGTCGCTGAACGACGGGCTTACTAATACGTCCGAGAGCTGGCAGATGATGTCAGTGTTGGATGTCTCGTTGTTATTTATCTTGACGGTTGCTTCCCCGAAATATCTTGGAGAGTCCATGATGGCCTCATTTTCCTCACGGTTGTATGCCTGCACAGTGTAGGTTGCACAATTGAGTATCAACGGGTTGTCAAAGAGAGTTCTGTGGTCATCCACAGTCTGCACCAACTCCTTTCCCTCGTAGATTTTCAGTATGAACGGGCTTGAGGCTGCGTCAACAGCTTTGGTCGAGACCTCAACTGTGGATTTGTCCTCAAGAGGGCTTATAGCAAGATAACCTTCTCCTTCTCTGACGGTATCCCGGTTGCAGGCGCAGGCGATGACAGCCAGCCCTAATATCAGTTTGTCGGCTTTCATGCTGAGAAATCTTTATTTTCCTGTATAATGGAAAGTCAGAGCCTTCTCCAAAGTCTGTCCTTCCTCATCGCTTAGTTTGAGGGTGAATATATGGTCGGAGTCTGGAGTTGGATTGAGGGCGGCAATCAACGGCACAAGCTGAGAGAGTGCGAAATCTTTCTCTGTAGCTCCTTTCAGTTCGTCTCCTGTAGGTATGCCTAGCTGAGACATGTTCTTGATGCATGTCGCGTCCTCAATAAGGTCAAGGGTGACAATTCCTTTGGCAGAATCAATATATGCCGGGCTTACCATGAGGGAAAGTGTGCTGAACAGAGTTGCTGACTTCACGTCTATTGCAAATGTCTTGATCTTCCCTGGAGCCGTGATCTTAAGGTTGACATCCATGCTCGCGCTTATCTCCATAGGGGAGAAGTCAGGATTGGAGGGCCATGAAATAGTCGGGGCTGCCGGTTTGGGATCTGGTTTGGGATCTGGTTTGGGATCTGG
>DJOF01000012.1:89152-120829 GCA_002439585.1 Bacteroidales bacterium UBA6445 | reverse complement strand
CTGGTTTGGGATCTGGGTCTGGGATAGGAATCTCATCGAATCCGCCCACCATGATGTCCTCATTGCGCTCGTTTACGCTCCCGTCCACGGTCACGGTTATAGACTGGACTTGTCCCACGACTTTTGCATCCACATTGAGAATTATATGATCCTTTGCCTTGACTTCGCGAATATTGCCTGTCACAGACGCCTCAGAGCCGTCAAGAGTACGCTTTCCGTCTATCTGTACCGCAAGATCTGTGGGAGTGAAATAACCGGTGTTGTCAATGTTGTCCTTGTTCCATACGAGGAAGTTGCCATCGCTACCGGTCACCTTGATCTCGAACTCGCTAAGTTCAGAAAGGAATGTATCTGAGCATTTTACGGTCACTACGGCATTTGATAGGCTGCATTTTACAGTGACAGGGGAGACAGCACCGCCTACTACAGTAAATCCTTTCTCTCCAATGAAGAGAGGCTGATCCCATGCCGCGCTCTTCCCCTCAGGTGATGACGCTGTAAGTGTGTAGTTGCCGGTAGGGAGGTCGATAGCCTTTCCGACAATCTCAGAGTATTTGTAAGTCTTATTGAATCCGCCTTTGAGATCGTTGGCGATAGTTACATTGAAGGTGTTGACATCTGCGGCCTCGGAAGGCATGGCTTTGGTGTCTATTTCCTTGTCATTGAGTGAGGAGTCAGCCGTGGCTTCCTTCAGTATGAACTGTCCGGTCTGCCCGTCAGTCTCTGTCTTTTTGCAGCCTGCAATGACAGCGGCTGCAGCAAGTGTTGCAAATAATATCTTTTTCATGCCTTTACTATTCATATATGAGTTCTACATCGTCTATTGTCAGTACATTGCCTATATATTTAGCATCGCTGTATCCGTCAAATGCGCCTTTGCTTCCTATCTTATTTGTAACTTGAGGATCTTCCGCCGTGCTGGATATGAACGCTATGTACATATGCGTAGCCTTAAGAGCCGTGTTGGTGTAATTGATCTTGAGGTGTGCTTTCTTGAATTCGGATACGTTGTCATTGCCGGTAAGTTCGGCCCTGCCAAGTTCTGTGATAATGCCACCGTCCCTGTTCTCAACTACAATGTATGCTTTGTATGCCTCGCCCTTAATCCCAGTGAACTTATACCAGAAGTCGAGATAGTCAGGACGTGAGCTGAAGGGGCGTCCGAGAATCTCTTTCTTGGCACTGAGGTCATAGTCTCCCATGAACAGCATGCCGGCTGTCTTGTTGTAGATGAATACACCGGTCATTGTGTTGGTAAATGTGTTGCCTTCTCCCCAACCTAAAGTGCTTATCTCTGCTGCGCTACCGGTGTGTCCGGCTTTGTCCTCGATAGTCCCTGAGAACGAAGTGTAGTAGCAGGAGACTCCACTTCTCTGGGATGTGGTGAGAGGATTTCGTGTACCCCAATATGCGGAGGTGTTCTTTGATACCCACCACTCGTCAATGCCAAGGCCTGTGGTACCGATAGACCAGATAGTCTTCTTATAGACTTGCTTGTGATACCAATCCTCAAAATCAGCATTCTCCGGCTGCCCTGCATTCTCTGTCGTGATTTTGACGATTTGTGTCGAGTTGGCAGGATTGCCGTTGTATATGGCCCTGAATTCATATCCAGATGACGGGTTGAGACCTCCTATCTTTGCGAAATTTATGCTGCTCCCGGAAACCTCAGTACCCTCGGCAGCGGTCCACTCACCGCCATTCTTGCGATATTGCAGGGTATATTTGCTGACCGTTCCGGCACTGACGTCAATGGAGATACCGCGCACGCTCCTTGAATATATGTCACCGGGCTCGATCGCTATTGCAGCCTCGCTCTTCAACATTTTCAGAGAAAATGCCTTGCTTGTTGCCTGAACTCCATTTTTGTCAGTTACATTGAGTGTGAAACTTCCCTCGAATGGATTCTCCTCATACTTCATCTTGTCACTCAGGCCACCGAAATACACTCCTCCGAACCTACTGTCCGGCTCTACCTTGATAATGTCTATGCCGAGATTAGAGAGACTATTCACTACGGCCGCGTCTTCGGACATCAAGTCGATACTTTCTGGTATACCTTTGGCTTTCAGATATTCTGAACTGATGTCAAGGTGGGCTGAGGAGAATCCAGCCTTGGAGTCGATACTTGCGATCGTGCTTTCAAGGTTGTCTCCTTCGTAGAATTCTACTGTCCCAGCGTCCAGATCGCTACTCAGGCTAAATGCAGGCTTGTCTGTGGAGGCGTCAGTCGGGTCCAGTGTGATCTCCTTGTGCAGGGTGTCGGTCGAGTTGTCGATTACAATGCCTATAGTGACTTTGCCCTGGAGAGGATTTGTGTCCACGTTGAGGGTTATGAAATCATTGGCCGTGGCATCTATCACAGTATGGAAGTATTTCATCTTCTCCCCAGGAAGCGAGGCATAGAGTCTATATGTGAGCTTCCCGGCAGGGATGTAGCCCGCTCTCGTCTCGTCCGATACAAAAGTAAGGGTATCATTAGCATTCATTCCGGTCTTGTCTGTGGACAGGGAGGAGAGATACCGGTCATAATACTTGGTGAGATTCTGGCCGTAATTGACTGTTACCTTGACGTTTGCAAGGCGGGCCGTGCCGCTTACATTTACCTTTTTCTGTCCAACATCTATCCTAAACGGAACTTTGGCCTGATAGAAAGCTGCGTCAAATCCGGCCTTGAGAGAGTCACCGTGAAATGCCGACAAGAGAAAGTCTCCTCCGTTAAGGCGGATAGGCTGGGATGTTGCATTTGCATACGTATCCCTAAAGAGCCTTGTCCCGGCAGGAGTCCTGAAAATCTCAACCGTAAAGTCCGCTATATCGGGAAGATCCGTCTCTGTAGACTTTGCTTTGAGGTTATGCGAAGCATCTGCTTCGAGGCTTATCGTTACCTCGGTCTCACCTTGTCCTGTGCTATCAGCCTCTTGCGAAGAGCATGATGACAGGATAGCTGCAGAGAATACCACGCACAAGCTTTTTAAGGTTTTCATCTGTTGTTATGTTGTGTTAGCTTGTCCAAATCATTGCAAAATTATAAATATTTTCGGAAATGCCTATTTTTAGAATCCTGCGTTTCACCTGCGCATGGTTCGTTCTCATGGCTCACGATCTTTCAGCGTTCTTTTATCGAGGCGAACGAAGTATACAGAAAAAGACGGCCTAGATGACAGGTCGTCTTTTTTATGATAGTGCTACAGCGTGAGTAGCTCTTATTTGTTGTCTTTCTCTTCAGGCTTGGGGACAAATTTATTGACCTTTACAAGCTCAAGGTCGAAGATGAGAGTAGAGTTAGGCTCGATGCCACGAGTACCGTTCTCTCCGTATGCGAGTTCGGAAGGGACGAAAAGCCTCATCTTACCGCCTTCACCGATAAGCTGCAGACCCTCTGTCCAACCTGGAACTACCCTGTTGAGCATAAGGCGTGTGCCTTCAGCATTCTTAGGAGACTCGTCAAATACAGTACCGTCAAGAAGAGTACCCTTGTAATGTACATATACTGTGTCTGTCGGGCCCGGCTTTACATCATTGCCAGCATTGCGGATGATGTACTGAAGTCCGGATACGGATGTCTGTACGCTGTCCTTGTTCTTGTTCTCTGCGAGGAATTTCTCGCCTTTCTGCTTGTTGACTGCCTTAGTGTAGTCACTTCTCTTTGCGAGGAAGGCATTGAACATGTCGTTGATCTTCTCAGGGTTAATCTTGAACTGCTCTGCATATGTAGAGTCTGTGTATTTTCCTTTAGCATTGAGGAAATCCTTGATACCCCTCTTGATCTGTGCATAGTTGAGATCGTCTCCGAAGTTGTAGCCTTTGATGAAAGAGCCGAAATTGACACCGATAAGGTAGCTTACAGAGTCAATCTCTGAACTTGAAGGAAGCAGAGATTTGGGATTTACGGGCTTAGCAGGAGTGACGGCTGCGGCTTTGGTGGCAGTAGAGTCGGTATCGGAAGATGTCTTTCCGCTATTCGCTGACGTGCATGATGCTGCAAGAGCGATTATCGCAAATGCGGCGAGGATTTTTTTTGAGTTCATTGTTATAACAATTTTAATGTTTTCGTTTTCGCAAATCCTTGCAAAGTTAGTAATTATATTTGACAAAGTATGGAGTGGGATGGCAAAATAGCTATGGCTATCATAATGAAATGAATGTTGGAAATCTGGTACGTTTTTCGGGTGGAAATGATTAAATTTGTAAGTTTCCGATGCGGAATGTCCGTTTCAGGAATGCAATACAGGTTTATTTACAGCTTCATAGAATAGGAAATGGAACTTACAGGCAAAATAGATCAGAAGCTTGCAGTAGCGAGTGGTACATCTTCAAAGGGCGAGTGGTCTAAGCAAGAATTTGTCGTTGAATATAAGGAAGGAAACTATCCAGCTAAGGCTTGCTTCAGTGTATGGGGACCGGATAAGGTTGCTGACTTGGGCAAGTTCAAGATCGGTGACGAGGTCACAGTGTCTTTCAATGTGTCAAGCCGTGAATATAACGGACGCTGGTATACGGATCTAAGAGCTTGGAGAATAGTCCCTGGCAGCCAGTCTTCAGCACCTGCATATCCCCAGTATCAGGATGCAGCTGCAGCACAGCCTCAATATCAGGGTGGGTCTGCACCGTCTGCACCTCAACAGGCCTCCAAACCTTACTCCGGTGATCAGCCTGCAGGTTTTGCACCGACTTCTGCTGCCCCTTCCGCAGTGAACCCGGCTGCATCAGAGGTTAGTTCTGGACCAGCTGACGATTTGCCGTTCTGATCTGCAGATTTCCGACAGCAGCCTTGTTATAGTCGCCCGAAGGCGTTTACAAGCAATAGGTTGTCGGTTACAGAAAGAGCCACTCTATGTCTTCAGCGCGTCTCCACCAGGAGAGTTGCTTCTTGGCATAATGTCGAGTATTCCGCTTGATGAGCCTTATGGCCTCTTCGAGCGGAATTTTGTTGTCGAGATAGTCGAATATCTCTGTGTATCCTACTGTGTGTAAAGCGTTAAGCCCTTTATAAGGCACGAGCTTCCTGACTTCTTCGATAAGTCCTTCTTCTATCATAGCATCGACTCTTGCATCGATTCTCCTGTATAGCTCTTCCCTTGGCCTGTCTAGACAGATTGTCTTGATTGAAAATTCCCTTTTTTTCGCTTCATATTGTCTGAAAGCGGTAAAAGATCGTCCTGTCATCCGTACTACTTCGAGAGCACGAAGAACGCGCTGTCCGTTTTGTCTGTCGACTGCTTCCCAACCTTTAGGGTCAAGCCTCCTTAGCTCGTCTGCAAGGCTCTGTAAGCCGTTACTTTTGAGGAGGGAAGATAACTCTTGCCTTAAAGTGGGCGGAGTGTCCGGTATCGTGCTGAGACCGTGTCTGATCGCCTCGACGTAGAAGCTTGAGCCTCCGGCCATTATTAATGTGTCATGACCTTCAGTGAAAAGCCTCCGTACTAGAGCAAGTGCGTCAATCTCGTATTGCCCGGCCGAATAAGGAGTAGTGATGTCAAGCTCCCTTATGAAATAATGTCTTACGGCTGCAAGCTCTTCGTCCGAGGGTACAGCCGTGCCTATCTTCATCTGCCGGTAGATTTGTCTGGAGTCACAGGAGATGACAGGTGAGTCATATTTGCGTGCCAGAGTGATGCAATAGTCTGTCTTCCCCACGGCAGTAGGGCCTGTGACTATGATCAGTCTTTTGTCCGGCATTACAGGCTCAGGTCTTCCGACCCATCGTAGATCACATCGCTGTCCTCATCGTACGATGACTTGATGTCGTCCTTCTCATCATCGTCATCATCGTCATCGTCGTCCTCATCAGGGATGTCATCTACATCGTCATCATCATCGTCCTTGTCTTCCGTTGACTTGTCGGATTTGCCCCATGAACTCTCCCCAGGAAGGTGCTTCTGCTCGTCCGGCAAGTCTTCGTATGCCACGTATCCGTTCTCGAATTCGATTGGATTAGGCCCCTTAGTCTCTACCAGTGCCGGATATGTGATTCCTGGTCTCTCCTCTACCTCTCCTTCGTATGTCACAATGACGCTCTTGCGGTCTGTCACGTCATAGAAATAAACGAACGATGCTATTCCCTTGGCTACAGTATCTGCTACGGACACTTCATCGGCCGCTCCGTTGCCCAGGTCGAACATGCCATATCTTGCTACAAGTTTCTCTTTCTTGTCGAGCCCCTTGAACTGTATCAACTGGTCATGTGGGAAATCCATGTCATCCCTCATCCTCTTGTGAAATTCGTACAAAGTCGTATTCGGCTTCAACTCGTAAACTCTCGCAAACCCTTTGATACCAGGCAGCGATACCCTGAATCTAAGAACCATATATAATATCTGTTTTATCAAGTAATCAGAGGCCTGAAATCGGACTTGCTGTGTCGGCCTCTTTGAAGTCAGAGTTCAAAGTTACTAAAAAATCCTTATGAATAGCCCTATGGCCTGCCAAGCATAAGAGAAGAAAAAATCTATTCAGATCTTGATTCGGATAGGATGATGCTTGTTATTTTTTGGAATTTAGTAAATTTGAAGTTATTGTTCATCTTTCAGTGGAGACAGATACATATCTCAGCATACAATCCCTGTCTCAGGGCCTTTATAAGGACAAAGGAAGCCGTTTCATTGCCCTCGCGTGGCCTGTGGTCTCGGAAGATGAAGCCAAGGAGATTGTAGCTTCGCTGAAGAAGGAGTATTATGATGCCCGGCATCATTGTTATGCATGGCGTATCGGCTACAAGGGCGACAAGTTCCGCGCGAATGATGATGGAGAGCCATCCTCTACCGCCGGAAGGCCTATTTTAGGGCAGATTTACTCGCATTCCCTCAGTGATATACTTATAGTGGTAGTGCGCTATTTCGGCGGGATAAAACTCGGTGTCCCTGGACTTATAAAAGCCTATAAGTCTGCGTCTGCAGATGCAATAGCTAATGCCAATATTATAACCAAAGTGGCCACTAACCGCTATGATATCAAGTTTGGCTATCAGCAGATGAATAGCGTGATGAAACTTGTCAAAGATTACGGAATCGTGCCAGAGAAGCAGGATTTCGGTGAGAGTTGCAGTATGGAAGTTGCCATAAGGCTCTCGGCCGAGGCGGATTTCCTCGCACGGCTCTCCAAGATAGGGGGCTGTGACGTAAGGCAAACGTAGTACAAACCCGGAGTTGTCTTTTGTAAGATTGCGATTCGGTGAAGTAAATAAATACATAATATGCAAAAGAATCTTATATCAATCGAGGATTTAGGCAAGGACGAGATCCTGCATATCTTGGATGTTGCCAAGGAATTTGAGAAATGTAGGGAGCAAAATTTTCTCTCCGGCAAAGTGATAGCCTGTCTTTTCTTCGAACCTTCCACAAGAACCAGGCTCTCTTTTGAGGCGGCGATCAACAGATTGGGTGCAAGGGTTATAGGCTTCTCTGATACTCGCAATACGAGTGTCAGCAAAGGAGAAACCCTCGAGGATACAATAAAGATAGTGTCTAACTATGTGGATATGATCGTTATGCGTCATCCTCAAGAAGGGGCGGCAGCTATAGCGGCGGGAGTATCTCCCGTGCCGGTAGTCAATGCCGGAGACGGGGCCAACCAGCATCCTACACAGACTCTGCTCGACCTCTACACGATAAGACAGACGCAAGGAAGACTTGACAATCTTACTGTCAATATGGTGGGTGATCTTAAATACGGACGTACCGTGCATTCTCTCTCGGAGGCCATGTCTTGGTTTGACCCTCATTTCATATTTACGGCCCCTGAAGAGCTGCAAATGCCTCGTAAATATACTGAAATGCTTGATAATAAGCATATAAGCTATGAAGAGACAGATTCCCTCGAAAGCCATCTCAACGACTGCGACATATTGTACATGACAAGAGTGCAACAGGAACGTTTTCCCTCGAAGGAAGACTATGATAGGGTAAAAGACGTTTATGAACTGAAAGCTTCCATGCTTGGGGGAGTGAAACCGAATATGAAGATTCTTCATCCGCTTCCAAGAGTCAATGAGATTGCCACAGATGTCGATGATACCCCGTACGCATATTATTTCCAACAGGCCCGCAACGGTATGTATGTGAGGATGGCCGTCATAGCATGTCTGCTTGGCTACCGTTAGCAGTCTCATAATCAGGACCGGAGCTTGCAGGCAATCATGTATGATGAATAATGAAGGCCATTAGAGGCGGGTTATTCCGGTCTGGATATGCGGAGATTTCGGCAACAATTTCATCGAATAATTTGGACTATAATAAATAATCATTATCTTTACAACGGTTTATAATTAATATTCTATATTATGAATAAGGTGCATGTCTTTAATGCCGGTCCATGTCTTCTGCCTCAGCAGGCGATCGACAAGTCCATAGAAGCCCTGAAAGATTTCAAAGGCACGGGAGTGTCAGTATTGTCCGTGTCCCACCGCTCCAAAGAGTGGGGTGAGGTGATGGATGAGGTTAGGTCATTGTGGAAAGAGTTGCTTCATATCCCTGATACACACGAAGTGGTTTTTCTTGGCGGAGGAGCGAGCCTTCAGTTCCTGTATGTAGCGATGAACTTCTTAGAGCACAAGGCTGCTTATCTGGATACAGGTGTCTGGGCACACAAAGCTCTCGTACAGGCGCAGGGTATCGGCTCGGCATATGCATTGGCATCTTCAGCGGATCGTAACTATACTTATATCCCCAATGGGTATGAGATCCCCTCGGATATAGACTATTTCCATATAACTACCAACAATACAATCTACGGAACCGAGATCCATGAGGATATAGATTCTCCCGTACCTCTTATTGCAGATATGTCATCTGATATAATGAGTCGTCCGGTGGATGTCTCCAAATATGCCCTGATCTATGGCGGTGCCCAGAAGAATGTCGGTCCTGCCGGTGTTATATTCGCAATTATCCGCAAGGATGCCCTCGGCAAGGTCAGCAGGTATATCCCTGCCATGCTTGATTACCGAAATCATATTGATAAAGGCTCTATGTTCAACACTCCGCCTGTATTCTCCATCTTTGTGATGAATGAGACTCTCAAATGGCTCAAAGGCATAGGTGGAGTCGAGGCTATAGCCAAGGTTGACAAGCAGAAAGCAGACATTCTCTATGCCGAGATCGATCGCAACACCATGTTCCGCGGTACTGCAGTGAAGGAAGACCGGTCTATAATGAACGTATGTTTCGTGATGGGGGAGGGGTATGAATCCTTGCAGGATGACTTTCTTGCATTCTCCAAGACAAGAGGAATTGTCGGCATCAAGGGACACCGTTCTGTAGGTGGCTTCAGGGCTTCCATTTACAATGCCTGCTCGGTTGAGGATGTTGAGGCTTTGGTAGCAGCGATGAAGGATTTTGAAAATGAACATAAATGATCTCTGTCATGAAAGTTCTGATTGCGACGCAGAAGCCTTTTGCAAAGGCTGCTTCTGAAGGAATTTGCAATATCTTGCACGATGCTGGGCTTGAGGCTGTTCTTCTTGAGCGATATGAGGACGTCTCGCAGCTGATGGATGCAGTAAAGGATGCAGATGCCTTGATTGTTAGATCTGATAAGGTGACTGACAAGCTTTTAGCAGCGGCTCCTAAGCTAAAGATAGTTGTGAGAGCCGGTGCAGGCTATGACAATGTGGACCTTCAGGCTGCTTCCGAGCATGGGATTGTTGTGGAGAATACTCCAGGACAGAATGCAAATGCCGTGGCCGAGCTTGTGATTGCTTTGATGATATTCATGGCAAGGAATCAGTTCACACCTGTCTCAGGATCTGAGATAATGGGCAAGACTCTCGGGCTTCAAGCTTTCGGTCATGTCGCAAGGTTGGTAGCTTCAAAGGCAATGGCTCTCGGAATGAAAGTTAAGGCGACGGATCCGTTCGTCCCAGTAGAATTCATAAGAGAGGCTGGGGTTGAGCCCGTATCGGATGTGGCTGACCTATATAAATCTTGCGACTACGTCTCCGTTCATATACCAGCAACACCCACTACAATAGGGTCTATTGGCACTGATCTTATAGGGTCTATGCCCAAAGGCGGAGTGCTTATCAATACCGCGCGCAAAGAGATTGTCGATGAGCAGGCTCTTGAGAATGTCCTCGCCCAGCGTGAGGATCTTAAATATGCTGCTGATGTTGCTCCGGATAATATCTCAACTCTTAGGGAGAGGTTCGGGACGCGTGTATTTGCAACTCCGAAGAAAATGGGGGCACAGACTGCCGAGGCCAATCTCAATGCCGGTATTGCCGCTGCCCGTCAGATAGTTACATTTTTCAAGGACGGTATAGCCGAGTTCCGGGTGAATAAATAAGTTGTATTATGGTGAAAGTGAAGCCTTTTGCGGCACTTAGGCCGCCCAAAAATATAGTGGCTCAGGTGGCTGCCCCTCCTTATGATGTGCTCAATTCAGAGGAGGCGAAGAAGATGGCAGGGGAGAAATCCCTGCTACATATAACTAAGCCGGAGATTGATTTCGATCCCATGCCCTCGGATCATGACCCCAAAGTATACAAGGAGGCGGTCAGCAATTTCGCCAAATGGCAGGAGAGAGGCTGGCTTCGTCAGGATACCAAGCCTTGTTACTATGTCTATGCCCAGACTATGGATGGCAGGACTCAGTATGGGATTGTCCTTTGTGCCCATACTGACGATTATTCCGAAGGACGTATCAAGAAACATGAGCTTACGCGCAAGGAGAAGGAGGATGATCGTATGGTGCACGTGGATATCCAAAGCGCGAATATAGAGCCGGTCTTCTTTGCCTATAAGGACAATGCGAGACTAGACAAGATTGTGGCTTCTGTCGTCAAGTCGGCTCCAGAGTATTCTTTTTTAGATGAGAACGGCTTCGGTCATGATTTCTGGGTTATAGACGATGATTCCATTATTTCTGAGATTACGGAACTTTTCACCGATAAGGTCAGTGATTTCTATGTCGCTGACGGTCACCATCGTACGGCTGCAGCAGCAAGGGTGGGGGCCGAAAGACGACGCTCTTCTGGGACTCGGGATAATGAGGAAGAGTACAATTATTTCATGGCTGTGTGCTTTCCCGAGAGCCAACTGAAGATAATTGACTACAACCGAGTTGTCAAGGATCTTGCAGGGTTATCGCAGGAAGATTTCCTCAAGGCCCTTGAAAATGACTTTATCATCGAGTTCAAGTCTTCAACCGAGCCTTACCAACCTTCACATCTTCACGAGTTCTCCATGTATCTCGGGGGTAGATGGTACTCTCTCTCGGCCCGTCCCGGACGATATGATGACAATGACCCTATAGGATGTCTCGATGTTACCGTCTTGTCCGACAGGGTACTTGATAAGATTTTGGGTATCAAGGATCTGCGAACTGACAAGCGGATTGATTTCGTCGGTGGCATCAGGGGGCTTGGTGAGCTTGCACGAAGGGTGGATTCTGGAGAGATGGCTGTTGCTTTCGCGCTATATCCGGTCTCTATGAAGCAGCTTACAGACATAGCTGACAGCGGCAACATAATGCCACCCAAGACTACATGGTTCGAGCCCAAACTTCGCTCCGGTCTTGCTATCCACAAGTTCTGAAGTAAACCTCGACTTTTGCTTAGAAGCTGTTTTGATTTCTTGAAATGTTCTTTGAGGTGAAATAATCTTGGTTACTGAATTCCGTATTTGCGGAGTATCTTGAGGATCGGTTTTTCGATGGATTCGGCCCAGAGGGTGTATCCGTTGTCTCCAGGATGTGTGCCGTCTACGCTGCTGTCATGGTTCTTGTCGGTGGCATTTGTGCACTCGACATAGTATACATCGCTGTATTTCGTGCAGGCTATCTTCATAAGACTATCGGCCATGGCCATCTTCGCGCTTTCGTTGCGGTCAGTTGCAGTGTCGAAATTGCGTCTTTCTCTATAGATGGTACGTTGGAAGATCAGTGGTTTACCGGGATGGCTCTTTTGGATTGTCTCGATGAATGGGAACAGCCTCTCCTTGATCATATTGGGTGAGGGATTGGAGAAAGCGTCGAAGATAAAGGCCTCAAAGTCAGCCTCTGCAATGGCAGTAGCGAAGTAAGGTTGGAGCTTGCAGTTGCCGTCGCAGGCTATGCTCAGAAGTTGGATACCCGTGTTGCGGCTGAACTGTGCAGGGTAAGTCATACCTGACCTTGAGCAACTTGCCCCATGCGTGAAACTTGACCCGAATATACCCACGCGGTGTCTGAAGGGAGCTTCTCCTTTGCTGATATGTGAGCCTTCGGCCACTCCTATCTGGATGGATTTCTCCTCACTGTAGAGAGGCAGATACAGCATGCACTCTTTCTCACTCTTGTCCATGTTATCCACAAGCACGCAGTTGTAATTGTTGTCCCTTCCCTGAGGTGCACAGCCTGATCCTGCCCATAGCCAGCGCCCGTCTTTCTTGATGTAGAGGTCATATCCACGGGAAGCTATATGCATCGTGTTTGCAGGCGATGACGCCATCACAAATGAAGACTTTACTGAGATTGTCGGAGAGTCGGTCCTAAATACCACTGCCACACCGGATGTCTCCCTTACCTGTTGGTTCTCACCCGTGGTGAAACCTTTATACTTGACAGTGTCGATCCGGTGGTAAGGATTAGGAGTGTCAGGGAATAGTTTGCCTATGAGGGTAAGCTCCGAAGCCTCTGTAAATGAGAAATTTGTCTTTTGCGCAGACATTTCTTGTCCGCCAAGGACCAATGTTGCCAAGGCAAATCCTAAGGTAAATAAATGCGATTTATTCATTATAAATGTATTATAAGTATGTCTATCTAAGGATCTATCGTTATCTCCGTTATCTCTTCGCCATGAACAAGTCAGAATATATCATCTTTTCCCGAGGTTTTCTTGGAATCTTCCTTTCACGAATGAAGTTACAAACATAAATCATAATGCGAAAATTTTGTGCGCATGAAAAGTGTGCTTCATGTTGGCTTTTGGGATAGTACAATAGCATAAACTTCGGATAATTTAGTAACTTTGTATACATGTGCCGTAGTGTCGGAAGTGGGCTTGGCTTTGCAAGACGGCTCTTCGTTGGATTAACAATAGTAACAATATGAAAAACACATCATTGATTCTAAATGTCATAACTCTCGTAGCTGTGGCTGTAGTGGCTTTTTTTGCATTCAAAGGCAAGGGGAATGACTCTCCCGAAACCAATGGCGAGGGTACCGCCGCAGGACCGAAGAGCGGTTCTATCGTGTATTTCAACCTCGACAGGGTTATCGAAGAGTACGATATGGCCAATGATCTCAGGTCTGTAGTGGATTCCAAGGCTCAAGGTATTCAGGACGAAGTCAACAGAAGAGGAAGCAAGCTTCAGAGTGACATCAATTCTTTCCAGGAGAAGCTCAACAAAGGACTTATAACCCGCTCTACCGCTGAAGTCCAGGGGCAGAAGCTCGACCAGCAGAGGAATGATTTCGCTGATTTCACGAACAGAAAGAACCAGGAGATAGCAGAGGAGCAGCAGGTAATGCTTAACAATATCGGTGACGCTATCAAGAAATTCCTTGATCAGTATGCTGCCGACAACAATTACTCAATGGTACTCGCTACACAGGGCGACATTCTTCCAGCTCCTGTAGCCGCTGCCGATTCTTCACTTGACGTTACCGATGACATCATCATCAAACTTAATGACCAGTACGTCAAGGAGAAATCCAAGAAAGATTCCAAATAAGGACAAAAGACAGATGAGGATAGCGATCCTGTCTTGTTTTTATCCTTACAGAGGTGGTATAGCCCAGTTCAATGCAGAGTTGTGCAGAGAGTTGGGCAAGACCGATACTGTCAGAGCTTTCAATTTTACCCGACAGTATCCAGAACTCTTGTTCCCTGGCAAGACTCAGTATGTGACAGAAGATGACCAGGCTGTCAAGATAGAGAGTTTTCGGGTGCTTGACTCGGCGAATCCCTTTACGTGGTGCAAGACGGCGTCAGTCATAAGGGATTTTAACCCGGATCTTCTTCTGATGAGATACTGGATGCCGTATTTTGCTCCTTCGTTGGGCTATGTCGCGCGCCATGTCAGACAGGGCGGTAAGCAAGGGAGAGAGGGCAAAGTCGGACAATGCTGTAAGGTGGTCTCTATCCTTGACAATGTGGTGCCGCATGAAGCCCATTTTGCAGATAAGGCTCTGACGAGATATTTTCTGTATTCGTGTGACGGGTTTGTCACCATGTGTGATGCAGTCAGCAGAGATCTTGTAAGTCTAAGGAGCGATGCCAGATATATAATGCGGCCTCATCCGCTCTATTCTCATTTCGGTGCGAAGCTTCCTCGTAATGAAGCAGAGGCTCGTCTCGGCCTTTTAAGCGGCAAGCGCAATATCCTTTTCTTCGGTCTTATACGTCAGTACAAGGGCCTGGATATCCTTCTTAATGCATTCTCTGGGCTCGGAGAGGAATACCAACTCATAATAGCAGGAGAGCCTTACGGCTCTTTCGAGCCATATAGCAAACTTATTGAAGCTATGCCTGAAGCCGCAGGCAGGATTCATGTCTTTCCGGGATTTGTGAAGGATGATGATGTCAAGCTTTATTTTTCAGCGGCAGATGTTACTGTGCTGCCCTATAGGTCCGCCACACAGAGTGGTATAAGCTCTGTGTCCTATCATTTTGAAGTGCCAATGATCGTTACGGATGTCGGAGGCCTCAGACAAGCGATAGGTGATACAGGTACAGGACTGGTCGCTTCAGAAGTCTCTCCAGAGGCCATAAGTGAGGAGATCAGGCGGTTTTTCTCCGATCCGTTGCTCAGAGAGTCATGCGTGACAAATATCCGTAAGGAGAAGTCCCGCCTTTCATGGAGTCGTTTCTGTGATGATCTCAGAGCCTTTGCCAAGACGATATAATTTGTATGCAATGAATTCAAGATTGTCTATATTCTTCATGGCTTCGGCCTTGTTTATAGTTGGAGCAGGCAGTATAGTCGCCCAGAATTATACCCAGACGCCTGTCACGGTCTCTTCAGAGAAGGTTAAAGGCGCAGACGGAAATGTCTATTACAGCCATGTGGTGCTTCCGCGGCAGACTTTATTCTCCATTGCCAGGGCTTACGGAGTCTCTGTAGAAGATATATACAATGCAAACAAGGATACCAATCTTCGCAAAGAGGGTTTGAAGGATCATTCCATAATTCTGATACCGGTCAAAGGTGCTACTAATCCGGCGGGACAGTCATCGCAGGCTTCGCAGTCCGGCTCTACGGCCAGAGTCGATTCTGCTACAGATACTGCTCCAGGTGTAAAAGGCTCAACTTCCTCTATAGGAGGGCAATCAGTAGCTTCTACCTCGGCTCAGGTATCCAGTGGCACTAAGGAAGTCGGCGGGCAGTCTGCCACTCGATTTGCGGTGACAAATGCCGCGGATGAGCATAAGAAAGGGCTTGTACATGTGACCAAGTGGTATGAGGATCTTGACGATATTGCTTACAGGTATTCTGTGCCAAAAGAAGTTCTGATGGTATACAATGGATTGGAAAGCCAGACATTGAAGCGGCGTCAGAAACTCCGTATCCCGACTCAGGCAGAAGTAGAATCTATAATGTCTTCTCATGCTGTCCATACTTCCACATCTATGGACCATGCAGCGAAGTCGGCTTCAGCTACTTTCACATCCCCAGAGACAATGCGACAAGCGTCGGCATCCAAGCCTGGACGGATTCAGCCGACAGATAGAGGACAAGCGTCTTGGCAGGGGCAGTATCATAGCACATCAAAAGTCAACGCCCTTCTTATGCTGCCTTTCAATGCATCCTCGGACGAGCCCAATTCAGGTAATCTTGATTTCTACAGCGGAGTTCTTCTTGCTGTCAAGGATCTTGAGAGTGAGGGTATTGAGACTGATCTTAGCGTCTATGACGTATCAGGGCAATCAGTTCCTATGACGCAGGAAAGACTCTCTTCAAGTGACCTTTCCATAGGGCCAGTGGACAATGAGTCTCTTGTAAAGATCCTCTCTATGGACGTACACTCCACACCTGTAATTTCTCCTCTCGATCATAAGGCTTCTTCCCTAGTTGCATCATTCCCAGCATTGGTCCAAGCCCCTACTTCTTCACAGACCCAGTATTCGGATCTTGTGTCTTGGATAGAGGAAGAATATCGTCAAGGAGACAAGGTAGTTGTGATCACAGAGAAGCATGCTGCCCAGACTCCCGGTATGGCAGAGATGGAAGCAGCCCTTTCCGACCTTTCAGTTCCCGTGTCTCGATTCGCATATACTATTCTTGAGGGTAGGACTGCAGTCAATTCTCTTGCTACGATGTTTGCTGGCCATCCGGCAGTACGAGTGGTGATTAACTCCGAGAGCGAGGCTTTCGTCAATGATGCTGTGCGTAATCTTGACATGCTGGTCTATCGTGACAACAATGTGATATTGTACGCTCCCTCAAAGTTTAGATCATTCGAGACCATAGATGTGGAGAATCTGCACAATCTTTCGGCAAGAGTCTCCACTGCATATTATGTTGATTATGACAGCCAAAGGGTGAAGTCCTTCCTACTTCGTTACAGGGCTCTTTACGGTACGGAGCCTACACCGTTTGCCTATCAGGGCTATGATGTGGCCTATTTCTTCATAAAGTCCAAGGCAATTTATGGCAGCAATTGGATAGAGAAAGTAGCAAAATCTCCAGAATGCCAGATGATGCAGACGGATTTCCTTATAAGGAAAACAGAAGGTGGCGGATATGTCAATTACGGGATTAGAAGGATAGAATACGGTCCTGATTTCGCTGTCAGGATAGTTGAGAAATAGAAAAATTAAGCTTTAAGAAGCGATCTTGCATTGGCAATTGCTTCCGGGCTTACTTTCGAGCCGCTGAGAATCCGGGCAATCTCCATGACCCTCTCTTCTCCAGAAATCTTCTTGATATCGGTGACTGCTCTGTCTCCGATGTATTGCTTGGATACGATATAGTGGGCATCACCTTTGGCAGCCACCTGCGGCAGATGAGTGATTGCAAATACCTGCATGTATTTGCCCATAGCACATATCATTGATCCCATCTTGTCAGCAACGCTTCCGGACACACCGGTATCTATCTCGTCAAATATCATAGTAGGCATCTTGGCGTATCTTGCCATCATAGCCTTGAGACAGAGCATTATACGGGACATCTCACCGCCTGACGCACATTTGGCTACATCTTCAGGGGACTTACCGGTCGATGAGAATCGGAACAGGACGCTGTCGCTTCCATCCGGACCAGGCTGAGCCTTGTCGAGAACCACATCGAATACGGCTCTTTCCATCTCAAGCGAACGGATGGACGATGTGATCTCTTCTGAGAATTTCCCCGTAACCTTCGTCCTTGCCTCATGCAGCTTCTTGCATATATCAGAGTGGACTTTCTTTTCGGACTCTACCTGAGATTTGAGTTCTGAGAGCCTTTCCTCAGAAGCCTCTATTCCTGTAATGGATTTCTGCAGAGAGTCTCTCAAGGCAATCAGCCCTGCGATGTCAGCTACACCATGTCGTTTCATCAGTGAATACAGGAAAGAAAGACGAGTGTCAACTTCCTGCAGCCTATCTTCGGATACTTCTACGGAAGCCTCTCTCTCCCTGAGGTCCGATACAATATCGTCCAACTCAGTCCTGACGCTTTCAAGCCTTTCTGCAATCTTGGAAAGATCCGGTATGTAGGCTGCAAGTTTCTCCGAGACTCTGACGGCATCCTTAAGTGCGGAGTCCGTGCTTGGTCTCTCTTCGTCTTCAGGACAGAATAGAGAGATTATCCGATACATCCCGCTCTTGATCTCCTCTGCATTGGCAAGCTGCTTCTGCTCAACCTCAAGAGCTTCTACCTCCCCGTCCTGCAACTTGGCTTCTACGAGGGAATTGTACAAGGAGTCGTTGTAGTCCTTGGCTTTGCGCTCCCTCTCAAGACTTTCTTCAAGCTCTGAGTATTCTCTGCTCAGAGAAATGAGCTTCTGCCACGATACTCGACAGGACGAGAGAAGTTCATTGTCACCGGCGTAATGGTCAATCATGGACATCTGGAAAGCCTTGTCACGTAGCAGCATCGTCTCGTGCTGAGAATGTATGTCGAGCAGCCTCGATGCAATATCCGAGATGACCTTTACCGGCACGGGGCTGTCATTGACGAAAGACCGAGATCTTCCGCTCCTGTTGAGAACCCTTCTTATGATAAGAGTGCCGTCACCTTTGGCATCTTTATCGAAATCCACCTCGTTCTCCTCAAGAAGCCTTGATATGAAGCCGTCTTCATCGCCGACTTCGAATTCAGCCTCTACCACACACTGGTCTCCGCTTCCTCCGATAGCGGATGTGTCTGCTTTCGCCCCGAGAACAAGAGAAAGAGCACCGAGAATGATGGATTTGCCGGCTCCTGTCTGTCCTGTTATGATGACAAGACCCGATGGAAATTCAATATCCAACGAATCAATAAGAACATAATTCTTGATCTGGAGCCGCCTTAGCATGGGAAATTATTCCTGAGATGCCTTATTGTCAGCCTCCTGGCCTTCCTCAGACGAGGACTCGCTGTCATGCCTTGCCATCCGGTAGGAAAGTTCGTTATTCTCAAATTCTGAGATAGCCACAAGCACAGGCTTAGGCTGTCTTTCATAATATTTTGAGATCTCGATCTGTTCGCGGTTCTCGAACACTTCGTCCATTGTATCTCTCTCGTTCTTGAAGTCTTCAAGCCTCTTGTTAAGCTCTTTCTTCTCAGCGAGGGCTATCTGGTTGGCTCTCTTGTAGAGGATAACCACCGTCTCGTAGATATTGCCGGTAGGGGCAGCGAGATATTTGATGTCTCTAGTAATGGTGTTCTGAGGTACGTTCTTCTTGTCCATAATCTTTTTCGTCATTGCGCAGCTTCTGGCCGCATTTAATCGGGCATTATCGCCTACATACTAATATACTATTGGGCCTGCTGTGCGGTTTCGTTTTTTTTGTTTCTTGCCTCGGCCTTCCTTTCTTTCTCGAAATCCTTGTCGCGAACTCCGCTCTCTTCATCGGCTCCGGTATATCTTCCTATGGCTTTCTGGGCGCGGGCATACAGGGCCTTGAGTTCCCTTGTATATTGGGATTGGGGGATCTCTCCGATGAAATTGAAATAATCATCGATAAATGTCATGTACCTTTCCTTCTGCTTGGAAGGGACACTGAGTTGCGCGTATTTGTATGAAGACTTGGCTATATAATACAGTATATCCTCACGGTAGATATTCTCTGAATTGTCCTTGAGAATATTGCGGAATGCCACTCTCGCGGCCTTGTAGTCTTCCATGTTGAAATATAGCCTTGCCGCTTCGTATGCCTTGCGGTCAAGTCTCTCATTGAGGTCCTTGAGCATGGCATCACACTCGGCTCTGCGGTTGTTGTTGCCGTAGTCTTTCTCATATTCGAGGATTGCATTTATAGCTACCCTTGTAGGATTCTGATCAAGCTCATACCTGTACGTCGACTTGTATAGGCAGTCGATTCTCAGGAATCTCGCCTCTTCTGCGAAAGGACTTCTAGGGAAATTTGTCACGAACTTAGTGAAATTGGCCTCTGCCGTGATATAATCTTTTGCCTTGTAGTTGCTTAGTCCCCAATAATATTGTACAGTGTCATCCCTTTCGGTGCCATCGGTGATTACTGACATTGACTCGAAAAGGGCAGCAGCCTTCTGATATTTGCCACCGTTGAAAAGGTCAAAAGCGGCCTTGTACTTGGCGTCTACGTCATTGCTTGCGAGGAGTGCGTCATACTGCGAGCGGCACGAAGCGATACCGGCAACGGCTATCGCAGCCACGCATATTGTCTTTGCTATACGGTTCATAACCACTTATTTGTGCGAATTTAGAAATCTCTCTACGTCCAGTGCTGCACCGGCCCCTGATCCGGCTGCTGTGACTGCCTGCCGGTACAATGAATCCTGTACATCTCCAGCTGCAAATGCCCCTTCAACATTTGTCATATGGGTCTTACCCTTGGTGATGATGTATCCGTTCTCATCGGTATCCACCCATTTGGCGAACAGGTCGGAGTTGGGGTGATGGCCGATGCCGAGGAAAAACCCGTCAATCGCTATCTCGAATATCGTGCCGTCCTTGCGCCTTAGCCTTGCTCCAGTGACGCCAGTCTCATTGCCTATCACCTCTTCGGTGTTGCAGTTCCACAAGATTTCGATGTTGGGCGTAGCTGCTACTTTCTCCTGCATGGCTTTGGAAGCGCGGAATACATCCCGTCTTACAATCATATATACCTTATTGCAGAGGTTGGCAAGATAGGTGGCCTCTTCGCATGCCGTATCTCCTCCACCTACTACCGCTACGTCTTTCTTTCTGTAGAAGAATCCGTCACAGGTGGCGCAGGCAGAGACCCCGAGCCCCTTGAACTTCTGTTCGGACGGCAGCCCGAGATATTTTGCGGTAGCACCAGTGGCGATGATGACGGTCTCGGCAAATATCTCCCTTCCGGCATCATCTGCAAATCTGAAAGGTCTTGCTGAAAGGTCAGCAGAGGCAATCCTTCCCGGCCTTATATCAGTGCCGAACCTTGCCGCCTGAGCTTTCATCGAAGCCATGAGCATATTGGCGTCAGTTCCGTTCTCGAAGCCGGGGTAATTCTCTATCTCCGTTGTTGTGGTGAGCTGTCCTCCTGGCTCCATTCCCTCGTATAGCACGGTGCCTATGCCGGCTCTTCCTGTATATATGGCTGCCGTATAGCCTGCCGGCCCAGAGCCAATGATAAGGCATTGTATATTCTCCATTTTCTTGTCCTAATTCTAATGTTTTCTATCCATGTTGTCTATGCTAGGCATGTGCCGGCCAAAATGCGTAGCCTCTGCTGTTATGTTATATGTACTTAGTACGCTGTTAGTTGCACAACTTCTCATTTGATGTGAGACTCCTTTCTACCAATGTGCGGTGTGGCTGTCCAACGTCTAATATGAGCCGTGTGTAATGGCGAGATATCTCCTGATCGTCTCTTCAAGTCCCAGGTATAGGGCATCGCAGATGATGGCATGGCCTATCGAGACCTCGTCGGTCCACGGAATTGTCTCGAGATAATATCTGAGATTGTCAAGGTTGAGGTCGTGTCCGGCATTCAGTCCGAGTCCGCATGTCCTTGCCATTTCAGCGGTCTTCACGAAAGGTGCTATCGCAATTTCTCTTCCGGCGGTATATCCTGCGGCATAGGATTCGGTGTAGAGCTCCACCCTGTCGGCTCCGCACTTTGCAGCTCCTTCTGCCATCTTTGGGTCTGGGTTAATGAAGATGGATGTGCGTATACCGTAGTCCTTGAACTCCTTGCAGATCTCTGTAAGGAAGCTTCTGTTGGTCACGGTATCCCAGCCGGCATTGGAAGTCAGAGCGTCAGCAGCATCAGGGACGAGTGTCACCTGAGCTGGGCGGACTTCCTTCACGAGATCTACGAATGACGGTATCGGATTGCCTTCTATATTGAATTCCACATGGATAAGAGGCTTTATAGCCCTCACGTCCGAATATCTTATATGTCTCTCGTCTGGGCGTGGGTGTACGGTAATACCTTCTGCTCCGAACTGCTCACAATCCACCGCTGCTTTCTCTACATCTGGCATATTGCCACCGCGCGAGTTGCGAAGTGTCGCAATTTTGTTGATATTTACGCTTAGTCTAGTCATATTCGCCTCTTCTCTTATGTTATGGTCCTCCTTTCCGGCCATTCTCATCTTTGTCATCAGTCCGGTACCTCCAGTACACTCCTTCTTCCAAAGTCGAGGCTGTCTCGAATAATCCTCATGATAAAATTCGGATACCATTACAAAACAGCTTCTAAGCAAAATATCACAAAAATAGGGATAATTAGCCAATTAAAATAAAAAAATGCTAATTTTGAGTTCTATGCTTATAGGTATTTACATAAAGAACAAGGCCTTGGCTGAAGATGCGCGTTTTCTGGCTCTGTGTGCGGAGCTTGGAGATGGGGGCTATATCCTGTATGAAGTGGACAGACGCGAAGACCTTAGAGAGGGTACTGACTTGGTTCTGAGCATAGGTGGGGACGGCACTTTTCTTTCGGCTTCCAAGCGAGTGGCAGACAGTGGAGTACCTCTGCTCGGAGTCAATCTCGGAAGGCTCGGTTTCCTGTCTGAAAATCTGCCTGAAGACATTGCTCCACATATTTTCGCCCATGACTATCAGATCGAGGATAGAGCCATGTTGGCCGTCTCGGCTGACGGGCTCCAAGGTCGGGGCATGGACTTCTGGCCATATGCGCTGAACGAAGTTTCCGTGCACAGAACAGGCCCTTCAGTGTTAGGAGTCGAGGTGACAGTAAATGGAGAGAAGTTGCCGACATACTGGGCAGACGGCTTGCTTGTAGCTACAAGTTCCGGTTCGACAGCATATTCTCTAAGCGCAGGAGGTCCGATCTGTCTCCCAGAGTCAAAGGTATTGCTAATTACCCCTATAGCTCCACACAATCTCAATGTCAGGCCGCTCGTGATCCCTGAGACTTCAGTAGTTGAGATCAGTGTAAGGACAAGGGACAAAGCAGCGATAATGACAATGGATAACAGAACAATCCCTATAGACGAGTTGACTAGGGTTCGGGTATCGATGGCACAATTTTCGCTGAAACGTGTCCGGCTTCCTGAAGCGGGATTCGTGAAAGCTCTGGTCAGTAAGCTTTATTGGGGAGAAGATATTAGAAACAACACGACGGAATAATCAATTTTTCAAGATCTATTCGGATGGCAGAGAACGTGAAGATTCCGCGTCATGTGTCCATCATTATGGATGGCAACGGACGCTGGGCCAAGAATCATGGATTGGAAAGGTTTTACGGGCACAAGAAAGGTGTGGAGAGTGTCCGCGCTGTGACTGAGGCCGCCATCGAGAGCGGAGTTAAGGTGCTATCACTCTATGCTTTCTCGGAAGAGAATTGGGCACGTCCGCAGACTGAGGTGGATTACCTGATGTCTCTGATGCTCGGTACGATAGCCTCTGAGGTTCAGTTGCTTATGGACAACGGTGTACGCTTCCATGTCCTTGGTAACATTAAGCGGCTTTCTTCTGAACTTCAGGACGCTATCTCGATGCTTGAGGCCAAGACTGTTTCCAATACAGCGCTTGATCTTATAGTATTCATGAGCTATAGCGGCAAATGGGATATCTTTCAGGCTGCAAAGCAGTATGCAAGACAGTACCTTACCGACCCTGACGGAATTGCCTCTCTTGAGAAAGACAATGACATGGCAGGGTTTTCAAAGTTCCTTGTTACTGCGGATTTCCCTGATCCGGATCTCATTATACGTACCTCTGGAGAGCAGAGACTGAGCAACTACCTTCTCTGGCAAGGGGCGTATTCCGAGCTTCTTTTTGTTAATAAGATGTGGCCGGAGTTTGGGAAAGAGGATTTCAAGGATGCCTTGCGCGAATATGCTGCGAGAGAGCGGCGATACGGAAAAGTAAAATAGCTCATTGATAGTGGTCTTGATATAGGCAGAGTCCGAAATAAATCGTATCTTTGTAGGATATTAATCAAATTAGATGAAGGGAGTTAACATTTTCTGCGTGGCTGTGCTTCTGTTATTGCAGTCCGTGGCATTCGGACAGCAGAAGGGCGGTTCGGTGGAGATTGACTATAACAATCCCCGCAAATATGTTGTCGGGGGAGTAACTGTAAGTGGCAACAGGGCGTTCGGAGACAGACAGATACTCCAGCAATGTGGCATTCGCAAGGGAATGGAGGTCACGATACCTGGAGATGATATCTCCTCGATAGTGAATCGGTTGTGGCTTCAGCGGTATTTTCAGAACATAGCGGTATATGCGGATTCTCTGTCCCCGTCAGGAGATTCGGTTTTCTTGAGGGTCGCCATACAGGAGCGTCCGAGAGTGTCGAAGTGGTCATTTACTGGAGTTAAGAGCGGAGAGAAGAAGGATCTGATGGAGAGGCTTAATTATCGCAGAGGAAGCGAATACTCAGACTATGTGGCAAAGACTTCCGTCGACATCATTAAGAGGTATTATCAGAGCAAAGGTTTCCTCAATGTGGAGGTTAAGCCGCAGGTGAGCAAAGATACTGTCGTTCGCAATGCCATCCGTGTCAACTATGCTGTGGATAGAGGGCCTAAGATCAAGATCAAGACAATCAATTTTATCGGAAATACTGATATCAGCGATTTTAAGTTGGCCAAGTCCATGAAGAAGACCAAGTCTGCCAAAATCTACAACTTCTTCAGTAGCAAGAAATTCAACGAGAAAGAATATCAGAATGATAAGAAATCCCTTATCAGTGCGTTCAATGAGGCTGGTTACAGGGATGCCCGACTGGTAAGCGATTCTATATATTATGTCAAGCCGGACAGGTTGGGAATAAATTTCCGTATTGATGAAGGCAAGAAATATTACTTCAGAAATATAACTTGGACAGGTAACTCAGTATATACCACAGACGCCCTTAATTCCATCCTTCAGATTCACAAGGGTGATGTATATGATGTCGTTACATTGGAGCATCGTCTTCAGGGAGGCGGCAAGCAGGGTGACATGGACGTGTCAAAGCTTTATAGAGACAACGGTTATCTTTTCTTCATGGTTCAGCCGGTGGAACTGAATGTTGCAGGCGACTCTGTGGACGTCGAGCTTCGTATAGCCGAGGGCAAGCAGGCCACTCTCAACAATATCATCATCAACGGCAATGATCTCACCAATGAGAAGGTTGTCCGCAGACAGATTTTCACCCGCCCTGGCTATCTTTTCAGCCAGACAGATTTCGAGCGTTCCATCAGAGAGATAGCGTCTCTTGGCCAGTTCGATCCTGAGGCAATAACAGACCCTGCCAAGGGTTATTCAATCATCCCCGATCAACTCAACAGTACTGTTGACATAGTCTACAACGTGACGGAGAAGCCTTCGAGCCAGCTTGAACTTTCAGGAGGATGGGGAGGACGTACATTTGTTGCCACAGTAGGTGTAAGTTTCAACAATTTCTCCACAAGGAGAATGTTTGACAAAGGAGCGTGGCGTCCGGTGCCTCTCGGTGATGCGCAGAACCTCGCTTTCCGTTTCCAGACGAGCGGTACTTACTATTCGTCCCTGTCTGCAAGTTTCGTAGAGCCGTGGCTGTTTGGAAAGAAGCCTACATCTCTCAGCCTGTCTGCCTATTACAGCCGTCAGACCAACTCTTATCTTATGTGGAATATCCTCAATAATGACAGGCAGTTCGTTGTGTACGGATTCTCCGCAGGTATAGGTAACCGCCTCAAATGGCCTGACAACTATTTCGTCCTTTACAATCAGCTAAGTTGGCAGACTTACGACCTAAACAATTGGTATTCGAACAATTTCATATTCGATGACGGAATCTCCCACAACATAAGCTATACTCTTGGACTTTCGAGGACATCCACTGACCAGCAGATCTATCCGCGTCAAGGCTCTGACCTCTCTTTCTCAGTGCAACTTACCCCGCCATTCTCCCTGTTCAGACACAAGGACAAAGGCAGCAAGGACGCATACGGCAATTCTGTCCATGTCGACAATTGGAGAGATATCAATTATGACAACTGGTCGGCTCAGGATAGGTACAAATGGATTGAGTATCACAAGTGGAGTTTCAAGGGTTCTCTGTATACCAAACTTGCCGGCAATCTTGTGCTCATGACCAGAGCTCAATTTGGATATCTCGGATATTACAACAGGAAGTGGGGCTATTCTCCGTTCGAGGGCTTCCTTGTCGGCGGCGATGGTATGTCAGGTTACAACTCCTATGGTACAGAGGTGATTGCCCTTAGAGGATATGAGAACTATTCTCTTACCCCCTATCTTCCTACGCAGTACAATTCCAACGGATACTCTTATTCTGGTAATGTCTACGACAAGTTTACTGTTGAGCTCCGCTATCCTGTGATAATGCAGCCGCAGTCAACGATCTTCGCCCTCGTATTCCTCGAAGGCGGTAATGCTTGGTCTGACATCCGTGATTTCAATCCTTTCCAGATCAAGAGGTCTGCCGGAGTCGGCGTGAGGGTATACCTTCCTGTGATCGGTCTTCTCGGTATAGACTGGGGCTATGGCTTCGATGATGATACCTACGGCAAGGGACAGTTCCATTTCCTTATAGGACAGCAGTTCTGATAGTATGAAATTTAAATTTGATGATGATATGAAAAAAATTATTTTGATCGCAGTGTCAGCTTTATTGGCGCTCACAGCATCCGCGCAGACGCCTAAGTTCGCGCACGTCAATTTCAACGAGCTTGTCATGCTCATGCCTGAGGCAGATTCGGCAAGGGCTCAGATTGCAGCAGCACAGCAGGAGGCTCAGGATACTTATAGGAGCATGCTTGAGGAGTACCAGTCCAAGCTTCAGCAGTACCAGCAGAAGAGCAGTACATGGACAGCTGCGATACGTGACAGCAAGGAGAAGGAGCTAAGCGATATTCAGAATAGGATTCAGGAGTTTGACCAATCAATCCAGCAGGAGCTTCAACAGCAGCAGAGCCAGCTTATGGCACCTATTCAGCAGAAGGCAATAGACGCTGTCAACAAGCTTGCGAAGGCCGGTGGGTATATCTATGTGTTTGAGAAGAGTTCTCTCCTTTATGTAAATGAGGCTCAGAGCAAAGACCTTACTCCCGAAGCAAGGAAAGCTCTTGGTATTCCTGAGGGGCGTACCCTTGAGTCTCTCCAACAGCAGCTTCAGGCAGAGCAGCAGGCCGCCGCTCAGCAGTAGTGCAGCAGCTTTAGGCGGAGCAACAGGCCGCTCAGCGGTAGAGTAGCAGCTTCAGGCAGAACAGCGGCCTCGGACTGCACGGCAGGCATTCCTGCAGCAACTTCTTAAATTTACGGGTGATACAGAAATATCTCTGTATTGCCCGTTTTTAGTAAATTACTATGTCGTGGTAGGACGAGCTTGTTTTCTTTATTTCTTCGAACTTATCCCTGCACGTACAATTTCTGAAAATTTATTATGTTTTTAACGTTTCTTATTATTAGATTTGTAATAAGACAGTATGACAAATTAAATATTGACATATGAAAACCGAGCAGATAATGGCCGGGCTTCAGGCCAAGTACCCCACAGAGAAAGAATATCTTCAGGCAGTGAGGGAAGTATTGGAGTCGATAGAGGATGTCTACAATAAGCATCCTGAGTTCGAAGATGCCAAGATTATCGAGCGTCTTGTCGAGCCAGACAGGATTCTTACATTCAGGGTTACCTGGGTGGATGACAACGGGGATGTGCAAGTCAACACAGGCTATCGTGTACAGTTCAATAATGCGATTGGCCCTTACAAAGGAGGACTTCGTTTCCATCCTTCTGTCAATCTCTCGATTCTGAAGTTCCTTGGTTTCGAGCAGACTTTCAAAAATGCCCTTACAACCCTTCCTATGGGCGGGGGCAAAGGCGGTTCGGACTTCAATCCCAAAGGGAAATCTGACCGCGAGATCATGCGTTTTTGTCAGGCTTTCATGCTTGAGCTATGGCGCAATATCGGCCCGGACATGGATGTCCCTGCAGGAGACATAGGCGTAGGCGGAAGGGAGATAGGTTTCCTCGAGGGCATGTACAAGAAACTCACCCGCGAGCACAACGGAGTCCTCACTGGCAAAGGCCTACAATACGGCGGTTCACTTATACGTCCTGAGGCTACCGGTTATGGAGCCGTTTATTTCCTTGAGCATATGCTGCATCATCATGACAAGGACTTGGATATCAAGGGCAAGACGGTTGCAGTCTCTGGCTTCGGTAATGTCTCTTGGGGCGTTTGCGAGAAGGCCACTCAGTTAGGTGCTAAAGTAGTGGCGATCTCGGGTCCTGACGGAGTAATCTACAATCCTAACGGAATGACTCAGGAGAAGCTTGACTATATGCTTGAACTTAGGGCTTCCAATAATGACGTGGTTGCACCTTTTGCCAAGAAGTTCCCAGATTCACAGTTCATTCCTGGCAAGAAAGCATGGAGTGTAAAATGCGATATAGCAATGACTTGTGCGTTCCAGAACGAGATGTCGGAGACGGATGCCGAGGAGTTGATTGCTAACGGTACGTGGTGCTGTCTCGAAGTATCCAACATGGGGTGCCAACCTGGAGCGATTGCAGCGTTCCAGAAAGCAGGTATCCTCTTTGCACCCGGTAAGGCAGTAAATGCCGGTGGCGTTGCGACTTCAGGTCTTGAGATGACCCAGAATGCGATGCATATTAGCTGGACAGCAAAGGAGGTGGATCAGAAGCTTCACGGTATCATGGATGCTATCCATGCTGCCTGCGTCAAATACGGCACCCAGCCTGACGGATATATCAATTATGTCAAAGGGGCTAATATTGCCGGCTTCATGAAGGTTGCCGAGGCAATGCTTGCCCAGGGTATAATATAGGCAATGTCGAAAGCCGCTCTGACAGGCGAGTTTCAGTCTCGGCTGACAACGAGGGCTTTGACATATGCGCGCAGTATTATTTGCTCCTTACGCAGCGTACCTGTATGCTTTTCGTAAAGTTCGTGCCAGGGCCGATTTTCGGTGTACCGCTTGCGCTAAACATCCACAAGAGGTATTTTGCCTGAGTCTCGGGCTTGCTGTCTGACAGGTCTGCCGTCCATACGAAGACATTGGTAGGAGAAGTGACTCCCGAGCCTGTATCTTTAAGCTGTCCGCCACTTGGCAGGTACACCTTCTGAGTCCCATCCGTGCACATATAGTATTCTTTGTTGACAGTCTCGACGCTGCCACCCTTTGTCATCTCGGTGAATTCTGCAGCAGTAGGAAGTCTCCAAGTACCAGCCGGAAGCACAAGGCTGCAAGGGTCTACCTCGTTGTAAGTCAAATCTTCGTAAGACTTCTGCACAGGCTCTGGACCGTATGCGGTTCCAGAATATTTGCTCGAAGCCGTAACCTCCTGGCCAAGATCGATGGCATATCTGCTCTTGTATTTGAAATACATTCCTCTCTCTTTTGGTCCGGCAAAGGTATAGGCACCGTCTTTCACGGTCAGATAGCCCTCGCTCCAGATCACAGAGAACTGGACCTTTGCGGGAGCGCCGCCTTGAACTACAGTCTTGCCGGTATCCTTCCCGTTAATGAAGATTGACAGAGTTCTCTCGTCACCGGTATTCTCGGGAATCGGGATTTCCACGACCGGAGTCCATCTTGATGCATCCTTGGAGTAGACAACCCCATCGGGAGTCTTGATATCAACTGGCACCTTATTCATGTCAGTGTCTACTGTGACTTTAAGAGTAAATGCTTTGTAGTCAGCGCTCTTGGGTGTGTGGCCTGCATACAGGGCATAGTCCTGCATGGCCGGCTGTTCCAAAGTCTTGCCGGTAAATCTGCCGTTGACAAAGATCTTCCATACAAGAGACTTTTTCATAGTATTTGCCGGTATATTAAATTTGACGTTCGGCACCTTTGGACTTGCTCCTAATTCGGTGTCGTCACCGTTGTCAGATACAAGGTTTACTTTATAGAAAGGGAAGTCTCCCGGATCTGTCTCTACTGTAAGCTCAAAGGCCTCGTCGTCTGTGAGTGTTGCTGGTGAATGGGATACGTATGATGGCTGCTTTATGTTGCGTACGCATCTCAAAGTGCCGAGATATCCGTCAGTTAGGTCATAGTAGACCATCGAATATTCGTCTGAGATGGCATATACCATTCGGTTGCCGTCATAGTCCTCTCCAAGCAGCCAGTATCCTGCATAATCATTCTTTGTATATGTCCCGGTTGCTTTGTCCAAAGTACCGGTAAACGGGATGAAGAAGTCGGTGTTCTTGAATCCTATACCTTTGACCCCGTCTAAGGTATGCTCATTGTCGGTTTCATCGAGCAGGTAGGCGGCCTCTATCTGAGTCGGCATCCTTAGCGTCGGATCTGCCAATGTACAAGGGTCTATGTCCATGTTATTTTCAGGTATGTCCGCGAGTGCGATCTCTATCGGCTCGGGCTTGTAGGCGGTGCCTGCATAGGGCTTGTCGGATGGCAGGATTCCGTACTGGCTGCCTTTCTTGAAGAATAGGCCGGTCTCGGACATCTTATCAGCGATAGCGAATTTGCCGTTCTTGAGGGTTAGGTTACCCTTTGCCCAGTAGAATTCGGCCACTTTCACCAGGGCACAGTTCTGAGTTGCCGAGAAAATGGTCTCGAATGAATCGGCACTGGCAGGAGAGTCCGGAGTTCCGAATGAGGCTTCTACCTTTACAGACCGTGAGCTGATGCCGTAGTTTGCCGGGACATGAACCATGATTGTGTCTTTGACTTCGGAGATAGTCCTGATCTGACCTTCGACTCCGTCAAGAGAGAGCCTGACTTGCCACGGCAGAAACTCAGCTTGTGCGGCTTTGGTGACAGTGGCATGTGATATGGTTACTGCATAGCTGCCTCCTCCATAGGGAAGTTCCTCCGGCATGTTCGTATCTTCATACTTAGTGGTGACGAATTTGTCTTCCTTCTGGCAGCATGTGATGCTGACGGCAAGGGCCGCTATTGCTGATGCCCATGTGAGATAAGTTTTGTCATATGTGAAATGTTATTGTTATTGTTATTGTTATTGTTGTTGTATGCCTGTTGTATGCGACATCCAATAAGAATGGCAAATCTAACAAAAAATATTATACTTGCGAAACCTGTGGCTGTTAATGTTTTAGAGGCTTGTTTCTAAAGCATTGCGCAGGATATTCCCTTCAATGGGTGGCAGGGTAGTCATGACTTAGCGGCGTGTGATGGTCTGTTCCCCGTTGACACGGAATTTGAGCGGAGAACATCCGGTTACCGATTTGAAATATTTGCAGAAGAACGAAGCATTAGGAAAATTGAGTTTGTCACTGATCTGCTGTATTGACAGGTTCTTCCTAAAGAGGAGTACTTTGGCCTCAAGCACAACATTCTCCTTTATGATGTCTCCCGGTTTCTTACCGAGGGTTTCGGTGATTATCCTTGCGAAATATTTGGGAGAAAGGAAACTTCGTGCAGCGTAAAATGAGATTTTCCTCTCCGTGCTGCAGAATTCATGCACATCGTTGAGAAACTTGACAGTAATGTCTTTTTTGTGGGAGATCTCCGGTTTAATCTCTTCCTTATCGTGATCTTTCAACCCTGAGGCAAATAGAGCTAGGACACAGTGGATAAAGCCGATTATGGCTTCTTGTCGGAACTCTTTGTCCGTGATGGCGTGGAGTTTCCTGAAAGCTCGGTAGCACTCGATAAATATGTTGAAATGGCTCTCAGTGGCATGTATGGAGGTCAAGCCGCCTTTGACTATCAGCCATTTCATAAGTTCAGCACTGCTCTTGAGCGGAAGTCTCATGAGAAAATCCTGGTTGATCCCTATTATGATCATTCGTGCGTCCGGAGACATTTCGAAATGGTCAGCTATAAAGCCCGAGAATGCAATGAACACATCTCTCCTGTAGAGGCTTATCATCTTTTGGTTGGCTCTGATAGATATACGGCCAGCAGTACATATAATACACAGGTCTGCGAGCAGTTTAGACGGGTGTGACTCTTCGGGATCGGGGTTATTCCCGGCATCGTGGTCCAAGTTATCGTCAATGATCAATATATTATCTATGCTGATAGAGTTTCCAGAGAACTGGAGCATCCCGAATTTGACAAAATTCATCGTCTTCGCGGAGTGTTCATCTGTCGTCTTATTATTCATCGTCAGCGTCTTGTCTTTTATAATCAAAGAACAAATATAAGTAAAGTCTTTTGTTCTTACTCCGGCTAGACAATGAGCGTCGGCCCTGGATACCCGTA
>DJOF01000012.1:88951-89074 GCA_002439585.1 Bacteroidales bacterium UBA6445 | reverse complement strand
AGACGCCGGGCCGAAGCGAGCGAAGACAGGATAGTGGATTGGGCGAACGTAGGCCCAGATCGTCCCCTTGAAAAGGGGATTGAGGGGATTGAAACACCTGTGCGTCGGCCCTGGATACCCGTA
>DJOF01000012.1:81278-88890 GCA_002439585.1 Bacteroidales bacterium UBA6445 | reverse complement strand
AGACGCCGGGCCGAAGCGAGCGTCTTTAGACGCCCTCCTTTACGAATATTTTAGTAATTTTGTAGGAAGCTGTTTAGATTTATTTCATTATAAATTTCAAACAACTTCAAAGTTGCGGATTTAATGAGACAGAGATGATAGACTTGGATTTATTTGAAGAGATTCTCTCCAAAGAGTCGACAAGCGGAACCGAAAGGGCTTTAGCCGAGTGGATAGAATTACATTTCCCTGATAAAGCACTCAAAACAGGGGCTAAGCATCCGCAGTGTTGCCGATATGAAGTAGGGGACGGTACGCTCAATCTTCTGTTCTCATGGGGCAGACCGAAAGTTGTCCTGTGCACTCACATGGATACCGTCCCACCATACATTCCGCCGGTATTTGCACGCATAGAAGCCGGTGCTCTTCTTCCTGATGGCAAGAGAGCTGATAAGGATGATGTGATTGTAAGGGGTAGGGGAAGTTGTGATGCCAAGGGACAAATCATATCCATGTGGACAGCTTGCACCGAGATGTCCAGAGATATGGATGGCTTTGGACTTCTGCTTCTCTCAGGTGAAGAGACTGGATCCAAAGGAGCTATTGCATATGACCGCGACTGTCCTGGTGCGGACTATATAATAGTTGGAGAACCGACTGATAATAAGATGGTTGAGGCATCCAAAGGTACAAAGGCTTTTGATATCCGTATACATGGACGGCCGTGCCATTCAGGCTACCCCGAGCTTGGCAAGAGTGCTGTGGACATTTTCCTTAACCTTATGTCCCAGATAAATAGCGCAGAACTGCCGGATGACCCTGTCTTGGGTTCGACTACTTGGAATGTGGGTCGGCTCGTCTCAGACAATCCGCAAAACGTCTTGAGCCCTCTTCTTACGTGCCGGATATATTTTAGGACTACATTCGCGTCAGACAATAAGGTGATGTCTCTGATGTCATCCCTTGATTCGGATGAGGTCGAAATCAAGGCTCTCGGAGGCGATACGCCCATGCATTATAAGGTATTTGACGGCTATAACCCTGTTACGGTGGCATTCGGAAGCGATGCTCCGAGATTGTCAAAATTCCCTGACAGATCACTTTGCGGGCCTGGATCAATATTTGTGGCCCATACCGACAGGGAATATGTGCTGGTGAGCGAATTGGAGGCAGCTGTAAGCCAATATAAGGATATGATAATGCAGGCCTTGACAGCGGATAGTCGCAAAATTTGAAAGGTGTTGGATAGTCGCAAAATTTGAAAGGTGTTCCAAAGGCAGAAAAAGCGATAGCCTTAGGCGCATCACCGCGAGGAGGTTGAATATGGACGAGCGGTAAATAAGTGAAAATAAGGTAAGTCTATGATAATAATGAAATTCGGAGGTACTTCCGTCCGTAACAGGGAGGCGATACAGAGAGTAATCGGCATCGTCAAAGGAAGGCTGCCACAGAAGCCGGTAGTCGTGGTGTCAGCTTTGGCTGGGGTGACAAGACTGCTCTGCACCATGGCCGAGGAGGCAGGAATGCAGCACAGGGACAATGTTGATGGCTTGCTGTCAGATCTCAGATCTCGTCACGAGGACCTCGTGAAAGAACTGGTAGGGGAGAATGAGGAAATCTCAGCGTCTTGTCTTGCACGGATAGATGAGATAATAGACAGTCTCCGTGATTTTGTTAACGGAATCTGCATGATCGGTGAGCTTTCCCCGAGAAGCTATGCATCGATAGTGTCTACTGGTGAAGTGCTTTCGTCCACAATCGTATCTGCGGCCATGAACGCCTTTGGAATTTCATGTCGTCTGGCTGATGCGCGCAAAATGATAGTTACCGACTGCAACTACATGGCGGCAAGGCCGGATCTTGAGGCCTCCGCAATGAACATACGGCGTACAATGTCGGTAGAAGCCAAAGGGGTGTCGGTGGTCCTTACCCAGGGCTTTATCGCCTCTTCGGTGGAGGGCAGCGTGTCAGTGCTCGGGTTTGAAGGCTCGGATTTCTCGGCAGCCATCTTCGGCATGGCTCTTGGTGTCGACAAAGTCGAGATATGGACAGACGTTGACGGTATAAGATCGGCAGATCCACGCCTTGTGCCAGATACTGTCAGGATCAGCAAAGTCTCTTACGACGAAGCATCTGAGATGGCATTTCTCGGGGCGAGAGTCCTGCATCCGCTTACTGTGGAACCTGCAAGGCGAAGCAATATACCGGTTGTTGTACTCAATTCGATGAATCCAGATTGCCCTGGTACTGAAGTGACTCTCGAAGGGGGAGGCCTCGGACCTAAGTCGGTAGCCGTGCGTGACGATGTGGCCTTCTTCAGGATAGCTTCTCGAAGACCTCTTGGGCTTACATCTATTATGAGTGAAGTATATCGGGCGGCTTCAGAATCAAGGCTAAATGTCTTGCTTACAGCAGGATCCGAGTCGGAAGTAACCCTGACAGCAGTATATGCTGAAGGGATATGCGAGAGATTTGTGTCCTTGCTTGAAGAACGATTCGACGTGTCTGTATTCAGGGATAAGGCTCAGATTTCTGTCATCGGAGAAGGTGTGGCAGTCTCCCCGAGGGTAGCTGAGGCTTTGCTTAAGTCAGAGTCAACAGTGCGTATGACAGTACAGAGCCCTTCTCTTCGCAGCTCAAGTATCGTTGTCGACAAGGAGGATATTCCCATTGCAATGACACGTATCCACTCTGCGGTATTCGGTAAGAAATAGAATTTTGCCGCTACAATAGAATGAAAATGAATTACGAATCTCTGATGCCCAAAGTTTACATAAGTGGATACGGCCGCATGGGCAAGATGATAGAAACCGTACTTAATGAAAAAGGTATCGCCTGTGCCGGCAAGAGCGATGACGTGCGTTCAGTAGACAGAGAATTGGCGAAAGAGTGTGTCTGTGTAGATTTCTCTGTTCCAGAAGCATTCCGTGCTAATTATGACTTCATAGCTGGAACTTTCAAGGCCGCTGTTGTCGGTACTACCGGGTGGTACGACCTGATACCTGCAGTCTCCGCTGCCTTCTCCGCCAAGAAAACTCCTCTTATATGGGCGTCCAATTTCTCGATCGGGGTAAATGTCTTCGCAGCAGCTGTGGATCTTGTCTCGCGCAATCTGGCCAAAGCTGGCGGATATGCTCCCTATATAGTGGAGAAGCATCATTGCCATAAGCTTGATGCTCCGAGTGGCACTGCCAAGACCCTCGCGGCTGATATTGAGAAGAATATGGGTTGTGCTCCCGACGTAGCCTCGGTAAGGGTAGGTGAACTCCCCGGGATCCATACAGTCGGCTTTGAAGGAGAAGTAGACCGTATAACTATGGAACATGAGGCCTTTTCCCGTAAGGGTTTTGCCGAAGGCGCTGTGATGGCGGCCCAGATGGCCGAGGGCCTTGTCGGTGATGATAGTGAGAAATTTGTATATGAATTCAAGGACCTGCTCTTGGGATAATTTCCATAGGACAGATAAAGCAAGATATTATGAATAGATTCAAAGGATTGGGCACAGCTTTGGTGACTCCGTTTAGAGAAGGAGTCGTTGATTATGAAGCTTTCCGCAAGATGGTTGAGAGACAGACTGATGCCGGTGTGGATTTTCTTGTGCCCCTTGGCTCAACGGCTGAGACTCCGTGTCTTGAAGACTCAGAGAAGATAATGATATTAGACATTGCGAAAGAGATGTCTCGCGGGCTTCCTGTCGTTGCCGGTGTCGGAACGAATTCCCTTCGTTCAACACTCTCCAATATGGCTCTGCTAAGTGCAGCTGATGCATTTCTTGTAGTAGTTCCGTATTATAATAAGCCCGTACAGCGTGGTCTGTATGAATATTTTACGGCTGTAGCAGCGTCAACTGACAAGCCGGTGATCTTGTATAATGTGCCCGGCAGGACAGGAACCAATATGACAGCAGAGACTGTGCTTAGGCTTGCAGAGATTCCAAATATAGTCGCAGTCAAGGAAGCCTCGGGCAATATCGCCCAAATATTGGAGATAAAGCGGAGTGCTCCGGATGATTTCAGCGTGCTGAGCGGCAATGATGACGAGACTCTTCCGCTTATGGCGAGTGGTGCAGATGGTGTCATAAGCGTTGCTTCCAATGTAGCTCCGAAAGAGATGGCTGAATTGGTAAAAGCGGTCCGGCAGTCAGATCTAAGAAAGGCTATTGCGCTCAACAACAGACTGATGCCCCTTTATCACGCATGTTTCGTCGAAAGTAATCCAATCCCAGTAAAGGCTGCCCTTTCTCTGCTTGGATTGTGTACTTCAGAGATGCGTTTGCCGCTAACAAAAGCGACAGATGGTACAGTAGAACTGCTCAGAGAAGTATTATCCGAAGGAAAATATTCAGAATGAAAATGACTTTTGATATAGCTTGCCGTGAAATGGAGGCGGGAAAGCTACGAGTAGCCGTGAGACATGACGGCAAATGGTGTGTCAACAAAGAGATCAAAGAGATCATTCTCTCTGGTTTTCGAGATGGTAAGTTGGTAGATATGCCAGGAGGTGGCGTTTTCTCGTTCGTGGATAAGGATACACTTGAACCTCGGCACTTTACGGCATCTGACGGAATAAGGATTGTCCCTGGCGGAAGTTCTGTCAGAAAAGGTGCTTTTCTTGCCCCTTCCGTGATCATGATGCCACCTTCTTATGTAAATATCGGAGCCTATGTTGATGCCGGTACGATGATAGACTCCCATGTGCTTGTGGGATCCTGTGCCCAGATAGGCAAGAATGTCCACATAGCCGCTGCTACCCAGATAGGAGGCGTACTTGAGCCGATAGGAGCTTTGCCTGTCATTATCGAGGACAATGTATTTATAGGCGGCAATTGCGGAATATATGAAGGTGTTCTTGTCCAGGAAAATGCTGTGATAGGCTCCGGTGTGGTTCTCAATAGGGCAACGGCTCTCTATGATGCCGTAAACGGAGTCCTTCTTCGCTCTGATGCAGACGGACGTCTTACAGTTCCTGCCGGAGCTGTCGTGGTAGCAGGAAGCCGTCCTGTGACAAAGGGACCAGGTGCCGAAGCCGGCATACAAATCTATACTCCGGTCATCGTAAAATACCGTGATGACCGTACTGACATATCTGTTAAATTGGAGGAATTGTTGCGATGAAGATTGATTATGATTCCCTTTTCTCGGAGGATACCCGCTCTTTCGTGGCATCCCCAGCCAGGGAAATATTTAAGAAAGTCGATATAGACAAAATATATTCGCTTTCAGGAGGATATCCTGCCCCAGAATCTTTCCCGCTTGAAAGTCTAGGTCATACGATGCAGGACGTGATAGCGCGTTATGGAGCAAAGGCTTTCCAGTACAGTGGTACACAGGGCGTTCTGGAACTTCGTCAGGCTTTGTCCGAGCGTTACGGGCAGCCATTGGAGAGAATCCAGATAACCACGGCCTCCCAACAGGGAATTGATGTCTCTGCCCGAGTTCTTATTGATCCGGGAGATGTGGTGCTTACATCCGACCCTACTTATATCGGAGCATTGCAGTCTTTCAAATCATACAGGGCTGAGCTTGTCGGTGTACCGCCGTGTCCGGATATAGACGGATTCCGCAGTTCCTATGTTGAGGCTATAGAGAATATACGCAAGGCAGGCAAGAGGCTGAAGATGATGTATATGATCCCAGATTTCCAGAATCCTTCTGGTGAGACGCTTAGTCTGGAAGAGAGGCATGTGCTTGCTGATCTTGCCGATGAATACGGTTTCGTAATAGTCGAGGACTGCCCTTATAAGTCTCTCAGATATGAGGGTGAAGACCTTCCGTCAATTTATTCTATGGCCCCAGATCGGGTCATACATCTCGGTTCTTTCTCCAAGATAATGTGTCCTGGATTCCGCCTCGGCTGGCTGTTTGCCGCACCTGAGCTTATCTCCAAGATATATGTGTGCAAGCAGGCTCTTGATCTGACGCCTCCTGTCTTTGACCAGTATGTGGCAGCTGAGTTCATAACGTCAGGTCGTCTTGACGCCAACCTTAAGCGTACTGTAGCCCTTTATAAGGAGAAGAGGGATATAATGCTTGAAGAACTGGAGCACAATCTGCCTTCTTGTGTCAGATGGTCTCATCCTGAAGGCGGCCTGTTTGTCTTCCTTACCCTTCCCGAGAGTTTCGATGCAGTGGCTTTCTATGACACGGCTTTCAAGGCTGGGGTTGCCTATGTCGCTGGAAATATGTTCTTTACCGAGTTCGTTGCTGGTGTGCATGGGACCAAGACGACTTCTAAGGTGGGGCTCAATACTATACGCCTTAACTATTCTTTCCTTCCGGCAGGTCGTCTGCGTGAAGGTGTTCGCCTGTTCTGTAGTCTAATATCAGATGCATTGAAATAACATATCGGAAGCCATAGCAATAACGGAGAGAATTATTTACTTAGAAGTTGTCTGAAATTTATTCAGTAATTCTCATATGGACTTTTTTCGGTTGCTTTATCGGACTTTTTGCTGAGTCAGATAGCTTAGTTATCTTTTTCAAAAAGTCATGGAAGCAATATTAAATTCCTCATACAATTCGAAATAAATCCAAACAGTTTCTTAATTCCAAATGCAGTGAAATTTTATAAATATCAGGGAGCAGGAAATGATTTCCTTATAGCGGACGCCCGTAGTGGCGATCTGGAGTTGGATTCCGGCACAGTCAGATGGCTTTGTGACCGGCATCTTGGCTTTGGTGCTGATGGGGTGATGGTTTTAGAGGAAGGCTCTTCGACAGATTTTCGGATGCGGTATTACAATCCTGATGGGTCGACAGGAATGATGTGCGGCAACGGAGGTCGTTGTATTGTAGCTTTCGCCTATGATCTCGGCTTTCGGAGTTTCCGGTTTGAGGCTCCTGACGGTATACATGAGGCAAATGTCTTGTCTTCCAGTGATCCTTTCTCACGTGTGAGCAAGATTGTAAAGCTTCGAATGCGAGATATAGACGCAGTGTGCCGGATATCCCGCTCTGATAGTGGCATCCCTGACTGGTTCATTGATACTGGCGCCCGTCATTTTGTACGCTTTGTGGACAGACTTGAGGGCTTTGATGTAATAGGGCAGGGAAGAGGGCTCAGATATGATCCGCGTTTCGCTCCCGAAGGTGTCAATGTGGATTTTGTCTGCCCCGTATCAGAGCGAGAGATACGTGTCAGGACTTATGAAAAGGGGGTTGAGGATGAGACCCTTGCGTGCGGCACAGGGATTGTCGCCTCTGCGCTCGCCTCTTACGTAGCTTCATCGGACTATTCCGTTGGTCAGCCTGCCATCTTTCCGAGTCCAGGCATGTCTATAGACTCGGTTTCGTCTCTAAGGGCTGTCACCTTCCAGAATAAGGAGTTATCTCATGGTGCGGGCTCCCTCTCTTGTGGTCAGCCGCTTTTCCGACAGCATGACTCTAAGCCCAGTATGCCAGAAATAATAGAGTATACGGTCCATGCTTCCATTGCTGACTTGAGAGTCTCATTCCGTCCTCATCGCGAAGACGACCGTTTCAAGGCAGACAACGTGTTCCTTACCGGCCCCACGACATTTGTCGGCTTAGTCGAGACTATGTGAGCCTACGCTATCTTTTCTCATCTTGTCTTGCATGCATGGTTTCCTTAATCCCTTAAGTCTGTTCGTGCCGTGTTCATGGCGTGTTCATGG
>DJOF01000012.1:78891-81227 GCA_002439585.1 Bacteroidales bacterium UBA6445 | reverse complement strand
GCGTGTTCATGGCGTGTTCATGCCGTCTGTTCATTCCTGTAAATATGTTTGTACTTTCCTTTCGATTTTACTATATTTACAAACGTATGAACATACTAACTAAACTTTTATATTATGCAGACTAATCAAGATCTAAAGAATGCTGCTCTGAAAGCTTTGGGAGGCAATTGGGCGCAGGCTATTGTCGCTACAATAGTATTTCTTCTTATTGAATGTTGCTTCTACGGACCGAATACGTTCGGGGAGGAATTGGGATTTAGCCCCTATCTCATATATGGTGTCACGGGCGGATTCTATATATCCGCAATCTTCCTGCTGAATCCGTTAGGAGTAGGCTTTGTCAATGCTTTCAAGTCTTTGATTGTAACAGGAGACAACAGATTGGCAAACAATACATTCTCTCTTGGTTTTTCGAACTATCTTCATATTGTTGGAGGTGCCCTGCTGATGAATGTGTTTATCTTTCTGTGGTCATTGTTGCTGATTATCCCGGGGATTATCAAAAGCTATTCATATGCCATGACACCTTATATTCTTGTAGATAAGCCTGAATTATCTGCTAATGAGGCTATTGAAGAAAGTATGAGACTGATGTCGGGACATAAGTTCGACTTGTTCTATCTTCAGCTTAGCTTTATAGGTTGGTTTATACTTGCCCTGCTCACTGCCGGAATCGGTTTCCTGTGGCTTACTCCCTACTATAATTCTACGGTTGCTTCATTCTACCTTAGCCTCAAGGCAGAAGACGAAGCCAAGGTTGCTTGATGCTTATTGGAGAGAAGAGTCAGTGATTGCCTGTTAAATTCGCTTGAAATGAGGACGTTACGAAACTTCTTACAAGTTTAGAACCTTTTCGATGACGGATTACAGGCTTTAGAAACTTCTATAAAAGTCCGTCAGGAATTTTCATAGAGAGGATCTTATTCTCATCATCAACGGACAGTATGAGCTCTTCATGTAAGGGTATCATAGCCTGTCCGTTAGGTGTATCTATATATAGGCAAGGGTTGCCAGGAATGTCCTCGAAATCAGATATCGTACCGATGTTCTTGCCAGATTCGTCATGCAAAGTCCAACCTGTCAGGTAGGATAAATCTTCATCAGGGGCAGCTTCGTATGATCCATCTGCACCATATAGGTATTTACCAGCTATTTCTTCGGCATCCTTGAGAGAATCGACGCCAGAGAGGTGAAGGATGCATTTGTCATTGCCCTTGCCTGTCTTGTGCTCAATGAAAAAAGGAACCGGAAGTCCATCATCGTAAATGAACAGCGGTTCCTGGGAATCTATGTCCTCGGGGCTGATGTCATACAGGCTGACAAGTAAGTCTCCCTCTATGCCGTTAGCCTTAAGGATTCTTGCTATGCGTATGAGATCATCGCCTTCAGACATCGCAAGCTTAATTAAGCCTCTGCCTTAGGTTCTTCAGCTGGTGCTTCAGCTGCCTCTTCTGCAGCTTTTGCGGCAGCGGCTTCTTCTGCAGCTTTCTTTGCTGCCTCTTCAGCCTCAGCCTTCTTCTTGGCTATGGCTTCTGCCCTTGCTTCATTGACCTTTGTCTCTGCTTCTGCAGCAGCCTTGGCCTTTGTTGCAGCATCTGCCTTGAGCCCCTGCTTCTTGGCCTCTATCTTGGCGTCTCTCTGCTCTTTCCAGTCAGCGAATTTCTTGTCTGCCTGCTCCTGTGAGAGAGCTCCCTTAGCAACTCCTCCATCAAGGTGCTTCTTAAGAAGGACACCTTCGTAAGAGAGAAGACGGCGAGCAACCAATGTGGGCTGTGCACCTACCTTGAGCCATGCAAGTGCCCTCTCAGAGTTGAGGACGATGGTAGCAGGGTTGGTGTTGGGGTTGTAAGAGCCGAGCTGCTCGATGTAACGACCATCGCGAGGTGAGCGAGAGTCTGCCACTACAATGTGGAAGAATGCAAAATTCTTCTTTCCGTGGCGCTGTAAGCGAATTTTAACAGCCATTGTGAGTCTGTTTAATAATTAAATAATAAAACCTATGTCACTCACACGTGAATGACGTGCAAATATACGCAATTTTATTCTAATATAGTCTTAGACTATAGTATTTCTGCCTTTTATGATTACTAAACGTCAATTTACGATAGAAAGTGCCCGTAAGATTTGGAAAGACGAATAATCATGCATATATTTGCATTCCTTTTCCGAGGCGATGAGAGTTGACTTTAGAAAGGAGACAATATTGGAGAGGTGGTAGAGTGGTCGATTACGGCAGTCTTGAAAACTGTTGAACGGCAACGTTCCGGGGGTTCGAATCCCTCCCTCTCCGCAACAGAATGAAGCTCAGCGCGAAGCGCTGGGCTTTTTTCGCACCG
>DJOF01000012.1:45188-78819 GCA_002439585.1 Bacteroidales bacterium UBA6445 | reverse complement strand
CTGGGCTTTTTTCGCACCGGGCCGCCAGGAGCGATTAGCTCCTGCGGGGCCAGGGAAGGAAAAGCCCGAAGGTCGAAGACCGAGAGCTTCATTCTGTTGCAAGGGCCCCTGCGGCAAGCAGAAGGGAAAAGTCGCACGCAAGTGCGGCTAATCCCATGCAAGATAGAACCATTTATTTTTATTGATGTATATATTTGCAGGTGATAAAAATCTTGTTTAGGTGTAGTTTTAGCAGAATGTAAAATCTCGAAAAGGTGTAAATCATGAAAAGGAAGATATACGACAACTTGCTTGATACTGTCCCAAAAAGTGTGTCTGAGAAGGGGAAATGAAATCTTTTAAGATATTTGTAAAAGGAAACAAAATAAATCTTAAAATTTATTGACCAAGTAGTTCACAAAGGAACAAATTTCCGAGATAATGTGCAGCATGAATTTTATACGATTGAAATAATAGAGATGAAAGAAGCCGGTTATGTATACATTCTTACCAATTCTTCATTTAAAGAGGATTGGGTTAAAATTGGGAAGAGCTCAAGGCCAGTAGATATCCGTTCTAAGGAGTTGGACAACACTGCTGTCCCTCTTCCATTCGAGATTTTTGCAACACTGAAAACTGAAAAGTATGAGATAGTCGAGAAAAAGATCCACAAGGCAATAGACAAGCTGACGGATCTCCGTATCCGCCAAAGCCGAGAGTTTTTCAACATATCCCCAGAGCAAGCTCTCGAAATTTTTAAGGATGAAGCAATGGTGCTGGATGATGCTGAGATTACTTTGTATAAAGATAACCAGCCAATTGTCCCCTCGACAAATTCAGCAAAACCGAATAAGCCGGAGAGTCCAAACCTGCCGAAACAACGACCGAGATTCAAATTTAGTATGGTCAAGATTCCAATCGGCTCAACCCTTGTTTTTACACCTGCTGGGTTTTTCGTTAAGGTTGCAAGTGATGACCAGATTGAATACCAAGGTCGCATTTACAAGTGCATTTAATGCTTGTCTCCATTTGTTGGAACATTTATGCCGCCAGAGAAAAGAAATAACTCCGGAGCATATCAGGATGCCAAATATTTTAAGCTTCTGTCAGCCTTGGAAAGGTATAAAGAATACTTAAAATTTGATCAGAGGCTTAGTAAGCGCTTCTCTTAGCTGATTGTCATAGCGGAGTCTTACTTTGATCCCAGCTTCCTGCAGATAATAGCGGGTGGCAATCTCCTCTTCGATAAAAGGAATGATCTCTGATTTCTTCATTTCAAGGAAGGTTTCTTTCTCTATATCAAGGCATTTGCTGAGGGCGTCAAGCTGAGGCTTCATGCTTTCTGCCATTCCGTCTTTCTGAAGCTCTTTCTTCATCTGGTCGAACATGGCTTTCGCACTTGACCTGTAATCAAAATCCTTTCCCTTGGCGAAATCCACAAAACCGGCATAGTCGCTGTCAGAGAAATGGAAATCGTCAAGAGTCGGGATACTCTCGTGATGCCTTACATACTCAAGGGCATACTGGTCAATGATCCCGTTCAGTACGAGAGAATATACGAGGCGGCTGTATGAAGTCGCCTTCAATGTATCGTCAGGCGTGATACCACCGCCGTCTCTTACATCCCGCCCATGCGCGGTCTTGAAGACATGAGTAAGAGAGTCGGGTATCTGTCCCACGCTACCGTCCTCGTTGCGGTGACTGTAATCGATAGCTTGAATGCATCTGCCGCTCGGAGTGTAGTATTTGGCAGTAGTCACCTTGAGCTGCCCATTGTAAGGAAGAGGCCTTACACTCTGCACAAGACCCTTGCCATAAGTCCGTCGCCCCATGATAGTGGCTCTGTCCAGATCCTGGAAAGCTCCTGATACAATTTCCGATGAAGAAGCCGTGCCAGAATCGACAAGTACTATAATAGGTATAAGAGTGTCGACAGGCTCTGTCACAGTGCGGTATTCTACCTTGCTTGATGCGCCCTTGCCCTTGGCCGATACAACAAGCGACCCCTTAGGTACAAAAAGTGATACGATATTAACAGCTTCCTGCATCAGTCCGCCTCCGTTGCCTCTGAGGTCAAGGACAAGCTGCTTCATCCCCTCTTTCTTAAGTTTGAAATACGCATTGCGCACGTCCGTGGACACATTATCTGTAAATCCGGTCTGGAGTATATATCCAGTCGTGTCATTCACCATGCCCGCATATTCCACATCAGGAAGGTGAATCCGTTCTCTCGTAACATTCACTGTGACAGTGTCACCGGCTTTCCAACCATCACCGGCCCTAAGCTTTTTTACCCTGAAGGCAACGGTTGTGCCGGGCTTTCCTTTCATCTTTGAGGTGGCCTGGTCTGCCTTCAGGCCCTGAACGCTCGCCCCGTCAATGGCCACGATCTCGTCTCCGCATCTGAGACCGCTTTTGTATGCGGGGGAGCCTGCATAAGGTTCATTGATGACAACATTGCTTGCTTCAGTAGGCTTGTATATGATAGCTCCGATACCTCCATATGTCTTGCCGAGCATGAACTCGAAGTCTTCGTTGTCTTCTTCTGGGATATACATTGTATACGGATCCAGATCTTCAAGCATGGCCTCTATACCAGCCTTCTCGATTCTGTCTATAGGGAGCGAATCTACATAAGATCGGTCAAGTTCTTTCAATATGGCGTTGTGAATCTCCACCCATTGCCCCAATTTGAATCCTTTGGACTGTCCGTCTGAGGGTATGCATGACAGCAAGGCACATGCTGACATGACTGACAATAATATAAGTCTCATAAAGATGTTATTTTCAGTTACGGAAATGCCTGCAATGCAATACTTGTGCCTCGCGGGTATCGGACAAATTTACGAATAATTGTTGGAGTGTGGCGCGTTAATTGATTACCTTTGCTTCGGATTAATAAGGACAATAGGCAGTATGAAATTAGTTTTTGCAACGGGCAATAGCGGAAAACTGCGTGAAGCATCAGAAATTTTGGGCGGAGGGTTCGAGCTCGTTACCCCGTCACAGGCCGGTATCAAGGGAGATATCCCGGAGACCGGTACTACATTGAGGGCAAATTCATTGCAGAAAGCCCAGTATATCTATGACCACACAGGCGGAGAAGACTGCTTCGCTGATGATACAGGGTTGGAGGTAGAGATCCTTGCTGATGCCCCAGGAGTCTATACAGCGCGTTATGCTGGAGAGCCAAGAAGTTATGACGCCAATATGGACAAACTCCTCAGAGAGATGGCATTGATGGAGCAAGAGGCTTCCATGGCGCGTGAGTTCGGGATCAACACAGTCCATGCAACGAGGAAAGCCCGTTTCCGTACGGTCGTTACACTGATAGTCGGAGGTAAGAAATATTTCTTCGACGGTGTCATGAGCGGCAGGATAGCATATTCCAAGGCAGGAGACGGTGGATTTGGATATGACCCTATATTTATTGCTGACGAATATCCTGGCAAGACAGTCGCTCAGCTTACTGAAGAACAGAAAAACGCCATATCTCATAGAGGAAAGGCACTTAGGGCAATGGCTCAGTTCCTTCATGCAAGACAGGCAAAATGACATATGACGAAAATGTCATAGTCTTGAATTTCACCAAGATAAAGGAGAATATGATAGTCCTCCATTGTCTGGGTCAGAGTTTGGGACGACGGAGTTTCCTTATAAGGGCAGGGGCAAGGTCGCAGATGGCCTACTACCTGCCCCTTAACATTATCGGGCTTTCCGTCTCAAACAACCCGAAGTCGGACTTGTGGACGGCCAAGCCGGTAGGCTCGGAATATCCGCTCAACGGTATAAGGGGCAATGTCTTCAAGAATGCTATGTCTCTCTTTATGGCGGAAGTCCTATACAGGACAGTCAAGGAGGGAGCAAAAGAAGAGGGACTGTATGAGTGGTGCGTCGGACAGATCGTTGCGCTGGACTCGATTCTCTCTGATTTCAGCAATTTTCACCTTCGTTTCCTGCTTGGCCTGTGTACGGCTCTTGGTTTTGCGCCTTCTAGTGAGGATATGTCGGGATTCTGTGGCAAGAACGCTGACGCTGTCACTCAACTGATGACTTTAGATCTTGCAGCATCGATGCTTGTCCCTCTCAACGGGGTGAGACGCTCGGAGATAGCATATTCTATCATCAAATATCTGGAATTTCATACAGAGTCGGCTATAAATGTACGCTCTCTGGACATTCTCCATGATCTTTTCTACGAGATGAAATAGAAGTTGGATATCACAGTTGCCTCTCAATTTAAAAAATTTCTAAAAAACGAAAGTCTTCAATGATGAAAAATCAACTTTGGCACGATTACTGCTTATGTGTGGAATCGAATAATATTATTGGTTGGTTATTATAATAGTTGGTTAGTAGTGTTTAGTTTTGTATCACATTGTTATGCAGGTTGAGAGAACTCGCTAAGATGGAGATACAAGTCAAATAGAGGTCATCCGAATCTGTTTCGGGTGGCCTCTAATTGATAAGAGGCGTGAGATGTATCTCATTTGTCGTTTATCCTATCTATCACGCTTGAGCCGAAGGCGAATGTCTCGTACAGGAATCTTATCAGTAGGTGTACAAGGAATGCTCCCATTAGTATGTGTACGGAGATTCCCGGATCAGTCTGAATACGTCTGTACAGCGCAAAGTCGCAGACGAACCATGCAGCAAAGAATCCGAGTACAGCCCACAGCGTGGAATTGCGGATTGGCTTTGATGCCGTTGCGCCTACATATATCCCGTCCCATGTAAATGCCCCACAGCCGATTACTGGCATTGGAATCAGCCATGGCAGGAATCTGACGGCCGCTTCCGTTACCGATAGGTCCGAGGTGAGAATCCCAAGCATAATCTCCCCAAGGAAATAGTACACAAAGATGAAAGCCCCGGCAACGCCCATGCTCCATGCAAATATGTGCTTCACAGTCTTTTTTACACCGGTTATAGACCGTCTGCCTATATATTTGCCCGTCAGGGCCTCTCCTGCATAGGCGAAACCATCGGTGAAATACGAGAATATCATTATCATCTGTACGAGTATAGAGCTTACTGCCAGAGTCATATCCCCGTGTCGGGCGGATATTACAGTGATTCCTGCATAGATGCCCATTATGCACAGAGACCTGATGAATAGATCGAGATTGAGACTGAAAAATGACCTCATCTCGTTTAGGGAGAAAATTTTCCGCCAGTCATCCCGGTTGAGGCCTGCAAATACGATGTTCCTGTATTTGCCAAGCACGAAGGCACAAGAGAATAGAAAACCGCAATATTGGGCTATCACTGTTGCTATGGCTATGCCGTCGAACCCGATTCCTCCTATACGGTCACCCACTAAGGGGAGTCCTAAAGCCAGGACGATACTGCCGAGAATATTTACCCCGTTGACTATAAGGTCAGTCATCATGGGTATTATGCTGTTCTGCATTCCTATGAACCAGCCTTTGAGGGCCATAAGCGTAAGTGTGGCCGGAGCTGCCCATATGCGGATATGGAAATACCTGAGTGCAAGAGCCTTGACTTCAGGAGAGCATTTGATAAATGTGAATGCGAATTCTGCAAAAAGCCATTGCGCCGCAAGGCACAGTAAAGCTATCCCCATGGATACGGAGCATGAGCGGATAAGATTGTTACCGGCGGCTCTCATATCTTCGCGTCCGTATGCCTGTGCCGTCATTCCTCCCGTCCCGATCCTAAGGAAACTGAAATTCCAGTACAGCATGTCAAACAGAAGTGCTCCGATGGACATGCCACCTATCAGAACCGAGGCGTTGCCATCCATATGTCCGGCAACGGCAATCCCGGCCATGCCAACGAGTGGTACTGTTATGTTTGCCAGAATGCTTGGGATTGCCAATCTGAGTATGTCTTTGTCAAGATGATGCATCGTTGTCTGAGGCAGCCTATCTGAATTTCCGGTCTTCCTCTATCATTCCGAGGTAGGAAGAATAGCGCTCCACGCTTATTGTGCCGTTCTCCACACCTTCCTTTACCGCGCATCCCGGTTCGTGTGTATGTGTACATGGCGTGAATCTGCAACCTGACGAAGCTTTGAGCATCTCGGGGAAATACTTCGAGATCTCTTCTTTCTCGAGATTGACAAGTCCGAACCCTCTCAGCCCCGGAGTGTCTATGATATATCCTCCCGAGGCAATGCTGTACATCTCGTATAGCGAGGTCGTATGCTTGCCCTGCAGGTGAGCCTCGGAGATGAGCCCAGTCTTGGGCGACAGGGACGGGTCAATTGCCTTGACGAGAGAGGATTTCCCCACTCCGGACTCTCCGGACATAAGGCATACTTTGCCACGGACAAGCTCTTTAAGCTCCTCTATGCCTGATTTGTCTTTCACGGATGTCTCGATGACACGGTATCCGGCATTTATGTATATATCATTGAAAGAGTGTACCGACTCGGGGGCTTCATCCCTGTAAAGGTCAGTCTTGTTGAGTACAATAGTCACAGGTATGCCGTATACTCCGCAAGTTACGAGCATCCTGTCGAGAAAGGGCAGTTTGACTTCGGGAAAATACAAGGTGACAACAGCAAATGCCATGTCTATGTTGGCTGCTATGACGTGCGACTGCCGTGAGAGGTTGGTGGACTTGCGGACTACATAGTTGCTTCTGTCAAGAACTTCTGTAATAAGAGCCGGGCTTTCTGCGGTAATGTCGTCAGTACAGGCAGCGTCTGTCTCGAAGGATACATGGTCTCCCACTGCCACCGGATTGGTGGACTGGCCTGCTTTAAGACGTATCTTGCCCTTGAGCACAGCCGGGAACGGAGCCCATTCCGGCAACATGCTCAACATATAGTGGCTGCCGGCGTTCTTTATGACAGTGGCGTTACCTTTCATTTGGAATTAGGTCTATACAATTCTTGGAAACGGGTTCTTTAACATAGGTTGCAAAGATAGTAAAAATCCACCTGTGTCTTCTGCAGTCGGTCATCGTGATTGGCTATGTATGGAACTGGCAATGAGAATGCATAAAGCAATGAACTGGCAATGAGAATGCAGATGCGATTGACAGGAAGATTGACAGAGAGAGAATTGTCCCGATTTTTGTATCTTAGCAGTCAGATATAGCAAGAGTCGAGAGCAGAGACCCGACTGACTTGTCAGAAAATTCAGCAAATTACTAATATATGATAACAGAAAGCCTTATTGATGAGACCGTGACACGGCTCTTTGCCAACCTAAGCTTTACTGAAAAGCCTGAAGGACTTTACGATCCGCTCAGGTACATGATAAGATGCGGAGGCAAGAGACTTCGTCCGAGACTTTGCCTTACGGCATATTCCCTTTTCTCAGAAGAATTTAACGACTCGATATTGCAGCCTGCCGCAGGGCTTGAGGTATTCCATACATTTACCCTGATTCATGATGATATTATGGACAAGTCTCCTCTAAGGCGTGGGCATTCCACTGTGTGGAAGAAATGGAGCGAGGATTGCGCGATCCTTTCTGGGGACGTCATGTGCATAGACAGTTACCGTCGTATTGCCCAGGCTCCTGAAGAGGTTCTCGGCAAAGTACTCAAGTTGTTCAACAATACAGCCGCGAGGGTATGCGAGGGACAGCAGTACGATATGGATTTCGAGAATGCAGAGAATGTGTCGATGGAACAATATATCGACATGATAGGACTCAAGACGGCAGTGCTCATAGCCTGCTCTGCCAAACTGGGCGCGATCATTGGCGGTGCTTCCGATGAGGATGCAGGCAATCTCTACCGCTATGGGTATGCACTCGGCCTTGCATTCCAGGTTGCAGACGACTACCTTGATGCATTCGGGGACGAGAAAGTATTTGGTAAGCCTATAGGAGGCGATATTGTCAACGGAAAGAAGAGTTGGCTGGCAATCAAGGCAGCAGAGTTGGATCCGGCTGCAATGCAGGAAGCGATGTCAATGCCTGCTGATACGAAACCCATGCAGGCAGATAAGATAGAGACCGTTAAGGAACTCTACAGACGCCTTGGCGTAGATACCTTGGCGCAGAATGAGATAGAAAGACTGACCGCCGAGGCTCTTGAATGCGCTGACAGTCTGGAACTTTCAAAAGTACGGTATGAGATGCTAAAGAGATTTGCAGACAGACTTATAGGGAGGAACAGCTGACATGCAGCGCAGTGAATTGGAGATAATGGCGCCGGCCGGCAATTTCGAATGCCTGATGGCAGCCATAGAAGGAGGTGCAGATTCTGTATACTTCGGTGTTGGCAACCTTAATATGAGGTCGCATTCGGCCAATAATTTCAAGACGGAAGACTTGCATGAAATAGTCCGTATATGCCGCCAGTATGGAGTCAAGACATACCTTACCCTCAATATTGTATTGTATCAAGAAGAGTTGCCAGAAGCTCGCGAAGTGATCAAGACTGCAAAAGAAGCAGGGATAGATGCTGTCATAGCTTCCGACATGGCCGCCATAATGTATTGCAGGGAAGCAGGCATGGAAGTGCACATCTCAACGCAGTGCAATGTGTCCAACATCGAAGCATTGAAATTTTATTCCGGCTTTGCAGATGTAGTGGTTCTTGCCCGGGAACTCAACCTGCATCAAGTAAAGCAGATACATGAGGCCATAGTGTCAGAAAACATAACAGGACCGTCTGGCCGTCTTGTAAGGATAGAAATGTTCGCTCACGGAGCTCTGTGTATGGCTGTCTCTGGCAAATGCTACCTTAGCTTACAGACGTACGGGACTTCTGCCAATAGGGGAGGGTGTTTCCAGCTTTGCCGTCGTGGCTATGAAGTTACGGATCTTGAGACAGGGACTTCTCTCAATGTGGACAATAAGTATATAATGTCTCCCAAAGATCTGTGTACCATAGAGTTTATGGACAAGATTATCGATGCGGGTGTGCGTGTGTTCAAGATTGAGGGACGAGCACGCTCTGCGGAGTATGTTAAGAGGTGTGCATCATGTTACCGCAAAGCGGCCGATGCGGTGTGTGACGGGACTTATACTCAAGAGTTTGCTCAGGAACTCAAGTCTGAACTGTCCCAAGTGTTCAACCGAGGCTTCTGGGACGGTTACTATCAAGGTGCAAAATTAGGCGAGTGGAGTTCCGTATATGGAAGTCAGGCCACAAGGAAGAAGGTGTATTGTGGCAAGGTTACCAATTGGTTTGATCGTATAGGTGTTGCTGAGATTACTGTAGAATCGGTGCCGCTGCGAAGGGGATCGGAGTGCATGGCTATCGGACCCACTACCGGTATGGTGGAGTTTAGAGCCGATGACCTTAGGGTAGATCTGAAGCCTGCCGAAGTTGCGGAAAAAGGCGTCAAGTGCTCTGTCTCAATTGTTCCGGAGAATAAGGGCGAGAGGGAAGGAGATGCACAGCGAAGTCACGACCAGAGTGGCAAAGTGCCAGTACGATTCCGTAGGGGAGACAAGATCTATATCTGGGAAGAAGTTACAGAATAATGCCTTTTGGCCTCGATGGCGTATGAGTTGAACAACTTTTCAAAAAAAAGGTGAACTGGAATTAACCGGTTCACCTTCATTCGTTTATCAGCTCTTATGGGTAACGTTTGTTGTTCTATGCCAAGGTTATATCCTTGTCCAGATAAACGTCCTGAATAGTGTTGAGAAGCTCTACACCATCTTTCATTGGCTTCTGGAAAGCTTTCCTGCCGCTAATGAGACCCATACCACCGGCTCTCTTGTTGACAACAGCCGTAACGACAGCATCATGCAAGTCGGAAGTACCGTGGGATTCTCCACCCGAGTTGATAAGACCTACGCGGCCCATGTATCCGTTTGCTACTTGATACCTGCACAGATCGATTGGGTGAGATGTGGTAAGCTCCGTGTATACCCTCTCGTCTGTCCTGCCAAAGCCTATTGCCTTGAATCCTCCGTTGCAAGAAGGGAGTTTCTGCTTTACTATATCGGCCTTGATTGTGACACCTATATGATTGGCCTGTCCTGTAAGGTCGGCAGCCGAGTGATAGTCCACTCCGTCTTTCTTGAACGCGCTATTACGAAGGTAGCACCACAGGATAGTTGCCATGCCAAGCTCGTGCGCATATTCAAATGCCTGAGATACTTCGACTATCTGCCTGCGGCTCTCCTCCGAACCGAAATAGATAGTGGCACCAACGGCAACTGCACCCATATTCCATGCTTCCTTGACCGTGCCGAACATTACCTGATCAAATGAGTTCGGGTAGGTAAGTAGTTCGTTGTGGTTGAGCTTGACGATGAACGGTATCTTGTGCGCGTATTTGCGCGCTACAGAACCGAGAACACCGAATGTCGAGGCTACTGCATTGCATCCGCCCTCGATAGCGAGTTTTACTATATTTTCGGGGTCGAAATATTCAGGATTGGGGGCAAATGAAGCTCCCGCCGAATGCTCAATCCCTTGATCTACAGGGAGAATGGATACATATCCGGTGCCGGCGAGCCTGCCGTGACCGAACAAAGTCTGAAGACTGTCCAAAGTCCGGACATTCCTATCGCTGTCCATCCATACTCTGTCGACAATGTCAGCCCCGGGAGCATAGATCATCTTCTTGTCGATAGTCTTGCACTCATGAGCAAGGTAGTACTCGGCCTTGTCGCCGAGAAGTTCTGCAATTTTACTGTTCATAATAAATCCGGCCTGCGGCTTGTACAGACCACTAGAATGATAATGCATAATACATGCCGATCTTGATAGTCAGAAATTATGATTTTGCCGAATTCAAACAAAAATCCGGCGTTGCAACTCTGGTGTCAGGTGTTGGGCGTTTTTATGTGCTTTATTTCTGTTTCGGACTTGTGAATTGAAGTGAAATTTCGTATTTTCACGCGCTTGGCAGACGCTGGCAATTGTAATCAGTAACTAATGCAATCGGACAGAAACGTTTTTGCGTATTATGATCAAGAATCTTAGGGGAAATCCGTGGCTGTGGATTCCTACATTATATTTTGCAGAGGGTATACCATATTTCATCGTCAACAACATTTCTGTGGTGATGTTTACAAAAATGGGGATGTCCAATGGTAACATGGCACTGATAACCAGCCTTCTGTATCTCCCGTGGGCGTTGAAGCCTCTGTGGAGTCCTGTTGTGGATATTTTCAGAACAAAGAGGTTTTGGATAGTAGCAATGCAGGCACTTATGGCCTGTCTTTTTGTGCTCTCTGCCTTAAGTCTGCCGTCTCCCGGAGATATGCAGATGGCATCTCGCAGTGTACCTGTGTCTTCCTTTATTTTCACCCTTATATTGTTCGAACTTACGGCATTTGCCTCGGCAACACATGACATAGCAGCCGACGGCTTCTACATGATAGGCCTAGATCGAGGAAGCCAATCTTTCTTCGTTGGTATCAGAAGCACGTTCTATAGGCTTTCGTCTATATTCGGTCAAGGTGTCATCGTTGTGATAGCAGGTGTGCTTGAGAGCCGTACTGGCGATATACCGACTGCATGGCGACTGACCATTGCCTTTACGGCCGTGCTGTTTGCTGCCGTAACTCTATGGCATACATTCATGCTGCCTAAGCCGGAGCAGGACAAGGCAGTCTCGGGAGAATCTCCATATATGGAATTCCTTTCCGCATTTGTCTCCTTCTTCAAGAAGCCAGGAGTCATTGCGGCAGTGGCTTTCATGCTCTTGTATAGGTTGCCGGAGGCATTGCTGCTCAAGATGGTGCAGCCGTTTCTACTCTCTTCGACTGCTGAAGGCGGACTTGCCCTGTCTACTGCTACTGTGGGCATAGTCTACGGTACAATAGGCGTCGTTGCCCTTATTATTGGAGGTATTGCAGGCGGTATGTGGGCCTCCCGCAAAGGACTCGGGAAGTCTTTGTGGCCTATGGCTGCAATGCTTGCCCTACCTTGTGCAGTCTTTGTATATATGGCTTATAGCCATACAGATAACCTTTGGATAATCAGTACTTTCATAGCAATAGAACAGTTCGGGTACGGATTTGGTTTTACGGCATACATGTTGTTTATGATGTACTTTTCAGAAGGCTCTTTCAAGACGTCACACTATGCTATATGTACTGCATTCATGGCTCTTAGCATGATGTTGCCCGGAATGGTGGCAGGATATATACAAGAGCAGATAGGCTATCCCAAGTTTTTTCTAGTGGTGATGCTCTGCTGCCTTGCTACTTTTGTAGCAGTGCGTCTTGTACGGGTGCCAGAGGATTATGGTAGGAAAAATAAAATTGATTGAGATGAAATGCATTGGTATTATTGCGTCTTTCATGGCGTTCTGTTCGTTGGCCTCTTGTGGAACACAGCGTAAGTCAACTGTCTCTCCCACAGATGGGGAAGTTCATGAGACTGTATCTCGGGCCGAAGGGGGGATCAGAGCGACAGGCTCCAAGCCGGAAGAAGTCAATGACGCTGTAGCCCAAAGTGAGGCAAGAAGGGATTTCTCCCATAAACTATTCTCGCAGGCCTTGTTGTCAGCTCGGGAGTCGGAGAATGTAGTATTGTCCCCGTACAGTGCCGGAGTTGCCTTATCCATGCTTGCTGATGGTGCTGCTGGGAAGACCAGGGAAGAGATTGTGGCAGCATTGTCTCATGCACCTTATGCCGGAGATTCACTTTACAGCGATAGCGTATACAACGTGGCATCGGCCAACTCAATATGGTATCGTGAAGGGTTTGAGATCCGTGACTCGTATGCCGACAGACTCAAGAAGGACTATGGTGCAGGTATATTTGGACGTGATTTCTCCTCTCGTTCAGCCGTTGCTGATATCAACAGATGGTGCGCAGACAATACTGCTGGCAAAATCCCGGAGATAGTGGACAATATAGATCCCGACATGATGATGTTCCTGCTTAATGCGCTGTATTTCAAGGCTTCTTGGGAATATGCATTTGATCCCGTACGCAATACTGAAGATGTATTCCATGCTCCGTCAGGAGATTCAAAGGTTACTTTCATGCATTTGTCAGAAAATCTTCCATGTGGTGAAGCAGAAGGATTCTCCTATGTAGTGCTTCCTTACAGGGATGGTCGGTATATGATGACTGTCTGTCTGCCAGAAGAAGGGACAGATCTCGTCAAAGCGGTGAATGCTGTGTCTCCTTCGAAGCTGGCTTCGGCTATTGCAATGGCCGATGGACGTGATGTGCAACTCTCTCTTCCTAAATTCAAGGTAAATACGACTCATATATTGAATGGTATTCTATCAGATCTCGGTATGAAAGAGGCATTTGGCGGAAAGGCTGATTTCAGCGGGATGACAGACTCCAACGTGGCCGTAGACGAAGTGAAGCAGAAATGTTTCGTAGAGGTGAATGAGGAAGGCTCGGAAGCGGCTGCTGTCACTTCTATCGGAATAAGAATGACCTCTCTCAGGCCAGATGAAGAGCCTTTTGTGATGAAGGTAGATCGTCCATTTGTCTTTCTTATTACAAGTGACGAGGGCGAGGTTCTTTTTGCCGGACGTATTGCAAGTATAGAGAAGTAATATGCGCAGGATAGTCTGCATATTGTCATTGTGCTGCTTTCTTGTTATCCAAGTTGGTGAGGCGAAGGGACATGAGGTGCGCCCTGGGATCGAGGTTCTAGAGCGGTCAGGTTTCAAGAGCTTGAAAGGCAAGAAGGTAGGGCTTGTGACCAATCCGAGCGGAGTCGACTCAAGGTTGCGCTCTACGATCGATATCTTGTATGCAGCCCCTGGTGTGGAACTTGTGGCCTTGTTCGGTCCGGAGCACGGTGTGAGAGGAGACTCCTACGCGGGAGATACAGTGACAGACAGTCGTGACCCTCTTACCGGACTTCCGGTCTATTCTCTCTATGGCAGGTACAGAGAGCCTTCACGGGAGATGCTTTCGGGCATAGATGTGATGGTCTATGACATTCAGGATACTGGATCGAGGTCATATACATTTATAAGTACACTCGGGCTGATTATGCGCGCTTGTGCAAAGGCCGGCATAGATGTGATGGTGCTGGATCGACCCAATCCTTTGGGAGGCAATAAGGTAGAGGGCTCCTACGTGGAAGAGGGTTTCTTCTCATTCGTTAGCCAATACCGGATACCTTATATCTACGGCCTGACAGTCGGTGAACTTGCAAGGCTTATCAATGATGAAGGGCTCAATAGGGGACAGAAGGGCAATGAAGTTCCCCTCCGTTGCAAACTCGAAGTGATACCTATGGAGGGTTGGCATAGGGATATGCTTTACAATGATACAGGGCTTCCCTGGGTGCTACCTTCGCCAAATATCCCATATGCTGAGACTGCAGTACATTATCCTTCAGCTGGGATTATAGGGGAGTTTGGCTCGTATGTCAACATTGGGATAGGCTATACTCTCCCTTTTGCGGTCTTCGCTGCCGAATGGATAGATGCGGAATTGCTGAAATCCTTACTTGACAGCTACATGATACCGGGAGTTGCTTTCCGTACCATACATTTCAAGCCTTTGTACGGCAGAAGTTGCGGGAAGATTGTCCATGGGGTTCAGTATTATTATACTGATTACAATGCAGCGACGATAACCCTGACCCAGTTCTATGTGATGCAGGCTCTCATGAAGCTTTATCCGGAGAGGAATCCGTTTAAGTCAGCTGTCTCGCGTCTTCCCATGTTTGACAAGGTGTGCGGCACTGATTATATTAGGAATGAGTTCTCAAGGACTTTTGAAGTTAAGGATATAGTCGGGTTCTGGAATAAGGATGCGGAGAAATTCAAGGCTCTTTCGCGGAAATATTATCTGTATAATTGATTTTGAAAGCTTTTGAAAATATCTTGAAGAATATCTGTATGAATCTGCCTGTGTTGTAAATGTTTTAACCAAAAGGCAGTTGGAAATGGAAGGAATTTAGACACTTTATTAATTGAATAGAAATATGTTGAAGAGTATTGTATCGGCCTGCTTGGTAGTGATAATTGCGACACTGTCGCAGTCAGCGTTCTCTCAGACGAGGCGCGCAACCACGACAACTACACAGAAGAGAGAGACTGCAACGCGCAGATCGTCAACTACAGTCAGACGCAGCGCAGCCGTTTCATCCACAAGGACTACATCACCGGTCAGTGCTTCACAGCCTCGCACTGGTACTACTTCTCGCCGCGTATCAACCGGAACTTCGGGTCAGAGCCGCGTATCAACTGGAACTTCGGGTCAGAGTCGCGTATCAACCGGAACTTCTCAAAGGCGAGTGACGACAGGTTCAGCACAGCGTCAGGTGGTCACGGGGGCTTCATCGCGTCGGGTGAGCACTGGAACACCTTCGCGTCAGGTATCCACGGGCACTCAGCAACGCACCGCAACGCGTCAGGTGGTCACGGGGGCTTCATCGCGTCGGGTGAGCACTGGAACACCTTCGCGTCAAGTCTCTGCAGGTACACACCGTGTAGCACGGCCTTTGGGTGGCAATTCCGGCAATACAGCAGCTTCATCACAGGTACGCAGACAAGGCGGCACGCAGTCAGCAGATGTCCTCAGACGTAATTCTAATGTGACAAAAGGAGGTCTCGGCCCAGTTAATGACAGAGGCGGAAATGTAGCTGGTGATAGGCCCGCTCCGTCCAGAATTGACAATCACAATGATTTCCGTATCGACGATTATAATGTCCACAGGATTCCTCCGAGGGACAGAGATTTTGTTCCTTATGACAGACCGGGACATTTCTACGGTCACAAGCCTCACTGCTTTGGCTATAGGGTTGAAGTGCTTCCCCCTCACTGCCGTCCAGTAAGATATTATGGCATTGATTATTATGTCTACAATGACATATATTACAGACACTTTGGGGGGCATTATGTTGTCTGTAGGCCTCCATTCGGTGTTGTTGTCGGTGCTGCTATTGCTGACATGGCTTTCGCGGCTGTCAATTTCGCCTACTATACAGGAGTCTACCGTACATATTCCACAATAGATGCCAACTACAGGTATATTGATGAGCAGAACCGGCAGATAGCTCGCAACAATGCAATACTCATGTCTCAAAATAGGGCAATAGCTATGAATCCGGATGCAGCCTTGAGTTCATATGAGATAGCGAACCGTCTTGGACTTGTCCAGAGCTATGCCTATGCTGATAAGGAGTATTATTATGAGGACGGTGTCTTCTATATTGTCAATTCTTCCGGCAAATACGAGGTGATTGTGCCTCCTGCAGGAGCTCTTGTGGCCTCTCTGCCTGACGATTATGATGTGGTAACCCTTTCAGGGACTTCGTATTACAAGGTTGATGACACAGTCTACAGACTCACTCTTGTGGACGGGACTCCTTATCTGGAAGTCCTCGGCCAGATGTACGGAATTTTCGGAAGATGATAGGTATATTCGATTCCGGCTCAGGAGGTCTCTCCGTATTGAAAGAAATAGTCAAGGCTCTTCCTCTTGCCGATATCGTATATTATTCGGATAATGCCAATTGCCCTTACGGTGACAAGCCTATATCATTTGTACGAGATAGGGCTGACAGTATCACTAAAGAGCTTGTCGCTGAAGGAGCTGACATAATAGTGATTGCCTGTAATACTGCTACATCGGCAGCCGTAGCCTGGCTTAGAGAAAAGTATTCTACTCCGCGAACTCCTGAGAATAAGCGTATTGTACTTGAAATGACAATGGGTAGGCATGACCATATACGCTTTATCGGTATGGAGCCGGCAGTCAAGCCAGCAGCATTGGATACTCGTTCTGGAGTCATAGGTGTCCTTGCTACAGCAGGTACACTCAAAGGTTCCAAGTATCTATCCATAAAAGATAAATATGACAGGAATGTCAAGGTCGTGGAACATGTGGGCAAAGGCTTTGTAGAGTTGGTAGAGTCTTGTGAACTGTCAGGACCTCATGTGGAAAGTGTTGTGTCTGCAAGTCTGTCCCCTTTGCTTGAAGCTGGAGCGGATACGGTTGTCCTTGGCTGTACCCATTATCCGTTTCTTCTACCGGTGATGCGTAAGATTGCCGGCCCACAGGTAAGATTCATCGACCCGGCTCCGGCTGTGGCGGCACGCTTGAAGAACGTGATGGCAGAAGAGAATATTTCAGAGGAGGATGGCAATTATACGCTGAAAGATAATGAGCATCAGGTATTGGGTATGATCAACGGATACCCGACGCTTGGTATGGACAACGGACGTCAATCTTCGAGCAGCATCGTGGGATATCGTGCTTCCGATAAGGTCTTGCTCCGTTCCTCGGGAGATCCTGCTTCGATGATACGGCTGTATGATTATGCCGTTGCTCAGTCCCAGGATCGGTGATACGCAACTGTACAACTGTTATGAGCCGAAGCGAGTTACTCTTTCTGACGCTACTCGAGTCATGGATGCGCTTAGGATATTATACTCTACTATGTGATGTGCTTACTCCTCAATCTTTGTCATGCATAGGCGACGGCTCTCAAAATGAGCCTCGTACCTGAAGCCGCAGCTGTGGATATAGTCAGCATAATAGTCGAAGTTTGAGCCGACAACACTGGCGTCATGGGAGTCTGAGCCGAGACTTATGATTTCACCGCCAAGCTCTTTGTAGCGAAGCAGAATATTCTTGTCCAGAACTGGGGTCCTGCCTTTAAGTGTCTTGTATGTCTTAGTGTTGACTTCAAGTGCCTTTCCCTCATGGGCAAGGAGGGTAAGGATAGAATCAAGTATATCAGGGAAGTCCCTATACAGTATGCTGCACTCTGGGTACGGAGCGTACCTTGTCACGTAGTCATAGTGCCCCATGATGTCGAACCTGTCTGTGAGCCAGGACAACTCTTCGTATAAGGTCTCAAGATAGTGTCCGTAGGCTTCTTTCCAGGTCTTTCCTTTATAATATCCACCCCAATACGGGTCAGTGTCATCAAGATAATGGATAGAAGCGATTATCTCATCGAACTCATTGTCCGACAGAAGTTTGCTGATCTTCTTGTGTTCGGTGCGGTACATACCTATCTCTATACCCTTGAAGATCCTTAACCGTGAGGGCATGCCGGAGGAATCCATCATATTCCCGTCTGCGATCATGGCATTTACCCTGTCGATCTCTGCATTACGGGCTGAAATGTCAAATTCTTCTGGGACGTAATCCTCGTATTTGCTCTTCATTGAAGGCACATGGAAGTCGCAGTGGTCTGTAAAACACATTCCTGCAAGATCTTTGGCAGCCGCTGACCTTGCAGAAAGTTCTACGCTTGTCCTTTTCCCATCGAAGGAGAACTGGCTATGATTATGATTGTCGTATAGCCCTTTCATGCCGTGATTAGCTAAGCCCCTCTATTTTGCCATTGACAATGTCAATCCTCATAGCCTGCGGTGATTTGGGAAGCCCCGGCATGCGGATGATGTCTCCGGCAATAGCCACTATGATGCCGGCGCCAGCATTGATCACAATATCCTTGATAGTCAGTGTAAATCCGGTTGGAGCCCCATATCGCTTAGGATCCTGCGAGAATGAATATTGCGTCTTGGCTATGCACACAGGGAATATTGAGTATTTTGTACCTCCGATCTTCGCGAGCATTTTCTTTGCGTCTCCGGAAAATTCAACGCTGTCAGCGCGATAGACCTTTCTTGCCACATTCTCGATTTTCTTGGCTACGGTCTCGTCGTCACTATAGGAAAATTCCAATTTCCCAGAAGGATTAGCGTCGATAGTATCAACAACTGTATTTGCAAGTTCTATTGCACCTTCTCCTCCCCTTACAAATGCGTCATTGACCGCGAACGGGATACCGAGTGAGTTGCAGTGCTCCTTGACAATGGCAATCTCCTCGTCCGTGTCGTCCCCATACCTGTTGAGACAGACCACAACGCTCTGTCTGAATCTGGTCATATTCTCAATGTGTCTGTCAAGATTGGCAAATCCTTTCTTTACTCCGTTAGGGTTGGGAAGAGATATCTCTTCTATCGGGACGTCACCGTGCATCTTGAGTCCGCGAAGTGTGGCTACTATGATAGTGAGTGCCGGATTGAGCCCACTCATGCGGCATTTGATATTGAAGAATTTCTCTGCTCCGAGATCCGCGCCGAAGCCTGCCTCTGTGATAGCATAGTCTCCAAATGTCATGGCCATCTTGGTGGCTAATATGGAATTGCATCCGTGTGCGATATTGGCGAAAGGGCCTCCGTGTACGAATGCAGGTGTGTTCTCGGTGGTCTGTACCAGGTTGGGGTATATCGCGTCCACAAGCAGGGTAGTTATTGCTCCTGCAACGCCCAAGTCCTTGACGGTGAAAGGCTTATTGTCCAGTGTGTAGCCGAGAAGAATATTCTCTATGCGGCCACGAAGATCTTCGAGGCTGGTGGAAAGGCATAGTATAGCCATTATCTCTGATGCAGGTGTGATATCGAAGCCGCTTTCCTGTACTATGCCGTTGGTATAGGGGCCAAGGCCTGTCACAATGTGGCGCAATGAACGGTCATTTACGTCAAGTACTCTTTTCCAAAGGATCTGCCTCATACCAAATCCTTCAGCCTGATGCTGATAGATGTAGTTGTCGAGAAGGGCAGAGATCATATTGTGTGCTGAGGTGATGGCGTGGAAATCCCCTGTGAAATGCAGGTTGATCTTGTCCATGGGCAGAACCTGTGCGTATCCACCTCCTGCCGCTCCTCCTTTCATTCCGAAGCACGGCCCGAGTGACGGCTCTCTGAGAGCAACGACCGCCTTCTTGCCTATTTTGTTGAGACCTAAGGCCAAGCCTACAGAGACAGTTGTCTTTCCGATGCCGGCTTTTGTAGGAGTTATCGCTGTCACAAGGATGAGTTTGCTGCTTTGAATCCGTTTCTCATCTATAAGCCGAATGGGCACTTTGGCTATGTATTTACCGTAAGGCTCTATAGTCGAGGCATCTATTCCGAGGCTTTCCGCTATTTCGCTGATTGGCTTCAGGGGGGTCTCCCTTGCGATTTCGATATCCGATTTCATGTTGTTCGTGATTGATTAATCTCGCTAATTTACTAAAAATAGGTGATACCGCGATGGCTGATATGCCGCTTCCTTACATGCTTCCTTTTATCGTAGCGCTTTTCTTTAGCGGTGTATGGCTTGCCTTTCTCTTTGGCATCGCAATTCTCCATACTTTGGGGCTGCAATTCTCCTTATAATGTTCAGTGATACTTCTACATTGCATCTGCTATTGCTGCGGCTCAAGTACACTATGAAGAAGGAATGGATTTGCTGAACTTTTTTGCTACATTTAGAAGTTATTTTGAAATGATGCCCGAACTGGAGGTACTGGGCTGATGACGAAGATGAAAATGGTCGGAAAGGACCATATGAGAAGAGTTGAAACATTGCAAAACAACTTCTTACGTTATGGAAAGGATAATAGAGTGTGTGCCTAATTTTAGTGAAGGCAGGGATAAGAATGTGGTAAACAGTATTGCACATGCAATATCTTCTGTCGGAGGAAGTGATATTAAGATGTTGGGCGTGGAGAGCGGCAAGGCGGCTAACCGGACAGTTATTACTTTTGCGGGGAGACCGGAGGATGTGGTCAGAGCCGCTTTCGAGGGGGTTCGCAGAGCTTCTGAACTGATAGATATGCGCAAAATGCATGGTGAACATCCGCGCATAGGAGCAACGGACGTGTTGCCTCTCGTACCCATACGCGGAGTCAGCCTTGAGGAATGTGTCTCGATGGCAAGGCACTTGGCAGGAGATATATTCGCACGGCTCGGAATACCGTGCTATTGCTATGAAGCAGCGGCATTTACAGAAAGCCGAAGGCGTCTGGAAAATTGCAGGAGAGGTGAGTATGAGTCTCTTCCTCAGAGAATTGCTGATCCAGAACGAAGACCTGATTTCTCTTCGTTGGCGTTTGATGAGGTGGCGGCGCGCTGCGGAGCTACGATTGTAGGTGCGAGGAAAGTGCTTGTCGCTGTCAATTTCAACCTCGATACTACTTCTGTGGAGATAGCCTCTCGTATTGCAGGACGGGTTAGAGAGAGCGGTCATATCGTCCGGAATCCAGACGGGACTAATAGTAGAATTCCGGGGCTTCTACCCGGTTGTAAGGCAATTGGCTGGTATATTGAGGAATACGGCTTTGCGCAAGTTTCCATGAATATAACGGATACGGATAAGACAAGTCTGTACAGAGCATTTTCTACTGTATGCAATCAGGCTGCGCAGGAAGGCGTGAAAGTTACTGGGACAGAGATTATAGGCCTTGTCCCAGAACAGTGTATACTTGATGCAGGGTTGCATGTCCTTTCTGCTCAGACATCTGATGGAAGGAACTCCTTTCTCTCCGCTAATCAGTCGTCTGTGAACCAGTTAATCAATGCCGCAATCCAGGGGCTCGGGCTCAGTACCATTCGCACATTTATCCCAGAGGAGAAAATAATCGAATATAAGTTGAAGTAGAGGCTGCTTAGTCAGTGGCTTCTCATGATGGAGAAGTATATCCTGCCAAATAGAAGCAGGGAGCGGCTCCTCCTTTTAAGTATTACGAAAAAATCCGAACAGCACTGGAAGGGCTTTGGTCGGAGTCTTGTTCATTATGTGTGTCAGTCGTTGGGATCTTGGGATTGAAGTACGAGATGAAATATATCGCGTTGCTCAAAACTGTAATGGGAGCCACAGTTGTGCCGAATCCTTTCTTGCGTATGAGCAGTCCCTCAAAAACAAGCTTGTTTATGGCCAGTCTGAGGAAATTGGCGGCCAAGGGTTAGGAATATGACGTATTGTCAATTTCTGCTATTTTTATTTTAATTTTGGTGTAGTTTTAATTAAATTGTTAAATTTACTTTCTAATGTGAAAGTAAATAAGCATTGCCACGTTACCATTTAACATTAAAATTATGGTTATTCAACTGAAAAATGCAGCACTCAAAGCTTTGTTCGTCATAATGACGGTATGCTTTTGGTGCGCGATGACCCCTGAGGCGCAGGCACAGGAAACCCTGACGAAGGGTGGGGTGAGTGTCAGAGGAACAGTAACTGACAATTTGGGTCCGGTAGCAGGGGCCGCCGTCATTGTAAAAGGAGGTACAGGCGGTGTTACTACCGATATGGACGGTAAATTCACCCTGCCTGGAGTACATATCGGTGATGTCCTTCTCATCCAACTTCTTGGTTACAAGGATGCCGAAGTGACTTATGCAGGACAGCCCACCGTGAATGTAGTCTTGTCCGAGTCTTCGGAATTCCTTGACGAGGTGGTGGTTACAGCCCTCGGTATCAAGAGAAGCGAAAAAGCCTTGAGCTACAACGTCCAGGAATTGGATTCCAACGAGCTTCTCCGCAATCAGGATGTCAACTTCGTCAACTCCCTGAACGGCAAGATCGCCGGTGTTACTATCAACAAGAGCTCCAGCGGTATAGGTGGAGCTACAAGAGTCGTAATGCGTGGAGAGAAATCTCTCGAAGGAGACAACAATGCCCTTTATGTGATAGACGGTATCCCTATCATGAATACCGTAAGGGGAACAGGTAGCGAGGTGCTTGGAGATAGCCGTGCTTCGACTGAGGGTATTGCAGACTTCAATCCGGAGGACATCGAGAGTATATCTGTACTGAGCGGACCTTCTGCTGCAGCACTCTACGGTGCAAGTGCGGCCAACGGTGTGATCCTTATAACCACCAAGAAAGGCAAGGAAGGCAAGCTATCTGTCACATTCTCCTCTACTTCTGAGTTTAGCAAGGCCTACATGACCCCTGAATTCCAGAATACATACGGCAACAAGGAAGGCTCCTATGAGAGCTGGGGTAACAAGCTTAACACTCCGACTTCCTATGATCCTAAGAAGGATTTCTTCAATACAGGGATGACTTTCATCAATTCCGTTACCCTTACTACCGGCAACAAGCACAACCAGACATTTGCCTCATTCTCTTCGAGCAACGCCAAGGGTATCGTTCCCAACAATAAGTATGACAGGTACAACCTTACCATACGCAACTCTTCTTCTTTTCTGAATGATAAGCTGAAGCTTGATCTCGGGGCGTCTTATGTACAGCAGAAAGATTTGAATATGGTATCGCAGGGACGCTACCAGAATCCTGTCATGGCTGCATATCTTTTTCCGAGAGGCGAGAGCTGGGATGCAGTGAAGACTTTCGAACGTTATGACCAAGGGCGTAACATCTATACCCAGTACTGGCCCATACGCGATGACTTTGGCCCTGACAATCCTTACTGGACAGCGTACAGGGATCTTCTTCCCAACAAGAAAAATCGCTACATGTTCAATGTCGGTCTGACCTACTATATTCTTGACTGGCTGAATATGTCTGTAAGGTATCGTCTTGACGATACGTATATCAACTCGGAGCGCAAGGTATACGCTACGACAAACGATGTCTACACACAAGGCTCTACTAAGGGTCTGTACGAATGGAACCAATATAAAGACAGGCAGGAATATGCAGATGCCATGCTCAATATCAACAAGAAGATTGGCGATTTCAATATATCTGCCAACATAGGTTATAGCTATTCCAATTACTACAGCTCCATAAGAGGCTATCACGGACCGCTTAAACTCGTTCCAAACCTCTTTGCTTTTAGCAATATGGATGCTTCCGCTTCCAGGATTATTGAGGACGGAGGTTATAGCCATGTACGCAACAATGCGGTATTTGCCAACGCCGAAGTAGGCTGGAAGAACATGCTTTATCTCACTCTTACAGGGCGTAATGACTGGAACTCTCGTCTTGTGAATACTTCGAAAGAGAAGCCCGGATATTTCTATCCTTCGGTCGGTCTCTCAGGTATAATCTCGGAGATGGTCAACATGCCTGAGTGGTTCTCATACCTAAAGGTAAGAGGTTCTTATACTCAAGTCGGTGCGCCTATTTCCCGTGCCGGTCTGACTCCCGGTACAGTAACCACTCCTATTGTGGGCGGTCTCCCTCAGGAGAATGGTATCTATCCGTTTACTGATTTTAAGCCTGAGAAGACTAATTCGTATGAGTTCGGTCTTGAAATGCGTCTGTGGAATAGTCTCCGTGCCCAGGTAACATATTATAAGTCCAATACCTACAACCAGACTTTCCTTGCCAATCTTCCAGAATCATCTGGTTACAAGCAGATGTATCTTCAAGCTGGTAATGTCGAGAACAGAGGTTGGGAGGCTTCTCTCGGGTATAATAACAATATACGGGGTGTGGGCATCTCTTCTACACTGACATTCTCTCGCAACCGTAATGAGATTAAGTCTATGGTCAAGGATTTTTATTCCGATGTGGCCAAGGATGTCCTCAATGTTCCTGAAGTTCAGAAAGATGATGGTAGGGTTATATTGAAAGAGGGCGGCAGCATAAGTGATATCTACGCCAATACTTTCTTGAAGAAAGACGGGCAAGGCTTCGTTGAGGTAAAGAACGGCGATTTCAGCGTAGTGCCGGGAGAGTCAGTATATCTCGGACATACGAGTCCTGATTGCAATCTTGGATGGAACAACGCCTTCTCTTATAAGGGATTCAATCTCAGCTTCTTGTTTTCTGCTAGGTTCGGTGGAGTGGTCACTTCTTCTACCGAGGCCATTCTTGACAGATACGGAGTTTCCAAGGCTTCGGCTGAGGCACGCGATGCAGGCGGATATATGCTCCCTGGTCAGGGCCTTGTCAATGCCGAGAAGTATTACAAGATGGTAGGTACTGGAGGATATGAGCTTTCAGGTTATTATGTATACAGTGCGACCAACTTCAGGTTGTCGGAACTTACCTTCGGGTATACTTTCCCTAACAAATGGTTTGGGAATATCCTCAAGGATCTTACCCTTACATTCATCGCTAACAATCCTTGGATGATTTACTGCAAGGCTCCGTTTGATCCGGAACTTACTCCTTCCACGAGTACTTACGGACAGGGCAATGACTACTTTATGCAGCCGAGCGTCAGGAGTTTCGCGTTCAGCCTCAAGTTTAAATTCTGATGAAGACAATGAAAAAGATCAAAATATTGATGGCAGGCATCTGTGCCCTGTCTATCATCGCTGCTTGCGACTATGAGAATGTAAATACCAACCCGTACGAGATGACCGACGAGATGGGCTTGAGGGATGGTATTTCTCTCGGTGGCTATATTACTCTCATGGAGAGATGGGTAATCCCAGTAGGTACGCAGGCTGATGGTACAAAAGTGATAAACGCATACCAGACTGCCTATATGCTTTCTTCCGATGGTTGGAGCGGATATTTCGGACAAGACAACAACTGGTCGAGCGGTCAGAACAACCTAACGTATTATTTGGTTAATGCTTGGGTGACTTCTACTTACAATTGTTCTTATACAAATTTGCTCCCTTCGTGGAAGAAACTGAAAAGCAGATCTGAGGAACTGAATGCACCGGAAGTTTTTGCCCTTGCACAGATTCTGAAAGTCTCTGCGTGGCACAAGACTTTGGAGACTTTCGGTCCTATCCCGTACAAAGAAGCTGGGTCCGGTCTTCTTGTGGTTCCTTTCGACAGTGAGAAGGATGTATATGATTCGATGTTTGCGGATCTGAAAGCGGCGATTGATGTGCTGACTCCGTTTGCTGGGAACAATATAGTTTCTGAATATGACGCTGTCTACGGTGGTGATGTGACGAAGTGGATCAAATATGCCAACTCACTCATGTTAAGGCTTGCAATGCGTATCCGATACGTTGATCAAGATACGGCAAAAAAGTGGGTGTCTACAGCATTGAGTAACAGCTTCGGAGTCATGACTGCCAAAGAGGATGAGGCTCAGATGAGTAGTGGAGCGGGCTATCAGTTCGTCAACAACATCAATTATATGGCTGCACAGTATAGCGAATGTCGTATGGGTACTTCGTTGTTCGCTTATCTCAACGGCTACAAGGATCCTCGTCTTGCTGCTTATTTCAAGGAGTCTGAGTCTGAAGAGGCTCTCACAGGCTATGACGGAAAGAAATACGCTCCTGTACCTCCAGGGACAAATACAGCGAAAGGTACATACGAGCTCTATTCTCTTCCGAACATGACATCTACGACTCCTTCTTATTGGATGCGTGCTTCTGAGGTCTATTTCCTCCGTGCAGAGGCTGCTCTTGTATGGCCTGAGTTCGGCAGTGCAGAGGATCTCTACAAAGAGGGTATCGCAATGTCTTTCAAAGAGAATGGTATCTCGTCTTCTGTTGATAGTTATCTTTCAGATACCGGAGTGCCACAGGCAATATCAATCCATGGATATTCTGCACCGGCGCCGACTTCCGCGACAAAGGATTTCAGCGGCAACGAGGAACTCCAGCTAGAGAAGATAATGATACAGAAATGGCTTGCCATGTATCCAAATGGTCATGAAGCCTGGACTGAGTGGAGAAGAACAGGATATCCCGTGCTAAACCAAGTAATGGTCAATGCCGGTTCTGGTCAGGGAATCACCAAGTCGGAAGGTATCCGCAGGATGATATATCCTACGAGCTTCTACCAGTCCGAGCAGGATATGGCTAACTATCAGGAGGCACTCCAGAAACTCGGAGGCGAAGACAGGCCTACTACAAGGCTTTGGTGGGACGTAAGATAAATAGACTCAGTTATGAACATTTTCAATAAATCAATATTCATTCTCCCTATATTGGGGATGGCAGCGTTGTCCTGCACAGAGGTCGAGAAAATAGAAATTGACCACAATGGCGGGTACAACACCATGAACAACGAGAAGAGTGAGGAATACTATGCAAAGCTAAGGGAGTACAAGGACCAGATCTGGAATTATGGTCGTCCCGTTGCTTTTGGATGGTTCTCAGACTGGTCTCCTCAGGGAGCCAATAGAATCGGATATCTATCCTCCGTACCAGACAGCATGGACATTATCTCCATGTGGAGTGGTGCTCCGGGTAGATATGAGATTACTCCCGAGCAGAAGGCAGACAAGGAGTTTGTGCAGAAAGTAAAGGGTATAAAGTTGCTTGAAGTAAGTCTCCTTTCTCATCTGGGAAAAGGAAGGACTCCGGCTTCGGTATATGCCGATGTCGAGAGGCAGGCAGCTGATGAGGGTTGGACGAGTTCAAAGCTTGAGGAAGCCAAGAAATTTGCACGTTGGGATTTCTGGGGTTTCACTTCCCACGACCTCAGCAATACTGAGGAGCTAAATTCGGCTCTTGCGAGATTTGCGAAGGCTCTGTGTGACTCACTTGTGACAAACGAGTATGACGGTTTCGATATAGACTGGGAACCGGGATCCGGATTCAACGATATGGACGGTACTCTCAACAATAGCAATATTGGCTTTCTTATCAAGGAGATGGGTAAATACATCGGCCCTATGAGCGACCCTGAAGGCAAAGGTCACAAACTGCTTTGCATTGACGGGCAGATAAGCAGTCTCTACGGGCAAGTGCCTGAATATGTGGACTATTGGATTCTCCAGTCTTACGGACGTGTGGATGGACTTGACAGATATTCTGATCCCCACAAGTTCATCCTTACCGAGAACTTCGAGAAGTATGCCACGACAGGAGGTCAGCTTTGGCGTCAGGCTGAATACATGCCGTCCAAAGGATACAAGGGTGGCTTCGGTGCATACCGCTTCCAGAAAGACTATGAGAATGATCCCCCTTACAAATACATGTACGAAGGAATCCGTATCAACCAGAGGGTCTTTAACGAGTGGAAAGCAGCTCAGAAAGGTGGCAGCACCGAAGAGGGTGGTTCTGAAGAGAATAACAAGTAATTTGCACGATTATGAAAATATTGAAATATACGGTTTTCGCAGCTCTTGTGATGTCCTCATTCTCGGCTTGTCACGAAGGAGCTTCCGACCTGCTTGAGCCCAAGGTCTTCTTTGAGGCTTTCAAGACAAATGTGGAGGTCGGAGACGAGGCTGAGTTGGAACTTGACCTTCAGGCGAGGCTATCCGATTTTGTCGGTGAGAATGTAGGGGTGACATATTCAATCGCTGACTCATCAGTAGTTGCAGCCTTTAATAAGAAATATGGGAAAGAATATCTTCCTTTCAAGGGTGCAACCCTCGAAAGCGAAGTAGCTACCATAGAAGCAGGCATGCTCAAGGCTGGTGAGGTCAAGCTCTCCTTGACAGGTCTTGATGAGGCTCAGGCAGGTCAGACTTATCTGCTTCCTGTCCGGGTCGGTTGTGAGTCGGTCCCTGTGATAGAAGGGCAGGATATAACCTATTTTATCATAAACAAGCCTGTGAAGATAACAAGAGTAGCTCAGTTCAATAGTGATTATATAAAGGTCCCTCTTACTGTGGACAATGTCTTCAAGTCTGTTACATACGAGGCACTTATCTATATTGACAGGTTTGGTGATAACAATACCATCATGGGCTGTGAGGGTAGTCTTATCCTCCGTATCGGTGATGCCGGTGGCGGAACATTCCCACGTGATCAGATTCAGATTGCAGGAAAGACAGAGATCAACGGCTCTACCAAGTTCAATACCGGTAAGTGGTATCATGTTGCATTCAGTTGCGACGGCTCTTCTGGAAAGGCTGCCATATATATCAACGGTGAGGTTGAGGCCGAAGGTACTGTTAACAATATGCCTTCTGATCTGAGAGACTTCTTCATCGGAAAGGTTTACGGCTTCATGTGGGGAGAGCGTCCGTTCTATGGCAAGATGGCTGAAGTACGCCTATGGACTGTGGCACGTACAGCCAACCAAATTAGGGAAAATATGCTTTCTGTCGATCCTAAGAGTGAAGGCCTGCTTGCGTACTATAAGCTAAACGGAGAACTCGTGGATGCATCTCCGAATGGCATGACACCTACCGAGACTAGCCTCAGTGCTGCCGACTATGTTGTGCTTGATACTCCTGTAGCTGTAAAGTAGTATGCCTTCCTCTGGCAAGCAATCCGCCAACGAGGATAAGGCTTTAGGCAGCAAGTCTGCTGGATAACATTAAGGGTGACACAAGACCAATGCGTCACCCTTTTTTTCTATAAGGTTTCCTTATTTTTCTATAAGAGAATTTACCGCCTGTAACTTTGGCGATCAGTGGCGAACAATGTTGTCTTGACGGGTTCACCGCTCCTGATTGTACTCCATATATTTAGCGCTTTCTGTGCGCGATTTTATGTGCCAAGATTGCAATGCAGATGAAATGAATTATTTTTGTATCGGCAAATGGCCGGACAATATTCCTGTCAGGAGTGCCATGGGACGATGAGCCTATATTCTTTTTTTAGAGTGAGCAAGCCTTCTGACTGGAGAGTGCCGCAGGAGGAGGTTAAAGATACTTACATAAGACTCAGGAATAGAACATTCTGGGGCGTGACGGCCGCTTATAGCCTGTATTATGTCTGCCGCATGACTCTCAGTGTTGTCAAGCAGCCGTTGATAGACAGCGGGATTCTCTCTGCCGGAGAACTTGGTTTAGTCGGGTCTGCCTTGCTTTTCGTATATGCTGTGGGCAAATTCTCCAACGGTTTTATTGCCGATTATTGCAATATCAGGAGATTTATGGCAGCAGGGCTTTTTGTATCGGCTGTCATAAACCTGCTGTTAGGACTCTGTGGCATTGCCGGGCGGCTGGTGGGCTTGTCAGGGTTTGCACTTTTTGCATCCTTCTTTGTCCTATGGGGACTTAACGGCTGGGTTCAGTCAATGGGCTCGCCTCCGGGGGTGATAAGCCTTTCGCGTTGGTTTCCGCTTGCAAAGAGAGGAACTTACTACAGTATATTCAGTGCTACACCTTATGTGGGCAAGTTCCTTACATTCATATTGGCAGGTATCGTGGTCGGTGCTCTTGGATGGGCATGGGGATTTGTGTTGTCTGCGTTTGCCGGTCTGGTCGGTACGGCCATTATTCTTTTCTTTGTCAGCGATACTCCTGAATCAGAAGGGCTTCCTACCGTACAGAAACTATCTGGGGAGAAGTCTTCTGCAGAGGATGCTCTTCCTACGAATAAGCTTCAGAAGATGGTATTCAGTAATCCTGGTATCTGGATTATTGCAGTCTCAAGTGCATTTGTCTATATCACGCAGTATGCGGTAAGCGGTTGGGGCGTCCTGTTCCTGCAGAAGGCAAAAGGTTGTACATTGGCTTCTGCAACTCAGATCATTGCGTTCTCCGAGATTTTCGGTGTGGCTGGTACAGTGCTTGCCGGCTGGCTTTCGGATACGGTGTTCAAAGGCAGCCGTGTAAAGCCAGTGATTGTATCTGGTATTCTGTGCAGCATTTCCCTTGCGGCTTTTCTCTTTACAGGAGGCGGGTATCTGCTAAATATCGTTTATGTGTCTTTCTTCAGCCTTTTCATTGGAGTGCTCTATTGCATTGTTGCAGGTCTGATGGCAGTGGACATTGTTCCTCGCAGGGCTACAGGTGCAGCTCTTGGAATTGTCGGCATTTCCAGCTATGCGGCGGCTGCTCTGCAGGATGTTGTAAGCGGATATCTTATACAGGCCGGCTCTGCCGGCGGCGCATCTCTCCCCGCTCAGTCAGCCCTTCAATCTGCCGGGGCTTCCGCCTACGACTTCACCCCCGTAGCCATATTCTGGCTCGCCGCCTCCCTCCTCGCCTTCCTCCTCCCCGTCATCGGTTGGCGGAAAATGCGTGCTCCGTCTTTATCGTAGATTTCTCTGGGAAGTCCTCAAGACGGGTTATAGAACAAGCAGACTTTGGTAAACAGAGATAGGCAATGAGATTACCAACTAAAATGACTATATTTACAAGATGTAAATAAACCTATAATATAAAATGAAAACGAACTTATTGAAAAAGTGTATTCTTGCACTTTCTGTTGCACTACTGACTATCGTATCCTGCGATAAGAGTAAGGATACTGAGGAGGTGACGACTCCTGAAGTAAGTCTTAGCCTTCTTAACACCGACTCTGAAAGCATCACCTTCTCGGTTTCCGCTAAGGGCGCGGAATCTGTGGCATGGTATTACACATCTGACGCGGAAGAAGGAAAGAAACTTCTGACATCGGATTCCATTTTCGCCCTCGGTGAGGAAATCGGAGCAGTTGCCGAGCCACAGACAGTTACTATTCCTGAACTTCAGCCCGAGACCCTGTACTGGATCTATGCATCAGCAAAGTCAGGCGACAAGGTTAGCGCAACGGACTCTATACAGGTGCACACGACCGCTGAGGCCAAGGTTCTCACTGCCGGAGATGTGACCAAGACCAGCCTTTCATATCATATCAATGCGAAGGAAGGCCGCACTTACAGGCATGCCTATGTTGAAAAATGGTATTTCGACCACATGCTTGCCTCTGCTATGGAGGATGAGGGCAGTGAATTCAGCATGGATACCTTCCTTTGGAACCTTCTTGCTGATTATGGCCATGAGGGAACGGGCTCTACTACATATACATGGCGCAATGGTGATGAGGACCTTATCAAGAACAAGAATGTCATGCTGTACGGCGGACAGAGCTATTGTGCATTGTTTAGCTACATAGAGGGTGAGACCGGCTGGACCGGAAAGCCTGAATATGTGGAGATGACATTGCCTGAGGCCGGAAGCGCTAAAGGAGAGATAACTTTCACTGACGAGCTTGTGACGACGGAGAAGATCAGTGTCAGAATGGTGCTTGGATCCGATATCAGCTTCATTGCATACAATCTCTATGAGAAGTCCAAGTGGAATGAAAAGTTCTCTGGAGCGGACGAGAAGTCTGTCAAGGATTTCCTTTACGAGTACGGATACTCTGTAAGTAATACATATACCGATGGCTGGCTTACATCTCCGGGTACTGAATATGTCCTTGCTATCATGGGTGTGAATAAGGAGGGTGATTCATTCCTTCAGATAAAGGAATATACTACACCTGTACCTCAGCCGGAGCTTGATTTAAAGCTGCGTGCCTATGACAGGGAGAATGAAGGATACCATGGATATAACACTATCCGTGTGGATGGTACATTGAAGTATTTCCATGACCTTGATACTGAAAGCATACTTGCAGGCCTTATGACCAAGGCGCAGTGGGATTCCACTCTGCAAATGTTCGAAGCAACTGATCTCGACAATCTTATGTCGACGATGCCGGATTATATCTATTATGTCGTAAGTACACAACTTCAGGAAAACGAGATGACTGATATAAAGAACAAAGGCAGTTTCACGAGAATAGAATCTGACCTGGAACCGGATACCGAGTATATATTTGCCATTGCGTTCAAGTATGAAGACAAGTGGTATTACAAGACAGCTACAGCGACACTTGACAAGGAGCCTGATAGTGAGGCGTCTACAGGCTACAAGGCATACCTCGGCAACTGGACTGTGACAGGAAAGAGCACTAGCGACTGGAGTTCGGCATTGACCTATAATATCAAGGTGGAGCAGCTTACTGTGAATAGAAGTTATAAAGTTTATGGGTGGTCCACCTCTTCTGCGGGACAGGAGTTCCCATTCATTGCGCGTTATGACAGCGTAAACGGTAAGATCCTCATTGACGGATATCAACTTCTCGGAAAAACCACTGTTGAAGGACAGGAATATGAGGTAAGGATGATGGGCTGTCTGTCGTACGCAGGAAGGCTCTATATGTCTGATTATGATGATGTAATATACAAGGGGTCGATTGTCGATATGGGAAATGGACAGGAGAAGATCTCCATGTTCCCAGAGTTCTTCACCAAGGACGGCAAGTCGTATGAGGTTCAGACCATGGCTTATGGTTTCGTTAAGGACGGGAATATTATCGGCAGTCCTGAAGAATATGACATTGTGGAGTTTAGGATTACAAGAAATAAGTAATCATTTCAAAATAGCTTATAAGAGAGAAATATTACTTGATAATGATAATAATTGCATTGATTATGATTGCAAAAGCTATATACGTTTGTGGCATAGTATTGACTGTCCTTGCGGCTATAGATATTTGGAAAATGAATGTAGACTCTATCAAGAAACTCGTTGTGACAGTCCTTCTTGTCTTGACCAATTGGATAGGGATTGCTTTCTATTATCTCTACGCAAAGGATAGGTTAGAGGACTGGCTCTCCAAATAGCTCAGTCTTTATAGCTCAGCCTTTCCTATATAGGTTTGACCACAGTCTGTTTTGCGATCTTGTCCTTCATGGCAGTACTGTCCCGCAGACTGAATTCACAGCCGCAGTAGAGCTGGTTGTAGAAATCATATTCGCGTATCAGCTCATTGCGACGCTCTTGAAGGCCGCCCTTTCTCCAATTTACATCCCACCATTTTACTCCTGGAAATAGACTGCACGCATAGTCTCCGGCAGCATTTACCTGTGAAAGGTCTTTCCAACGGGAAGAGGCAAGAGTTGTTGTCAGTACATCAAAGCCATGCTCGTGGGCATATTTGGCAGCACGTTCGAGTCTGAACCGAAAACACTCAATGCAGCGCTCTCCACGTTCTGGTTGTGATTCGAGCCCCTTGGCAATGCATCGCCATTCATCATGAGCATAGCTATCATTGATGATGTCAATCCCCATGTCAGCCGAGAATCTGGCGCATTCAATGCTTCTTTTTTCGTATTCTGCTTTAGGGAAAATATTGGAGTTGCTGTAATATATAGTAGGCCTTATACCATGCTCTACAAGGTATTCTACTATAGCCGAGGAGCATGGGGCACAACAGGCGTGAAGGAGTAGTCGGTGTCCTGGCAATGTGGGACAGAAGCCGTGTTTTGAGTTTCCGGACATATCGCAAATTTAACCATTTTTAGGGATTGTAAGGAATCTGTTGTCGCAGTAACTTTGCATCAATGAATTGAGATTATAAGCCATATAGTTAGAGCTTTTTTAAATTTATAATGAAATAAATTTAAAAATATCTTAAAGTGAATCCTTTTGATTGTTGTGAAAAGAGCTTTCCCGTGAGGGACGGCTCTTTTATTACCCCTCCGGTCCCC
>DJOF01000012.1:45017-45142 GCA_002439585.1 Bacteroidales bacterium UBA6445 | reverse complement strand
CCCCTAATAGGGGAAGTGGGCTTTCGTTCGCCCGATTCTGTCGAAGTTCGCAGAACCTGTGGCCAACCCTGCGCTCACTACAGCCGGCGTCTGTTGACGCCAGTTTATTACCCCTCCGGTCCCCT
>DJOF01000012.1:0-44971 GCA_002439585.1 Bacteroidales bacterium UBA6445 | reverse complement strand
CCCCTAATAGGGGAAGTGGGCTGACGCGCAAAGCCTGCGCACGAAGTGTCGTTCGCCCGATCTTGTTGATGTTAAAGTCGGTGGCAGGATGGCGATTATTTAGTAATTTTGATAAATTTTGAGAATAGATATGACATTGAGAGATAAACATCAGGCAAAGCTCTTCTCGATAGAGATGAAGATGGCTGATATTCCGGATATGGATCACAGACTCCTCGGTGTGATGCGCAGGTTCGGCATACATTTCGGCTTTGGCGAGAGGACAGTAGGTGAAGTATGCACAGAGGCCGGTATCAACCCCTTTACTCTCGTGCTCATCTGCCGAATATACGCGTCAGACAGCTATGTGCCGTCAAATGAAGAACTTTCGCGTAGCAGTATCTGTGACTTGGTGAAATATCTTCACAATTCACATGACTTCTATATAGGTATAGTCTTGGAAAATCTGTCTTCATTGCTAATGGACGCTCTGTCATGTTGTGACAGCGCTCGCAGGACTGTCATAGAGAAGTTCTACTTGGAGTACAAGAAAGAGATTCTCAAGCATTTTGCCTATGAAGAGGAAGTGGCTTTTCCGTATATTGAGGCCCTTATCGAGGGAAGACAGACCAACGATGGATATACTATATCGCAGTTCGAGGCGAACCATACCCATATCGATGAGAAACTTAATGACTTGAAAAATATAGTTATGAAATACATGCCGGCAGGCTGTGACGACAACAAGATACAGGACGTACTGTCCCTGCTTTATTCGCTTGAGGACGATCTGGGCAGACATACCTATATCGAGGATGATATTCTTGTCCCGATGGTCGTTGAGAAAGAGGAAAGTATGTGCCATGATGCGAGAAGTTAGTTATTTCCTGTATCATGTGAGCTACGCTTGTCGTCAGGTGTAGTCTCCAGCGAGACGGGACGTGGGGACGATGCGGCGTAATGACAGACGTCAATAAAGGATTCAACAATGAGGGAGCAGATTACTAAAGTACTGATTGTAGAGCCTTCAGTGATTATAGCAGAAGGCTTGCGGCATATTATTGATGCATTTCCCGATTTCTCGGTAGTAAATATACAGCAGGATGCAATAGGGGCTTCAATGCAGAGGCTCTCGGATATTGATGCAGACTTGGTCATAGTCGACCCTTCCGTATGCAGTGGCATGCTAAGGACGGAATCAGAGCGGAATGCATTTAAGGAATTGCTCAATGTCCCTGTCGTTGCCTTACTCACCACTGCAATGGAGGCATCTTCGATCTCAAGATTCGACAATGTCATATATCTTGCTGATAGGTCAGACGAGATAGAGCATAAGTTGAAAGCGACAATCAAGACGACCAGCCAGGAGCAAAAGTCTGAAGGGGAAGAGCTTTCCTCAAGGGAGAAAGAAATCTTGGTCTGTGTCGCCAAAGGCATGCTCAATAAGGAGATAGCTGACCATTTCAATATTTCCATCTATACCGTCATTACCCACAGGAAGAATATAACCAGAAAGACAGGGATCAAGACTGTAGCTGGACTTACGGTCTATGCTCTGTTGAACAATATGATAGATATGAGCATAGTTGAATAGACAAATAGCTACATGCATAGCGGCATGAGCGGAGTAGAATAGAATGAGCAAGTAGAATAGGATGAATCTAAGTGGTATTATAGTAGGGGCTGCTACATTTCTTGTGATAGGCATCTGCCACCCGGTAGTGATAAAGACAGAATATTATTTCGGAAAGAAAGCCTGGTGGGCATTCCTTGTGATAGGTATAGCCCTCATAGTCATTTCACTTATGATCGAGAATAGCGTTGTATCTACAATTTGCGGGGCTGGGGCCTTCTCGTTCTTCTGGGGCATAGGGGAGATGTTTGCACAGGAAAAACGTGTGCTTAAAGGATGGTTTCCTGAGAATCCTGCCCGACATGAATATTATCAAGCAAAGCGTAAGGTTATGGGGATTTCCGAACTTAAGTCCGATAATAAAAGCAAATAGATTATGAAACTGTCGGAACTGAAAACAGGAGAAAGCGGTATTATCGTAAAAGTCAGCGGGCATGGGAGTTTCCGCAAGCGGCTTATAGAGATGGGATTCATCTCGGGAAAGAAAGTGACAGTCATTCAAAATGCGCCACTTGAAGACCCGATAGAATATAAGATTTTGGGATACAACCTTTCTCTCAGAAGGAGCGAGGCTGACAAGATTGAGGTAATAGGCGAAGATGAGGCTCGCAAGGAGATGGCGTCTGAGACACCTGAGCGTAAGACACTGTTTGCAGATAACTGTGACGAGTCGGTAGCCATTGACAAGATGATGGCAAGAATAGCCGAGAAACGCGAACATTTGATAAAGGTGGCTCTGGTAGGCAATCCCAATTGCGGCAAGACCTCTCTTTTCAATATTGCCTCCGGAGCCCATGAACACGTTGGCAATTATAGCGGAGTTACAGTTGATGCCAAGGAAGGTACATTCGAGCATTCCGGATACAAGATCGTCCTTGTGGACCTTCCGGGGACATATTCCCTCTCGGCCTACAGCCCTGAAGAACTGTACGTGCGCAAGAATCTGATTGACAATGTCCCTGACGTTGTAATCAATGTTGTCGATGCCTCCAACATAGAGCGCAACCTGTATCTTACAACACAACTCATTGACATGAACCTGAGAGTCGTCATGGCTCTCAATATGTATGACGAACTTAAAGCAAAGGGAGACAAGATAGACCTGAAGCAGATGGGCTACCTTCTCGGAATGCCTGTCTGTCCGACTGTAAGCCGTACCGGGGAAGGCATCAGCAGTCTGTTTGATACAGTTATAAAAGTATATACGAACGATGATGATCATCGTCTTGCAAGGCATATCCATATCAACCACGGTCCCGAGATTGAGAAGAGCATTGATCGTATAAAGGCGTTGATTGCCAAGACAGACTCCATCCGTGACAGATATTCTACAAGGTATCTTGCTATCAAATGTCTTGAAGATGACAAGGATATAGAGAAGGTGATAGATACTCTCCCCAATAGGGATGAGGTGATCGCTGCCAAGGTGGAGGAAGAGCATCGGATACAGGATATACTAAATACCAATAGCGAATCGGCAATTGTCGATGCGAAATACGCATTTATACAAGGAATTCTGGCAGAGACTTATACAGCGCATAAAGACAGCTCCTCGAGAAAGAGCGTGACTGACAAGATAGATGCTGTAGTCACAAACAAGTGGTTGGCATTTCCTATCTTCGTGGCCATATTGTATCTGATATTCCAGACAACATTTACAGTCGGAGACTACCCTATGCAATGGATAGATTTTATTGTGGCCAAGTTCGGAGAGTTTGTGTCAACATTCATGCGGGACGGCTGGCTTAAGGATCTCGTAGTCGATGGAATTATATCTGGAGTCGGCAGTGTGCTCGTATTCCTGCCCAATATCCTCATACTGTATTTCTTCATATCAGTGATGGAAGATACGGGTTATATGTCAAGGGCAGCGTTCATAATGGACAAACTTATGCATAAGATAGGGCTGCATGGCAAATCCTTTATTCCAATGGTGATGGGCTTCGGCTGCAATGTGCCTGCAATTATGGCTACAAGGGCCATCGAGAACAAGAAAAGTCGCCTTGTCACTATAGCGATAATTCCTTTTATGTCGTGTGCCGGCCGTCTTCCGATCTTTGTCCTGATTGCGGGTGCTTTCTTTCCGCAAAATGCCGCCTTTGCACTTCTTGGAATCTATCTTCTCGGCATACTATTGGCAATTATCTCAGCAATGGTTCTAAGCCGTTTCATCAAGGACGATGACTTGCCTTTCGTTATGGAACTACCCCCATATAGGATTCCGACAGCAAAAGCAATCTGGCGGCATACCTGGGAGAAAGGAGAACAATATCTTCAGAAGATGTCGACTACGATTCTTTTCTGCTCAGTGCTTATATGGTTTTTAGGGTATTTCCCACGGAACGAGGAGCTTGTCACAGCGCAGAAGTCATATTCTGAAGTGCTACAGGCTGTTGAAAACAGCGTAGGCTCAAATGATACCGGTAGCCTTTCTGCGGACGTGTTCGAGTCCAAAGCTTCCGAAGATGCGTCTGGATTCAAAGCGGCGTCCGATCAAGATAAAGCAGCACTGCTGTCAGCAAAAATAGATTCACTATATGCGGCACAGCAGGATAATTCATATATCGGACGTCTCGGACGTCTCGTCTCTCCTGCCATGGAGCCTCTAGGATTCAACTGGAAGATGGATGTGGGGCTACTTACTGGTATAGCTGCAAAGGAGCTGGTTGTAAGTACTTTAGGAGTGATGTATGCTGAGGGGGCAAGAGTATCTGAAGGCGATGATCTGAGTGAAGATACGCAACTTCAGGCGTCCATAAGAAGTGATATAAGCCCAGCAGCCGCTGTAGCATTCATGGTATTTGTCCTGTTGTATTTTCCTTGTGTGGCGACATTTGTAGCCATCAAAAATGAGACAGGGAAATGGAGATGGGCTATAGCCTGCTGTGTATACACCATGATTGTGGCATGGATAATGGCTTTTGCCGCTTATCATATCAGCATGCTTCTGCTCTAAATAGGGGATTCCAGTGCATCGGGCATAGAATAATCCTACTTGTCAATATGCAAGGTGCTGTCTACAATAGAGTAGCATTGTAAAGCAAGAGTCGCACATAGTAAGGCAGTGCAATATGGCTGCTCTACATGCGTGTAATATCATTTACGGGTCGTGCTGTGTGGACTGTTAGAACAGACCGTATAGCTCCGAGTCGATCTTGTCAGTGATGACGGCGAGGTCTTCGGGACGGTTTTGGAAGTCAAGTCCGTCAGCATCAATGATAAGATATCGTCCTTTATAGGATGATATCCACCGTTCATATTCCTCGTTGAGGCCTTCGAGATATTCGATGTCAATGCTTTTCTCATACTCCCTGCCACGTTTCTGTATCTGAGATACCAGGTGTGGAACAGAGCATCGAAGGTATATCAGCAGGTCCGGTGCTTTGACAAGTGACATCATCAGACTGAATAGATCCATATACGTATTGTAGTCCCTCTCGCTGAGATTGCCCATCGCCTTGTTGTTGGCCACGAATATATATACGCCCTCTAATATTGTCCTGTCTTGGATCACAACGTCCTTCGAGCCTGCAATCTCCAACATATCCTTGAATCGCTGTGTAAGGAAATATATCTCAAGATTGAATGACCACCGTCGTATATCCTTGTAGTAGTCTTCCAGGTATGGGTTGTATGTGACTGATTCGTATTTTGGTATCCACCCGTAGTGCTCGGACAGAAGGCGAGTAAGAGTGGTCTTTCCGCTGCCGATATTACCGGCTATCCCTATGTACATGATGTAATCCTATATATCCGCAAAAATACGATACTTTTCTTAAATTTGTAGAAAAGAGTCATGTTGAAGATATTTACTTTCCAGTTCAATCCTTTCAAGGAGAACTGTTCTCTGGCGTGGGACGAGACATCTTCGGCCGTCATCATCGATCCCGGCTTCTATGACAGTGCCGAAGCTGCAGTGCTTTACCGCAAAGTTGAGGATCTTGGAGTGCATCCCGAGATGATCCTTCTTACACACGGGCATTTCGATCATGTATTCGGAGTCAGGGAATGTGCTGATAAATATGGCATCCCGGTGTATATGAATGCAGCCGACAAGGTGATTCTCGACAAGGATGCCGAGATGTGTGCTTCCTTTGGTCTTAAGACGCCGGACACGTCTTTCGCTTTTCTGCCCTTGTCAGACGGGCAGAATATAAAGTTTGGCAAGACATCCATGACAGTCATCACCACTCCTGGGCATACTCCAGGTGGAGTGTGCTTCTATGACGAGATAGACAAAGTGATCTTCACGGGAGATACTCTCTTTGCTGGCACTATAGGGCGCACGGATATATATGCGGCTGATTATGACGATCTTATCACATCCATCATGGAGAAACTTATGGGGCTTCCTGGGGATGTTACGATAGTCCCTGGACATGGCCATTACAGTTCTATGGCGGAGGAACGTACTCACAATCCTTTTCTTCAGCCCTTCAACGAGCCGGATTCGGAGAATCTTGACTGGGATGACAAGCCTATCGAGCTTCACGGTGATTTCCCTGATAAACTTCATGGAGATGCTCCAGATGGTAACTCCTGAACCTATATCGGACGTATCCGCATGATGCAGAATGAAATATGCCTGACTATATAATATGAAACGAATTTAGACGGCTTCTAAATTGAGTCGGATTTACAAGGATCTTGGACATAAGTATCATAAGTCAGACTACATAACTTCTAGGCTTAAATTTATACAATTATGAAATCAAGACTGATCGCATTAGCTGCGTCTCTCTCTCTTTTTTTCGCATGTGCGGGATCAGAACTGTCGGAAAACCAGAAAGATCCAGTGGATTATGTCAACCCTCTTGTGGGGTCGGAATCTACTTTCGCTTTCTCTTCTGGCAATACATATCCAGCTGTGGCGATGCCATGGGGACTTAATTTCTGGACGCCTCAGACAGGCCCTGACGGCAACGGATGGACATACCAATATAATTCCAATACTATACGCGGTATCAAGCAGACCCACCAGCCGAGTCCGTGGATCAATGACTATGCAGCTTTCTCTCTGATGCCTGTGACAACAGGCCCAATATACGATGAGGAGAAGCGGGCAAGTTGGTTCTCCCACAAGGCAGAGATCGCTACTCCATACTACTATCAGGTATATCTTGCTGATCATGATGTAGTAGCCGAAGTTACTCCTACCGAGAGGGCAGCATCGTTCCGCTTTACATACCCTGAGAAGGACATGTCGTATCTTGTGTTAGATGCATATAAGGGCAAAGCAGAGCTCAAGGTGGATACTGAAGGCAATACAATCTCCGGTTATATTTCGAGCAACTCGGGAGATGTTCCTGAGAATTTCAAGAACTGGTTCATCATAGAGTCCGATACCCCATTCACCTTTGTTCAGACTGTGGACAATGATAAAGTGTCTGATAGTCATGAGGTTGTGTCTGACAGGGCTTTTGCAATAGTCGGTTTTCCAACTTCTCGTGGACAAGTTGCAAATTTCAGGGTGGCGTCCTCGTTCATAAGTCTCGACCAGGCAAAGCATAATCTTGAGGAGATTGGCGACAGGTCATTTGACGAGGTCAAAAGGACAGGACGTGCCCGCTGGAATGAGATACTCGGGCGTATCCGTGTGGAAGGAGGTACCGAGAAACAGATGAGGACTTTCTATTCATGCCTTTATCGCTCTCTTCTTTTCCCTCGCGATTTCACCGAAATTGATTCAGAGGGCAATACCATGCATTATAGTGCATACAACGGCAAGGTTCTGCCAGGAAACATGACTACAGACACTGGTTTCTGGGATACGTTCCGCAGTCTTTTCCCTTTGCTCAATCTTGTATATCCGGATTATAGCCAGAAGGTGCAGGAAGGCCTTGTCAATGCCTATCTTGAGAGTGGTTTTCTTCCAGAGTGGGCGAGCCCTGGACACAAGCCTTGCATGATAGGTAACAATTCCGCGTCTGTAGTTGCAGATGCCTGGCTCAATGGAGTGCGTGGCCAAGATGCCGAGACTCTTTGGAAAGCAGTAGTACATGATGCCCATGCTGTACATCCGAGGATTCAGTCTACAGGAAGGCACGGCTGGCAGTATTATGACTCTCTCGGCTATGTGCCTTGCAATGTAGGTATCTATGAGAGTGCCGCCAAGACGCTTGAATATTCTTACGATGATTGGTGTATATACAAGTTTGGGGAGACACTTGGCAAATCTGAAGAAGAGCTCGCTCAGTATAAGAAGGCTGCTCTTAATTACCGTAATCTATATGATCCGGAGTATCGTCTGATGGTAGGCAAGAATGTGGACGGGACTTTCTCGCGTCCGTTCAACCCTCTCAAATGGGGCGGAGACTTCACGGAGGGAAATAGCCTGCACTATACCTGGTCTGTATTCCATGATCCTCAGGGACTTATCGATCTCATGGGTGGAGATGTCGCTTTTTCAAGGATGATGGATACAGTATTCAGTATCCCTCCTCATTTCGATGACAGCTATTATGGCTTCCCGATACATGAGATCCGTGAGATGCAGGTGATGAACAGAGGCAATTACGCCCATGGCAATCAACCTATCCAGCATTTCGTCTATCTCTACAATTGGTGCGGCCAGCCATGGAAAGCCCAGTTCCGTGCAAGGGATATAATGAAGAATTTCTATACTCCGGAGCCGGACGGATATTGCGGTGATGAGGACAATGGCCAGACTTCGGCCTGGTATGTATTTTCGGCCATGGGGATGTATCCCGTATGTCCAGGCTCGGGCCAGTATGCCATAGGTTCGCCACTGTTCAAAAAAGTGACTGTCGACCTACCTTCAGGAAAAAGCTTTGTCATACAGGCTCCAGACAACTCGGATAGCAATGTCTATATCAAGTCAATGAAACTCAATGGAAAGTTTATCGAAAGGACCTATCTGACTCATGAGGAGTTGTCCTCTGGGGCAGAGATTGTGTACGATATGACATCTGAGCCCGAGACCACGAGGGGCACGGCAAAGGAGGACAGGCCTTATTCTTTCTCTAATGAGTTGAAATAAAGGACGAATAAATCTTATTCCTTGTTCCTACATGTACAAGGCAGAGGGTTCATTGTGGTTGTCGCTTGAGCGGAAATCGAATCCTTCGTTGTGATATGTCCAGGTGTATAGTGTCCCGTCTGAGGCGTCCTTGATTGTAAGCGTCTGCCTAAATACCCGGCATGAGCGTATGTCACGATTTTTTGTCACCATATTGCCGATGCATTTCCACTTGCCTTCGGTGTATGCGAATACGAATACTGAGAATCCATCTGCAGCTCGTATTCCGATGACGAGTTCGCTCTTTCCGTCGTTGGTGAAGTCATGAGTCCCGACAGTATAGCTGTTCTTCTTGCTTTCGGTCTTGCCGCTGAATCCTATTGTCTGAATGTTCTCTCCGGAGGGGGAGTTTGGTCGTCCGCCAATGAAAATGAGGCTTCGCTGTCCGTTACTTGCTTCCATTGTCACGGCGGTGCTTCCGTTGTAATACAGGATTATGGCCTTGAAATCCTCTCCGGCGATCTCAAGTGGACAGGATATGGCTTTGTCTCCGTATTCTGCTGCGGAATAAGAGTATGGCGTATCAAGACCTGCGATGACTCCTTCATCCTGAGCCCTTGTCAGGGGTGTCCAGAGGCATAGGATTATCATTGCCGTGGTTATATTCGTTATCGTTTTCATAAGTTACAAATTTAATAAATATATGAAGATGCCGGCGCGCATCTCGTAGCGAGTATCCAGCCAACGCGCAGGTGAAGAGGCGTGAAGAGGCGTTTGCTTCTGCGCGAACTTTTGCGTATCTTTGTGGAATGTTGTGAACATGCTCACATCTTTTTCGAGCCGTGGAGTTCGGCTTGCGGGTGACGGGCGTAGGAATAACCAAACAATAATACAATGAGTTCAAGTACACTAAAACCTGTGTCTGTCTTCCCGATAAAGAAGGCAGTGATGTCCGTATTTACGATTGCCGCATTCCTCTTTTTGTGGTTCGTGCCCCGTTCCTTCTTTGGTTTTGCCGATGACGGATCTCCGCTCCTTACCGTGATAGAACAGCGTACCGTAGCCCTTTTCGTGCTTGCTGCCTTGCTCTGGATGTTCGAGTTGCTGCCGACGTGGGCTACTTCTGTACTTATAATAGTCCTGATGCTATTTACCATCTCGGACAACTGCCCGATCTTCTTGAGGACAACTGATTCCGACCCGGTGGATATGGGTACTTTTGTCGGATATCAGGTTATACTTGCAGCATTTGCCGATCCTACCATAATGCTTTTCCTTGGAGGTTTCATTCTGGCCATAGCGGCTACTAAGGTAGGACTTGATACTCAACTCGCAAAAGTGCTTCTTATGCCTTTCGGCACGAAGCCTAAGTTCGTGCTTCTCGGCTTTCTGCTTGTCATAGGCTTCTTCTCCATGTTCATGAGCAACACGGCGACTGCTGCGATGATGCTTACCTTCCTTGCTCCCGTGCTCAAGAATCTGCCAAAGGGGGACAGGGGCGTCATCGGCCTTGCTCTTGCAATACCCATTGCTGCAAACCTTGGCGGTATAGGTACTCCTATAGGCACGCCTCCGAATGCAATAGCTTTGAGATATCTCAACGAGACTCTTCACCAAAATATAGGCTTTGGAGACTGGGTCTGCGTGATGGTGCCGTTCGTAATCGTGATGCTGCTTTTTGCCTGGGTGCTGTTGCTGAAGTTATTCCCCTTCTCGTCAGAGAGAGTAGAACTTAAGATAGAGACTACCCGAGAGAAAGATTGGAAGACCTATGTCGTATGGGCAACTTTTGCGATAACTATCCTTCTGTGGATGTTTGACAAATATACTGGTATCAATGCAAATGTTGTCGCGATGATTCCTGTCGGAATCTTCTGCGCTACCGGCATTATCACAAAGGATGACTTACGGGAGATTGACTGGAGTGTGCTTTGGATGGTTGCGGGTGGATTTGCTCTCGGTACTGCTCTTAATCGTACAGGACTTGCCGAGACACTCGTGGAAGCTATACCTTTCGCATCTTTCCAGCCTCTTGTAGTTGTGCTTCTTGCCGGGCTTATTGGCTATGCTCTCTCCAATTTCATCTCCAACTCTGGTACGGCAAGCCTTCTGGTGCCAATTCTCAGTGCTGTGAGCGTGGGAATGGGCGAAGCTCTCGACCCGATAGGCGGAGTGAAGACCCTTATAGCTGGGCTTGCTCTTGCCACATCAATGGCCATGCTTTTCCCCATCAGTACCCCTCCAAATGCAATTGCGCATTCTACAGGGCTTGTTGAAGTTAAGGACATGACAAAGGCAGGCGCGATAATAGGTGTCACCGGATTTGTGCTCGGTTATCTTGTGCTGATATTTATAGGAATATAACAGAAATAACTGCTATGAGAAAAAAGATTGCAGCCTTTGCGCAGTATGCCATGACTCTGCCTGCATTTGCCTTTTGCGTCATGACTGTGCCGGCTTTTGCATCGTCAGATCTCGTCTCGGCGACAACTTCGGATGCCGTTGTTGTTGCCGATGTAGCGTCTCATACTTCTTCAGATTCTGTTCCTGCAGAGAAGAAGGCTGAGACTCCCTCCAAGGTTAAGCTTTATGGCTTTGTGCGCAATTTCATGGCTTTCGACTCAAGGCAGAATATTGCCGGTACGAAAGACCTGTTCTACTATCTCCCTAAGGATGAGAATATTGGTGATTCAGGAGACGATATCAATGCCCAGCCTAATTTCCGCTTCTTAGCGATAACATCCCGTTTTGGGATTGATGTCTCCGGATACAGCTTCGGCAAGACTGATGTGTCGGCAAAGATAGAGACCGATTTCTATTGTATGAACGGCAATGTCGCTGTCCTCCGACTTCGTCAGGCATATGCTCGCCTCTCATGGGCCGGACTCGGCCGCTCCGGTAAGCAGAGTGCTTCCTTCAAGATCGGCCAGGCATGGCATCCGCTTGCAGAGGGCCAGCCTTATGTGATAGCACTTGAGACCGGTACCCCGTTCAATCCGTTCAGCCGTACACCTCTTGCTCTTGTGGACTATAATTTCAGCAAGGCGTTTACCTTTACCGGAGGTATAATCTATCAGATGCAGTATCTCTCTGCCGGGCCTTCAGGTGCATCTGCGGACTATATCAAATACAGTATGGTGCCTGAGGTCTATGCAGGGCTGACGCTTAGGACAGAGTCCGGATTCTCGGCCAAGGCTGGAGTGGACGTGCTCAGCATCAAGCCGAGATGGCGTGCAGCTGATGGCAAGAAGCTCAACGACCGCATCACTACCGCGATACCGTATGTGTATGCAGACTACAAAAGCAAGGATTTTAGCATAAATGCCAAGGTGGTCTACGGATCGGCTGGGGAGCATATCAATCTACTTTCAGGCTATGGCGTCTCCAAGGTCAATGCCGATGGCTCACAAAGATATACGCCTCTTCACAGCATCTCCTCTTTCGTATCGGCAAAGTACGGACGCAAAGTTCAGGTGCAAGGAATGCTCGGCTTCATACGCAATCTGGGAACATCTTCTTCGCTTGTAGCCGATAAGAGCATAGACGGAGTCGATTATACTTCATTGGACAATCTGTATATCAGCAAGAACGGGTTCTATAATCTCAATTCTCTTATCCGTTTCACTCCTACAGTTGTCTACAATCTCGGAAGTAAGCTCGTGTTTGGGTTGGAATATGACATCACATCGGCATATTACGGCAAAGCAACAGGGATGGTAAAATCTTCCAACGGCCTTGCAAATGATGACTGTCACTGGGTGACCAACCATAGGGTACTCGCAATGGTTAAATTTACATTCTGATGGATACTGGATTTCTCGCTTCGAGCATAAGGAATATTCCTGATTTCCCTGTAAAAGGCGTTCTTTTTAGGGATCTTACTACGCTTTTTGCAGATCCGGAGGCCTTCTCGCAGGCCGTAGACGGTGCTTATGAACTATATAAAGACAAGGGCATAACAAAGGTGGTAGGGCTTGAATCCCGTGGCTTCATTCTCGGAGCGGCTCTTGCGTACAGGCTTCATGCCGGATTTTCGGTTATTCGCAAGAAGGGGAAGCTTCCTTTTTCCACGTATTCCGAGACATATATGAAGGAATATGGACCTGATACAATTGAGATGCAGACAGATGCCATCTCTAAAGATGACGTGGTATTGTTGCACGATGACCTGTTGGCTACAGGTGGTAGTGCCTCGGCGGCCCTGAGACTCTTGTCGAGATTCTCTCCGGCAAAGGTGTATGTCAATTTCCTCGTAGAGCTTGAAGACCTTAGTGGAAGAGCGGCCCTGCCTTCAGGTGTGGAAGTAACTTCCTTGCTCAAGCTTTAGAACTTAATAGCTTGTGGGAGTGGCATCGCTCGCTCATGGAACTGATATTACCCACGTAGCTTACATGCTATTGTGTGAACTATAGACAAACCTAATTTTGTTTTTTATGTATAAATCAACCATTATTGCAGCCTTCTCGGCTGCCTTGGTCTTCCCGGCAGTTGCCGAGGCCCAAACCAATCTACAGGTCTTCTATGATTTCGGAAAGGATCGCGGCCACGTGACAACGACTCTTGAAGGCTTCTACAATGACGATTGGGGCAACACTTTCTTCTTTGTGGATTATGACTATGAGAAAAATACAGGCTCGAAAGAGGTTCCGGCCTATTGCTATAGCCCTAGCGGTACATATTTCGAAATTGCCCGCTGTCTCAATTTCTGGCAGGATACGAAGCTATCTCCGTTGAGCATCCATGTGGAGTACAACGGAGGAGTCTACAGCAATTACAGCATCAACCATGCTTTCCTTGCCGGATTAGACTGGTTCATCCATAGCGACGATTTCCGCAATACATTGAATGTTAAGGTCCTCGGTAAATATATCAATTACAAGGGTGCCAACAGATATGATATGAAGGGAGATAAGCGCAGAAGTGCGGTCCCGATGCAGTTTACCCTTGTATGGGGTATGAAGGATCTGTTCGGAGCCGAAGGTCTTACATTCAGCGGATTTGCTGATTTCTGGTGGGAGAGTCATAGTGTGGCTCCTTACAGCAAGTCTTTAGAGCGTGACTGGTCCAAGGCCAAGGATTCGGACGTAGTATTCCTTGCAGAGCCGCAGCTTTGGTACAATGTAGGCCGTCATTTCGGTGTGGACAATCTCAATGTCGGTACTGAGATAGAGTTGTCCTATGATTTCGGTACAGGCAAGGGCTTCTGGTGTCGTCCCTGTCTTGGTGCAAAGTGGGTATTCTGATAGATTGCTGCCATGTCAAAATTTATAGAGAAAGCATTCGGTTTCAATCCGTCTGTCAACAATGTCCGCACAGAGATTGTAGCAGGACTCACGACTTTCCTTACGATGGCCTATATTCTGGCTGTCAATCCTAATATCTTCTCAGCACTTGAGTCTCAGGGGATGCCTACAGGTGCTGTATTTACTGCAACTGCCCTTGCTGCTTTTGTCGGTACAATTGTGATGGCTCTCTATGCCAAGAAGCCATTCGGCCTTGCTCCTGGCATGGGTCTAAATGCATTTTTCGTCTACACGGTCTGTCTGTCTATGGGCTTCTCCTGGCAGATGGCTCTTACTGCCATTTTCCTTGAAGGTCTGATCTTTATCTTGCTGACAGTCACAAATGTCCGGAAAATGATTGTCGATGCTATCCCAATGACTCTTAAAAGGGCAATCGGTGCCGGTATCGGCCTCTATATCGCCTTCATAGGTCTCAAGTCGGCAGGCATAATTGTAAGTAATGAAGCTACTTCGGTAAGTCTTGGAGATCTTTCAGACAAGACCGCTATGCTTGCCCTCATCGGTTTCGCCATAACCTCGGTGCTTGTAATACTCAAAGTGCGAGGCGGACTCCTTCTCGGTATACTTGCAACTACCATTATAGGTGTCCCTATGGGAGTTACTCATTTTACCGGCATTTTCTCCACACCTCCTTCGATCGCACCGATATTCTGCCAGTTCCAGTGGGAGCATGTGCTCTCATGGGATATGCTGATAGTCGTGTTCACTTTCCTCTTTATCGACATGTTCGATACTATCGGCACTGTAGTAGGTGTATCCGTGAAGTCCGGTATGGTGGACAAGGACGGGAAAGTTGACGGTATCAACAAGATTCTTCTATCTGATGCTGTTGCAACTACTGCAGGAGCCATGTTCGGTACCAGTACTACTACTACTTATATCGAGAGTGCTTCCGGAGTATCCGAAGGTGGACGTACAGGTCTTACTTCATTTACCATTGCAATCTGCTTTGTGATAGCCCTGTTCTTCTCACCTCTTTTCCTCTCGATCCCAGGAGCTGCAACAGGTCCTGTGCTCTTCATTGTAGGTGTAATGATGGCAAGCCCTGTCAAGGATATAGAGTGGAATGACTATTCCGAGGCAATACCGGCTTTTGTTACTATGCTGCTTATGCCTTTGGCTTACAGCATCTCAGATGGCATAATGCTTGGCATGATCTCATATGTGGTGCTTAATGCCTTGTCTGGCAAGTTCAAGAGAATCTCAGTCACCATGTGGGTACTCGCGGTCCTCTTCGTTCTAAGATACGTATTCGCTTCCTGACATCTTTCGATACACATTAAATAACAATGGGGCTGACTAAAAAGCATTAGTCAAGCCCCTTTTTCTGTTTTTCGGTAAGGTCAATCTCGACCATGTCAGTAATGATCTTGATTATCAGTGCCTCAATTAATTGTCAGGTTCTGGAAACTTCCATTCGCAACTTGGTCAATTCCGTTTTCTTTGTCGTATATGAATTCAAAAGTTCCGCTGAGGCCTTTATTGTTGCCGTTGAAAATTACCTGTCCGGAGTAAGGTATTGAGTTTATATCGTGCAATCTCACTATTGCACGATATTTCTTGTTAAGTTCCAATGCGCTTCTGTCGTTGACCCAGATGTGCAGCCATATGGATTTGTTGGCGGTAGAGGAGTGTAATTCCCGCCCGATATAAAAGAAAAACCCGTCTCCGTCCTTTTGGTAAACGTCGATATTATTCCATATAATATCTTTCTCAACTTCGACATACTCGGACACGTAAGTCGTGTCTGCCAATGTTAATGTGACAGGTTCATATCGAGATTTTTCTCTCTCGCAGTCCGACATGGAGGTGAGGATCATCATGCTGCCTAAGAGCAGGGGCAGGAGTTTATTTATTCTATTCGTTTTCATGGCGTTTTATTTCGTTAAGTTCTTCCGTGTATGCCACGTACCTTTCATAAGTTTCTTCGGAGATGCCGAAGAAAAGGGCATCTTCTTTGGAGATGAGACGCGTGTAGACACCGTCTGCCAGTATAATCCGTCCTAACATGAGGTTGTCCTTCGACGATTGCAATTTACTCTAGAGATTGAGGCTGTCCAATGTGGACGTTATGTTTCCTGCCTTAGTATCCGAGAGGAGATCGTCGAATGTAATGCCGCCTGTAGATGGGCTTTCTTCAGGTTTGAGTTCTTCGTGTTCCTGCACGCAGCCTATAATGAGGACTGATGCGAGAATTAGCCAAAATATTCGTTTCATGTTGTTCCTTGTGCCTAGTTGATTGAAGGTGTTTTCTTGTGCGGTTGCTGCAGATGGTTGGTAATCCGAAGGGTCGGACAAAAAGAGCTACATCCGTTGCCGGGATAAGTGGAATCGGTTAGTTGGCTAAAGAAAACTCTGCCTGTCGGCATCTCTTCCGAGATTTTGGCAAAATCTCACCATGCGTTGTCAAATTTATGAATTAAATTGATGTAAACAAAGAATCTGTTTATGAATCTGTTTTGAAATGGTTCCCGAATCATTTCAAAACACCTTTTAATTCCCGTGAGAAAGTTATACGGCCGAAAAGTCGGTTATTCCCCTAAGTTTGTTAAATTTGTAGGATTGTAATTTGAGTCATAATCTAAACAGAATAACGAATGGCAAGAGAAATAAAATTTTCCCTAGTCTACAGGGACATGTGGCAGTCTTCCGGCAAATATGTCCCGCGTGTCGATCAACTCGTTGAGGTCGCTCCTGCAATCATTGACATGGGCTGCTTCGACAGGGTGGAGACCAATGGCGGTGCGTTCGAACAGGTAAACCTGCTTTTCGGGGAAAATCCTAATGTGGCCGTGCGCAAGTGGACCGCACCTTTCCATAAGGCCGGTATCCAGACACATATGCTCGAGAGGGGACTCAATGCCCTGCGTATGAATCCGGTTCCCGCAGATGTGCGTGAGCTGATGTACAAGGTCAAGAAGAAGCAAGGGACAGATATAGCAAGGTCTTTCTGCGGGCTCAATGACCACAGGAATCTCAAAGGTTCAGTTGAGTATGCCAAGAAAGGCGGCATGATATCTCAAGTAGCCCTTTCCATAACCTATTCCCCAGTCCATACCGTCGAATACTATATGGGCATAGTCGACAAGGTGGTTGAATATGGCTGCGACGAGATCTGTCTCAAGGATATGGCCGGCATAGGAAGGCCCACTTTCCTTGCGCAGCTTACATCATGCATCAAGAAAAAATATCCCCATATCATAGTAGAATACCATGGTCACAGTGGCCCAGGGTTCTCTCCGGCATCGATGCTGGAGGTCGCAAGGGCCGGTGCCGACTATCTGGACGTTGCCGTAGAGCCTCTTTCCTGGGGAAAGATTCATCCGGACGTTATCACCATACGTGAGATGATGAGGGCAGACGGCTTTGTCGTAAAGGACCTCAATATGGACGCCTACATGGAAGTCAGGAGACTTACCCAGAAGTTCATAGACGATTTCCTCGGATACTGGATCAATCCGGCCAACCATCTTATGTCATCGCTTCTCGTGGGCTGCGGCCTTCCTGGAGGAATGATGGGCTCCATGATGGCCGATCTGAAAGGATTCCAGAGTGCGATAAATGCTTCAGAGCGTGCGCACGGAAGACCTGAGATCAGCCTTGATACATTGATGGTCAAGCTCTTCGACGAGGTTCAGTATGTGTGGCCAAAGCTTGGTTATCCGCCGCTCGTGACACCGTTCAGCCAGTATGTCAAGAATGTATCCTTGATGAATCTCCTCAATACTCTCAATGGAAAGCCTCGCTGGACAACCATTGACAAGGACACTTGGAACATGATTCTCGGACGTATGGGACAGCTTCCCGGAAAGCTTGCTCCTGAGATCGTAGAACTTGCAAAGGAGAAAGGTCTGGAATTCTATACCGGCACACCTCAGGACATGTATCCGAACGAACTTCCGAAATTCCGTCAGATGATGAAAGAAGAAGGCTGGGACGAGGGACAGGACGAAGAGGAGCTCTTTGAGTTTGCAATGCACGAGAGGCAGTACCGCGACTACAAGAGTGGCGTGGCAAAGGAGCGTTTCAATGCCGAGCTCAATGACCTCAAGGCTAAGGCCGGTGCACCTATCAACGTTGTTCGTCCAGTAGTTGAGATGCCTAAGTTCGATGTCAACGAATATGCCGCCAAGTATCCTCATGCTGTCCCTGTTCAGGCTTCTGCAAAGGGACAACTTATGTGGCAGCTCGATGTTGACGATGATTCTACGGCACCAGTAGCGGGAACAAAGGTCGAGGCTGGCAAGCCGCTTGGATTTATCCAGACTTATTATGGTCTCGAAGAGATTGTCTCGGCAGTTGACGGACGAATCGTTGCCGTGACCGGAAAGCAGGGGGATAAGGTAGTCAAAGGCGAGATTGTGGCATTTGTTGAGGGCACGGCAGACGCTTCTGAAGTATCGGCAAAAGAATCAGCTCAGTCAGATAGCTAAGCTGTCCTTTTCAAAAACCATAGAAATATCATATTTCTCATAAGGGGAGGGGGATGACTCTGTCAGAGTTGTCCCCGTATTTTATTTCATAGGTGCAGGAGCTGTTTGAATTCTGTTCTGTTAAAGTTTCTAAAGAATTATCGGTTGCTGGAAGCTTTCACAGCATCTTTGGAGGCGTTGTCTTTTGCAGCCCTTGAAGGCCTGCATACTATCTGTATGTCGATATCTTCTACTTTGTAACCCTTGAATTTCCTTTTTGCAAGGAATTCGTTGACAAGCCCTATAAGCCCGTCATCGATAATGTCCTTGTATGTGTTGTTGATCCTATCGTATAGATGAATGTGTTGGAAATTGTTGACGTCAAAGTACATCTTGTTGTTGGCGCTCATCCTGCGGCTGTATACTCCGATATCGGACATCTGCGTGAGGATGTTGTAGACGGAAGCAACGGTCACCTTGACAGAGCTATCTTTTTGGATCTCTTCCGTTACCATGTCGGCACAGGCGTGTCCCAATGTGAGCATGGCCTTATGCACCGCAAGCCTTTGTTTTGTAGACTTCAAGTCGTTTCTTTTCAGGTACAGTCTTAGGTCATCAATGCTTGGCGTTTTCCTTAAAGGTTTTATCATAGTGTGTGCAGTAATCCTTTCTCGTTTGCAGCTACCCCTGCTTGCCCGGAAAGATTATATTTTTAATTTATAATAAATAAATTTAATGAAATTTTCTTAATGTCCAAAGACTTGTGTCGGATTGCCCGAAACATATGTCAATCTTTTTTCCGGAAGATCTTGTATCCTATAGCAGCTACGACAATGCTCATCAGCGGGCTGATATAATTGAAGAAGCAGAAAGGAAGATAAGCCAGAGTAGGCGTTGAGAGTATTGTGGACTGTGTCATGCCGCAACTGCTCCATGGGAACAGAGGAGATGTTACAGTCGAAGAATCCTCAACAGAGCGGCTAAGAAGGCGGCTTTCATAGCCCTGTTTGGCGTATATGTCCTTGTATATGTCCGAAGTAAGGATTATCGAGAGATATTGGTCCGAGATGATGCCGTTGAGAGAAAATCCCGTGGCGACGGTAGACGTTACGAGCCCAGTACGAGTCTTTGTGAGAGGCAGCAGCAGTGATGCTATGTGATGTAGCATTCCGCTGGCCTTCATGCACCCGCCGAAACACATGGCGCATATTATAAGGTAGACAGTGTTGAGCATACCCGTCATTCCGCGGGAGGACACAAGTTTGTCGACCTCAGCCACGCCCGTATCTACAGATACAGAGTCGTAGATAGTCTTGACGATACCGGTAAACAGCACTCCTCCCTTGCCGTCTGCGGAGATTCCAAGGTCAGATAGTGTCTTGTTGCCTATTTCTGTGATGATGTCGGGTTGCAGTATAACTGCAGATATGCCTGCCATAAGTGTTGAAAGCCCAAGTACTATCAGAGCCGGCATCCTCCTGGCAATCAGTATGGCTGTCAGCGCCGGCACAACAAGAGTCCACGGAGTTATGGTGAATTTGGACGTCAGTGTGTCCGTATAGACAGATATCTGTGCAGCATCGTGACCGCTGTGGAAGAATCCTATTATAAGGAAGATTACGAGCGTGATCACAAATGACGGTATTGTCGTGTACATAAGATATTTGATGTGCGTGAACAGGGGAGTGCCCGCTATTGAAGACGCCATCACTGTGGTGTCAGACAGAGGAGAGATCTTGTCACCAAAATATGCTCCTGATATGATTGCTCCCGCTATCATCCCGTCACTGAAGCCCTGAGCCTGCCCGATTCCCAACAAGGCAACTCCAATAGTCGCTATGGTAGTCCAGGAACTTCCGGTCATCAAGGAGACGAATGCACATATAGCGCAGGCTGTCACGAGGAAGATACTCGGGGAGATAAGCTTGACACCGTAGTATATAAGTGAGGGTACTGTCCCACTCATTGTCCAGGTACCTGAGATGCCACCTATCAGGAATAGTATAACTATTGCAGTCGTGACATCTCCGATATTGTCCTTTATAGTAGCTTCGAAGTCAGCCCAGGGCTTCTTGAATAGCCACATTGCAAGCCATGTGCAAAGTCCGGCCGAGAAAAGCAGGGATACTTGACTGGCTCCGAGTATGGCATCGCTGCCGAAGAACGTTATATTGACGGCAAGCAGAGCCATAAGGGCGATTATCGGGACAAGAGATATAGCTGTCCGTATTATTGTTGTCCGTTTCATATGGAAAAGTAAATATTCAGTAAAATAATAGCCTGTCTCAGATTAGACACCAACCCTTGAGTTCGTTTCTGAGGACAACTTCTACCGGAGGCAGATTCTCTGCAGAGCCTGTAAGGTAGGCTTCGTATTTCAGAGGAAGCGGATATCCGATTGTATGCAATCTATTCAGCTCGTCCGTGCATAGTTTTCTCAGCATGCTGTGGAATTCTTCACCGTGATTCATCTTCCTCAAGTGACAGAGTTCATGCAGGATTACATAACGGCAAAGGTATTGGGGCAGTCTGACTAAATTGAGATTGAGATTGATATTCCCCTTTGACGAGCAGCTTCCCCAGTTGCTGATGTTGTGCTTTATGGTAAGCCTCCCGTAAGTGAAGCCATAACTATCCGCAAGTGACGAAAGTTCTAAGTTCAAGGCATCTTTAGCCTCGTTCCTCAAAATATCTACAAGCACTTCTCTCAACTGTTCCTGCTTTGTGGTCTCCGGAAATGTGACAGTAATTGTTCGTATCGGGTTGTCGGCACTTAGCCAGATTGCAGCTTTGTATCTGTCTGATACGACAGTGTCTATATGAATATGGCCATCGTTTTCACCGATCCGAAATACTATATTGGATACTAGCGTCCTCACGATGCTGCCGTCATGGATTTCGCCTATTCGTTCTTTGCCAGAGTCTATCTCTCTCTGCTTTGCAAGCGTTTGCCGGATCCAATCGCGCTTGCTCTCGAGAAAAGCGACAGCCTCTTTTGTGGGCATAAAGTACGGCAGTGTCATGCTTACGCTCTCACCTCTTATTCTTATGCTGACGGATCGGCTTTTCCTGTTTCTCTGTACTTTGATGTTCCCGAATTCCCGATCGGGTAATATTGCATGTGCCATTGTACTATTTTCCTCCAAATAGCCTTACGGCATCTTCCACCTTGACGGCATCTCTGACGTCGAAGCCTCCGTTGCGTGTTCGCCTAAGCATGTCAAGGTGTGCCCCTGTGCCGAGAGCCTCTCCGATATCTCTTGCGAGTGCTCTTATATAGGTACCCTTGGAGCAAAGTACCCTTATATCCGCATGAGGAAGGTTGTAGCGGCTATTGTCAGTCACATTGATCCTCAGGCTTCTCGGGTCTATAGAGGCTTTCTCAGAGCTTGTCTGCGTATCTGATGTCTCGGAGATATGGCATCCGGTATTTTCCGAGCTTGTCCCGCCTCCTGGTCTAAATGACAGCAATTCGATCTCCTTGATCTCTATCTCTTGCCGGCTAAGGCTCTCTGTAGCCGAGTGGTCAAATGGCATTCCGGGATTGTCCTTAGCTGTCTTCCATTGCTTTCTGGCAAGCTCATAAGCCCTGATCCCGTCTACAGACTTGGCCGAGAATAATGGAGCTACCTGTTCCTGTCTGCCAAGGAAAGAACGGAGAGTCTCTGCTATGCTGTCTGCGCTGACATAGTCAGTCGGATAGAAACGGTCGATCTCTTTCTCAAGGTCATATGACGGAGTCGTGGCACCGAAACTGACTCCGGCCACATATTCCTTGTCATAGCGCTGTATCTCCTCGGCCATGCGAGTAGCCTTGCCGATGCACACAATCAGAAGCCCGTCTGCGAGAGGGTCCAAAGTCCCGGCATGGCCTACCTTAAGATTCTTCTTGTGGAAATGCCTGCATGCACAATATTTTACCTTCCTGATGACATCAGCCGATGTCCATCTGTAGGGCTTGTCTACAGGCAGAATAATACCTTCCGGGTAATCATCTATGTTGTCCGATAGCAGGATGCCCGGCAGCCCGGAGGCTGTAATGACTGTCGCCATCTACTGTTGACAGGGGATTTTCTCAATCCTTCTCTCGTGTCTTCCGCCTTCAAATGCGGTAGAGAGCCATTCTTTGGTGATAATGGTTGCCATCCTGAAAGAAATGAACCTTGCAGGCATGACAAGGATATTGGCATTGTTGTGGGCCTTGACGAGATGTCCTATCTCTTTGTTCCAGGCGAGGCCTGCCCTGATTCCCTTGTGCTTGTTGAGTGTCATGGCCATGCCGTTGCCAGTGCCGCACATTGCTATGCCGCAGTCAACGCTTCCACTCTCAACAGCATTGGCGAGTGGGTGTGCAACGTCAGGATAGTCCATGCTCTCGGTCGAGTTTGTCCCGAAATCTTCCACTGTATATCCGTTCTTCTGCAAGAACTTGATGAGCCGCCCCTTGTAGTCATAGCCGGCGTGGTCGCTGCATATTCCGATTTTCATATTATTTCCCTCCCAATCTTTCTTTTGCGTAGTCAAGTCTCTCTTCAGCTTCTCCTATGCCTATCATAGAAATGATATCAGCTATCCCGAGTCCGCTGGAGGCTCCCGTGAGTGCCAGCCTCAAGCAGTTCATGACCTTGCCCATCTGCCAGCCCTGCGTCTTGATATAATCCTCTATGTGTGCTCCGATTCTCTCTTTGTCGGACAAATCCCCATATGTTTGCAGCTGAGCAATCGCCTGTGATGCGGCAGTATAATTCTCTTCTTTCCAGAATTTGTCTACGTCCTTGGCAAGGAAGGGTGCCGTGAGGCTGTCATCATAAGTTTTTGCCCTCGGATCCTGTACTCTGCGTGGGTCTGCGGCCTTTGGCTCTACTGGAGTCCCAGCAATTATACCGAAGTCCTCATACTGTCTCGGAGATACGAAAAGGCATGAACCTGCTGTCCAGAAGTCCTTTACGAATGAAGCCCTTTCCTTGACAATGCCTATGACACCGAGGATATAATCCTTTGTCACCGTGTGGTTTATGAAATCAACTCCTTTGACTCCGGAAGGAATCTCGCAGCTTTCTACGGTCTTGATACCGTGGCTCTCCAATATAGGGATGAACAGGTCAGCAAGAGCCTCATCAGACTTCATGCGGAGATATTCCTTGTTGTACCAACGAGCCTTCTCGGGATTGAACCTTGCACCGGACTTGATCACTCTGTCAAGGGAAAATGCCTTTACAAGCTCGTCCATGCTGAAAATCTCGCGGTCATCGCCTGGATTCCATCCGAGCATGGCCAACATGTTGACAAATGCTTCGGGGAAATATCCGTCTTCCCGGTATCCGTGGGATACCTCTCCTTCAGGGTTGACCCATCTGAGTGGGAAGACTGGGAATCCGAGACGATCTCCGTCCCTCTTGCTTAGCTTTCCTTTGCCGTCCGGCTTCAGTAGAAGAGACAGATGGGCAAATCTCGGCATAGTCTCTTCCCAACCGAAAGCCTTGTACAGGAGATAGTGCAGCGGAAGGGAAGGAAGCCACTCCTCGCCCCTTATGACCTCGGTTATCTCCATCAGGTGGTCATCCACTATATTTGCAAGATGGTAGGTAGGTAGTTCATCTGCCCGTTTCCATAGTACCTTGTCGTCCAGAGTGTCAGTATTTACCTCGATGTGACCTCTGATAAGGTCATCCATTTTGACTACTGTATCCTCGGGCATCTTGAACCTAATGGTCCAGCAGTCAGTTGTCTCTATTAGTCTCCTGACTTCCTCATCAGGCAGGGTGAGTGAGTTGCGGAGTTCCTTGCGGGTCGTCTGGTTATAGATGAATGTCTCGCCTTTGTACTCGGCCTCAGCCCTCTTGGCTTCAAGTTCCTCTGCGGTGTCAAAGGCATAGTATGCATAGCCCTTGGCCACAAGGTCGTCTGCGTATTTCCTGTAGATTCCTTTCCTTTCAGACTGGCGGTATGGAGCGTGTGGATGTCTTTCGGACGGTGTACTGACAATATTGCCCTCACTGTCCACGCCCTCATCAGCCTTGATGCCGCACCACGACAGGGCCTCAAGAATGTATTTCTCGGCTCCAGGTACGAACCTGTGAGAGTCTGTATCCTCTATCCTTATGATGAAGTCTCCGTTGTTCTGCTTGGCGTACAGATAGTTGTACAGTGCAGTCCTTACTCCTCCCATATGGAGCGGGCCAGTAGGAGAAGGGGCAAATCTTACTCTTGTCTTTCTGTTCATGTCACTTAGAGTTAATGCAACCGCAAAGATAGGCAGTTTTTGAGGCTGTGCAAAAGCCTTGTCATGATTCTTTGCTGACAGGAAGGTGCGCGACCCTCCTTATGGACGGAGTTGTAAGCATCGGGCTTATATCCTCGTCCCCTGTTATGTCAAGCACTGGTTTCTTGTCGAAGTGGAAATGCGGTACATTCTCGGTCGAGTTAAAACCGACCTTATTAATCGCCGGCGTCATGTCGGCCTCGTCCATTGGCGGTATTATCCTCTTCTCAGGATTGTATGTGTAGTCGTCACCGATCACAATTATATTGCTGTAGTCTGTGCCTACAAGATGTGCTATGTCGGCCTTGAAGCCTGTTGCTATGACGGTGAGCTGTAGGGAGTCGTCAGCATTGGGGTCATCCCTGATGATGAGGCCCTGCTTGCAGTTGTCCACAAGTCCGGTGCGTTCGGTTACGAGTTCAGTGATCTTGCCGAAATCTTCCATATAGATTCCTTTCTCTCCGACAGTGGTAGTGACATTGATAAGCAGGTTCTTTGCCGTGGAGAGGTCGAAATCGTTGAGCAGGGGTGATTCAAGTGCCTGCTTGACAGCCTCTTCAACTCTGTCTGAACCTTTTGCCTTGCCGCTACCCATAAGAGCCATGCCGCTGTTCTTCATCATAGTCTTGACATCTTCGATATCGACATTGATCTCTCCGCACTTGTTGATGATCTCAATGATCCCCTTGACAGCTGTGGAAAGCACTTCATTTGCTTTGGGCATGGCATCAAGCAATCTTTCCTTGCCGAAATAGGAGAAAAGCTTCTGGTTGTTGATGATCAGAAGGCTGTCTACGTTGTTCTTCAGTTCGTGTATCCCGTCGGCTGCCTTGGACATGGCTCTCCGCCCTTCATTCTCGAATGGCAGGGATACTACTCCAATGGTCAGTATGCCGCTGTCTTTGACAAGCTTAGCTATCACGGGAGCGGCTCCGGTGCCTGTACCTCCACCGAGACAGGCAGTGACGAAGACTATATCGGTATTCTTGCTGACAAGGTAACTTTTGATGATGTCCTGAGACTCAAGAGCTGCTTTTCTTGCTTTCTCCGGATTGGTGCCAGCCCCTTTGCCATCGCCGATCACGATCTTGGTAGGGACAGTACTCTTCATAAGAGCCTGGTTGTCAGTATTGCAGACAATGAATGTGCAGCCGCGTATTTTCTGGTTGTACATGTATGTGACAGCGTTGCATCCCCCTCCACCAACGCCTATAACCTTGATTCTGCTGTCTGTCTCTTCCCAGTTGATTGGTACCACCATATTGTCATCGTTTGTACTCATACTTCCTCCTCCTTGATTTTATCCATCTCTTTGGTTGCGGTTTCATAGGCCTTTAAGAATTTGAACTTTATCTTCTGGAAGAATCCGGAACTTTCTTTACCTGGCTTTTCTTTGTCATTGTCTCTCCTGTTCTTGTCATTGTCTTTAGAACTCTCATGTTTTTCTGCAGGCTTTTTCTTCTCTTCTTCCTGTTGTGGCACGAGGATTTTCCCCTCTGCAGACTTTGCCTCTTCATTTGTGGGCTTCCCCTCTGCCACTTCGTGTACGTCTTCTGTGACAGGTGCAGTCGTTACCGTAGGATTCTCCTCAGCCTTAGGCTCTTCAGCAGGCTTCTCGGGTGCTATGCCGCAATTGATACATTCTCCTCTTGCAACTAATATGAGCCCAGCACTTGTCGCTGCGTCAGTATCGTAGATCCCGTCGCAGCCAGAAGCCACGAAACCGTTCTTGGGAAATGCTTTCCTTACGCTGTATCCGGACATCTCCTTGAACAGAGCGGAAATATTGAGCATCTCGGCTCCTCCACCTGTGATCACTATACCTTTGCGCAGCTTCATTGCCATGTCGCTTTTCTGGATCTCGTAGAGGATGGCCTCGATGATCTCCCTTTCTCTTGCGGTAATTATCTGTGATAGGTATGATACGGGGATCTGCTTGATGCCGCTCTCATCATTTTCAATCTGGATGATTTTCTCTCCGAGGTTGACAAGTCTATCCGGCATGCATCCTCCGAAGCCGCACTTGATATTCTCGGCCAGTGTCGTGGAGATACCGCATTCGTTGCGTATGTCGGTGGTTATTGCATTGCCTCCAAAAGGAATTGCAGCATAATAACATAGTACTTTCTTGTCGAAAATGCTTACAGATGTGACATCAGCTCCGAGGTCAATCAGAGCTACACCGTTGCTCATCTCCTCTTCGGTAAGTACGGCTTTTGCACATACCGTAGGTGTAAAATAAGTCCTTGCAATGCCGATCTTGAGCAGGTTGAAAGCGTGTGTAATGGCTGTCACCGGTCCTTTCTTGCCGTAGAAGATCTTGAAATAGCCGGTAAATTCGTCACCTATCACCCCGATGATGTCGTTCTCGAGGAGTTGGAAATATTCTCCAGTAGAGAAAGACTGAGCTATCGCACTGTATATCTGCATCCTGTTAGATCGCTCGAGAACCTTGCTCTCCTGAGCCACTTTGTTGAGCATATCCACTTCTTCCTGAGTTATGCAGTCATCAGGTGAAGTTCTGGTTACGGTTGCAGATGCGTCTTCCTGCTGGATGCCGTACCTCGGAAGGGAGGTGACGACCTGCAGGATCTTTATTCCGAGCTGTGCCTCTGCCTCCTCAATCAGACTCCGGATTACTTCTGAAGCCAATTTGGGGTTGAAGACCTCGCTGCATCTTATGCCTTTCGATGGTCTTGTCCCGAAATAGATTATCTGAGTATTGTTGCCCTCTACTCTTGCTACGGTGAGGGCGGTTCTGAAAGTGCCGAGATCTACGGCAGCTATCAGCCTCTCGTGTAAGTCATTACTATTGTCCATATCGGTAGCTCTTGTTTGCACAAACTATCTGTCCCCTGAATGAAACGTCCACAACAGTGTAATTTTTCTTTAGTGGGACTATGTATCTGTAATAGTCTTCGATTTTGTCAAATTTCTCTCCGATCCCGACAGCGTCTCCTATTACGAATCTCTCTCTGCCTTTTGTCGGGACTATGATAAGCCCCCGATCCTTATCAGTCCGAATCTGGGATATGCTGTCTCTCCATTTCCCGTCATTTGCCGTAAAGTCGATCACCGAGAGGATCTCTTCCATCCATTTGCGCCCTTTTGGAGTGGGTGCCTTGCCCTTGAATCCTTTAGATAGCTCTATAGGGATAGCTCCATCGGCAACTGGAACCATAGGGGTATAGTTCCTGTTAATCGGGAAGATAAAGCCTTCGCTGTCAGCATACCAGTTCATGCCACCTATGACCATTCGCAAGACCGGCTCTCGCTGGGATACAAGGATATGAATCATTCCGTCCGATGTTAGGTAGGCATCGCTTTGTCTAACAGCGCTCTTGCTGCTGATTATCTTCTCGATCTTCGGCAATTCTATATCTTCAAGTCTCTTGCCCTTGCAATTTCCGTATTCACGAGAGATGTATTCTCTTATGTCTTTCTCGGAGACAAACCGCATCTCTTCGTCATCGCTGTATTCTACTGTGATTCCTGAGCATGTCTTCTCCTTCTGGGCATGTCGACGGGCCGTATCGGCCATGATGACGGATATGCACAGAAGAGAGGTGACTGCAGCAGCCACAGCGTATGCGGGAAGCCGTTTCATTTGCCCTCGGCCCTTTTTGTAAGCATCTCGGTTATAGGTTCTATGAACCTGTCTATGTTGCCTGCACCGAATGTTGCAAGTACATCGATAGGCTCATTTTCGAGATATTCCATAAGTTTCTCTTTAGGAATCATTATTTTCTCCGGACAGGTCAATTTGTCGAAGATCAGCTTCGAGGTTACGCCTTCTATAGGCTTCTCCCTTGCGGGGTAGATGTCAAGAAGTATGAGTTTGTCTACTTTGCTGAGTGCAGCTGCAAACTCATCGGCAAAGTCCCTTGTCCTTGTGTAGAGATGTGGTTGGAATACGGCAGTGAGCTTCCTTCCGGGAAAAATCTCTCGCATGGAGCTTATGGCCGATGCCAATTCTTTAGGATGGTGGGCGTAATCGTCTATGTAAGACAGCTTAGGAGTGTTCAGGTGTATGTCAAGTCTTCTCCATGCCCCTTTGAACGAAGCTATGGCAGACCTTATCGCATCATCGCCCAATCCGTATTCATGGCAGGCTGCTGCCGCTGCAACGCTGTTCTCTACATTGATCCAACCCGGTACTCCGCAGTGTATATTGTCAATTGAGCCTCCCGGATATACTATGTCGAAATCGAAGTACCCGAGACTGTCCGGTCTGGGATTGCGTGCATAGTATCCGGCATCAGGGTCATCATAATGGTATGTGACGATACTTGCCTTGGTGTCGGTCGGAGTGATGTCCAGCCCTTTCTTGAGTATCAGGGTTTTGGTTACCTGTGATGCGAAGGCTTTGAATGCCTCCTTGACATGGGCGAGGTCTCCGTAGATGTCGAGATGGTCTGCATCCATATAGGTGATCACCGCTATCTCAGGATGAAGCTGTAGAAATGACCTGTCGTATTCGTCTGCCTCCGCCACTACTACTGGAGTATGGCTTGTCAGGAGATTAGTCCCATAGTTCTTGGATATGCCTCCGAGGAATGCGGAGCAGCCTGTGCCACTCTCAGTGAGAATATGGGCTATGAGCATGCTTGTAGTTGTCTTGCCGTGTGTGCCGGCTACCGCAATACATTCCTGTCCGTCAGTGATCTCCCCGAGTATTTTGGATCTTTTGACAATCTTGTATCCATGTTCCCTTACATATACTAGCTCTCCCAGGTCATCCGGTATGGCCGGAGTATAGACCACGAGGGTGTGTTCCTTGTCCTGTGGTATGCAGGAACAGTTGTCATCGTAGTGTACGCGTATGCCTTCTTTCTGAAGACTTGCAGTGAGATCTGACGGGGTCTTGTCATATCCGGATACATCAAGTCCCTTGAATTTGTAGTAGCGGGCGATGGCGCTCATACCTATTCCGCCTATCCCTATTAGGTATATGTGCTTGTATTTGAACATCTTGCTTATTGTTATGTCTAAATGAACATTCTTCTTGCCACTGGGACTATCTCTCTCTTGCCAGTAGAGAGCACGTCCACGGTGTTAGTCCTTCTCCGTAATCCAATGCCTATCCCTTCCTGCCCGCTCCGCACAGCCTGTAAGCTTCTTCGGCTATCTTAAGGGCGGCATCTGGAAGTGCGAGCTCTGCTATATTTCTCTCCAGCGTTGCGATCTTTTCCTTGTCGGATGCAAGGGCGAGAGCGGTAGGCATAAGTTTTTGAGGAGCGTCTGCATCCTTTACCAAGAGAGCCGCATTCTTGCTTACAATCGCCATCGCGTTGTGTGTCTGGTGATCTTCAGCCACGTTGGGAGAGGGTACGAATACTGCTGCCTTGTGAGCTGCGCATAATTCCGATACTGTGCTGGCACCAGATCTGGCCACTATCACATCGCATGCCGCATAGGCCAAGTCCATTCTTGATATGAAATCGCTGTAGTGTATCATACCGTTCACTTCAGGATGATTCTTCATGAAATCATCTGTTCCTGCCTTGTAATATTTGCCGCATTGCCAGAGGAGTTCCACATTCTCTCCGCCCGGACAACCGGCCTCGATCCATAGACGTACTGTCTTGTTGAGAGTGCCGCTTCCGAGACTTCCTCCGGTGATGAAAATATGCTGTTTGGCAGGGTTAAGTCCGTAGAACTTAAACCCCTCCGTCCGCATAGCCTCTGTAGCAGGGACTATGTCTTTCCTTATCGGGTTGCCTGTCATCACGATACGGTCTGCCGGGAAAAATCTCTCCATCCCCTCATACGCCACGCAGATCCTTCCGGCATGTCTGCCGAGTATCCTGTTTGTCAGTCCTGCGAAACCGTTCTGCTCCTGGATAAGGGTGGGGATACCATGCCGCTGTGCTGCCCACAGAAGGGGAGCGCTGGCATATCCCCCGACTCCAATCGCTATATCTGGGTCAAAATCCCTTATTATCTTGCCTGCTTTACGGACACTTTCTATCACTTTGAACGGGACCGAAAGGTCGTTCAATATATTCTTCACATTGAGCTTTCTTTGCAGTCCTGTGATCGGCAGTCCAGTGATCCTATATCCGGCTGCAGGGACTTTGTCCATCTCCATCTTGCCTTCCGCACCGACAAAGAGAATCTCATTCCCGGCGTTAAGCTCTTTCATCTTGTCGGCGATAGATACGGCCGGGAAAATATGACCTCCCGTGCCGCCACCGCTTATTATTATCCTGAGTTTTCTGTAATTTCCCATGGCTTTGTCAACTTTCGAGATTGTCAAGGTCAGTGAGGCGATCCTTGACATCATCATTCGTAACTATGATAGGATCCGCCTTGGCTGCCTCCTGTTCGATTTTCCTTTTTGCAAGCTTACTTACAGACAGAATGATGCCGAAGGCAATGCTGAATGCGATAAACGAGCTCTTGCCATGGCTTATCATCGGGAGTGTCTGTCCTGTGAGAGGAAAGAGGTCCACGTTGACAACCATGTGCATAAGAGCCTGACTTGCAATCATGATCACGAGTCCTGCAATCATTACCTTGGCGTAGTGGTTGTCGCAGTTCCTGACAATGATTGAGCCTCTGGCGAGGAGACTCCCGTACAGCATCATCAGTATGATAGCCCCTATCCATCCGTACTCTTCCACTATGAAACTGAACATGTAGTCTTCGTACATCACGGCTACCTTGTATCTCTGGGTGCTCTTTCCTGGACCTTTTCCGAAAAATCCACCCTCGCTAACAGCAACTTTTGCGCTGACAGGTTGCATCGTCTCGTCAAGCACGTCTTGAAAGCCCTGCGTCCCAGGTTTCTCTTCAGATAGTCTTTTGAGGGGATCTTCAAAGACAAGTCTGATTCGGTTTTCAATGAGTCCTACTCGGGAGAATACTTTCTTCTCTGAGAGATGGTAAGTACCTAATATGACAGTGCCGCAGAGGGCGACAGTACCGACAAGTGTCAGCAGGTATTTGAACTTCAGGCCTCCGACTATCGCGGTCACCATCATCACAACGCCTATGAACCCGGCACTTGAATTACTGCCCAATGCTATTAGCAGTGTAGTGATGCCGATAGGCAGGATTATGTAGAAACACACTCTAGCCCACTCGCGGGACATGAACGCAAGGTGCTTTCGTTTTGCCATGTCATCTGTAATGAAATGCTCTTTGCCGTTTTTCAGTGCATCGGTTGCCCAGGCAATGTACATTATCATCAAGACCTTGACAAATTCAAAGACATGAAGCTGGAAACCGAATATGACTATGCACCGCCACGCCTCATTGACCTTTGCTGCTCTGAAGAAAGGTATATTGTCGAAATGAGATGCCAGGAATGTGAGCATAAGGAATGACAGAAGGAAGCCCGACCTTGAGATCCACCTGAAATATCCTATTCTCCCTATCTTGTAGATAAACAGGATAATACCCATCCCGAGCAGGGACACGATGACCTGCTCCATTGCGATAGGCATTCTCGTGCTCTTGTTCTGAAGCGCAAGCAGAGAAGTGGATGAGGATATTGCCACGATAGAGAACATGATGAGGCAAAGGACAATGATCCAGATAACCCTGTCCCCTTCAAGCCTGGAACTTATATTCCACAGGCTACCTTCTTTTTTGCCCCCGTTCATAAGCTTCTTACTGCTGCCTTGAACTGTTCTCCTCGGTCTTCATAGCAAGTGAAGAGGTCAAAGCTTGCACAGCATGGGCTGAGCAGTACCACGTCCCCTTCTGATGCGAAATCCCTTGCGGCAAGCACTGCATCTTTGGCCGAGAATGTGTCCTTTATCTTGTCTTTGCCCACTATCGGTTCAAAGGCTGCGTGGATCTTCCGGTTGTCTTTGCCAAGGCATACGATGGCCTTGACCTTCTGCCTTACGAGGTCGTCAAGTACGCTATAGTCGTTGCCCTTGTCTGTGCCTCCGACTATCCATACGACTGGACGGCTCTGGCATTCAAGCGCATACCAGGCAGCATCCACGTTGGTTGCCTTAGAGTCATTGATATACAGGACTCCTCCCACACTGAGTACCGGTTCGAGGCGGTGTTCTATCGGGGCAAATGTCTCCAATGAGTTGCGGATCACCTCATTGTCTATGCCGGTGGCCTTGGCTGCGAGAGCTGCTGCCATAGAGTTGTATATGTTGTGTTTGCCTCCGAGCGCCAGTTCATTGAGGAATATGTCACATTCTTCCTCTCCATATTTCACTACAATCTTGTCTTTGTCAACGTACGCCCCTTGGTCTTCCTTGTGATTCTGGGAGAAAGGCAGCTTCTTGGCCTCAGTGACTATCTTGTCAAGATGGCTTATGGTGATTGCATCGTCAGAGTCGAATATGAAGCAGTCTTCTTTGCGGAGATTGCGTATGAGCCTGAACTTTGCCCTGACATAGTTCTCCATGTTGTAGCCGTAACGGTCAAGATGATCGGGGGTTATATTTGTGATGATAGCTATGTCTGGGCGGAACTCGTAGCAGTTGTCGAGCTGGAAACTGCTGATCTCCAGTACATAATAGTCGAAATGTTCGGTTGCTACCTGATATGCGTAGCTTTTACCTATATTGCCTCCGAGTCCGACATTGAGACCGGCTTCCTTCAGAAGGTAATAAATAAGTGACGTTGTGGTCGTCTTGCCGTTGCTGCCGGTCACGCAGATCTTCTTCGCCGAGTCATAACGCCCAGCAAATTCTATTTCCGAGATTATATGGATGCCTTTTGCGATGGCCTCTTTCACGATGGGTGCTGTGTCCGGTATTCCGGGGCTCTTTATGATCTCGTCCGAGTTGAGTATCTTCTCGGGGGTATGGTGTCCAGACTCATAGGGTATCTCCCATTTGTCCAACATTGCCTTATGCTCCGGTGCGATCTTGCCACAGTCAGAGAGAAATACATCAAAGCCCTTTGTCTTGGCGAGGACGGCTGCTCCGACTCCGCTTTCTCCTCCGCCAAGTATTGTTATTTTCCTGTCCATAAACTATCTTATTTTAAGCAAAGCCAAAGTCGCGACTGCCAGTATGAGTCCAACAAGCCAAAATCTTGTGACGATCTTGGCCTCTGGTATCGGGTGGGAAGGCCATTTCACAAGAGCAGGAATGTCTGTCCTCTGGTAGTGGTGGTGCAGGGGCGCCATGCGGAAAATCCTCCGGCCTGTCCCGTATTTCTTTTTAGTGTATTTGAAATAATATCTTTGTAGAAGGACCGAGAGGCTCTCGACAAGGAAGATGCCGCAGAGTACTGGCAGGAGAAGTTCCTTGCGGATAAGCACGGCACTTACTCCGATGATGCCTCCGATTGCAAGGCTTCCGGTATCGCCCATGAACACTTGTGCCGGATATGAATTGTACCACAGAAAGCCGAGCAGAGCCCCGACGAATGCCGACATGAATACTGCTACCTCACCTGTCCCTGGTATGTACATTATGTTGAGGTAGTCGGAATTGATGAGGTTACCGCTAAGCCATGCTAGGATCCCGATGACGATACCCACGATTGCCGATGTGCCCGCCGCCAGGCCGTCGAGTCCGTCCGTCAGATTTGTACCGTTGGAGCATGCCGTGATGACAATTACGATCATCAATGCATATATTGCCCATTTGCAGTACCATCCCCATTTCCCTTTGAATGGAGAGAGCCATTTGTAGTCAAATTCGTGGTCCTTGACAAAAGGTATTGTGGTAGTAGTACTCTTGACTACATTTTCCATCTGCCAACCGTTATCTTTGACGATCCTTTCGCTGTCTATATCTATGTCTCCTGCAAGGTCTGTCACATAGTTCTGCTGCTCGGGGGCAATCTTTACTTTCTCCCTTATGACAATGTCGTTGTTGAAGCAAACTGTCAGTGCGACTATAAGCCCGAGTGCAAGTTGCAGTGCGAGCTTCCCGCGGGCACTCATGCCTTCCTTGTTGTGCTTGAATACCTTTATATAGTCATCGGCGAATCCTATGCCTCCGCACCATAATGTGGTGAATATCAAAAGCTGGGCGTATATGTTGGTAAGGTTGCAGAAGAGAAGTGCCGATACGGTTATGGCAAGCAGAATGATTATCCCACCCATTGTCGGAGTGCCCTCCTTCTGCATCTGCCCTTCCAGTCCGAGATTTCGTATTGTCTCTCCTAACTGCTTGTGTTTGAGCCACCGGATGATTATCCTTCCTGCAAAAAAGGATATCAGCATCGCGGTGACGCTTGCAAGCATTGCCCTGAAGGAGAGATAGTTCATCAGCCCTTGTCCGGGGATATCATAGTCATTGAGCCATTGGATCAAATGGTATATCATGGTCTTAAGCCTCCTGTATCTGTGCGAAAATTTTCCTTACTATCTCATGCTCATCGAAATGCCGTTTCTCCGTACCGAGTATCTGATATGTCTCGTGCCCCTTACCTGCGAGTAGGATGATGCTTCCTTGCGGTGCTGTCAGAATGGCCGTTCGTATGGCCTGCTCCCTGTCCTCGATAGAGATACTCTTTATCATCCCCTTGGCGGAGAGTCCCTTGCGGATGTCTTCCATTATGTCAGCGGTCTTCTCGGTACGGCTGTTGTCGGAGGTGATGATAATCCTGTCTGCATATTTCTCGGCTACAGCGGCCATCTCCGGTCTCTTGGTCCTGTCCCTGTCCCCTCCGCAGCCGAAGAGGCAAGTGATGAATGTGTCCTTGCCTATGTCACGGAGTGTGCCAAGAACATTGTCAAGGGCATCCGGAGTATGGGCATAGTCAATGATGACGGTCAGTCCTTTCGGGCCGTGAATTGTCTCAAGTCTTCCGTTTACAGGGCCGAGCAGGCTGATCCCCTTGAGGATGTCCTCCTTCTCTGCCCCTATAAGTATTGAGACGGTGTATACGGCAAGCAGGTTGTAAGCGTTGTGACGTCCTATAAGTCTGGTCCAGACATCGGTGCCGTCGATGCGCAGTTGCATTCCTCCGAAATCTTCCTCTATTATACGGCAGGTATGGTCTGCCATGTTGCGGCATGAATACGTTACGATCTTTGCTTTTGTATTTTGGACCATCACGCGGCCGTTCTTGTCATCGATGTTGGTTATTGCGTATGCCCCTTTCGGCAGCATGTCGAAGAACAGCTTCTTGCACCTCAGATATTCGGCAAAGGTCTTGTGATAGTCAAGGTGGTCATGTGTTATGTTAGAGAAGATCCCGGCCTTGAAGTGAAGCCCGCTCACTCTGTCCTGCTCAAGTCCTATAGAACTTACTTCCATGAAGCAATATCGGCAACCGCTATCGGCCATCTCCTTAAGAAGAGAGTTGATGGTGATAGGGTCTGACGTGGTATTGGCTGTCTCTGTCCTTTTGTCTCCTACGTAGTTGGCGATGGTGGACAGAAGTCCGCATCTGAAGCCGAGAGACGTGAACAGAGAGTAAAGCAGTGTCACAGTAGTGGTCTTGCCGTTGGTCCCTGTGATACCGACGAGTGTCAGCCTTCTGGAAGGATGTCCGAAAAATGCATCGGCAGCCAGGGCTTCCGCATATCTGGAATTATATACATGGACAAGCGGTACACCGCTCTCCATAATCGAAGGACAAGCCTCCTTCAGGGCTTCTGGATCTTCGTACAATATTGCAGCAGCCCCGTTCTGTAGAGCCTGAGCAGCGAACTTGTGTCCGTCTCCGGCATGGCCTCTGACTGCTATGAACAGTGCTCCAGCAGTGGCCTTTCTCGAGTCGCTGCAGATTGAACTGATCTCTGTCTGCATATTGCCTGTGGTCTCCGATATGCCACAGTCCCTGACAATATCTTCAAGTTTCATATCTATTCCAGTCTGATATTTACAGTATTGCCCTTGGCGTATTTAGTGCCTGGTGCAGGGTTCTGGCTCACTACATGGCCCATGCCGCTATAGGAACATATATATCCGTCAGTCTCAATTGCGTAGGCAGCTTCCATAAGTCCTAGTCCTTGCACGTTGGGGACATGCCCGCTTGCTGCTGTCGCGGGTTTTCCAACGGAGAGTTCCGGCATTCTTCCCTTTTTCTCTATAATCTCGCCCTCACTGCGATCAATCGCGTATACATTGTCAACTATCTTCCTATATACGGCGGTAGGAACAGAACCTCCGAAGAGGACACCGTGTCCTGGGTGAGAGTATACCACTACTATTGCCGAATATTTCGGCTTGTCAGCCGGAAAGAAGCCGACGAACGAAGCCTGATACTGTATTGTGCCGTCTTTTCTTCTGTAGGGGTTGCCTTTCATGGCATTCTTTCCGTCCTGAATCATTCGGGCTGTGCCGGTCTTGCCTGCAACCTTGCATTTTGCCCCTTTCAGCCCGTATGCTGCCGTTCCTTCTTCGGTAATCTTCATAAGACCCTTTGTCAGGCTGTCGGCGGTGGCTCTGGAGCAGATAGCCCCATTGAGTACAGAGGGGCCGCGTCTTTCATCGACATCGCCGTTACTCTCGATGCTTTCTACGAGATAAGGCTTCATCATCCGCCCTTTGTTTGCTATGGCATTGTAGAATGTCAGCATGTGCAGAGGCGTCTCGGCCACAGTATAGCCGATAGCTACCGAGCCGAGGTCTGTGGCACTCCATGTCTTGGAAGACGGGGAGGGGAGTACAGGGGTGGCAAATCCGTCAATGTCAATGTCGTATGTCTCTCCGAGCTTGTATAGGTATAGGTTGTCGAGGAGTTTCTTTGGATTGTCTCCGTAATGGTCTATAGCAAGCTTCCTGAATACGTAATTGAATGATTTCTCAAATCCGTACATCACAGAGATTTTGTCGGTATGGAAATTTTTCTCGTATTCGGGTACATGCGTGTCTTGACTGAAGTACTTGAGACGGCCGTGGTTGGTAGGTATCTTGTCAGAGAGCTTTACCTTGCCGTCTTCAAGAAGACTCATGAGGATGGCAGTCTTGAATATTGATCCGGGCTCTCCTGCTTTGCCGATGGCCATATTTGTGGTCTCTCCAAGTCTTCCTGTCAGTGAGTCTTTCTGCAGGTTTACCATGGCCCGGATCGCACCGCTCTCAACATCCATCACCACGGCGCAGCCTCCGTCTACTTTGGGGTTTTCAGCGATCATGCTTCTGAGCGCATCATCTGCAATGTCCTGAATGTCGATATCAAGAGTCGTCCTTATGTCTTTTCCATCTTCAGGAGCCGTGCTGGTACTGTCTCTGTTGACAATACGGCTTCGCCCGTCTACTCTCTTAAGCCATTCCTGCCCTTCCTTGCCGTGAAGTACGTAGTTGAATTTCCCTTCTATCCCGACGGCATTCCGTGCGTCCGCTACTTTGTTGGTCCTTACATACCCGATAGTACGTCTTGCCAGAGACCCATAAGGATATTGCCTTGTATCAACGTGCTTTTCGATGAGCCCTCCTTTGTTGGCCCCTTCATTGAAGAGTGGAAGCGCCTTTAGCTTCTGAAGAGTCTCGTGGTCTACATTGTCTCCGATCCTGATGTATCGTCTGCCCCTCTCTCTACCCTCAATTATGAAGTCGTACCATGAGTCAGAGCTTTTTGAAGGGAAAATCGCGGCGAGTCCTTTTGCGAGTCCTTTTGCCTTGCCTCTCCATTCCCTCTCTTTTTCAGGCCCTTTTTTCTTATGTAGCCTGAATTCCTCCTTGCGTACCGTACAGTCCATATAGATCTGATACATCGGTACGGATACAGCCAAGGGCTTTCCGTCTATAGAGAGGATCGCGCCTCTGTTGGGCTCGAGTACGGACTTTTTGTCTGAACTTCTGTAATATGCCAGCAGCGGATCTTTCTTCCATGGGGAGATCTGTATATAGGCAATCCGAACGAGTATACTGATAGAGCATAATGTGAAAAAAATGTATATGCACCATACTATGAAACTCTCCTTGTTGAAGGGTTGTTTTTCTGTCTGTATCTTCTTTCCCATACCTAATCCCGTGATTTGGCGTTAATTGCGCATAAGGGTTCTTCCGGCATGGCTACTTCAGAGCCTCTTTCCTTAAGTTTCTTTCCGGTTGTCGTCATCCTGTCCATGCTTACAATCTGGACTTTCTTCTCGGTATGGTAGATCTTAAGATCATTGAGAATGGCCTTGTTGCGCTCTACTTTAGTCAGGGTGTTCTCGATCGCTATGTCGAAGAGTATCATCAGCCAGAATAGCATAAATGTATATGCAACATGTATGAAGAAGCGGTCGAAACCGATCCTCATCAGAAGTTCTCCTCGGAGAAATGCATTTACGGCGTTGCTGAGCGTCGCTGAGAATGACTTAAGACTCATAGCCTGTCCTCCTTGCCGTTGCCGATCCGTTCGGCTATCCTCAGTTTCGCGCTGCGAGCCCTTGTATTGGCGGATATTTCATTCTCTTGAGGTAGAATAGGCTTGCGAGTGACTGCCTTGAACGGGACAACGGGACAACCGAAACTATCTTTCTCTACATCACCGCGTATATTGCCGCTGCGAAAAAAATTCTTGACCATCCTGTCTTCCAATGAATGGTATGTGATGACGGCTATTCTTCCTCCTTCCTTGAGAGAGCGTACTGTACCATCAAGAAATTTCTCCAGCGACCTCATCTCATGATTTACCTCTATCCTGAGCGCCTGGTATACTTTAGCGAGAGTTTTGTGGGATGCAAATGTGGGTAGCGCTGGCTCAAGTACCTTGTTGAGGTCAAAAGTTGTGGCTATGCGTCCGTTTGAACGAGCCTTGTCTATAAGCTCGGCCATCCTTGCTGCGTTGTCTACCTCTCCGTATAGGCGGAATATTGTAACGAGCTCTGCTACGGGGCTGTCGTTGACAATATCTGCGGCCGTTGAAGATGCCTCCTTGTTCATCCTCATGTCAAGCGGAGCATCGAATCGGAAAGAGAAACCCCTCTCTGCCGTGTCGAACTGGTGGGACGATACACCAAGGTCAGCGAGAATGCCGTCAGCTCCTTGCATCCCAGAGGCCGAGCCTGTCTCTTGCCAAGCCCTGTATAGCAGAAAATTGTAGATATATCTGAAATTGGCGTGAATGAGGGTGATCCTTGGATCGTCCGGCTTGTTGGCAATGGCATCGCTGTCTCTATCGAAAGCAATCAGCCTGCCCTCTGGTGAGAGACGGGACAGTATGCCAGCAGAATGGCCTCCGCCTCCGAAGGTCGCATCAATATACAAGCCTGACGTGTTTGTTATCAGCCCTGACAGGCTTTCTTCTAAAAGAACGGGCGTATGATATACAGACATTGCTCGCTATCCCTGCTGCCGGGACAGCCTCTCCGCGATTGCGATGTATTCATCGTCCGGGAGCCGGCTTCCGGCAAATTTATCCTTGTCCCAGATCTCAATCTTATAGTCGTTTCCAGAGAACACGACTTCTTTGGTCACGCCTATTGCTTCCAAGAGTTTGCGCGGTATGGTGATGCGTCCCAGTTTACCGTCTGGGGCAACCACTGCACGGTCTCTCGTGAACTCTCTCCAGAACCTGGCATGCTCTCTGTTGAATGGATCAAGTTTGGATTTTACTTCCGTGCTGATCCTTTCCCACTCCTCGAAGGTGTACATCTCAAGACAATCCTCGAACATGTCTTTTCGTACGACAAATCTCAAGTCTTCTCCGGAGCCCATACAAGCTTTTAACGCCGAGGGAAATACAATCCTTCCCTTGTCGTCTGTCTTAGCCGTATATTCCCCGATAAATGTCACCATGCCAGTTCTCTGCAACTATCTTCTCTCAAAGCGCAAAGATAGTGAAACTTTTACATTTTACTCCACTTTATTCCAATATTTTCCACTATGTAGATTTCGACTTTTTCAACCATACGAAAGATGCGGAATGGCATCGGTGGTATCGGAAAATACGGGCCTTGCTCTTTCGTCATAATTTTATAAATTAGCAAGATTATTTGATTTTACAGTTATGAGAGACTTGTTTCTTACCAATACTCTTACGCACAAGAAAGAGCTGTTTGTTCCCGTCCATCCGGGGCATGTCGGTATGTATGTCTGTGGTCCGACCGTCTATGGAGACGCTCATCTCGGCCATGCAAGGCCGGGCGTTACCTATGACGTGCTGTCAAGGCTGTTACAACATCTCGGATACAAGGTGCGTTATGTAAGGAACATTACCGATGTCGGCCATCTTGAACATGATGCTGACGAAGGTGAGGACAAGATCGCCAAGAAAGCCCGACTGGAGCAGCTTGAGCCGATGGAAGTCGTGCAGACTTATACATTCCGCTACCATGAGGCCATGAGAATGCTCAATGTTGCCCCACCTTCCATAGAGCCGAGGGCTTCTGGGCACATAATCGAGCAGATAGAGACTATCAAGAAGATCATTGATGCCGGATATGCCTATGTCAGCAACGGCTCAGTGTATTTTGATGTTGAGAAATACAACAAGAAATACCATTACGGCATATTGTCCGGACGTACCCTCGACGATACGAGGGAAGGAACGCGTTCCCTTGACGGACAAAGTGACAAGCATGCTCCGTATGATTTTGCCCTTTGGAAAAAGGCAGAACCCCAACATATAATGAAGTGGCCGTCTCCATGGGGAGAAGGATTCCCTGGATGGCATCTCGAATGCTCTGTCATGGGTGAGAAATATCTCGGAAAGGAATTCGACATACATGGTGGCGGCATTGACCTTATGTTCCCTCATCACGAATGCGAGATCGCCCAGAACGTTGCTTCCAGAGGTACTCAGGGTGTGCACTACTGGGTGCACAACAACATGATCACGATCAACGGACAGAAGATGGGCAAGTCTCTGGGTAATTTCATAACGCTGCCTCAGCTTTTCAGCGGAGATCATCCTGCACTTGAGAGGGCATATTCACCTATGACAGTAAGGTTTTTCATACTTCAGGCACACTACAGAAGCACTCTTGATTTCTCCAATGAGGCGCTTCAGGCAGCCGAGAAAGGTTACAAGAGGATAATGGCGGCAGCGGCTGACCTTCGTGCTCTTTTCCTTGCTTCAGGCGCTGCTGACAAGGTGAAAGGTAAGGAAGGAGACCCAGCCTGGGAGTTGAAATACGGGGAATTCCTTGATGATATTGCGCCCGATACATGCCCTGCCGAGAGCCAAGCAGTGAAAGACATATTTGACGGTGTGTACAATGCTTTATGTGATGACCTCAATACTTCTGTCGCACTGTCGCATCTTTTTGAGGCTGTGCGCCTTGTCAATTCTGAGAAAGAGCACAAGGGCAGTCTCGGCAAAGGGGACATTGCCACGCTCCAGCGTCTTTTCGATGACATAGTATATGGTGTTCTCGGCCTTGAGGATGAGTCGTCCGATAGTGGTAAGGCTGGCAAGACGATAGCAGGCCTCATGGATATGGTGATAGAAGAGCGTGCAAGGGCCAAGGAAGCCAAGAACTGGGCTGTCAGTGACAGTATCCGAGACCATCTGAAGTCCCTTGGCATAGTAGTGAAGGATACCAAGGATGGGGCGGAATGGACAATCGAATAATAGTGCAATGAAACTTGTATCTTGGAATGTAAACGGGCTTAGAGCCTGTGTCGGTAAAGGTTTTGCCGATTCTTTCAAGGCCTTGGATGCCGATGTCTTCTGCCTCCAGGAGACTAAGATGCAGGAAGGACAGCTCAACCTCACATTTGACGGCTATGAATCATGGTGGAACTATGCCGACAAGAAAGGGTATTCCGGTACAGCCATATACACTCGTGTCAAACCCCTTGATGTTGTTATGGACATGGGGATAGATATGCATGATCACGAGGGACGCGTGATTACAATGGAATTTCCTGATTTCTACCTCGTCTGTGTGTATGTCCCCAATTCTCAGGACGGCTTAAGGAGGCTTGACTACCGTATGCAATGGGAAGATGACTTCAGAGGCTATGTATGCGGCCTTGCGGCAAGGAAAGGTGTGGTTATCTGCGGTGATATGAATGTGGCCCATGAGGAGATAGATATCAAGAATCCTTCTTCCAATAGAAGGAATGCCGGATTTACTGATGAGGAGAGGGCAAAGTTCTCAGAGCTGCTTAATGCAGGCTTTATCGACACATGGCGTATGCTTAATCCAGATACTGTCAAATATTCGTGGTGGTCGTACCGTTTCTCTGCAAGGGAGAGGAATGCAGGCTGGCGTATAGATTATTTCTTGGTGTCGAAATCCCTGCAAAGCCGAATACAAGGAGCCGAGATACACAATGAGATCTACGGTTCTGACCATTGTCCGGTCGAGCTGGATCTTGATATATGATACCAATTGTGCATGAGTCTTTAGACTCTGTTTGAGATTTAATTAAACAACTTCTTACTCAAGAATGCTGTATACAAGTTATGAATGATAAAATTACTAACATAAAAGCCGTCGTTTTCGATGCGGACGACACTCTGTGGAGCAATGAGCCGCTCTTTCGTGATGCAGAGGCTCATTTTTATTCGACTCTCTCGGCCTACGGTACTCCAGAGCATCTTGAAGAGGAACTTTATAGAACAGAGATGGCCAATATTGCCGAACTCGGATACGGTACAAAAGCTTTCATCATATCAATGGTCGAGACTGCGATACGTGTAAGCGGGGGTAAGGTAAGCGCGGATATCATCGGCTCCATTGTAGCATATGGACGCAGGATACTCAGTAATCCGGCCGTGCCTCTTCCTGGTGTTGAGGCTGCTCTTTCAGCGATTAGGGAATCCCGAAAGTTTACAATGGCCCTGCTGACCAAGGGTGACCTGCTCGAACAGAATGGCAAGATAGAACGTTCAGGCCTTTCCCACTATTTTGATGTGACTGATGTGGTCTACGAGAAGACTGGTACCCAGTATTCTGACCTTTGCAGGCGGCTCGGTATCGTTCCAGCAGAGATGCTGATGGTCGGCAATTCTTTCAAGTCGGACATCGATCCTGTACTCCGTCTCGGTGGAAAGGGAGTGTATATCCCTGTTGCGGAGACCTGGAAGCATGAAATCATAGACGAATACCAACATCCCGGCTTGTACCGCCTGTCATCTATTTCTGAATTGCCGTCCCTGCTTGTGTAGAGGCGTCATATTCTTATGTGTATAGCTCTGGTCTTACAGGCCTCAAGTATAGTCAAGGGTCTTGCAGGCCTTCAAGTATAGTCAAGTCTATCGGCATTATCGGTCTAAGCCTCACTTTTGTCTTGCCGTAGGAGCAGTTTGTTGTCTTGCCGTAGGAGCAGCAGCTTGTCAGCTTTTGCATAACCATCGGCTGGCCTGTTCCAGATGAAAGCCAGAGCTGCTATGCCGGCAATGCCGAATATAATTGCGATCTCAAATACTGAATTCCATCCGAAACTGTCGGCAATGGCACCGAAGGCGAGTCCGGAAACTGTCGTACTGGCATAGCCGAAGATACCGGCCATTCCGTTGGCCGAGGCTGCTACTCTCTTTGTGGCCTGGTTGGAGCAAGCAATCCCGATAAGAGCCTGAGGCATATACACGAAGAAACTTGCCATGATTATTGCCGCTATTGCGAGGGTGTTCATCCCCTTTGGTAGCAGCCAAAATGCCACAAAGCACAAAGTGGCGCCTGCAACTCCCACAAGGCAGGTCCTGTGTGCCCTGCTTCCGAAGAATCTGTCAGTTGCCCAACCTGCAAGCAGGGTGCCTATGATACCACCGACAATCTCCGAGGCTGCTACAACTGTCGATGCTGTCTGGATGTCAAGTCCACGGTCCTGGGTCAGAAATGTCGCTCCCCAGTCAAGGATTGTGAATCTTATCACGTAGACGCAGAAATTGGCGATTGCGAGTATCCAGATTACGGGATTGCGGAAGACCATCTCTTTTACCAATATTCTGTAGGCCTTTTTCTCGAAAGCCTTGTCTTCCTCAGAGTGATGCGGTGTAGCATTTTCCGTACTGTCAAGCTCGTCTGGGTCAGGTAGTCCTACTGATGACGGTGTGTCCTTGAGGCCGAAGAACAGAAGTGCAGCACCTCCGATTGCAAGTATCGCCGGTATGAAGAAACACCACTGCCATGCGGCATATGTAAATCTCTGAAGAATAAAGCTTCCGCAAAGCATGGCGACGAGGCCAGCTCCGATGGAATGTGAACTGTTCCAGATGGACTGCTTAGTGGCAAGTTCGGACGGCCTTATCCAATGAGCCATCAGGCTTCCGCATGGCGGATAACCCATACCCTGCGTATATCCGTTTATCAGCCAGAGACTTCCGATAAAGATTATCATGCCCGTAGTGGCCTTGCCTTCGGTGTCGAGGAAATTGAATAGGCCGTTCATCTCCGGGCTGAAGCCTATCAGCAGGTTCGCGATAGCAGAGAGTAGAAGCCCGGCAGCCATCATCAGCTTGCGGCTAACCCTGTCGGCAAGGAATCCGTTCACGAAGCGCGACACACCGTATATGATACCGTTGAGGGTGAGGAACAGTCCGAGCCGTACTTTGCTGATGCCTAATTCCGCCTCTAAGGCCGGCATCGTAATGCTGAAATTCTTCCTTACGAAATAGAACAGCGCATAGCCTATC
>DJOF01000014.1 GCA_002439585.1 Bacteroidales bacterium UBA6445 | reverse complement strand
GGCACAGGAGAATCCGATGACTCTCTACACATCTCTTTATCTTCCTAATGAAAGTTGGCAGTCGCAGAAGACTGCCTACGACCCTTGCCCTGTCGGTTGGCGTGTTCCTGACGGAGGAGGGGAAGGAGTATGGGCAAAAGCATTCGGCTCCTCCTATTTCCAAGCATCCTTTGACGGTAATAACAAGGGCTTTAATTTCTCCAGCAAATTTGGTGATTCAAAGATGATTTGGTATCCCGCATCGGGTTGTCGGAACTGCGATTCGGGGGAGTTGTACCTTGTCAGCAACTACGGCTACTATTGGTCCTGCTCTGCGTTTGGCAGCAACTACGCGTACTACCTCAACTTCAACAACAGCAACAATGTTAATCTGGAGAACTACACCCATCGTTCATACGGGAAGTCCATCCGTTGTCTCAAAGAAAAATAGATTTTGATTAGCGGTTCGCGGTTTTCCTTCGCGAGCGAAAAACTGCGAACCTGCTTAGAGTATTTCTCCTCGCGCCCAGCGCGAGGTTTTTTTGTGAAGAAAGGAGATGGTGAGCGTAAACGCCGTGGTGGGCATTGACATCGATTACGAGACACTTGGAGCAGACAACGGCATGCTCATGGCCACGGCCTCTGAGACAGCCGTCATCATCGACTGATGAGGATCGAGGAAGCTATACTCTATGTGTTGGCAGAGCGCAACTGCGGTCTGCGGACCGCACAAATACTCAAGAAAAATATCCTTGCTCATGACACCCATACCGGGTTATATATGAAATCATATGACAGGTATGGGGCAAGCAACCAGCATTTCAAGTCCTCGCCATGCCGCAAGCTATGATATAAGCATCCTTCTTTATTACCTCCCACAATAATAATTATAAATTATCAGACGTGGACAATGTATGGGAAATTACCAGTCAGTAACCTCTGAAATAATGTCGATTTCATCACAGGAATTCTCTGCACCAGATTTGGTTACATTACCAAATATAATGTTGTATACATAATGAGAGCCCATGGTCCATTCATCAGTGCTAGTAATCTCATTAAGATTAAGAATTTTGGTCGTATTGGAGGTGTCGTTATTCTTTTTGTAAATGATCTTAATTTGTGGGAGTTCTCTTTCTTTATCAGTCATACCAGAAGGAGTAGCATTGAGATTCTGTGGAATCACGAAGATTGAGCCACCGTATTTCTTCTGTTCCGTAGTGACATTAAAATTACCAGACACGTTACCATAGTCGGCCATGTTATAGCTGTTTACACTTCCATGTTTGGTCCAATAATCATCCGAGTAACCGCCACGATAATAACTTGCTGTATGGTATACTCTGTTAAAAGCTATTAATTCAATACTATATGTATCGTCAGCCGATTCTTTGCTGACATATACAGATAATTTTGCAAGTTTGTGACGGAACATAGTGGGCACACCGTTAAGATCGGCAACTCTGTCCGTTGCAATATCGGCTACAAGAAGGTCAGCGTCATTTACGAAATTAACAAATTCGGTAATGCTTAATCCATTCTCTTTATCTATGCTTACTGTTCCGTTATACGTATTAGTAAAAAGACCTTCATACATTGTAAGTTGGTCATCACTCATACAAGTATATGACATAAATGTCAAGGTGCCACCACGAGGCCAATAATATATAGTTCCGTACTTGGGTTTCCATATATTTCTATCATTGCCGTAGAACCCTTTTACTCGTTCATTGACAATATATGGCTTGGCTTCAGCCTTGTTTTCGTCCCATTTTTTCCCTTCAGGAAGATACCATGCATGCGAGATGAATTCAAAATTTGTATTTTTAGGTGGATTCACATTTGCCTGAGTGTTGGCAATATCGTTTGCCTTGTCATTCGAATCGACATTCTCAACAATAGGGGAGAATGATACGATCCGTTCAGCTGAACCATTTCCGCCAGTCTTCTCCTTAGAACAAGATCCAAATATGGCGATGGTTGAAACTAAAAGGAATGGTATGGCAGGTATCTTCATGATAATGACAGCAATTCTTAATATAAATAAGGTAATGTGTCACTCACGAAAAATTTCGTGAATGACACACATTACCTAGATAGTATTCATTAAATTATTTCGCATCAAACACTACAAAATGATGTCGCTACCGTTACCGTTGACAATATCCCAATCATCAATGCTTGGATCCCAGTATATGATGTTCTCACTATGAGCACCTGCAAGATCAATGGTGACATTATATGTGATCTTCTTATTGATGCCCCATCCTTCTGTACTTATGTCGCTGAGAGCAATATACTCTGTGACATTCTCTGTTGAGAACTCTGTGGCACTGGTGTACGTATCGATTTTGTATGAGAATTTGATGTGAGGAACAGCCTTAACGGCATCTATGTAAGGCTGAGTCTTCTTCTCAAGGGCTTTTTCAGCATCTGTTGTCCCTGTGAAGGTGTAGTTTGGTTTTTCAAAGGTTTGAGGCATGAATGCTTTCTGCTCATTCTCAAAGGCTGTGTTTGTTGTAGTTACTTCCTTAGCATCTACAGCTTGGTCACTCTCATATGTATAAGTGCTCTTTTCGCTCAAGTTGCTCCAGTTCTCTGATCTCTTTGCAGCATCAGAATTCATTTGATAGTCCCCTTTGCTATAAGCATTAACGATCTCGATAGGGTTGACAGTGATGACCTTGCTTCCTTTTCCAACAGTTGCTCCCTTATAGTCGGCAGCGGTCTTCACGTTAAATCCTACGATCTGTGTCAAAGTGTGTCTGAATATAGTAGGTACTCCCGTTGCTGCACCGGACGTTGCGGTTGAGTTAGACTTCTGTCCAGTTTTGATGTCAGATACTAAGAAGTCAAGATTCTTTTTAGCATTTACATCGTAACCTGTCATCTTAAGGCCATCTGTGGCAGTGCAAGAAATTGTTTCGGGATATGTAGTAGCCTTTTTGTCGCTGTCGACTACAGTGTAGGAGATAAATGTCAATGAACCTCCCTTCGGCCAGTAGTACACCTGATCGGCATGCCAGGAATTGGCTACGAATGGAGAAACTGCATCTGCATAGTAGGCAACTTCGGCATCGTCAATATACAGACTTGCATCAGTCGGCCATGTAGTGCCGTCAGCATTGAGGAATGCAAAAGTTTTGAATTTGAAAGCCTGATCGAAAGTATTCCCATCGACAAGTGCCTTAGAACTTGAACCAACCACGGTCTGCCATGTGATCTGTGCAGAATCATTAGCAACCGGACGAACCTCGTTCTTTGTGCATGCGGAGAACGCTGCAAGCGCTGCAACCGCAATAATCACATAGTTTGTTTTCATGATTTAATTTATTTAGAAACTGTTATTTATTTAAATGATAATGTCGTGATGTTCTTCGTTCCAGTCGTCAACGGAAGGATCGAAGCCTCCTCCAGCGAACTGTGGTGGATCTATCTTTATAGATTCCTCAAGCAGAAGCCAATGATGTTTTATGCAAGCATCTGAATGGAACAACTCGGTGATGTCGAATGTCTTACGGATAGTCTTTCCTTCAGTTGTCTTGAGATCAATAGTGATACTGAGTTCGTTGGTTGAGCCTTCTATACGTCCGAATGTGTTGAAAACCGCACAAATGACCGGTTCTCCCTTGTCGTCGCTTTTCTGTAGCGGAATGTATTCCGTCACTCCAGGAAGTCCCGAGCGTATATTCTGAGCGATGTCATTACTCTCAACCAGCCCAGACAGCCACGCTTGTGCCGTTGAAACATACTCAAGACCGTCTATCTTTATCTGGAGGTAGTAACTCTCTACAACGGTCTTGGCTTCCATCTCTATCGTGTAGAGTTCAACATGTGGTGGTATGACCTCTTTGTCGTTGCGAGCCACCAGCAAATGATCAGGCTCGTTGACTATCTTCTCGTTGTCTCCAGCTATTGACTTGTAGCGTGAAGTGATGGCCTTCGATGCAGGGCTTGCGCTTGCCACAGCCCCCTGGTAGGAATCCAATCCACTAACAAGAGTGTTCTGGGTGCCGAAATTATAGGCCAGCAGTTGGTACGAACCAGGTGCCACCTGCATTTCTCCGTATATCACCAGTTCACCGTTCTCGGAAGTCTCCCTGCTACTGATGTAGCTTTCGGTGGCAATACCGTCCTTGTTGTAGAACAAGACATGCATGACTTCAGGCTCAATAGTCGGCACGGGTATCTTGTCGTTGTAGATGTCGCACGTAACATTGCTGATGCCCTCCAGATTGACTTTGATCTTGACCATCGTGCGGAAGTCCTGATCCAGTAGCGGACGTCTCTCACACGCGGTCAATCCACAGAGAAGCAGACATAGTATAACTTTTAAAGCTGTGAAATTAGCTCTTCTCATCGTTCTGCCCTCCTTCGTACGGTTATAGGTATCATTAGCGAGATCTTGAGTTTTGTCGGCCCGAAATAAGAAAACACTCCTGTCCGGGCTGGGTCACGGTATAGATGCTCGTAAGCAGCCCCCGGCTCGTAATGCCGATAGTCGCTGCGCAGATAGCCAAGCGAAGCAGACAACTCAAGGTTACACCATTTGGAAAGAGGCAGCACATAGCCATATGTGGCACCGGCAGACCATAACTCTCCTTGATAGCACAGAGCCTTGTCCCACTGCAAGTCATATTTGCCGGACATCCCATAGAGTCCGAGAAAATGTCCAGAGAGGCGATCCCGACTACTGGTCTTTAAGAACCACCAACGCGGTTCGACGCCCATCTCCCAAATCTGAAAGCAATATTTGTTGCCGTTTGTGCCCAGATTCCACCACGGACACACATCTTCTACAGCCAAGGAAAAATTATCGCCGAGCGGTACTTCCAACTCGAAGTTCAGTGCCGTCACCGCATCATAGAGCATATTGGTCTTGAGAGCCAGGATAGTGCGGCGACTCCACAATTTGTCTCCCCACGACGGCTCTTGCCTCTGAATTTCTTGCGTGCGCGGTGCAAGGCCACCTGTTGAAGCCGATACAAAGTCTGACATTATTGGAGAAGATGCGATGTCTGACATTATGTGCAATGGTGCTACAGGTCCCAGGCGCAAATAATCAATCCTGACAACCGAGCGCCTCATATACGGAAACCATTCCCGTATGCACCGACGCCACAATTCTGGTGACCATGACTCTATGAGGGCCTTTTTTCTGTCAGCCGAAACAGGTGAATCGATAATCTCTAGAAGCCTATCTCTCTGCGTCTGCGTCAGCGTGCTTTCTGTAAGAACTCTGTCCCTGAAGAGATGCCACGACTCTCCGTCAGCTTTTATGCTCAGGCGTCCATCGAGTTGCGGATAAGCCGAGATCAAGTACCGACCGATCGTTGCGGCACGTTTCTGAGATAGACGAGCATTGTTTGCCGCTGGTCCTTCTGGAGAAGAATATGAGATAAGTTTCACTCTTTCGATCCGCGCTAATCCGATCGAACTTATACTATCAGACAGCTCACGCAGACGTCTGCCTGTATTCATATAAGAGGTGTCTAGAGTGGATCTGTTTACTCGGAAATCTATTGTGAAATAAGAACTGTCTTGCTGAGCATGTGAAATGCTGGGAAAGAATAAGTTAGTGAGAACGAATATTAAAATGGGCAAAACCAATTTTAATTTTCGCTTGATAGCGACAGTTCTCCTCCTCGTGGGGGGGGGTAAGAGAGGTCCCTGAAAATCTAAAGTCCGCTGAACCAACAGTCGCGATATGGTACATACGATACAACATGCACGCACTTTTCTTTAATATTTAAGTTATGATCTGATTCTAACTTTTTTGCAAAATTGAATACTTTTTTTATTATAAACAATACTTTAAATGCTCAAACAAGTTATTTTTAGCAAGTTTTATATAATTAAAGTTGAAGAATATACGGCAGTTCTAGAAAACAGAATTGACTTGGATTCCATCGAGCTACATTTTGAGCACCATGGTATCAAATAATGACAAGTCAATGTATATTTTGTTCAAAGATAGTACATTCTTTGTAAATCAATCTGTTTCGAAGATGATTTGTAAAAATGGCGGAATTGATTCGGGAATTTGACAGAATGCTTTTTCGTTATTTCAACGGCTGAGGACCGGCTTTGACCGTCAGTCCTTAATGCTTGTGAGGCCACTCGCTTTTTTCCGACATTGCTTTTTGATTATGATTTACGGTTACATTAGGGTCAGCAGCGACAAGCAGAATGTTGAGAACCAGCGGTTCGAGATCAATAATTTCTGCAAGAAGAATGATATTTCCATTGACGGCTGGATTGAAGAAACGATCAGCGGGACTAAGGCTTACAAGAAAAGGCAGCTGGGTGTGCTTCTTAGGCGAGTGAAAAAAGATGACTTGATCATCTGTGCGGAGCTATCAAGACTGGGGCGAAGTTTATTTATGATTATGGAGATTCTTAATATCTGTATGATGAAGGAGTGCAAGGTCTGGACGATAAAAGATAACTATCGCCTTGGAGATGACATTCAGAGTAAGGTGTTGGCTTTCGCTTTCGGATTGTCTGCGGAGATTGAGAGGCACCTGATCAGCCAGAGGACGAAAGAGGCTTTGGCGAAAAGGAGAGCGGACGGGGTGTCTCTTGGGAGGCCTAAAGGAAGCCTTACCTCCTTGGAGAAGCATAAGTTGTTTGGCAAGATGAAATTAATCCGAGAGATGCGTAAAAACGGCGTTTCTCAAATTCAAATTGCAAGAGTCTGTAGGGTAAGTAAAAATACATTGGTTCGCTTTATTGACAGGTATATGAAAAGCCCCGATGCGGCTTTAACATCGGGGCTTTTCAATGAATGTTAAAGGTCGTTCATAGCATCTTCTTGAATGGCATTTGTATTGATTTTGTCGTAATATTTTAGAAGGACGAAACAGCTCGTAACGTTATTATGTTCGATAGATAGTTCAATGTTGCCTTTAGGGGTGGAAAATATTGTGTAGTATTTACATTTGTCAAGCCATACTTGAGTCATTCTGGAACCATCATCACGCGGCTCCGAGTATGAATCAAACCGCTCGACTTCATCTGACGGTTTGCCGTATTTCTTGGTAAGCATATCCTTCAGGAATATATAGTTATCGTACAGCCCTGACCAAGTGTCCAGTTCCGGGAATATTACACCAACAGCACTGACAAGATCCATCTTCTTAAGAGTTGAAACACCAATGATACAGCCATTATAGCCGGCAAAATCTCCTTTTAGAAGTGCGATGCCGTCTTGGGTAGTCATGTATGTGAAACCGGCTGATTTCATAGCATCAATATATGCTTTAAGAGTTCCGTCAATTGGGACTCCTTTAAATGAAAGATGTTGAGATTCAGGCTTTGATGGAGTCATATCGTTGGTATTTAGTTGTTTTAATGCTTGATTCCAGTTATCTGTTGAGTGCTGCGGAACGGATAAAGAACTCCGTTGCTTGCCAGTTTTCCATTTGATGTTGCTGTCATTGTCAATACATTGTCGGATAGAGTTGCCGGACCGAACGTCGTGGTCATATATCCTGCCGAATCGGAGGCTTTTATCGACTCGAAGTAGATGGCGGAGTTCGCAACTTCTCCTATGTCGTTAATGAAGCCTGTGGCACGAACTTGGGTGTCTGATACTTTGGTTATTGTCAGGACTCCCGTGTCTGTGAGAGTTCCTGAATCGCTTCCCCAAACGACTTGTTCTGTGACACTGATTGAGTATGCGCCGACAAACCTGTCAGCATCGCTTCCAACAGAACCGTTTTCATCTTTAGAACAAGATAAAAGGGACAGAGAACCTATGGCTATCGCCACGGCATTCCTTAATAATTTTTTGAATGTTACCATAGTTTTGAGGTGTTATGAGGTTGTATTAATTTGCCCAAGATAGTTGTACCAACGTTAGTTTTAGTATAGTTTGCAGCATCTCTAAGTTTTGCGAGACAGCCTCTGTATATTCCGTTATTCTCATCATTGACTCGACTGAGTATTGTTTCTAAAGCGTGAATCGAATCTATTCCAAGGCGAATAGCCGTGTCAACAAATGATTGTACTACAGATACACTGCTCAAATATGTATCTAATTCTTCTTGAGAATTATCTCCATCCTGAAGGTGCATGGACAGGTGTGTTTGCTTTGAATATTCGTCAACGTCAATATGCTCAACAAGAAAGTCTTGAGATGTCTTCATCCATTCTGTTGTTTGAATAATGTTCTTTATCGGATTTGATATGCATTGAGGCGTATATCCTTTATGGCCTATTTTCTGGAAATCAATAAGGTATATGAAATATGCATCGCCCATCAGACGCGCTTTTTCTATTTCGTTCTTTGACCAGTAAAAATGTGGTTTGCCAACGAATGTCTTTACTTCTATGAATCTATCGAACGTTTTGGAATTATTATCGTTGAAAGAAACAATATCAAAGCCTGCGGAAGCATCAAGGATAGAAATTCGTTCAATTTTGCATCGTAAGGTGGTATTGGTAATTCTGCTTCTTTCATAGGCGAGTGCAAACTCCTCGCCTTCCTTTCCTTGTTCTTTCTGTCGCTCAAGATTGTCAAGTAGGTCTTCCTCAGATATTTTCTTGTCTCTTACTTTCAGAATTGCCTGATCAAGTAGCTGGTTAATCTGATAACCGCCATCAGGGCAATACTCAATGATTCCGAGATCAATGAGTAGATTTCTATAACAGGCGTGTTTCCTCGGATTTATTGCGGTAGGGGAGAGTATATATTTGTTCTTCGCAATGCTATAGGATATTCCGTCAAGGCTTATGAAATTATGCTTTATTACAAAATCCACATATTTCGGTGTAAACCATTCCAAAAACTTCTTGGAACTCAAGGCGTTGGAGGTGAGAGTATCGCTGCATAGAATTGTCGAGTCATTGAACTTAATCAAGGACATTATTTCGAACAGCCCCAGAATCGGCTTAACTTCTGAAATCTTTATATTCGGTTGCCCTTGGACGCATTTGACCATGTCATCTATGGTGTCTATTCCTTTAGATAACCAGTGGGCGATATATGTGATGCTCTCTATCGTCCCGATTTTAGATTTCTTTTCTAACTGTTCGGTTAACATAATCATTCATTATAGCTTTAATGTCATCATCGCCCTCGTCTGTAACATTGGCAAAGAGAGGGATAGGCATCTGCTCAATGATTTCTAGCATCCTTTGTTCTTTTAACGCCAATCTGGTATGGATAGTCTCGTCAATTGAATCTGCGGACAGGATATAATAGTAATTTGTTATTGTTCCGGCTGCCAGACCGTATCTGTGGATTCTGTCTTTCGACTGCAGATAGTGTGCACAGTTAAAAGAGCGTTCTAGGTATATGGCGTTATGACAAGCTTTGTGCAGGGATATTGACTCGGCTACAGCAAAGGGATTCGCGATTATTACTTTAAATGCGCTTTCTGGGTTGTGAAATTCCTTGACAATCCCTTCTCGTGTCTGGCTGTAGGCTTCATCATCCATAGTGGCATCCGCTACAGGTGTTGCTCCATACAGAGTCCTGCACTGTATTCCGTTCGCATCCAAGTACTTGGACAATGCTTCTATATTCTTTATGAAAATAGTCCAGATGACAACTTTTTCTCCTGAATCAATAATTTCGCGAACAAGTTTTAGACATTCTTCGAATTTTGCTGGAACAATGTCATCGTAATATGTCATTATCTCTCTCATGATGGAATTGTCATCAATTATGGACAAGTCTTCTGAGGCTTCTTCTGAAAATGAGGAGAGCGGCATATACAAAAGCGCAGGATTCGTCGCAGCTTGTTGTAAACGAATCATTTTCGCTTTTACAAGAAGTCTATGTATTCCGGAGTTCGAGGGATGATTGACCTCTTCAACAAAATTTTGTTCAATGAAATCATATATACGGCGTTGAGAGTCCTCCATTGGTACTCTAATTGGAGGATGCTCTATCACTGGAGGTAAACCAAGATCGCTTTTCCTTATTCTGATAAAGTATGGATTGACATTTTCCATCATCTTTATGATTCTGCTATCTTGTCCTGACGATGATTTTGACATTTCGCGTAATTGTCCAATGGTGTATTGTATGACATCGTTTTGTGGCCAGATAAAGTGAAAAAGGTTATATAAATCCTCATATCCATTTGGAGCCGGTGTTCCTGTCAATACAACACGCGAAGTACAGTTCTTCGCCAATTCCATAATTGATGAAGCTGTAATTCCTCCAGAAGTGTTTTTTATTTTATGGGCTTCATCAAGGACTACCATAGTCTTATGGTGACGCAGGAAATGAATAAGTTCTTCCTTGACACTGACAACGGAGACATAGGAAATTAAAGTCAGTTCTTTTGGGGACTCAAAGAAATACTGTTTCTTCTGTTCTTTACTTAAATTTGATGTCAGCCTTTGGCTTTCCGCTTTTATGCCAAAGCATTCTTCGTATTCATTCTCCCATGGCCCGAATGAGCTTAATGGGCCTATAATAACGATATGATCAACGTGCTTTGATTGGTCTTTATTCTGATTTTTAAGATATGAGTAGGCTCCATAAACTATGCTTGTTTTTCCTGCACCAGGCACAGAGAAATTGCATCCGTTTTGAGAAAACGCAAGGTGATATGTAGACAGCAACTGAAGAGGATAGAGATGTCTGGCTGTCATCGTTTTATCGAGGATGTCGGTGAAGTATCTGAAATCTGAAGCGTCGCAGTTGTTTTTTTTAATGTTTGCTGCCGTTTCGGAGAATTTTTTGAAGTTTTCTTCTCGTTCGGTGAATTCTGCAAGTACCTGTGATGCCTCGGAGTTGTATTCCAGTTCCGCATTGATATAACTGGCAGCCAGTTTCAAGATGTCAGCAACATAGTCTATTCCCTGCTCACATTCAAATTCGAGTCGCTCTTCTTTAGGAGAGAGTATGAACTTTGATTTGAGCAGTAATTTTGCTCTTTTGTTGGCGCGCAATTCGTCAACTGCACCTGTGATGCGGTAATGATTGCTGTCTATGGCTGACAAAATGAGTTTTGACATCTTTTACTGGACATTATTTAAAACGTTATCGCAGATTATTTTTACTTGCTCTATGTATTTAAGAATATCGGATTTGTCGACAGCTGTTCTCAAACTATCAAGGTCGATCTGTTGCAGTGCGTTCAGCGCTCGTTTGAATAATACTCCAGGCTTCTCTTTTTCTTTTTTGTTGTTGAGTGTCGTCTGAGCATCATTGAATGCTTCCATAAGATTATCCTTCACATTCGTTCTCCATTCATTGTCACGCGCCTCAAGCAGTCTGGATGATTCGTTTGTAGTAGTTGCTTTACTCAAGACGACTTCAATTGGTTTCTCTGTGATGTCATTGGTGGCATTTTGCCAGGATTTAACAAACTGATTCCAGATGTCTTCATTGACAAGAAAGTTCGCACTAGAGGTTGATGCGATAGAACGGAATTCGAATCCGTCCGGGCTTTTAGCATTCAGTCTTATATAGTCGAATGATATGCATTTAAGGTCGTATTCTACCGCTGTAAGTCTTGTTGTCGGAATCCAACTTATGCTGCCGTTCTTAATCTTGCGGATGGCCGTGTTGAGTTTTTGCAAGTCATCTTCGAACCCTTTAGGCAGCCTGGTATATAGCCCATCCAGGCCGAAGTACTCCAGGTAATCGTCAATAAGTTGTTTTATTTCCAAGAGTTTTGCTACCTCGTTGGCTCCATCAAGGTTCATAAATTCGGATATGTCAGCAGTGGAGAAACCTTGGTCGGCTAAATCTTGGGCGTGAAGGTATTTTTCGATGGCATTATATCCTACTTTTTCATCGGCTCCCATCTGAAATGTCGTTTCGAGGCGGAGAATCTCTTTCTTATCAGCATCTTCTGGAAGAACTATCGCACGGAACTTTTCGCAACGGGCTTTTTCAGATGGAGTAGAGGATGAGTCGGAGAGAATCTGCCTCATCAGTGATACTCGTCTGTTTCCATCAACAAGAACGCCATCACAAGTGATGATTCCTGTTTCAAGTTGTCCATTGGCTACTATGTTACGTTTCGTCTTCTTGTTGGCAATGTCATTTGAATCATACAGAAATTGCGCAATCTGTTTTGCGTCTTCTTCTTTTTCCGGATTAAGACTGCTGTGTTCTCGTTCATAAGATTTAACGAGGCTTGCAATACGTCCGTTCTCGACATTATAAATGATGAGATCCATTGGAATCTCATATTCGATGAATGTTTTTACTTCTCCACAATATCTTATTCGCTTGCCTTTTCCGTCTGTGCTGAAAAAGTTGCCTCCTGTTATTTCAGCAATCTTGGCTTTTCGTTCTGCAGCTGTCATAATTATTTGAGGTTAAAGTATTCTGTTATGATTGTTCCGATTTTGTCAATGTTTGCAAGATTCAAGAAATAGCTACAATCTGTATGGATTTTCTTATAATCAGAGCCTCTTGCAACCCAACCTGCGCCATCGAGTATGTTGATTAGCATATAATTCCTATTTCCGGCTATGGCAGATCTGATTTTCTGAATTTTGTCGGAATATCTTGTCTGATTGTTGCTGGTTGTGACGGTGTAGTTCATTGTCACAATTATGGATTTTTCGCCATTTGAAATGGTGTGCAGGCTTTCAGATTTGAGAATTGCATTGTGAGTTACTTTGCCGAAAGATAAGCCGTATTTATCTGTGTAAGCCATGATGCTCGCAGTGACCTTTTCTTGATATGCATTGGCGCATTCACCATTATATGCTGTCGTATATGATGTTTTTATCATTTTTAGCAGCATATCTTTTGAACAGACATGGATGAGCCATTCTCTGTCAAGTCGGAAGTCATTCAGAATAGAACGTGGGATAAGATCCTTATAGACCGATTGATTAAAGAATAGGTCGCAGAATTCGTCCATAAAATTTTGGCTGTCGCATAATTCTGTGCGAACTTTCTTGTCAGCCCATTCTGTCGAAATCGTGTATCCTTTGCGAACTCGCAAAAGGGTTATGACGCGTTTGAATTTTTCACCGGATATGCCTAAAATTGTTGTAAGAAGTTTGATTGATTCGCGCTCATTTTTGATGAATGATTGAAGATCATCTTTTGTTCGTATTGACAGCAGAGAGTCATATTGGGGCATCTCTTTTTTGTAGAGGTCTTCATATTTTGACTCAATCTGCTCGTCCACCCAGAACATTAGGGTGGATTTTATAGCATTGTCGTGTGAAAGTTTTAGCATATATTATTTCTTTCGTGGGTTGATTCTGTCTAAAAGCCGTTCTGCAACAGCTTCAATCACAGGAACACATACTGAATTACCGATCAGGTCGTAGCTAAGTCTTATTCCCCGTTGAGAATTATCGAAAGGATTTAAGCTGTACGAATCAGGAAAGCCAAACAATCTTAGTCCTTCTCGTAGTGTAAGGTGGCGTATTCCGTCATTGTCGATAACTCCGATATTTCCCATATCCATTGCGACAATGGTCTTTGCAGGTTTGCTTCTGTCCAGGAAACTGCTTATCTCAAATGAAAGTTTTCCAGTGACGATATTATAGCCTTTTGCCTTGGTCTTATCCGGAACTCTCGTTGTGTAGCGATTCCCCTTTAAGTCATGATGTACAAGTTGCTTTTTTGGATGCTCATAGACAAGGTATTTTTTGTCTGTCAAGTCGTCGAGCATCTGTTGGAGGTTTGGTCTGTCAAAGAATGTTCTGATTTGTTCAGTTGTCAAAGGCATACCATCCATCCATGTGACGCCGATTTCTTCTGCCCACTTACGCTTTCTTCTAGCGAGAAGAAGGGCATTAAGGAGAGCCTTTTCCTCGTCGGATATTTTTCCTTTGAAATCGAATTCCCAACTATGTATATTGGATTTTCCTCCACGCTTGTCTTTCAGGGCTTTGCCATTTAGTGACTTTAAGGAGAAATAATTCAATATTTTCTTTGAAAAGTCGTTTTTTAAAGTAGGAAGACCTGTTTCAAGGAAGTTTTCTACAGGCTGTTCCTGCTGACCCTTAAATATAAGATTGACTTTTCCGAATTTCTTTTTGCAGCCTACGATATAAACACGTTTTCTGTATTGAGGTACACCAAAATCTGCCGCATTGAGCACGATGAATTCTGCATTAAATCCAAGCTCTGTTTTGAGTACGTGCATAATTATGTTTATAGTCCTTCCTGTTTTATCGGATTTGTTTTCTTTGTCGTGTGTTACAAGACCCTCTACATTTTCAAGGATGAATCCATCTACGGTCTTCAGATGTTCAGTTAGCACCCTTTGTACATCGAAGAACAATGTTCCTCTTGTATCAGCAAAACCTTTCTGTAAGCCGGCACTGCTGAATGCTTGGCAAGGGAAACCACCAAGCAAAACTCTAAAATCAGGTACATCCTGCTTTTTTATGGCCGTGATGTCGGTGGCTTTTATGTTTTCTCCTGGAAAGTTCTCATTCAAGGCTTTTATTGCAGATGGCTTTATTTCTGAGGTGAACACGCATTTGCCTTTTAGTCCTCGTTTTGCAAGAGCCTGCTCAAATCCTATTCGGATACCACCGAGTCCAGAAAATAGGTGGTTTAATCAGGCTCCTATTTCAGCCAGTAGTATCATTCAATTACAACTAAATAGAAGTCTCAAATTGAATATTATACGCTGGTATATCATATTTTCGATTAAATTTGCAAAACAAGCAAAGCAAGTATCCAATGGAAAACAATATAGTCACATTTATCGACCCTTTTTCTTGCACCAAAACGCGTGATTCCCAATGTCCGAGACGTTATATTCCAAACTCGTAGATGGCTACAGGCGGGCGTTTATCGACTCTTCAGTGGAGGCAGAGTCGGCTTACACACCTCAGTTCATCTCGAATTATCAGGGTAACAAGGTGCTCACGGAACTGGAGAATGAGCTTCGTGAATGCTCTTCGATGTTCATGTCGGTCGCCTTTATCACGGGAGGTGGCATCGCGCATCTGAAGGGGGTGCTGAAAGAAATGGAGGCAAATAATATCCCCGGCAGAATTCTAACCACTGACTATCTTCTTTTCAGCGAGCCTGCTGCACTTGATGCGTTGGCCGGGCTCAATAATCTGGAAGTGAGGATGTTCCGCACATCTGGCGTGGGCTTCCACACTAAAGGCTATTTATTCCATAACGGCAACGATATCAGAATCATAGTCGGCAGCTCGAATCTGACGCAGGACGCGATCACGAGGAACTTCGAATGGAACACGAGAGTTGTCTCGACTTCTGATGGGCAGTACGCCAAAGACATTGAGGCTGAATTCAATAAAGTGTGGGAGAGTTCGGTTGATTACAATTCTTGCAGGGAGGACTATGCAGGGCAGTATCAGAAGGCTAAGTCTCAAAGGGCTGCGCTGACCAAGATCGTCACCTCGCTTGATCTGTCATATTCAAAAGTCGTCTCGCCCAACACGATGCAGAAAGGGTTTATGTCTGAGATAGAACGGCTGATCAAGGCAGGGGAGAGCCGGGCTCTTCTGGTCTCGGCGACAGGCACAGGCAAGACATACGCATCTGCTTTCGCGGTGAGAGGAGTGTTTGCCAACGGACTGATTCACAAAAGAAAAGTGCTATTTCTGTCGCATCGAGAGATGATCAACTCGCAAGCGGAGAAAAGTTTTCGGAGGGTGCTCGGTGATTCTTTTGCCACAGCCCAACTTTCGGGTAACAGCCAAGACCTAGAAAAAATCAAATCCGCGAATATCCTATTCGCCACTATGAATATGATGGCGAAAGACGGTTTCCGGAATCAGAATTTCAAACCAGATGATTTCTCGATCATCATTCTTGATGAATGCCACCGCTCTGGAGCAGAAAGCTATCAAAAAATAATTGAATATTTCAAACCCGATTTTCTGCTCGGAATGTCAGCCTCTCCGGACCGAACCGATGGGTTCGATGTATATAAACTTTTTGACCACAACATCGCCTGTGACATCAGGCTTCAGACCGCGCTGGAGAATGACTTGCTTTGCCCTTTCCATTACTTTGGTATTCAAGACCTTAAAGTCGACGGAATGCAGGTGGATGTAAACAATTTCAACGACCTTACATCCACAGGACGAGTGAAAAACATCATTGAAGTGGCTGAATATTACGGTTATAGTGGTGATCGTGTCAAGGGGCTTGTGTTCTGCAACACAGTCGAGGAGGCGCAAAGGCTGTCGGACATATTCAATGGCATTGAAAAGAAAGCTTCTGGCAGGAATTATCAGACTCTCGCACTATCAGGAAAGGACAATGCGGTGGCGCGTCAGTCAGCTGTCGAGAGACTGGCGGCTGTTTCCGGCCACACAGAAGATACCTTGGACTACATATTCACAGTTGACATATTTAACGAAGGGGTTGATATCCCTGAAATCAACCAGATCATTATGCTCCGGCCAACTCAGTCCGCTATCATATTCGTGCAGCAATTGGGGCGTGGATTGAGAAAGGCGGTTGGCAAGGAATATGTCGTTGTGCTTGACTTCATCGCCAATTATGACAAGAATTACCTTATTCCTATTGCGCTGTCTGGTGATAGGACGGGCAACAAGGACAACATCCGACGTTACCTTAGAGAGGGCAACAATGTCATTAGCGGAGCTTCTACCATTTATTTCGATGCCGTCACAAGAAAGCGTATATACCAATCAATTGACAATGCTCGCATTAACACTCGTCAGAATATAATAGATGGATACCAAGCGCTTAAACGAAAGCTTGGCAGGCGGCCCGTGTTGACTGATTTTGACAAATACGAAGAGATGGATCCACTGCGAATATTATCATATATGGATAGTGTTCCGGATTACAAGAAACGGAAAATCTGTTCGTATCACGGCTTCAAGGTCGCGTTGGACGGGCTCGGTGAGACGCTTACTGAGGGTCAGAATCATATTCTTGAATTCATCTCGCAAAAGTTCGCATCCGGAAAAAGAATGAATGAGTTATTGATGTTGGAGGTTCTGATTCATGCCTCCGATAGGGATAATGCCATTGAACTTTGGGTCAAGGAGATGAATGTCAATGGCTTGCATTGTGGATCGAACACCATTGGGAATATGCTCAGCCTGATGACCGGAGAGTATTACGATTGCGGTTCGGCAGGGAAACGGTTCAAGGATTGCATCCTGTTGGAAGAGACTGGCGGGTGCTGGCATATCTCTAAATCTCTTTTGAGTGCGTTGAATAACAATGATTTCAAGTCCGAATTGGAAGATGTCATCGAGTTTGCCCGTGGCCGCTACGAGAAATTCTACAAGTCCTCAGACTTTTTCATGATCGGAGAGAAGTACACTTATGATGATGTCTTCAGGCTACTTGACTGGCAGAAGAACGAGGTGTCGTTGAATGTGGGAGGCTACAAGTTCGATGAGCGTACAAAGACATACCCAGTGTTTGTGAACTACGACAAGAGCGATGAGATCAGCGACACGACAAAATACGAGGATCATTTCCTTGACCAGTCAACCCTATTGGCTATCTCGAAAAGCAAGAGGACATTGACCTCCAGAGACGTCCAGACAGCAGTGAGCAGTGACAAACTTGGCGTGAATATGTTTCTGTTCGTCCGGAAGAACAAAGATGACAAGGAATCCAAGGAATTTTACTACCTTGGCAGGATAAGACACAACGCAGATGGGATTCTGAAGGAATTTGTGATGCCAAACACGGACGCGTCAGCTGTGGAGATCGAGTATAAGCTTGACACTCCAGTTGAGAAAAACCTCTTTGATTACATCACATCAACTATTGTATAAAAAGCTGTTTTGAAATGATTCGTCTCTTCTCTTATGGTTCTTTCCGGCCATTTTCATCTTTGTCATCAGCCCAGTACCTCCAGTACACTCCTTCTTCCAATGTCGAGGCTGCCTCAAAAAATCCTTTAATTAAAATTCGGGAACCATTTCAAAATAGCTTCTATCTTTAAATGATATTGAAAATGAAAACAATAAACGTTGTTGCTGCTGTTATATTCAAAGACGGGAAGGTGTTTGCCACTCAGCGTGGCTACGGTGCTTTCAAGGATGGTTGGGAGTTTCCCGGCGGCAAGGTCGAGGCGGGGGAGAGTCCGGAGGAGGCACTCCGCAGGGAGATACGCGAAGAATTGGAAACTGAGATTCAGGTTGGGGAACTGATTGACACCATTGAATATGATTACCCGGACTTTCACCTTTCGATGAGGTGCTACGCATGCACCATCCTTTCCGGTGACCTTCATCTGTTAGAGCACGAGGCTGCCCGTTGGCTCACTGTTGGGCAGCTTGGTTCCGTTGAATGGCTTCCTGCAGACATCACTTTGATTCCTAAGATTGCCCGACTGCTATCCGTCTCTTATTTAGGAGTGTAGTGCTATTGCCTAATTGCTGCCCCTAACTTACCTTTCGGCTGGTCTAAGCTATCGTGACGTTTCTATGGTCGCCGATACTTCCTCGCACGCTGGCGTGTTGCTGATGAACTGTGTGCGGAAGGGCTGATGTGCAGCCGATGCTCCGGTGTGATTTTACCGGAATTTGATGTCGGGGACACGAGGTCTCCAGAATCACTGAAATGCTTCTCTAAAAACCTTATTATCAGATTTCTGCTGTTTGATTGTAGGAAGGATAGATCGTCATTTTGCCAAAGAACCAGATGATCCCGGGATGGCCAAGAATCACGGATGTGATCCCGTCCCAGAGATTGTCCATCGTGAAGAGCGATTTCGCGCCTGCTTTTGAGCTTTGATATTCAGGAGTGACATATGATCGCCCAAGCTCCATTGTATGAGGCAGGTAATCCTTTATGAATTCATCACTGTAGCGGAATAGGTGTGAGGATGTGATGTCGGGTTGCCCATCGTCTTTTAGCCTGACATCAGGTCCAAGGATGTAGCGGTATCCTCCTATGATGGCCTCGGCCTCGGGATCCCAGACAACCAATTACTTGTAGGGCTTGTCCCTTGCGTCGAACCTGTCCAGATCCATAGAAAGGCCTGAACTTGCTCCGGCCATTCTGTAGGCTGTCTCCCTTAGACGCCTTATCTCTTTTAAGATGTTAGGTGAGTCTTGCCAGGTCACGACGTATAGTTCGTTGCCACCCTTGTTTGTGTTTCCGAGTTTTTCTGGGCGGTGAACTCCCTTTTTATCAACTGGATGTCGATTGGGTCTATTATCTTCTCCATCATCTTCTATTCGTTATTGTTCTTGTCATCCCATTCAAGTCGGTAGACCTTTTCCCTGATCCAGTCTGCCAATTGAAGAGGCGTTAGAGTCCTGTCCATTTCCTCTGGCTTATGGGCTTGCCGAACTTTACCCTGAACCTTTTGTGCCTTGACCTGTACAGCTCGTCCGGCAGGAGCATCATCCCTATATCGAACTTTATTCTTAGCAGTTCGCGTAACGATTCTACTTGATAGAACCTCTTCGAGTTCTCTCCGAAAAATCTGACAGGCACTATCCATCTGCCTGTTGCGACGCTCTGCCTGACGAAAGACTTGCTCCATGAGGTGTCTTGAATATGCCCGCCAATCTTTCTAGAGCATTTACCCGCCGGAAATACCAAGATGTCATCATTGCTCTCGTAGATGGATCTAATAATTTTTTTTCATAAATGTTTTGTTTTTTCCGAATGGGGGGGGTATATTTACAGTCGAAATCGTTATCATACTTGACCAATGGAAAAGGAGAACTTAACAAAACTACAACGGGAAGGAGATACGATGGAATGAGGACGTATAGTCTTGGTATAATTTGTAGGTTAACTATTTCGACAATCCAGTGAAACAATAATAACTGAACCTTTTTGATAAGCGAGAGCAGAGCCAAACTCGCTTGGGCTATGCCGAGCTCAGAAAAGTGGTGATTGGAAATCGAACAAAAAATTCAAATATCTTCTAAATAACAAACACTATGATGAAAAGACGGTTTTCAATTTTGATGATGGCAGGACTAGCTCTTGTTCAGTCCTGCAGTCATGATGAGACTGGCAGTGACCAAGGCG
>DJOF01000013.1 GCA_002439585.1 Bacteroidales bacterium UBA6445 | reverse complement strand
CAAGCGCAAATGCCACGCACAATAATATCTCAAACCCCTTGAATCCCCTTTTCAAGGGGACGATCAGTGATTCCGCTTACGCCATCCACTCTCCTGCACTTCGTTCGCTCCATCACGGTGTCTCATGACACCAATCAAGACAATATTGCAAGTTTGTAGTTTATATAAGATGCGTCTCGGCAATGTTCTCGAACAAGTTCGGTACATTGCGCTCGACTTTTGCTATATTTGCAGAATGGGGACGGAGGACGATGGTCGGATGTTCTCATCTATAATTTTGTTATTATGAAAATGAAGAATCTTTTGCTGTCTGCACTTGCATTATGTGCTACAGTGTCAGTGTCTTATGCACAGGAAGTACGCATTGCCGCCCACAGAGGTTTCTGGGACTGTGACGAGGCTGGTCATGCTGAGAATTCAATCGCTTCTCTAAAGGCCGCTCAGGACTACAGCCTGTGGGGTAGCGAGTTTGATGTCCACCTGACTTCCGACGGGGAAGTCGTTGTGCATCATGACCCAACTGTAGAAGGCCATAAGATCAATGACAATACATATGGTTTCCTCTCTACCTTCAAACTTGCCAACGGGGAGACAATCCCGACACTTGATGAGTATTTGAATCAAGGCGCCCTTTGTCCTGCCACAATGCTTGTGCTTGAGATCAAGAAGCAGAGTAGCAAGGAGATTGAGGACGCTCTTGTTGACAAGTGTGTCGATATCCTTAAGAGGCATGATCTGTTCGATAAGAATAAGGTTATGTTCATATCATTCAGCATGAACGAGACACTTAGGGTTGTCTCTAAGGCTCCAGGCTTTACAGTTCAGTATCTTGACGGTGGCAAGAGCCCGAAAGAGCTTCATGAACTCGGTATAAACGGAATGGATTATCATTACAATGAGTTCTACAAGCATCCTGAGTGGGTCAAGCAAGCCCATGATCTTGGCATGAGTGTGAATGTATGGACGGTCAACAAGGAGAAAGATATAAAAGCAATGATTGATCTCGGTGTTGACTGTATCACTACAAATGATCCTCTGCTTGTCCGTCGTCTTCTTGGTGACAAAGAACTAAAAGCGGCTGCCCCTGACCTTGGAGAAGGCTCTTGCGAGTGCGCAGAAGGTGATGAATGTTGCAGATAATGGACAATAATTATAATTGTATATCATGGTAAAAATCAATTTGGGCGGGTGCGCCCCTTTTGTCGGCAAGGTATTGCTGGATTCATATGTGACCAAGTCTCTGTCAGCTTTTGATACTTTGACAGAAGGCAATGGTGCTGGAAATGATTTCCTCGGGTGGAAGCATCTTCCGTCTGAGACTCCGGAGTCTCTTGTGAAAGAGTGTGAGGCTGTAAGGGATCATTGGAAAACTCTCGGAGTTGATCTTGTCGTGGTCATCGGTATAGGTGGCTCTTATCTAGGAGCAAAATGCGCTATCGAAGCCCTTTCCCACAGTTTCGCAAAGGAATTGAAGCATAAGACAGCACCGGATATAGTATTTGCCGGCAATAATCTCTCTGAAGAGTATATTAGCGAGTTGACTGATCTTCTCAAGGAACGCAATGCGGCATGTGTTGTCATCTCCAAGTCAGGAACAACTACAGAGCCAGCTGTCGCTTTCCGAATCGTAAAGCAGCATCTTGAAGAAGCTTATGGCGTCAAAGGAGCAGCTGAGCGTATAGTGGCAGTCACGGATGCGCATAAAGGAGCCTTGAAGACATTGGCGACACAGGAAGGCTACAGGACTTTTGTCGTGCCTGACAATGTGGGAGGCCGTTTCTCAGTTCTCACTCCTGTCGGCCTGTTGCCAATTGTGCTTGCCGGTTTTGATATCAGGGCTTTGCTCGCCGGTGCTGCAGAGGAAGAGAAGACACTTGCTCACAAGTCTGCTGAGAATCCTGCCGTGCAGTATGCAGCCATACGTAATCTGCTCCATAGCGAGAATGGTAAGTCTATAGAGATACTTGTTTCTTTCAATCCTAAGTTCCAGTATCTGGGCGAGTGGTGGAAGCAGCTTTACGGTGAGTCTGAAGGCAAGGACCATAAGGGAATTTACCCGGCTTCAGTTGTCTATACTACTGATCTTCATTCTCTTGGTCAGTTCGTGCAGGACGGTACAAGATGTATGTTCGAGACTGTAGTCAATGTCGAGAAGAGCAATAGAAGTACTGTTATCGGCTCAGATTCTCAGAATCTTGACCAGCTCAATTATCTCGCCGGCAAGCATGTTGAGGAATGCAACAACATGGCTCGTATCGGGACCAAGCTTGCTCATATTGACGGAGGAGTGCCTCAGATAGAGGTCTCGATTGAGAAAATCAACGAAAAGACTCTCGGTGCCCTATTCTATTTCTTCGAGTTTGCCTGCGGCATAAGCGCATACGTGCTGGGAGTAAATCCGTTCAACCAGCCGGGCGTTGAGGCGTACAAGAAGAATATGTTTGCCCTATTGGAGAAGCCAGGATATGAGGAGGCTACCAAGGCAATCAAAGAGCGTCTGTAAGCTTAGTTGAAAGTTTTTCTCTGAGACTGCAGAGAAATGTATATATGATTATTACCGGAGAAGGCAGACTCTTTCTCCGGTATTTTATTTTGATCTATTCAAGCAGATTGACAAAATGCGCAATATACTTACTTATTGACTTTGAGCCTCAGACTTTCGACTCGATTTTTATAGTGTGTTACCCTTGCTTCTTGGCTCTGCGTCGGTTTGCTTCTTGGCTCTGCGACTCTGCCGTCTCGTGCCGTCTCGTCTCGTCTGAAGTTAATTTTGAAATAAGAAATAAATAAGTTAAATTTGCAATCCTTTCGGACTCAGACTGCAGTAGCTTCCAAAGACTGCTCTCAGTGATGGGCTCTGTTATGGCCTTCCGAAGGGTTTTTGCGAGCGTGTCGTAATTGGTAGCCGAGCTAGACTTAGGATCTAGTGCCTAGTGCGTATGGGTTCGAGTCCCTTCGCTCGCACAGAGAGGGCAGCCTCAGTTGAGGTTGTCCTTTTTTCGTCCCTATAACCTGCTGAGAATCCATCCAATAGATCAATATAAAACCAAAAGATGAGGCAAAGAGCCTTACGGCTCAGAGTGGTGGCCAGGTACAGATATTGCCCTCCTATATTGCATAACAACCCCATTGTGTATTTTTTTGGGGGAATTTGCTAAATTCGTCTCGTAATCAGACATCTTGTGAAATGGAATATTTGTCAAAGGAACGCTATGATCAACTTGCGGCAGAATTGGATTCTCTTATAAAAGTTGAATATCCGAAGATCAAGGAGGATTTGTCAGAGGCAAGGGCTGAAGGGGATCTAAGCGAGAACTCGGGTTATCGTGCTGCAAGGCGAGCCCAGGGAAAGGCCATAAGCAGGATACGCTTCCTGCAGAAAGTACTGCAATATGCGAGGGTGATTGATACAGCCTCTCTACCGAAGGACAGGGTTTCTTTGTTAAGTAATGTGACATTCACGAACCTCTCCACTGGTGTGTCCATGACTTGCACCATAGTAAGCCCACACGAGATGGATCTCTCATTAGGTAAGATATCTTACATGTCTCCGATCGGGGCAGCCATGATGGACAAGAAGGTCGGTGAAGTCGTTGAAGTCCACGCACCTTCCGGTACATTCAGTATTAGAATCGACAAACTTGCCTGCCCTTAGTCAGGAAATAATTGCTTTAATACGAAATCATTAGGGTTGTCAGCGGTATTGTAAGACGTCAGCAGACGTGGCGTGTAATCATTTCTCGCAATTTCCCATTTTTCATTATCTTTGCCGCCGTATAACTTACAAACCTATATAAAATACATGAAATTCTTGTCATGTGCTGTTATAGCAGCAATGATTTCCTATGCTCCGATGGCTGGAGCTTCCGAATATTTCGAATTTTCTGAACCTAATCAGCAACAAGTTACAAAAGATGGGAAACAGACTGCTTCAGGCATTATTCTCGATTCTGTATCGGTGACAGGAAGCCGTGTCCAGATGACTTTGGGCAAGAGTGCCCGGATTGTGACTGTAATAGACAGCTCTTCTATTGCCGCTCTTCCAGTGCAGAGCGTAAATGATCTTCTCAAATACGCTGCTGGAGTCGATGTAAGGCAGAGGGGCGAGATGGGAGCACAGACAGACATAAGCGTTAGGGGTGGTACATTTGACCAGATAGCAATTTTCCTTAACGGTATCAATATATGCGACCCTCAGACTGGACACAATGCTGTCGATCTGCCGGTGGACATAAATGAGATTGAGCGCATAGAGGTGCTTTCCGGCCCGGCAGGCGTGGCTTACGGCTCGTCTTCACTTCTTGGTGCAATCAATATAATCACCAAGGAGGTATCCGGCCCGGCGTTAGGCGCTCATTTAGAAGGCGGCTCATACGGTTATCTCAACGCTGGAGTCCGTGGCGGACATTCTAACGGCAGGCTCTCTAACCAGCTCTCGGCAGGCTATATGAGATCTGACGGAAGCAGCCGCAGCTCAGACGGCAGGCTCAATGCGGATTATCAGACATATAAGGTGTTCTACAATGGCAAATACATCCATGAACTTGCAGACGTCAAGTGGAGTGCCGGAATGACAAGCCGTGATTTCGGTTCGAATACATTTTACAGTGCTAAGTTTGACAATCAGTTTGAGCATACGCTCAAGACATTTTTCTCTCTTCAGGCCGAGACCCGCGGCAAACTGAGATTTAGTCCCAAAGTCTACTGGAACAGGATGCAGGATCGCTTCGAGCTTGTGCGTGGTGACAGCGGCAAGGTGCCATTCAACTACAATAGGACAAGCGTATGGGGAGCGTCAGTGGACGGGTATGTTGAGACAGTCATAGGCAAGACTGCTTTCGGTGTCGAGATGCGCAATGAAGACCTTATAAGTACCAATCTTGGTGACCCTCTATCCGTTCCTAAACCTATCCATAAGGCGGACACTTCGTATGGAAAAGGTCTTAACCGCACGAATATTAGCATTTTCCTTGAGCATAGCGTGCTTTGGCGCAATCTCTCGGCAAGTGCAGGTGTGGCAGCTGTCAAGAATACTGGAAATGAAGACGACTTTAAATTCTATCCAGGTGTGAATCTGTCCTACCGCTTTGCTGGGGACTGGAAGGCCTATGCCTCCTACAATTCCTCGCTGCGAATGCCGACATTTACAGAACTCTTCTATTCTGTGGGGGGACATAAGGCCGACAGGAACCTCAAGGCAGAGAAAATGCAGGCATTGGAGGGTGGGATACGATTCTCCAAGCCTTGGATAAGTGCTGTCGCTACGGTGTATTACAATATGGGGAGCGACATGATTGACTGGGTGAAGAATCTCTCCGAAGGTGAGGATGCACCGTGGAGATCAGTTAATTATACTAAGATAAATACTTTCGGTCAGGAATTTTCCCTTAGGATGGATATTCCGAGTCTTCTGATGCGCAAGTCATTCTTTGTGAGGACAATAGATCTGTCTTACTCGCATATAAGTCAGAATAAGGATCTTGGGGCTGATAAACAGTCCAAATATGCCCTTGAATATCTCCGTCACAAGGCTGTGGCACATGTAGGGTTCAATATCTGGAAGTCCCTTGGTGCTGATCTCTCTTGGAGGTGGCAGGATCGTGTCGGCAACTATGAGAGGTATGACAAGCTCGCCCCTACTGGGCAAATGGTCTCATACAAGCCTTATTCGCTTGTCGATCTGCGTTTTGCATGGACTCGCAAAATCTACAGTGTCTACCTTGAGGCCAACAACCTGCTTGACCATACATATTATGACTATGGAAATATCCCCCAGCCTGGTATCACTGTCAAGGCCGGCATAGTTGTCAATATGAGATTATAACGCTGGGGCTTAGCTTCCAAACGGTAGACCTGTGACAGGCTTATAACAAGAAGCGTGTAATTGCAGATGAGATGCCGTCTTCGTCAACTGATGAGGTGACAAAGTCGGCATTTTCCTTTACGTCTTCTCCCGCATTCCCCATTGCGATCCCGAGTCCGGCCGCTTGTAGCAGGGGAATGTCATTGCCTCCGTCTCCGAATGCCATTGTCTGGCTGACCTCTATGCCAAGTTCTTTGGCAAAGCGTTGCAATCCGGTGCCTTTGCTTATTCCTGCAAGATCAATGTCTGCAAATCCGGGATGCCAGCGTGATGCGTAGAGGTTAGGTATATGCGGCATCACCTTTTTCTGCGTCTCTATGTCGAAATAAGCGCACATCTGGCTACAGCCTTTCTCCAGGAAGAGTTTTTCGAGGTTACATACCTCTGGTATCGGGTGGGCTATCTTTTCCGCGAGGTCTAGGACTTCTGGGGTGATCTTGCTTACGAAGATCCCCTCGTCCATTTCGAGCCCGATTGCAAAGCCGTATATGCGAGACATTTCCTGCATCAGCAGAAAGTCATCATATTGTATCTTGTATTGCTCTATTACACTGCCGTCTCTCCATCTGCAGTCGGCTCCGTTGAGCGATATGACACCATCGTAAGGTAGCGATACCACTTCCTTGAGGTCGGTGAAAGGTCTTCCAGTAGATATAATAAGGGTAATGCCCTTTTCATGAGCTGCTTGGAGAGCGTCTATTGCTGATTGGGGTACCTTATGAGTCTTGAAGCTGACCAGAGTGCCGTCGATGTCCGTAAATACGGCCTTGTAATTGACTTTCGCATTCATATCCTGCAAATATAGCAATTTAACGCAATCGTAACTAAATTACGAAATTTGCGATGTATTTTTGTGCCGCTTTCCTTGTGGGGTCTGCTTATAATTTTGATGAGTAGAGGGGGCGAAGAAGCATATGAAGTGGTTGTATATTGTATTCATTTATGCAAAGAGGTTATAAAATTATAAATGTTTGTTGCGGTTCGAAAATAAATATACTATATTTGCTTTCGTTATGGCCTTTTGCGTGATATTAGTGTTCGCAATTTAACCGTGTAGGTGACATGAACAGTGATTTATGCGAAGGTAATCAACAGCCACATATTTCTATATGAAACCAAGATTCACTTTTACTGTTTTGTTGCAGGCGTTTCTCATTCTTGTACTTTTCTTCTCATGTAAGAATGATGAAGCTTCAGAAGTCGACTTCGATGTTAGATTCCAGATTCCGCAGACGGCCGAGATCGCGAGCGATGCGGAAGAATTCGAGTTCCGTATACAGTTCTCAAAGGCTCCGCAGTCTACAGACGTCATAGTCATGCAGGATCCTGAAGGGGTAGATCACGATTGTGCTATCACAAATATCGGAAAAACGCATTTCTCCATAAGCCTGTGGAGCGGAATGAAGTCCGGTAAATATGAAGTCTCAATACGGCGCGGAAGCCGTGTCAAGCTTATGGGTGAGATGACAGTGTCCATAGTAGTTCCAGGCGCGGATGATCTGAAACCAGAGAATGGGGCTACAATATACGGTATGGTGTCCTGTGCAGGAGTACCTCTCGAAGGGGTTGCAGTATCAGACGGCTTCGAGGTAGTTCGCACAGATGCCAAGGGAATATACCAGATGAAGTCTAACAAATATCACAAATATGTATTTATTTCTGTTCCAAGTGGATATGAAGTGATTTCAGACGGTGTCTTCCCCGAAATCCACAAGCAGCTCAAGAAGTCTTTGGCTATGGCCGAGCGTGTAGATTTCTCCCTTAACAAAGCCGAGGATCAGACCAATCATACGATGCTTATAATGGGAGACATGCACATGGCCAACCGTACCAATGACAGGCAACAGTTTACCCAATTTGTCACAGATGTCAACAATTGGGTATCTTCGCATACTGGAGAGCCTATTTACGGTATACAGCTTGGTGACATCACATGGGATCTGTACTGGTATGACAACCATTACAGCTTTGAGGAATATAAGAGAGATGCAGATGCCATTAAAGGACTTTCCATCTATCATACAATCGGCAACCATGACTATGATATGAAGCTATCCGGAGACTTTGCTACAGCTGCAGCGTACAAGAAACTTATAGCTCCTACGTATTATTCATGGAATGTGGGTAAAGTCCATTATGTGGTGCTTGATGATATACATTGCACCAATCCTGGTGGAGAGAATTCTACTGAAAGGACTTATTATACTACAATAGAAGCTGATCAGATTGAGTGGCTGAAGAAAGATCTCGAAGGGCTTGACAAGTCAACTCCGATAGTGCTCTCGACCCATGCTCCTATATATACTGATTTCGGAACTTATTCCGTAAAGAGAGCCTCTGCACTTGAGCAAGTGCTCAGAGAATACAATGAGGTTCATATCTTCACAGGACATACCCACCAAATCTACAATGTGGATTATCTTGAGTCCGATAATATATACGAACACAATTCAGGAGCTGTATGCGCCACATGGTGGTGGTCAGCCTACGAGACTCCGGGCGTGCACATAGGTCAGGACGGAGCTCCAGGCGGATATGTAATCCTCGATGTGGAGGGCGACAAATTTTCTTGGAAATTCAAGGCTACTGGTTATGACGAGTCTTACCAGTTCCGTACCTATGACGCCAATAACATACACCTTACTGCTGCCAAATATACGCCTAACGCAAGTGCGGATAATGCGAAAAAGTTTGAGGACTACGCGGACAACAACGGCTATGACTGGACAAAAGAGTCCAAGGACAATCTTGTATTTCTGAATATTTGGAACTGGGATCCTTCGTGGAAAATCGAAGTCACCGAGAACGGCATAGTTCTGGAGAGTTCAAAAGTTATTGTCTCAGATCCTTTGCACCTTATTGCATATACGGCAAAACGTCTGAATAAGAATTCCCATCCGACATTTGCTACCGACTATACTCGTCACATGTTCAAAGTGCAAGCTTCTTCTCCTAACTCCACTCTCGAGATCAAGGTAACTGACCGCTTTGGCAACCAGTACAAGGAGACTATGGAAAGGCCGAAGCAATTCAGTACTGACATCTATAAGAGGTAACCTTCATACTGTGTATAAATCATATACAACACAATATCCCTGAATTCAGCGTTGTGGAAAGCTTTTCATGCTTGACTCGCAGGATGAGTTGTTGGTATACAAGCTTTATTGACTAGCCATTAATTTATAAACCAAACAATATATGAATCTTAAAAAAATTACGCGAAAGCGATTTTTTTTCAAGACGTTCAAGACGTTTGTAGCTTCAATCGCATTGTCGATGGCGACCGGACTTACGTCCTTCGCACAAGAGCGGGAAGTTACAGGGACTGTCCTTGACGATAGCAGTAAGCCCGTATCCGGTGCGGCTGTTCTCGTTGTTGGGACTGACAAATGGGCCGTCACGGCAAATGACGGTACTTTCTCCGTTACAGTTCCTGTAACTGAAGTCACATTGGATATATCATCATTGGGATATATCAGCAAGAAGATACAGGTGCCTGCGACAAAATCTGCTGTGACTGTTTTCCTTCAGGAAGATGCAATGTCACTTGAAGAGACTGTCGTGGTTGGTTACGGTACTCAGAAGAAGGTCAACCTGACGGGTGCGATCTCGGTTGTGGATGACAAGGCTCTTAAAGACCGTTCTTCTCACAACCTTATCACTATGTTGCAGGGTTCCGTACCTGGACTCAACATCTCGACGCAGTCAGGTAATCCTGGAAGTACGGGGCAGCTCAATATCAGGGGATTCACTTCTGTGAACAACTCTACTGCAAGCCCGATCGTGCTTATTGACGGTGCTCTCGGAGACCTCGAAGATGTCAATCCCAATGATGTTGCAAGTATCTCTGTCATCAAGGATGCTGCGGCAGCTGCTGTATATGGTGCGAGGGCGGCATACGGTGTCATCCTTGTGACTACCAAGCAGGGCTCATCTGCTGACGGCAAGGCTAAGATTCGATACAATGGACGTTTCGGCTGGGAGGAACCTACGACATCTACTGACTATGAAGACAGGGGATACTGGTCTGTCTATACTCTTGACCTTTTCTGGAAGACTCAGGCAGCCGGCACACCTTATACCGGGTATACAGAGCGTGATATGATGGAACTTCTTGCCCGTGTCAACGACAAAACTGAGAATCCCGACAGACCTTGGGTTGTCAAGGATGTCCGCAACGGTCGTGAGCAGTGGATCTATTATGCCAATACAGACTGGTATCATGAGATGTTCAATGACCGTCGTCCCGTGCAGCAGCATAATGTCTCTGTGAGTGGGGGGGGTAAGAATATACGCTATTTCCTCTCCGGTGGCTATGACAAGCAGACTGGTATCATGAAGACCAATCCGGATGTGTTCAAGAAATACAACCTAAGGGCTACTATCAATGCCAAGGTAAATGATTGGGTATCTGTATCCAACAACGCATCTTTCTATACCTCTGATTATTCTTGGGTAGGAGACAGTGATATACAGGGCGTCTTCAGGAATCTGAGGCATACGCTCGCGTCTTTCCCTCTCTTCAACCCTGACGGTACCGGACTGTACAATAACCCTCTGATAGTGGGCGGCAACTACAGAGTGGCTAACGGCCGTCAGATCGTTATGGCCATGGGCAAGCACAAGAACTACGACCGCAAGTTCAATTTCACAAATACATCGGAAGTAGTAATTGCTCCGATCGAGGAGTTCAATGTTACTGCAAACTTCACTTACCGCCGTATCAACCGTACGGAGATGCACAGGTCTGTCAACATTCCTTATGGTATACGTCCCGGTGAGACTGGAGTCTATACGACAGGTATGGGGCTTAATCAGCTTACTGAGCAGGATAGGGTATACAATTATCTGTCTGGCAATGTATTCGCTACATATCAGGATAGCTTTGCAGATGCCCACAACCTTAAGGTAATGGCAGGTCTCAATGTGGAGACCTACAATTACAAGCAGGTAAAGGCAGTAGGTCAGAATCTTGCTGATGAAGATATCAATGATCTCAGCACTGTCGTTCCTGACGAGTCAGGAGCTAAGATAACTGACGTTGACGGAGAGCAGAGTGCATACGCTCTTCTCGGTGCATTCGGTAGGATCAACTATGATTACAAGGGCCGTTACCTCTTCGAAGCATCTGGACGGTATGACGGTACTTCCCGTTTTGCTGAGGGTCACAGATGGGGCTTCTTCCCGTCCGCATCTCTCGGTTGGCGTATATCTGAGGAGCCATTTTTCACCAAGGCAAAGAAAGTTGCCAACAATCTCAAACTGCGTGGCTCTGTCGGTACACTCGGAAACCAGAATGTACGCGATTTCGATTACTTGAGGACTATATCTATCAATACTTTCAGCAATTACACCTTTGGAGAAGGCTCCAACAGGGCACAGTATGCCTCGATATCCTCTCCAAACTCTTCTTCTCTTACTTGGGAGACTGTCTATCAGTACAATGTCGGTCTTGACGCTTCTTTCTTCCGCGATAGACTTGACTTCACTGCAGAGGCCTATATTAGGGATACAAAGAATATGCTTGTGCAGGGAAATGCCCTTCCGAGTGTTTACGGTGCTGATGCTCCGAAAGAAAATACTGCAGACCTCCGTACCAAGGGGTATGAGCTCTCTGTAGGCTGGAGGGATTCTTTCAAACTTGCAGGCAAGCCTTTCGGCTATAGCTTGAGGGCTTCCATAAGCGACTATATCTCTCATATCACAAAATACGACAATAACCCCAACAAGAGCCTTACTGACTATTACAAGGGGATGCGGATAGGTGATATCTGGGGTTTCCAGGTTGACGGCCTTTTCCAGAGCGATGAAGAAGCTCAGGACTATCAGGCCAATGTCCTTGATGCTCTTCAGTATATCGGGACGAACCGTATGCAGGGAGGCTTCCTTGCCGGTGATCTCAAGTATGTGGATCTCGACGATGACAATTCAGGACCAAACGGTATTGACGTCCTTTCACTCGGAAAGAACACTGCCGATGATCCTGGTGACCGTAAAATCCTGGGCAATTCGCTCCCGAGCTTCCAGTACGGGTTCAACCTCGCATTTGACTGGATGGGCTTCGATGTGTCAGCCTTTTTCCAGGGAGTGGGCAGCCACTATATCTACCCTCCTGGAATGAACATCGCTTTCTGGGGTTCATATTCCTATGCATACTGCACTGCCTTCATGCCGAGGGATTTCATCAAGACTGTGTGGTCTGAAGACAACAGAGACGCATATTTCCCGAGGCCGAGGGTCTATTCCTCTACTGGTGGCGAGCTTGCACCTGTTAATAGCCGCTATATCCAAAATATCAGATATCTGCGGTTTAAAAACCTGACTGTCGGCTATACTCTTCCGCAGAAATGGACTGAGGCGATAAAGGTAGAGAAAGTACGTTTCTACTTCTCGGGCGAGAATCTCGCATACTGGTCACCTCTTAAGAGATACACCAAATACTGGGATCCTGAGTCAGCGTACAGAAGGGTTACGGAAAAGACTTCGACAGGTATGTATACCAATTCCGACAATAAGGATGCTGTCCATTACCCATGGCAGAAGACAATCATGTTTGGTATTGACATTACTTTCTAATGAGGACAGAAATGAAAAAGATAATATTTGCTACCTTGATCACAGTTTTCGGTCTTTCGTCCTGTGATTTTCTCGATGTCAAGCCGAAAGACAAACTCGATCCGGATCAGTACTTTAGGGACGAGCAGGACTTGAAATTGTTTTCCAATTCGTTCTATGATAACTTATTTGATAAGACACCATATGACGAGCAATCCGACATTATCTTCCAGAAAGGTACAATCTCAGATGAACTTCTTGGAGGTACTGCCAGGGAAGTTCCGTCAAATGCAGCTTCAGGAGGATGGTCTTGGGGGCAGCTTCGTAAGATTAATACTATGCTTGGGCGTATATCCCAGTGCAAGGACGAGGCTGCTGTCATAGAGTATACGGCTCTTGCTAAGTTCTTCAGGGCTAAGTTCTATTTCGAGAAAGTGAAGCGTTTCGGTGATGTCCCCTGGTATGATACTGAGCTTGCGTCCAATGATCCTTCTCTGTATAAGCCAAGGGATGACAGGGAGTTCATTCTCGGCAAAATGATAGAGGATATTGACGAGGCTATAGCAGGACTTCCCGAGGAGGTAAGCACATACAGGGTCAACAAATGGTCAGCTCTGATGCTCAAGGCTCAGTTCTGCCTTTATGAGGGGACTTTCCGCAAATACCACAATATCACCAAGGAAGGTCGTAGCGTTGAGGATTATCTGAACCTTGCCTGGCAGGCAGCCGAGCAGGTGATGAAATCTGGGAAATATTCTCTTGCAGCTGATTACGGTCTGCTCTTCAGAGAACCTGATGCAGATCCTAAAGAGTTCATACTTGCGATAAGGAATGACAGAAGTGTCTCCGTCATGCACAACGCCACAGGTTATGTGATGATGAATACCGGAGGCAATCCCGGCTTCTCCAAGAAGTTCGTTGACAGCTTCCTTATGAAGGACGGCTCACGCTTTACTGACAAAGACGGTTGGGAGACAATGGGTTTTGTCGAAGAGATGAAGAACAGAGATCCTCGCCTTGGCATGATAATGCGACTCCCGAGCTATATCCGCAAGAACTCAAAGAATCTGTGGAAAGGTCCTAACGTGCCTATGACTTCTACAGGATTCCAGCTTGACAAATATGTAATGGATCCTCAGTATGAGGAAGCTGAGCGTGTCAACATGTCGTTCAACGACATCCCTGTATTCCGCTTTGCAGAGGCCTATCTTATTTTTGCAGAAGCTAAGGCAGAACTCGGGACTATCACTCAGGAAGACTTGGACAATTCTGTCAATAAGCTTCGCTCCCGTGCCGGAATGCCTGACATGAAGATTGACGTGACTGTAGATCCGTTCTTGATATCAGACAAATACGGATATACAAACCTTGCAGCTCTCAATCCTTCCAATCTTGCTATTTTGCTTGAGATCAGAAGGGAGAGGACAATAGAGCTTGTCATCGAGAGCAGCAAGAGGTGGGATGATATCGTAAGGTGGAAAGAGGGTAAATGCTATGAGCAGCCTCTGTGGGGTATCTATTTCCCCGGTCCTGGAGAATATGACCTTACCGGAGACGATGTTCCGGATATTTGCCTGTACAATACTTCCAAGGCTCCTGGCAGCGATTCTAATATTACTTATGTGCAGATTCAGGAAATCGAAATTGACGGGAATCATGTAGCATATTCTGACGGAATCGTGCTCAGCGAAGGTTCCAAGGGTTATGTAGATATGCACAGGCTCAAGACGAGGTCCTTCGATGAGAATCGTGACTATCTTTATCCTATACCTAAGGGAGATATCGATTTGAATCGGAATCTCGCCCAAAATCCGGGATGGAAATACGGTGAGTCTTCCAGTACCGACTCAGGAGAGGGAAACGGCAAATAATCTCAAACTGACATTTATATGAAAATATTTTACAATATACTTGGAATGGCTGCCGCTGCTGGTCTGGCTTTGTCTATGACCGGGTGCAAGGAGGAGCAGGATCTCGTCAAACCGAGCGCGCTGCTCTCCGAATCTAGTCTGACTTTCGATGCGAAAGACGCAGCTCCTCAGCAGCTTACAGTTGCGTCAGACGGCAAGTGGATGGTCGATGTGGACTCCGACTGGATCTCTGTAGACCCCACCTCCGGAGAGAATACTGTCAAGCTTACGGTTGAGGTAGAGGACAATCTCGATGGGGGTGTCCTTGCAGCACCCCGAGAAGGTGTGATCACGATTGCAAATGATCGTGGATATTCGGTTACTACCGTAATCTACCAAAAAGGCGACAATTACCTTGGTCTCGAAGAGATCTCGGTGAGTGATGCCGCTACACTGGATGCAGGAGAGAACCTGAAGGTCAACCCAGCAACTGTAATGGCTGTCTCAACGGGTGGATTTGTCATCTCGGATGGAGATACTGATATGTATGTGTCCGGAGAGCGGGAAGTGAAGATCGGAGATGTGATTTTCCTTAATGGAAAGCGTGAGGATATAGGCGGTCTTCCTGCGATTGCAGTGGACGAAGTGGAGGTGCGTTCCAATTCGGAAGCTACTTATCCTGAGCCGGTTGCTGTAGATGAGTCTACAGTAGGGTCTCTTACCGCGAAGGTGCAGTATGTAAAGGCTTCGGGTACACTTATCGGTACGACTTTCATCATGGGCATCCACAAGGCAACCGTGCTTGATCCTGCCGAGGCTCTTGAAATCGACAAATACAGTACTCACAAGGTGGAAGTATCCGGCTACTATGTCGGGCAGATCGACGGCCAGTATTCATTCGTTGCTGTATCTCTGAAGGATAACGGTCAAGACGACACTATCGGTCAGGAACTTCCGTTCAAGGATGATTTCTCATGGCTTGCCCCCTATATCGAATCTGCCAATAAAGTGCTTTCTGAGGCCAACCGGATTTCAGACTGTGTAGGCAGTCAGATATCTTCAGCCGATGGTGCGGCGAATATTTATACTACACTTCAGGAGAAGAATCATATCAATGTGGTTGACGCTCTGCATGAGCACGGTTATACAGACCTTAATCCCGAGCAGAAGACGATTTACCTTCAAGATGCCTATCTCAAATATGGCAAAGGCGGTTGCCAAAGCGGTTTAACCCTTCCTTTGTTCAAGATAGATGGTCAAGAGGATCTTCTCGTGACGTTCAGGTGGTGTGCCCATATGGGAGGTAGCGGTTCTATTGATGCGACTCAGCTTGTTATCGAGATTGACGGTCCGGGCTATGTCGTTACCACCGCAGGTGACGAGACTACCAAGATAAGTGATCCTGTATCTCATACTCAGAAGAATGGCCAGATGTTTTGGAATAATGCTTCATTCACCGTCAAAGGTGCAACGACAGCAACCTCCATTTCTTTCCACCCTGTCAAGTTCGGTTCTGTGGAGAATCCTGTTTCCGGCTATTACAGGTATTATGTGGATGATATAGAGGTGATGAAAGCTTCAGAGGCTGTAGATGCTGATATACAGATAGATGGAGTTGAGGACAATCTTATCACCTTCGAGGGTACACCAGCTTCTCCGTTCACTTTCAATGTGACTTCGACTTCCGACTTCTCGGTGAGTTCGAGTGCCAACTGGCTTCATATTGCTGACGGAGATGGACTTGCCGGGCAGTTAAAGACCGTGTCAGTAACCTGTGATCCGAGCACGTTATCTACACTCCGAAAAGCGTATATTTCCGTTAAGTCAGGTGTTGCGGTCAAGAATATCAATGTGGTGCAGAGTGCTGCCGGCGGTGAGCTTGAGCCTCTTATCAGCATAGCATCCGGCAATTCGGTATCGCTTCTTGGCCAGGGCGCAGAGTTTGAGACAAGAATCCAGGCTAATGTGCCTTTCAAGACGGAGATTTCCGCAGACTGGATATCCGAGATACCTGTTACTGCTACATCTTCTGTGGTTGAGACTACTGTCAAGAGGTTCAAGGCTCTTCCCAACGTTACCGGTGCTGCAAGAAATGGATATATCCGATTCTACAATGAGGATAGAGGTATAGAATCTGTGCTTAACGTAAGTCAAGATAAGTTCGAGCCTAACGTTACGATAGAGCCTGTCGGCCGTCTCGTTGCTGTCAGCGGTTACGGTGCCACATTACAGTTCAATCTTAAAGCCAATGTGGATTTCAAGGTCAACGCTGACTCTGAACTTTCTATGTCGGTTACTGATGGTAAGGCTGGTGAATACACTGTACCTGTCACCATTGCAGCGAATCCTCTCTCCCAGACAAGACAGCTGTCGGTTACTTTTACCAATGAGGAATACAATTATACCAATACTGTGTCTATCTCCCAATATCCTTCAGGAATAGCATTCCAGGATGATTTCTCTTGGCTTGCACCTATTATTGCGGCGGCGACTGATGATATAGGGGATTCTGTTGGTGAAAAAAATGCTAATGCTGGTGCCCCGAACGTGTATTCGTTCTCTCAGAAAGATGCTTTTGCAAATGCATTTGCCGCTCAGGGATACGAGGATATGAATCCGTCGTTGAAGGTAATCTATATTCAGGACCAGTATCTGAAGTTCGGCAGGACAGGAGGCAACAATACTTCGCTTAGGATATGCGCTCCAAATCTTGACGGAGGTGAATATACCCTGTCATTTGACTGGTGTGCTCAACTTCAGGGCAGTGGAAAGGTCGATGATACTAAGCTTGTTGTGATAATCGAGGGTGAAGGCCAGTTCGAGAATGGGACGAAATATAGTGATGACCTTGTAAATACCCAGTCTAAGGGAGAAATGTTCTGGACCAATTCATCTGTAAAGATAAGCGGTGCCAATGAGTCTACTAAGTTGGTAATCGTGATGAAACGAGTCCTTGTGACAGATGAGAGCGACAAGTACACGGGTGCATATAACTATAAGGTAGGTGGTGCCGGAAGGTTCTATCTTGACAATATCAAGATTGTGAAATAAGCATTATCAACTCCCAATTCAGGCGTTATCTGATATTGTGGGCGTGAAATTCTCATATTGAACCGAACCCCGAAAGTTAGACAAAAGCTTTCGGGGTTTTGTTATGTCGATATTTAAGAAGCATTGCTATGCTGAACGGCTTGAGTATATGCAGGTGCTTGCGCATGCACTTAAGAATCGTGGTATTATGATAATCTGTCAATAAAATGAAACTTTTTTGTCAAAAAAGTAGACATATCCTCGGAAAATCCATGTTTTTATGTAAGTTTGTAAGATTGAACAAACTAACATTACATATGGAAGACGTAAAGAAAGAAGGCATTGAGCCTGCCAAGCTTAATTTCCTTGAAGAGATTATCGAGTCCGATCTGAAAAGTGGGAAGGTCACTAGCGTCCTGACACGCTTTCCTCCCGAGCCTAACGGCTATCTGCACCTCGGGCATGCCAAGAGTATATGCATCAATTTCGGTCTGGCTGCAAAGTACGGCGGCAAGACCAATCTGAGATTCGATGATACCAACCCTACAAAGGAAGGTGTAGAATATGTTGATTCGATCAAGGAGGATATAAAATGGCTTGGATTCCAGTGGGACAAGGAGAAATACGCTTCCGATTATTTCGACCAGTTGTATGAATGGGCAGAAGAACTTATCAAGCGAGGCTTAGCTTATGTCGATGACCAGAGCCAGGAGGAGATAAGCAAAGCGCGCGGTACAGTTGACAAGCCGGGTACAGAGAGTCCGTGGCGTAACAGGAGCATCGAAGAAAATCTCAGGCTGTTCCGGGAGATGAAGGCCGGCAAATATGCTGATGGTGAGAAAGTGCTGCGTGCCAAGATTGACATGGCAAGCCCCAACATGATGTTTAGGGATCCACTTATGTATAGGATCAAGCATGCGACCCACCACCGTACCGGTGACAAATGGTGCATCTACCCTATGTACGACTATACTCATGGACAGTGCGACTCGATAGAGCATATAACTCATTCCATATGTACCCTTGAGTTTGATGTGCACAGACCCCTGTATGATTGGTTTATCAAGACTCTGAATATCTGGCCTTCACATCAGTACGAATTTGCAAGGCTCAATCTTACTTATACCCTGATGAGCAAGAGAAAGCTTCTCGAACTCGTGCAGAAAGGCCTTGTAAGTGGCTGGAACGACCCACGTATGCCAACGCTCTGCGGTGTCAGGAGAAGAGGATATACGGCTGAGTCTCTGAAGATGTTTTGCGAGAAGATCGGTGTCTCCAAAAGAGACCAATTGATGGACATACAGCTTCTCGAGTGGTGCGTAAGACAGGATCTCAATGCCCGCTCCAACAGGTACATGGTAGTAGAAGACCCTATCAAGGTCAAGATAACCAACTGGGAAGACGGAAAAGTCGAGTGGTTTGACTGCCCTCTCAACCCAGCAGCTCCGGACGGAGAGACCCGCAGAGTTCCCTTTACTGGGGAATTGTATATATCAAGGGCTGACTTCATGGAGGATGCTCCACGCAAGTTCTTTAGGCTCAAGCCGGAAGGTGAGGTTAGGCTCAAGTATACTTATATCATCAAGTGCGAGAAAGTCATCAAAGACGCAGAAGGCAAGGTTGTGGGACTTGAATGTACCTATGACCCATCTACAAGACCTGGTACCGGGGAGTGGAGGAGTGTCAAGGGCACCATACACTGGGTATCGTGTGCACATGCGAAAGAGATAGCCCTTCGTCTGTATGACAGGCTCTTCACGCTTGCCGACATGAGCACTGTTCCTGAGGATAAGGACTACAAGGATTTCCTCAATCCCGACTCGTTGGTCGAGAGTGTCGGATATGCTGAACCTGCCCTGCTTGAGGACAAGTCTGGGATCGCCGTGCAGTTCGAGAGGGACGGATATTATTTCAAGGATTCGGACAGCACTCCTGAAAAGCCAGTATTCAACAGGACTGTCACCCTCAAAGACTCGTATAAGCCAGAATAGCTTTATCTGTCATATAGCATAATATGGAGGCTGACTCGGATGAGCCGGCCTCTGTTGTAGTATGTAAGTCTGTCTATGGGGCTGAATATTAATGTTTTAGCTCGTTACTTGTCTTAGCCGCGATCAGTTCGTCTTTTGGTTGTGCTTTATGTCAGTATCTGTCGTGTGGAATGCTCATTGTAGCGAATATCAAAAAGTGCAGCCTGTTTGTGAGTGGTAGCACAGTTCGTTGTATAGCGGCGGCTTTTAAGAGAGAGCTATTTATGCTATTTATGCCGCCCTAATGACCTCAGATATGCGAGCAGCTCTTCGGGTCTGTCAGTCTGAATGACGTAGACTCCGAGTGAGAGCATCCTGCCGTAAACTTTATTAGGACTCTTTAACGCCTTGTTATCGCTGAGGCGTCCGCTAAGTCCCGGCCACATTGAGTTAAGCCATATCACCGCACCAGTAGCAGCAATTGCTTTGGTGTGGCGAGATACGTTTATACCACGTTTCTTCCAGCACACCTCATATCCGTATGGCCGGAAATCAGAGCCAAGCATCTCTGCTATGGCTTTTCTTGATGCCTTTGTATTGAGACTTACTACCTGAATGTAGGGTAGGGGATTGCTGTCGGATGAAAGTGTCTTCATTACTTTTGCAGCGGGCTTGGAGCTCTTGATGATGACTTGGTCTGTCATACCGAGAGAGTCTGCTAAGAGACTTACTTCCCTGTAGTAGTCGAAACCTTTGTCCACATTGATCATTATTCGTCCTTTGCAGCATTCGAATGCCTCCCTAAGGGTTGGCATCCTTACGGTTGCTGTATCTTTGGGATTCATCAGGTTCTTCAGTCTGAGGCTCTTGATCTGAGCGAGTGTCATGGAGGAGATAAAGCCTTTCCCGTCTGTAGTGCGGTCTACGCTCTTGTCATGGCAGACAACGAGCACACTGTCTCGTGTGCGCCTTACGTCAAGTTCTATTATGTCGGCTCCCATTGCGATGCAGGACTCGAAAGAAGGTATGGAGTTCTCCGGAAAATGACGCCAGTCACCTCTATGGCAGGCTACAAGAACTGTGTTGTCAGGGGACGGCAATTGTGCTTCAGCATGAAGTGGTGCTGCGAGAAGTGGTGCTGCGAGAAGTAGCTGGAAGCATATTTTATGTTTCATAGTATGAATGTATATCCATTTTCAAATATACGTATATATTTTGCCAAAATATCATTATATTTGGAAATTTGCATTCTTAAGAATGTTGCTCCCTTTATTAATTTCAAGAGAGATTTTCAAACAGTTTCTTAGGCAGCAATTAATGAAATTTAAAACCAATTTCAAGAAATGATAGGCAAGATACAGTCTTGCGCCGTGATAGGACACGGAAGTTGGGCAACGGCACTTGTCTCTATCCTTGCTGGCAACGGGATAGATGTCAGGTGGTCTGTCCGCAATCCAGAAGTAATAGACGGAGTCAGGCAGACAGGACGCAATCCTCGCTATCTTCCGTCCCTTCGGCTTCCGATGGATAGAATCAGCGTTTATGACAACCCGGATGATGCCATATCAGATGCACCCATGGTGCTTGTCTCAGTCCCTTCAGCTTTCCTTAAGCTCTATATGGAGAATGTGCAATCGTGTCTGTGCGACAGGTTTGTGGTATCAGCTATTAAAGGTATCGTCCCTGGGGATTACAAGACGGCAATCGAATGGTTGCATGATACTTATTCCCTTTCTTATAGCAAGATGGGCATGATCTCCGGCCCCTCACATGCAGAGGAGATTGCGCAAGAGAAACTTACCTGCCTGACAATTGTCTGCCCCGACAAGGGAGACGCTCAGGCTATAGGAAGTTGTCTTGCCAATGGCTTTGTGCACGTCGGATATTCTTCGGATCTTTACGGTATCGAGTATGCCGTAGTACTCAAGAATATATTCGCTATAGCAGCAGGCATTGCTTCTGGACTTGGCTACGGAGACAATTTCAAGGCCGTACTTGTCTCAGCGGCTGCTGACGAGATGGAGCGATTCATCGATATCGGATATCCGTATGAACGGGATATCTGCACCCCGGCCTATCTCGGAGACCTGCTGGTGACGTGCTACTCCACGTTTAGCCGCAACAGAAGGCTCGGACAGCTCATAGGTCAGGGACTTACGGTCAAATCTGCTCTCAACGAGATGACTATGGTGGCTGAAGGGTATTATGCTGCGGACTGTATCAGGCACATGAACCTTCGCTACAAGGCTGACATGCCGATAGCTGATATGGTATACGATGTGTTATACAGAAGTGTGCCTGCCAGAGTAGCAATGGCCGCTCTTATAGAGAGAATATAGCAATACAAATACAGCACAGAGTATTGTCTGGCCGCCTGGACAATATGTAGTATGCCAAGTCTTTGATTTATCTGTGGCTTTGAGTCAAGGTGCTGAATATATTAAAGGGAGAAGTACCGGTCATACCGTGTCTCCTCCCCAATAATCTTAATTATACGAGGTTGTAAGCCTCTATATTGTCATCTCTGCTATTGTCTATGCATCGGCCTTGCGCTCCTTGTTCCTTATAAGTTTCTCTTTCATGGCATCAACGCAATCGTTGACAGCCTCTTCGAAAGACTTTGCGTTCCTTTCCAATACCTGAGAGCCTCCAGGAACATGGATCTGTAACTTGACATTCTTGTTGTCCGGCTTCTCAAGCAGTGAAAGAACAACTTCCGCGTCGGTGATTGCATCATCGAACCTGCCAAGTTTGGAAACTTTCTTCTCAATGTGGTCGAGAAGTTTCTGGTCTGCCTTGAACTTGAGTGTCTGAACCCTAATCTCCATTGTTACCTCCTCTTTTTGCCCTTGGATGGGCGATTGAATAAACTTTCTTGAGCTTCTCGACAGAATTGTGGGTATAGATCTGGGTTGCGGCCAAGGACGAGTGCCCAAGCAACTCCTTAATGGAATAAAGTCCTGCACCATCGTCAAGCAACTCTGTGGCCAGAGTGTGCCTCAAGGTGTGCGGTGACTTCCTTCCGGAGATTCCCTCTATCTGCCCCAACTCGGACTTGACTGCTCTGTCCACATATACAGGATAGAGCCTTCTACCCGAACTGGTTATAAGTAAAGGCTCATCTCCCGTCCTTTCCCTTCCTTCCAACGAGTCAGCTACTTTCAAATATAAGGAAATTTCCTTACAAAGCGATGGAGTGACCGGTATTTCTCTCATTTTGTCTCCCTTTCCTTTGATGCGGATTGTGCGTCTTGAGATGTCCAGGAAGGAAACGTTCATACCGATAAGCTCAGAACGCCTTATGCCTGTCTCGTATAGTATATTTATAATCAGTCTGTTGAGCCTTCGTTCATATAGGAGGTAAGTATTTTTCCAGATGGAACTTTTCTTCTTCCCCTCTTCCTTTAGAATAGGGCATGAGGCGATGAGCTCTTCGAATGTCTCCATGTCTGCATAAGGTCTGGTCTTGTTGAAATACTCTTCCATCATCTCTTTCTTGTAGAAGAATGGAAGCCGTTTCGCACATTTGGGGCGGTAGACGGCCTTGGCGGGGTTGGACTTGAGGATGCCCCTGCCGAGTAGGTATTTGCACAGGCTGCTCAGTACTGACATATGCAGGTTCACAGTCCTTGCATCAAGCCCCCGTTCCTCCATCAGATGAACTTCGTAGTTGCGCAGCATTGCCGGAGAAAGAGCAGCGGCAAGAGCCTCATCTCTCTCACGGCTGCTAAGGATGTGTTCATTTTGCCCGCCTTCGTTATGTGTGATGCTATCGGGGCTGTCATTACTGTAGATAGAAATATAAGAGAGGAAGTCCTCGATAGCCGATGAATATATTGCTATGGTCCTGGGCGAATACCTTCTTATTCCTTCAGCGTATCTGATAAAATCATCTGTAAGCATATAGCACTTCTTTCAGAGTCTGCCCTTCAATCTTTCCCGGTTCTTTCTGTCATCAAGTCTTTCTATCAACATCAAGTCATTCTATCGACAAGTCTTTCTGACGTGAAGTCCTTGTGACGTGGCTGCTTCTTTATACCGTTGCTTCTTTATACCGTTGCTTCAGTTCGCGTCTCAGTCAAATCTGTTGGCTTCAGACCCATCTCCTCAGCCTTTTCCCTCATCAGGGCATCGGCGTCTTCGAAAGTGTTGGAGATCTTGCCGTCAAGGATTGCATTCTTGACATATTCCTTGATGATGCCGATCTCCTTGCATGGTGGGATTCCGTATACCTGCATGACGTATTCTCCAGTTATGGGATTCTTGAAATTACGTATCTCATCCTTGGCCTCCACCTCGGCAAGTTTTATCTTCACGATCTCGAAATTGCTCTTGATCCGGCGTACCTTTGCCGGATTCTTGGAGGTGATGTCGGCATTGCATAGCAGCAGAAGATCTTGTATCTCGTTACCGGCATCGAATAGAAGCCTCCTTACAGCAGAATCCGTAACTCCCTCGTCTACAAGGGCTACAGGCCTGTGGTGAAGGGCGACGAGTTTCTGTACATATTTCATTTTCTCATTGAGAGGCATCTTTAGCTGGGCGAAGATCTTGGGCACCATCCGTGCACCTATCACTTCGTGCCCATGGAAAGTCCAGCCAACCTCGGGGTCGTAGCGCTTGCTCGCAGGCTTGCCGATATCGTGCAGTAAGGCCGCCCATCTCAGCCACAGATTCGGAGAAGTCCGTGGTATTTCCTCGAATGCACTTCCGTCTTCAGATGGTATGTAGTCATACAATATACCTTTCCCGATACCTTTCTTCTCATCAGCTATTATATTGTCTACAACCTGTAAGGTATGTGAGAAATTGTCCTTGTGTCCGCGGCCTTCCACAGTCTCAACGCCCTTGAGGTTTGATAGCTGTGGAAGAACATAGTCCAGGAGTCCGGTCTCGTCCATGAGTCTGAATGCAATGGAAGGCTTATCGCACATCAGGATCTTGTTGAGCTCCTCTGCAATGCGTTCCTTGGAGAGGATTGTCATTCTGTCCCTCATGCGGTGCATTGATTCTAATGACTCCGGGACAATCGTGAAAGTACATTGTGGAGTGCTTAGCTTTGCAGCGAACCTTACAGCTCGCAGCATGCGGAGCGGGTCATCACTGTATGTAGTGTCTGGATCAAGTGGAGTGCGGATTATGCCGGCAGCCAGGTCACGTATCCCACCGAATGGGTCAACTATCGCTCCATAGTCTTCCTTCTGAAGACTGAATGCCATGGCATTGATTGTAAAGTCACGCCTTTTCTGGTCGTCTTCAAGTGTCCCGTCCTCGACTATTGGATTGCGTGATTCTCGGTGATAAGATTCCTTCCTTGCCCCTACAAATTCCAGCTCTATGCCGTGATATCTCAGCATCGCTGTGCCGAAATTCTTGAATACGGATACTTTGCATCCGTGTCTCTCCCTGGCTCTTATGATGTCGGCAACAGCAGTGGCAAGCTCTATTCCGCTGCCTTCCACCACGATATCAATGTCATCGTTGGGTCTTCCGAGGAAGCAGTCTCTCACATAACCTCCAATGACGAATGCCCTCACCCCAATACTTTGTGCCGCCTCGGATACGAGTCCGAATACGGGATTGTCCAAATATCCTTCAGTCCTGGTCATACTGTCTGTCTTTCAGTTTCACTGCCCTTCAGCTTTACCTGTATGTCTTGTTGTTCTACCAGCATCAGCATAATCTCAATCTTCAGATTCTGTTGCCTTATTATGTACTTTTCCGATAATGTCTCCTGTCATCTCAATATAGTTCGGGGCTGTGTCGAGGAACACAAGCGTTCCGTCATCAGCCTTACGGCATATGCAAGTCTTCCTGCCATTTGTCACGGCAATGAACCTGACTCCCATCACTGCATCGTATCTCAAGGCCTGCATCATGACTGTCTTGTCAATCTCCACTTCCGGACGTTTGCATTCCACTATCATCACAGGAGACGGCTTCCTGTCGTATACTACAATATCGGCACGATAGATCTTCTTGAGGCCAGAACTGCCGTAACTGAACTCGACTTCGCTCATCATCATGTGCCCAGGTACACCGCACTCTCGGCCGAGTATACCGATAAACCACTGTCTCACCCTTTCTTCTGGAGTGAGAGGCACTTCTTTCTTCCTGAGCGGGTCCCATATTACGGGATAGTCCATTGTATAGAAATATTTTACTTGCGTTCCCGTTAAATACTTCGAGCTTCAACGCAAAACAATCTTTAGGAGGCAAAGTTAATACATTTCGTATGCAATTGCGCCTTGGCAAATAATATTCCGAAGCTTGGCCTTAATCAGCCATCTTATCATCTACCTAAATCAGCCCTTCGTGCGATAGCCCCCTACTTGGGATTTTTTGTGTATCTTTGCAAACTATGGCTGATAGACTACAGCTTGCGGTCTGTAGCGGACGGATGGGCTGTATGTACGGAACGCATGGCTTTGAGCGGCTCTTTGTGAAGCTTGGAGTGGCTTCTTTTTTTAGAAGCAGCCTTTTATAGACTTTGTATTGAAGAATATATGGCAGAGAACAAGACTAAAGAATACGGATTTACTATCATCGTGCCTGTATACAATGAGGTCGACAATATAGAGGCCCTTGATAAGGCATTGGCGGATTTTCTGCCGAAGAGCAAGGTGAAGGCTTGTGTGTTGTTTGTTGACGATGGCTCTACAGATGGAAGCCGGGAGAAGATAGAGGACGTATGCTCCCACAATCCAGACTTCTTCTTTATCAGCTTTGTGCGCAATGCCGGCCTTAGCGCGGCTATCAAGGCCGGGTTTGACTATGCTTTGTCGGAATATGTAGGATACATGGATGCAGACCTGCAGACGACTCCAGATGACTTCAATCTGCTACTTCCAGGCATGAAGGACCATACGATGATGACCGGCTTCAGGGCCAACCGCAAAGACTCGGCATTCAAGCGAATCCAATCCAAGATTGCCAACGGATTTAGGAAAATGATGACCCATGACGGGGCTATTGATACTGGATGTCCCCTAAAGGTGATCCGTACAGAAGCAGCAAAGCGGATTCCTATGTTCAAGGGGATGCATCGTTTCTTTCCGGCCCTTATCCTGCTTCAGGAAGGTGGCAGCTACGGGCAGATACCTGTAAGGCATTTCCCGAGAGTGGCAGGCAAGTCCAAATATCATCTTTGGAACAGACTTGCAGGGCCTTTTGCGGACTGTTTCGCATACAGGTGGATGAAGCCGAGGTATATCAATTATAAGGTGGGTGACAACAAACTATCCTGACGATGGGGATATGTCTTGACATTGCGGCTTTCTTGGTCAAAGCAGATTTGTCTGCTTGGACGATTACGGCTGTGGGTCTTCTGGCGCAGCTTTTCTTCTCGCTGCGTACCTTGCTCCAATGGTGGAAATCCGAGAAGGCCAACAGAGTGATTTCTCCCTCTTCCTATTGGATACTTAGTGTCCTTGGAGCATACATCATGTTTATATACGGAGTGCTGAGGGATGATTTCTCCATAATCTTAGGACAGATTATATCTTATTATGTATATCTGTGGAATCTCAATGCCAAAGGCGTATGGAAGAAGCTGGGACTTATCCTTCAGACAGTTCTCCTGGCGACTCCTGTGGCAGCGGCACTGCTTCTGCTTCAGAATGCTTCCGTGTGGTTCCGCTCATTTTTCCTCAATGAAGAGATCCCGTTCTGGCTTGTGGTTTATGGCTCTGCCGGACAGGTTATATTTACACTTAGATTCCTGTACCAGTGGGCTTATTCGCACCATGCAAGGCAGTCCTCTCTTCCGACAGGTTTCTGGATTATCAGCCTTGTCGGCTCCGGAGTCATCGTCTCATACGGTATCTTCCGCCATGATCTGGTCCTGATACTTGGTCAGTCGTTCGGTTTCGTGGCATATATACGCAATCTTGTCATAGGTTTCAGGGCAAGAGCTATCCCTGACAAGTCAGAATGATATGGTATGACAATTCAGAGTCTGAAGTAGGTTATTGTTTTACTTTACTAAGATGAAATTCAACATTTTCCTTAAGAAATATCCGTTGGTGGCAGTCTTCCTCTTCGTGTTTATCTGCCTGCTTCCGGCCTGTATCCTGAGGGATTTTACCCCCTCGAACGAGTTGCGCTATCTCAGTATAGCCGATGAGGCTATCTCCGGAGGACATTTCTTCTCTTTCTACAATCAGGGAGAGCCTTATGCGGACAAACCGCCTCTATATATATGGATAGTCATGCTGTGCCGTCTGCTTTTTGGAACTCACAGCTGTATTGCTCTCACAATGTTCTCGTTGATTCCGGCTTTTGTGATCGTAGCTGTCATGGACAGATGGGTCATGGGGCAGGCCTCAGTGACAGAGCGGATCTCCATGGCCATGATGATGCTGACTTGCGCGCTTTTCCTTGGGACTGCAGTTGTGGTAAGGATGGATATGCTCATGTGTATGTTCATTGTATTGGCTTTGTATACATTTTGGCGGATGTATGAGACAAGGCAGGTAGGGGAGAGTGTGCCGCGAAGTTGGGGCATCTGGCTTGCGGTATGGATTTTCATGGCTTTGTTTACCAAAGGTCCGGTCGGACTGCTTGTGCCACCTATATCTATAGTGGTATTCCTTGGATTCAAGGGCAAGTGGAAGGAGATTCATTATTATCTCGGTTGGAGACAGTTGGCTGTGCTTGCCGGCCTTTGTGCCGTGTGGTTCGGCTGTGTATATATAGACGGAGGCGCATCTTATCTGGACAATCTGCTCTTCAAGCAGACAGTCGGACGTGCGGTAAATGCATTTACCCACGAAGAACCTTTTTGGTATTATGCTGTGTCCCTGCTATGGTCCGTGGCTCCTTATACTATACTTCTAGTCGGAGCTCTGTGTCTCAGCATCCTGTCTGCGGTGAAGTATGCCGTGGCAAAGCGTAAGGCTCCCGGCGAGATTCCTGTCGGGATTGTCTTGTCTGACAAAGAGTTCTTCTTCCTCAGTGTGGCTGGGTCGACCTTCGTAATGCTGTCGTGCTTTAGCTCAAAGCTTGCCGTGTACCTCGTTCCTGCTTTTCCGTTCATAGTATATCTGTTCCCGATGGTGAGTGCCAGATGTCAGAATCGCATTTGGATGAAATGGGCGGTTGCCATCCCGGCGGCTATATTGCTGCTTGTCGGTATTGCAGCTGTCTTGGTGTTGCAGGGTGTCTTGTCTATCCCTGCCGTGCATGAACTCAGTGCCGAATATCCGTTTGTCGAGACGGCTCCGGTGAAGATTGCAGCCATGCTGCTTGCCACTGGCAATGCTCTTGCCCTGTGGTTTGTCTTCAAAGACAGAAATATAGGCCTTCCCGTATTCCTTATAGGTTCGTCTCTGCTACTTGCGGTATATTCTGCTTCAGGTGTCCTCAGCAAGGCAAATGCCTATATCGGATACGGCAGTGTATGCAGTGAAGTGCCGAAAGATAGTGAGGTGTCGGTGCTCTTTGTCAGAAGACCCGAGAATATGGATGTGTACCTCGGACGCGACATTACAGATTATGGCAAGAATGTCGACTTGTTCATGAAGTCGAATGCGAAGAAAGATTCTATCGCGTCAGTTACGGGCTCAAGGATTCCCCAGACTCTTATAACTGAGAAGAAGAGACTCGACCAATATCCTAAATTAAGGGAGCTTTCCCGAGCTGGGACCACTGCTTTTGTCGGCCCGTATTGTGTCGTCATGTATGAATCCGGTGATAGTACCGGAGAAAAATAAATTCTATTCGGAAATGAATGTACTTGTAACAGGAGCCGCAGGATTCATAGGCAGCAGTCTCATGATGAGGCTTGCGGGAGAGGGGGTGAATGTGGTGGGCATTGACAGTATTAATGACTATTATGATGTAGAGCTGAAATATGCAAGACTTGAGCGCTGTGGGCTAAAGAGACCTTTCATAGGGTCAAATGTGTCGGCAAGCAGTACTGCCCCTTGTATTTCGTTTGCCCGTATGGATATATGCGACAAGGATGGTATGGACCGCCTTTTCAAAGAGTATTCGTTCGATGCCGTAGTCAATCTTGCCGCGCAGGCCGGTGTCCGTTACTCCATAACCAATCCATACTCATACTTGCACAGCAATCTTGAAGGCTTTCTCGTCCTATTGGAGACTTGCCGCAAATATGAGACCGATCATCTTGTCTTCGCCTCGTCAAGCTCTGTCTACGGACTCAACACCAAAGTGCCGTATAGTGAGGAAGATAGGGTTGATATGCCCGTAAGTCTCTATGCCGCTACAAAGAAATCTGACGAACTTATGGCTTTTGCCTATTCGCGTCTCTATGGTATACGGTGCACGGGACTCAGGTATTTCACGGTATATGGTCCGTGGGGAAGGCCGGATATGGCTCCGTTCCTCTTTGCAGAAGCCATAAGTGCTGGCAAGCCTATCAAGGTCTTCAATCATGGGGATATGATAAGGGACTTCACATACATTGATGATATAGTCGAAGGGACGCTCAGAGTCGTGTTGGATCGGAGGTCGGACAATACCGCCCGTCATCAGGCCGGGTATTCCATATACAATATCGGCTGCTCTACTCCGGTAAGGCTTATGGATTTCATCGCGGAGATAGAGGATGCGCTTGGCCGTAAGGCTGTCATGGAGATGCTTCCAATGCAGCAGGGTGACGTGTATGAGACATATGCGGATACATCCCGCCTGGAGCAGGACTATGGCTATAAGCCATGTGTCTCACTTCATGAAGGCATCGCCAGGTTCATATCCTGGTACAAGGAATACAACAAGAAATAACCCGGCAGAGCACGGCTCGTAAGTATCTTCGGGATTATGTGTTGATGCCAGGGGCAATGAGCTGCGTAGGTGATATATTTATAGAAATGTTTTAAGCATCTTTTTCTGTAAAAATGATAAAATTTCTTGAGAAAGCTTTGGTATTTCAGAAATCTATCCTATATTTGCAATCCCGTTTGAGAACAACATACCGTTGACCGGTAAGACGGACGACGGGGGACATAAAGTGGCGAGATTCGTTAGCTCAGTTGGTAGAGCACAACACTTTTAATGTTGGGGTCTCGGGTTCGAGCCCCGAACGGATCACAAATGCTTCCTTAGCTCAGTTGGTAGAGCACAGCACTCTTAATGCCGGGGTCTAGGGTTCGAGCCCCTAAGGGAGCACAAGACGGAGATCAGAAATGGTCTCCGTCTTTCTTTAGTTTTTTTCGGAAATAGGGTATAATTGGTAGGTAACCTGCAATTCATTTCTTGCGGAAAGGATCTTTGTATATCCCTATGAGTTGCTTGGCGAAGTAATAGAAAAACTGGATGTCATCCACGAAATAGCGTTTGAACAGTCTTCGAGGCTCTTTCAAACAGCGATAGAGCCATTCCATTCCTATCTTTTGCCAGAACTTTGGAGCAAGGCAGCGATGAGGCCACACATGAGCATCGGCATGAAGACACCGGTGGTTGAGAACATGCAAGTTGGGATTCAGTGGCGGTATTGAAAAAAAACGGGCAGGGAGTGACGAAGAATCGGAAAGAGTATCTATCTTTGGCCCGAAGCTATTGGCAGATAGTTGCCAACAGACTAAGAGCAAAGCTCTTGCTAAAGATGGCATTGTAAACTGAATCAGTAAATCCGTGATTATGGCATCTTATGATTATTAGTACACATGGAGTAATGATTCATGATGACCACCGGATATTATATTTGTACTAAAAGTTATGTCAACTCATACATCAGACAACAACAAGAGAATAGCGAAGAATACGCTGTTCTTATATCTGCGTCAATTTTTTGTGATGGTAGTTGCTCTATACACATCACGTGTAGTCTTAGCGACACTTGGTGAAACAGATTATGGTATATATAACGTGGTTGGTGGTATTGTTACCCTATTTACGTTTTTAGATTTTGCCATGAGTTGTGCTACCAATAGGTTCATCACATTTCAGTTAGGAAAGGAAGATGCAAATGGAGTAAATATAGCTTTTAGTAATGCGGTTGTTATACATACAATCATAGCTTTTGTTATTCTTTTACTTGGAGAAACCTTAGGTTTGTTCTTTTTCGAAACTCAGATGAATATTCCTGAGGATAGAATGTATGCTGCTGGTTGGGTTTATCAATTATCTATACTTACTTGTATGGTTAATATCATAAGTATACCATACAATGCTTTGATTATTTCCCATGAGAAGATGAATGCTTTTGCTGTAATATCTATAGTTGAAGCAATCTTAAAGTTAGTTATAGTATGGATGTTGGTTGTTTTTGGAGGCGACAAACTTATTATATATGCGGTTTTGATGTTTGTAGTAGGAATTATAGTCAGAATTTTGAATCAAGCATATGCAAGATTTGCTTTTAAAAATGTTCATTTCTTATGGCCAAAGAATCATGTTATGCTTAAAGAAATGCTTGCTTATGCAATGTGGAGCCTAATAGGAAGTGCAGGTGTGATCTTTGCGGATCAAGGGGTGAATGTTTTACTAAACATTTATTTTGGCCCGACTGTAAATGCAGCACGAGGTGTAGCTAATCAAGTAAAGACTGCAGTCGTAAGTTTAAGCAATAATTTCAGTCAAGCCGTCTCTCCTCAAATAAATAAGTCTTTTGCAAGTGGTGATTTAAGTTATATGCATACCTTAATTTTTGCAGCTTCAAAATATACTTTTTATTTGTTGTTTGTGATGTTTTTGCCTATATGCTTAGAAGCTAATTACTTATTGTCTCTTTGGCTTGTTGAAGTACCTGCACATTCAGTAATGTTTTTAAGATTAATGTTGATTATATCTATGCTAACAGCATTAGGCACCCCATTGTCAAATGCTGCAGGAGCTAATGGAAATATCAAGTACTATCAAATATTTGAAGGTGGAATAAATTTGATGCTTATTCCATTGACTTGGTTGGTGTTTAAGCTTCAAAATAAGCCAATTCCAGAATGGGCTTTTTATGTACAGATTTTTATATGTGTATGTACACAAATAGCTCGTCTGTTATTAGTTAGACCTTTGATAAATTTATCTTTGAGAAAATACTTTTTCAAAGTAGTAAAACCTTGTGTAATAGTAGTTGTCGTTTCTTCTATAGCTCCTTTTATTTTGAAATCAGTATTAGCAGAAACCTTTTTGTCTTTTTTGCTGATCGTATTTATATCTGTTGTATGTGTTTTATTTGCTGTTGCATTGTTTGGGGTTACTAACGATGAGAGAAATTTTGTTTTGTATAGGATTCCAATGGTGCGAAAATATTTTAAAATAAATAAGTTATAGCAGATAACGAAAATAATATATACTCAAAATAGGACATAATTCCTTTGTTGCTATTTCGTTTTTGCAAAAACATTAATATGAGAAAATATGATTTCACAAGAAAAATTCATAAAAGAAGTAAATGGAAAAAAGGAGAAGATACAGTTCCGTTTTGTTAAAATTTTACGTTTCTTAAATAAATGCTTTCCTGTAAGGCTCTCTTACGATAAGTCAAAAGAACAAGACTATACATATCTTACGATTTGTAGAAAATCTGATTTTGATATGGTTGCTGCATCATTGTATTCTCTTTTCAGAAATTCTTCAATTATTCCCAATAATATAGTAATTGTTTCTGACGGTTCGTGGAATACGCAAGAGGGTATTAAATATTTTACAGAGCGAGGTGTAACCGTAGAGTGTGTAAATTGGGATATTTGTGCTTCATATTATGCGAATTCTTGTCCTGCATTGACAAAATGGGCTCAAAACCATATATGGGGCAAGAAAATGGCTGCGATACTGTATTATTCAGAAAATCATAAAGTGTTATTTTCTGACTCCGATATTCTTTGGTATAATACCCCTCTGACACAAGAGGAATTAAATTTTTTGAAGTTTAAGATTTCTATAGATAATTCACATAACTATGATGATGAATTCGTCAAAAAAATGAATTTCGAGAAGCTGTATGAAACATCTGAACCTATAAATTGTGGTGTAGTATATATCCATGGCGGATTGAAATTGCTGTCTTCTGAGGCTTTGGATTGTATAAAATATGAGAGTGAACATTTTGGAAAATTTGCGGAACAAACAGTTTTTGCAATTATGGATTTGGAATATAATAGTAGATGGGCTATGCATGAAATAACCTCAGAAATTTCAGATTTACTTAATCCGTTTTTCTCGCGCACAATAAAATATGATGGGATGATAGCAAGACATTATATATGGCGTTTAAAATGGATCTTTTGGAAAGACTATTTGAAAATGAGATTGAAAAGGAAATAAACAGTCATGTATATCATAACTTTAATAAAATCTCTTAAGCCGCATCGCAGGGAGCACTGGATAATGCTGTCGATACTGGTATATTCACTCGTTGGTGTGCTGAAGTATTATCTGCCGAGTGCGTTGTGCAATGCCATTATGATGGTGAGTGCGTTTACATTCATCATCGTTGTGTGCAGACATGCCAGCGGATTTCATCTGAAAGGGCTTACAGGATTTTTTTATGCTATCCTTATCATGTGGAGCCTGTGCCTGACATTTCACATGTTTTTCATTGCCGACGTCAGGAGAACCTTTGAGGAATACCATGGTCTGACTACTTGGCTCTTGGCATACTTTGGTTCGTCGATGTTTCTGCCCAACTTGATACCGTTTGTTATATTGGCATTTCCGAGAAACTATCAGTTTGATTTCCGTTACCTATGGCGAGTGATGTGGCTGCTGTGCATTCTGTATCTATGCTATTACCCTTTCGCCTTCTGGAATATGACGCATTATTCCTGGTCATTCGACCAAGCGGCGGGCACCGAATGGGGTGACAAGGGAACGTATGGAGACTTCATCTCCAACAGTACAATTGGCATCTCCGCCCTTGCACCGGTAGTCATTATGGTGTTTTTCAAGAAGTATTTAACCACAAAACACTGGAACTGGTTCTTGATAGCATATGTGGGCAGTATCCTTATTCAGTCGTTCCTTGCCCGTCGAGGGGGTTTGGTCATGTCCATACTTTATTTGGTTCTTGCCTGGGGTATGTATGCTATGAACGACAGAAAGACGTCAAAGCTCAAGATGATACTTTTGGCAGCAATGGTTGTCGGGTTGGGCATTGTCTTGTTCACCAATATGTCAGACTCTTTATTTTCGACCCTGATGGAGCGTGGATATGAAGATTCCAGAAGTGGTGTGGAGGAAAGTTTCTATGCCGACATGAAGTCGCTCTCCGACTGGATATTTGGACGAGGGTGGTTTGGGACTTATTATGATCCGATGTTTAAATTAGACAGAACAGGAGTAGAAACAGGTTTCCTCACATTGATTCTCCGAGGAGGACTTCTGTATTTAATTCCCTATGTATCAATATTATCCCTTACATTTTTCAATGGCTATTTCAGATCAAGAAACTTATTCTGCAAGTCCTTTGGCATCATGTGTCTGATGCAGATTATAAGTCTGTATCCGTTTGGTTGGCCAGCTTTTAATTTCTTCCATTTTATTCTTTGGATTGGTGTGTGGATATGCAATGACAAATTAATGAGAAATAGGACAGATAATCAAATTTATTCTTCATTTTATGAAAAGCAGCTTTCATAATAGACTATATAATTTTCTGCAAAGAAAATGGCAACAATTCTTGTCAGTACTACAGACAAGAGCTTCTTATTGTATCTTTAAGTTTCAGGATGTTAAAATAGGAAAAAAATGCGTATTTAAAGGTATGGCAGATTTTTCTGTGGGAAATGGAGGTGAAATCGTAATTGGTGACAATTGTACTTTTATATCTTCCGAGACCTTGAATAGGATAGGATTGTACCACAGATGCATGTTTACTGCAACACCGTTTGCTGAAGACGCAGTATGCAGTATTCATATAGGAAATAATTGCGGATTTAGCGGCACTTCTGTTTGGTGCTTTCATAAAATCATCATTGGCGACAATGTTAGATGTGGTGCCAACACTTTAATCATGGATGGAGATGCACATTTTGACGATCCAAGAACCTCTCTCCCTAAACCTATCGTGATTAAAGATAATGTTTTTTTGGGAGCGAATGTTGTGGTAAAAAAGGGCGTAACTATTGGTGAAAACTCTGTTATAGGCATGAACAGTGTAGTTACAAAAGACATCCCTGCAAACTGTATTGCTGTAGGGAATCCCTGTGGCGTGATAAAATACATTCAATTATGAAAATTCTTTGGTTTGCTAATTCACCTTGTGGCAGTGTCAGAAGATGCAATGCAAAAACTATAGTGGGAGGATGGCTTATTTCTCTTGAGGATGAAATAAAGAAACATGAAGATGTAGAGTTGCATGTTGCTTATTTTTCTGAAGCCGATAAGAATTCGTTTGAGTTCGAGGTTGTGACCTATCATCCCATTTATATGCCTAAGGCGAAGACAAAGGTTGGAAGAGTGTTGGCTCGCTATAAATCGTTAGTTTCAAAAGATGAAATGCTACTCCCGGTGATGTTGGATGTTGTAAAGGCTGTTCGTCCAGATTTGATTCATATTCATGGAACAGAGGAGCGATTCGGATTAATTCAAGATCATATAAAGGATGTTCCAATTGTATTTTCTATTCAAGGAATAGTTTCATCGTATAAAGAAAAATATTTTAGTGGTTTCCCGAAAAATTTTATAAAAAAACATGAAAGTTCTATTGATAAGATTAAAGGAATATCAGAACTAAAACTCTATGCTAATTTTAATGTCAGGGCTTGTCGGGAGAAGAAATATCTCAAAAATGCTCGCTATATAATTGGCCGAACTTTTTGGGATAAAACCGTGACTGGATTATTTAATCCCAATCGGCAATATTTTGTAGG
>DJOF01000001.1 GCA_002439585.1 Bacteroidales bacterium UBA6445 | reverse complement strand
GTCCGCACGGTGAAGCTTCCCGAAGGTAAATGGCGCGACGATGAGGGCAGGATCTACAAAGGAGGTAAGACCTACACAATCAATGTACCTCTTTCGCGGCTTCTTTGGTTTGAGCCTGTGGATGGGAATAAATAAGTCTAATGTTGTTTGATTTTGAATTATGAGAAAAATATTTTTGCTATCATTGACTCTACCTTTGTTTCTGGCTGGAACTGGTATTGACAATGCCGGTTTAGATAATGAAGGCGCTACTTTCTTGATTTTGAATCATTCGGAGACGCCGGTGAAGAAGGTGGCCTTGAAGGACATCAATCCTGATCTGCCAGAAGATTGGAGTGATTACAGATTTATCGTGTTGGAATACAAGACTTCTACCACTCAAGAGATTAGGCTTGGATTCACTACGCAAAGAGGATACAATGAACTCGGAATAATGAGTTATGTCCCCGGTGCGTGGAATAGATTGGTCATACCCCTGAATTGTTACACTCAGCTTCCTGATCCGAAAACTGATCTGGCTGCGATGTGGAATACTCCACGGGATCTGGGTTGGATTAAGCTCGGATGGACGAGTGGCCCGATGACAAGAGTGGATTCCGTGGGCATCAGAATCCAGAATCCTATAGGAACTCCGGAAATAATCATTCGGAACATCACTCTTACCGACAATGACCCGGGAGATGAGTATCTTGAAGATTCACCGGCATACGATCAATTCGGTCAGTCTATCAGAATGGATTATCCTGAAAAGGTTCATTCTATGGGAGAACTTAGAAAGGAGTGGGCATCGGAGCAGTCCACCATAGATGAATATGAGAGCTATGGCTATTCAAAATTCGGAGGCTATCGCGCGGCCAGGCTTGATGGAGGGACCGGTTTTTTCCGTGTTGCTAAAGTAGATGGCAGATGGTGGTTTGTTGACCCGGAAGGATATCTTTTCCTTTCATCGGGGGTCAATTGTGTGGGCATCGGTAAAGGCGGAGAAGTCAGAAACTTGGACAAGCAAAAGGAACTGTTCCAAAAGGTGCCTTGGGTTGTCAACTGGCAGAAACAGCCGTCTTTCGGGCTGTGGAATCTTGTCCGTCGCTACGGGGATAATTATTGGGGGCCCGCCATTGATATGACTCTTAAGAGAATGCAGAAATGGGGTCTCAACACCATAGCTAACTGGTCTGATTCTGAAATGTATAACAAGAATCAGTTAGCATTCATTGTCCAATTGCCAGATTTGGGATTGGAAGGGGGACTGATGGGTCTGTGCGATGTCTATAACCCAGGCTATAAAGATCTCATTGACAAGTCGGTGTCGTCTTTCGTCTCAAATTTTAGAGGAAATTCTTGGCTGATAGGTTATTTTGTATGCAATGAACCGGCTTGGATCAACAATGAGACAAGGCTGTGCCAGCTTATTTTGGACGGGGAAGACAAACCGATAAAGGAAGCCTTGAAAGCATATCTTGAAACGAATGGTGACAGCGACTCAAGCAGAAGGAGTTTTGTCCTTGATATGTTTGATAAATTCCTTACAGCCGTTTCTTACTCGTTGATGAAATATGATCCATATCATCTGAATCTTGGGATTCGCTTTGGAGATCCCAATATTCTTGGTGAGGATCTTCTCAATGTTTGCAAACATCATTTCGATGTGTTCAGCTTCAACTGTTATCAGTTGACACCAGATAGGAATATGCTTGACAGAACGGCAAAAATCCTTGATTTGCCGATGATTGTAGGGGAGTTCCATTTCGGGTCGGTTGACCGTGGACTGGGCCAGTCATTGTGGCCAGTGGAGTCCCAGGCGGAAAGAGGGGTTGCGTACCGTTACTATGTGGAGAACGCATTTTCTCATCCCAACTTTGTCGGAACAGGCTATTTCCAATGGAGTGATGAGCCTTTCGTCGGCCGTTTCGATGGAGAGAACTTTAACTGCGGACTTATCGATGTGACTGACAGACCTTATAAGGCATTGGTGGATGCTATATCCGAGTCATCACGCAGGCTGTTTGAAGTTCATTCGGGTAAGTTGCAGCCATATGATCAGAAGCCGATAAACGCCAATTGATGTGAACTCTTCAGGGCTATAAGTGACATCAAATCTTGGCTATGTCTTCGGGAAGAGACTCGTTGATAGCGGATTTGATTCTTCTTAGAGTCTATGGACTGTCATAATATATGAGGGGCTGACTATAAAGCATTAGTCAAGCCCCTTTTACTTGTTTTTCGGCGAGTGCTCCGGATCAATAAAATTTTACTAAAATAAGGACGATGCCATACATACTATCGGCTCGTAGGCGGATTTTATCTTAGCAGAATAGACTTTAACAATCGTATTACACGCAGAGCTATGCGATCGAATGGGATTGTCCCTGATATGCTTTTGATTCCTGAGGCAATAAGGCCTGTAGGGCAGTAAGCCTCACAGGCATCTTCCCATCGCGCCTCAAGGCATCTTCTCTTGACCGAAGAACGAGAATGCGCCTTCTCGATAGCCTGGTCCAACTCTTTGATATTTCGAATGTCTCGGTATCCCATATCAGACCTCCTCATCAAAAAATAACTGGGTGAACATCCTAATGAGGCTGCTTAGGAAGAGCTTCTTGCGGAAGAGGTACAGGATTCCGATAAGGAGGATGAAAATACCTCCTGTAATGAAAGCCCCAATTGTAAAACTTCCGACAATCTCTCCGAGCAGTAGAACAAGGCCGAAAGCAAAGCACATAAGTACAATGTTGACAATGCTTAAGAAAAGCACAGCCAACAGTACATGATTGAGAGTAACGGCAAGACCCTTTGTCGTACGAAGTTTCAACTCGTCAATCTTCAGCTCTGCATATTCGCTTGCTTCCCTTCGGAGTTCGTCGGCCGGTCTGCTGAAGTCGCTATACATATTGCTCGTCAATATCGTGGTCTTCTTTCTCGATCGCTCTTTCAAGCCTGTCCAACTGGTCGAGAAGCCTTGCTCTTGCCTCATCTTTCATCTCGCTACCTTCTTCCTTAAGAATGGCTTTCAAATCGTTGAGCTGTGAATGGAGAGTCTCTGCCTTGCTTTTTGCTGCCGAATAAAAGTCTTCGGCTTTCTCCTTGACCGTATCGTACCCCTCTTTGGCCGCTTCCTTGATCTTGCGTCTTGTAACCTCGCCTTTATCAGGTGCGAACAGTATCCCTAATGTGGCACCGAGAGCGGCACCTGCAACAAATGCGAGTAATGAATCTTGTCTCATGATATTAATTTTAATTGGTGCTTCAATTTGTTAGGAACTTCATTCCTGCCTCTGTGTGGCTTGCGGACACAAGGACTGTCAGATGCAAAAAAAAGGCCGCAACAGTGTTGCAGCCTTGGTATATATTATCGTGTTACTGTCTCTCTTATTGAGCCATGATGAAAGCGTTGACAGCAACGGCTGTGAAACCAAGCCAAATAAGGGTGGCGAGGATAATGCCGATGATCTTGAGCCTCTTCATCCATGTCTGGTTGTCCCAACCTACTGTCTGGAACATACTCCAGAATCCGTGGCAAAGATGGAACCAGATAGAGCAGAACCATACTATATAGATGATAAGCACCCATACATTGCCGAAAGTTGTTGTCAAGAGCAGGTATGGATTCTCAGCCTCGCTTCCGCAGAATTCTTTGAGCTGCATCTCTGCCCAGAAATGGGTGAGATGGAAGAAGAGGATGCCGAGGATTACGATACCGAGTACGAACATGTTCTTGGCTGACCATGAGTCTGCTTTGGCGCGGCTGCTGACCTCGTAGCGGTTGTAACCACCTCTAGCCTTGATGTTGTACCAAGTAAGGTAGCAACCGTAGGCTATATGGATGATGAAGCCGAGTGCCAGAACAGGTACCATGACAGTGACTATGGGCAGAGCCATGAAGTCGCAACCTTTCTGGAACAGGCCGTCAGGCTGTCCCCAGCTACCGGTAAGTGAGTCTATGACAGAGAATAGGTTGATAGACATGTGCAGCAGCAGGAACGCAATAAGAAATGCCCCGCTGATCGCCTGAATGAACTTTCTCCCAATGGAGTAGTGGAATGCGTTCGCCATTAGTTATCTAAGATTATAAATCCTTAATTATTGTAATCCGTCGGCAAAGATAAAGTGTTTCTTTCAAGTTTCATAATATTTCTACGAAATTGAGGACGCCGGGAATGTGTTCCCAGCGCCCTCCGTCGTCACTTCCTACGGCTGGATGAAAGGAGATTCCTTTATAGGTATTTGCCAGTGAAAATGACGGGGTAGTGGTCTGATATATATTTTACCCCATAATCTTCTGTGACGATATGATACTTCTGCGCTTTGAATCTGCCGACAAAGAAGATGTGGTCGATGATATTGGGCTTGCTTGACCCGAATCCGTTGATAGTGGTGCCGTCTTCGGTCTCGGGAGAATTGGTACGAGCGTCATTCATCTTGGCCCTGATGGGTTCAAGTTCGGACGAACCGTATGAGCAGTTGAGATCCCCAGCTAAGAAGATAGGTGCACCGCTCTTGGAAAGGTCCGAGATCCCTGTAATCTTACTTATTTGCTTGAGAGTCATCTCGCTGGATTTTCTCCTTGCTTCCGAACTTACGTGGTCGAAGTGAGTTGCGAAGAACCAAACGGTCTGGCCGGAGTGCCAGTTGTCCTTGAGCTTTGCCCACACTGTGACCCTGCGGCATTTGCTGTGCCAGGAGGAATATGTGCCGTCTTCATTCTGGGACGGAAGCTTGTCCGGGTCTTCGGCGAGCCAGAAGAAGCCTTTGTCAATCAGCTCGAAGCGGTCTTTCCTGTAAAGTAAGCCTACGCCTTCCCCCTCACTACCGCTTATCTGTGTGCCTGTATCCCTGTTGATATTGTACATGGTGTAATTGTCAGACAAGCCAAGTTGCAGGTCCTGGCTCTGTGTCGAGCGGATCTCCTGCATGCTTATCAGATCTGGCAGCTCGGTATTTAAGAATCTGAGTATTGGCTCTTTGCGAGCAGACCATGGGTATGGGTCAGAAGTGTTGTAATAACGGATATTGAAAGAGCAGACTTTGAGTCCGTCGCCTGCGCCTTCCGGTGCCTCTGTATTTGTCTCGTTGTCAGTGCGTCCAGGAACTCTGAAGATTTCTGGGTCCTGCTGGCATGACAGAAGAGTGCCGGCAAGAAGGATTGGCAATATGATACTTGTCATTTTCATTTTACAGTTTAATTTTATTGATGTCCGGAAGCCGGAAAGATCGGCTCCCGGGATGATTTCTAATATAGTACGCAAGTCTTCTGGGGGTTGCCGCCGGACTGCGACCATGAGTCGGCATAGCCTGTAGCCGAGCCTTTGACAGCGAACAGGGTCACAAGACCGTCTTTCATTCCGGTGCAATAGATGGTGCCGTCCGCGCTTATTGTAGGCGATGAACGCATATCTTCTCCAAGCTGTATTTCGGATACTTTCTTGCCGGTATCGGCAGCGAGCTTCACAAGCTTTCCTGTAGTGTAGTCGAGGTAGTAGATGTAATTCTCGTTGTCGACGGCGGCTGTGCCTGAGATATTTCCATCGGCTGCCGATTCCCATTTGACTGAACCGTCCGGATTGACGGCAGTCACTCTTGCCTTGGTGTCGTCGGTGCTTCCAGTTGTGGCATAGATGGTGCCGTCAGCCCCAAGTACGACTCCGAGACCGTTGTATCTCTGGAGCTTCCCGTTGATTCCGACAGCCCATACAGGCTCAAATGCGGTAGATGCGTCTTTGACATAAGTCTTGATGTCGTAGCAGTATAGTACCGATCCGTATGACTTGGAGACACGTCCCGTCACATTCTCGTAGAGGATATATACCCTGCCGTCAGCTCCTACAGCCATTTGTCCGGAGTCCCCGGTCTCAAGATCTTTGCTTCCGGAGAAATATCCGAGCGACTTGGATGACTTGTTGTCTGCTTGACCGTAGTATTTCAGCTTTCCACCTTCGTTGAAGAATACGCGCGAGCCGTATTTGGCATTGCAGTGCGTTATGAATGTGCCGTCCTTCAAGCCGATCGCCCCGCCATAGTTGCCCTGCTTTACCTGAAGCATTTGTATGAATCTGCCGTTCTTGTCGAGCACATGCCCGTTGTCAAGGTTGCCGAGGCTGCTCCACAGGTCAGGATACTGGGCCTTTGTCGGGTTGTTCTTGGTTGTCAGCACGATCCTGTCATCGAAGACTACAGGGATTACCGCAATGTACCTGGCATTCCCGTAAGGGAAATACCATTTCTGCGATCCGTCAGGATTGACTCCGTAGACTCCAGATTCGACGGTAGTCAGCTTGGCATCCCTCTCGTTGTAGGCGACTGCTATATATACGGTGCCGTCCTTGTCCACAGCTGGAGTGCAGGAATTGCCCCTTTTGTCTCCGGAATTGGTGTAGGGGCTTGGATTGTGCTTGTTGGCGTCGAAGCTCCACAGCATCTTGCCGTCCGTGTCCAAGGCCGCTAGATGAAGGCCAGAAGAGAAAGCGTATATAGTCTTGCCGTCCGGGCTTACGGCCGGAGAAGCTGCCTTGACAAAGGCTTCGGGGTCAGAGTCGTATGCCGTTGCCCACAGGAGTTCAAGGCTGAATGCGCTCTTGGCCACGCTGATTGTGACTGTCTTGGTAGCCTTGCCTTTCATGTTGTCCGTGACTGTGAGGCTGACAGGGATTTCCCCCGCTTCGGTGAACTCAAATTCGGGATTCTGCTCGTTGATGACTGTAGTTCCGAATTTCCATTCCCAGCTTACGATAGAACCGTCGGGGTCGGTAGACTTGTCGGTGAAAGTGACTTTGTCCCCGGCCTTGATTCCCTCGGTCGGAGTGTAGGAGAAATCCGCTATAGGCCTAACATTGGTATCCTGGACTTTCACGGTCCTTATGCAGGTAGAGGCCTTGTTGCCGATATCCGTCGTTACTGTAAGCCTGATCTCGAATTCTCCCGTGCGGTCAAATGATATCGGCTCTTCAGGCTGATGTCCCCACATCTTCTTGCCGTCCCACTCCCATTTGCTTGAGATCACTCGGGCATTCTCTGCCCATGAAGTATTGGTGAGGTAGATATCCTCGTTCAATTCGTATACATCCTTGTCGGTCGTGAATTCCGCATGTATGGATACGGAGTCGTCCGTGCATCCGAACATGACAAATGCCGACAGGAATGCTGCTGTTATTGCTTTAATTTTCATTGGTATCTGATTTATTCTACGCCTGTCCAACCTGGATTCTGGCTGAGGTTGGGGTTCTTCTGTATCACGACTTCAGGCACGGGATATATGTACATGTTGTCATTCCATACCCTCTGCATCTGGTAATCAAGCTTGTAGCCGCCTGCAGGGTCATCATCCAGCTTTATAACCTTGAGATTGCTTCCGGTAGTCATTGCGATGCTTTTGTACGGGCCGCTGTACCCGCTGTCCTCGGTGACGAATACGTCGTATGTGCCGTCTCCGTTGAGGTCGAGAGGTGTGTCAAGGGCAGGAATATAGATGCCGTCCCAAGGAGCGTCTTGCCAGAGCTTTCCGCAGGCCCAGCGCTTGAGGTCGTTGAGTCTGAGGCCCTCGAGTATCAGCTCGCATTCCCTCTCACGGCGGATTTCAAGCAGCACTGGGTCAGAGATTTCCGGATAAAATGTCTGCATGTACGGGTCGGCCTTCGTAGGTTTTGCGTCGAGGTCTCCTCCTGTGATGCCTGCCCTTCTCCTCAGCGAACCGACAGTCTTCTTCCAGTCATCGTCGGTAAGGGTGCCGAGCTCTGCTTTTGCCTCAGCATAATTGAGCAGCACTTCGGCATATCTCGCGATGGGGATATCATTGTAATTGGTCCGTCCTCCGTCATAAGTCACATCGTCCATCACGTATTTTGTGAACTGGTAACCTGTAAGAGAATGCCCGGTCATGTTAGCTGCCGTACGTTCGTACTGTCCGTCAGTACCTTTGCACGTGTAGTCGGCCCCACGAATAGTCTGGTTGAGCCTGTAGTCCCTGCCGGAAGTCTCTTCTGCAAATGTCTTGTAAGAGCCGTTGCTCTTCTTCTCATTGTACACGCTTCCGTCAAGGTTGAGGTAGGTCTTTGCAAATGCCCTTGTCATGCAGAGATGAGGTCCGTAAGTGGAGGAGTTGTAGTACCAGTTGGCTTCTCCGAGCTGGAGAATCGGGTCAAGAGACAAAGCAAGCATGACTTCTTCGGTCACTGTGTTGTCGCTTATGAACAGATCCCTGTATGCCCCACGTCCGTCCTTGGTATAGACGTCGGATGTGGTGTGCAGCTTGTACGGGCCTTTCTCTATGATCTCTTCGGCAGCAGCCGCAGCCTGGGCGAAAAGTTCGTCAGCCGATATCTTGCATCCGGCAAGATACTCTTTGCCGTAGGCGCTCCCTGTAGCGTGGTATTTCCTGAATGACGCCTCGAACAGGCAGAATCTTGCCTTGAAGAATAGCGCAGTCCATCTGTTTACGGTGTTGGAATTGGGCGTGATGCCATCTGTCCTGATATTCGCCGCTGCAAAGTCCAGGTCTGCTATAATGTTGGAGATGATGACGTCCCTGCTGTCCTGTCCGTTGTACAACTCCTTGCTGTCAGGCTCAAGCGGAATGTCAATCCAAGGCACAGCCCCGTATTGCACTAACTTGCTGAAATATAGGTATGCCCGGAACAGTCGCGCTATGCCGCTGTAGTGGTTGCGGTCTGCCTCCGATACGCGGCTGTCCGTGTTGTATTTGAGGAAATAGTTGACATTTCTGATGGAACCCCAGCTCCATGAAGTCGAGGTGTTGGTCGTGTAAGCACCGACTTCGTATGTGCTGGTCGCATTCTTGGCCGCATTGTCCATCGTTGTATTGATCTTGAAGGCATTGTCATAGTCGGGAAGATAGTTGTAGAATCCGTTGGTATAGCTTTCAAGTCCGGTAGTCGAGCCGAAAACCATGTCCCTTCCGGCTTTTGCCTTCGGCGTCTCGGTAAGGTCGCACGATATGACGCACCCGGCCGACATGATGACGCAGAGTAGATATTTTATTTCTTTGTTCATGTGTACTTCGGATTAGAATGTGAGATTCAGCCCGATGCTGTAAGACTTCATGGTCGGGTAGTTGTATCCGTCTCCGGTTGTGGAGAGCACAGAATCGGTGCCGTAGATATTGGCCGTTACATCAATGTCCCTTGTGTACTTGTACATAGGAGACCATGACCAGAGGTTCTCTCCAGAGAAATATATACTGACCTTTTTGAGCTTTGCGGCCTTGGTCCATTTCTCCGGAAGGGTATAGCCTATCTGGAAATTCTTGAGTCTTATGTAAGACACGTCCATAAGGTAGCGGGTGTTGGCATTGTTGCTTCCCTTGTAGAGAGGAGCATAATAGCCGGTGTATCTTGGAAGGTAGGCATCTGGGTTGTCCTCAGTCCAGTAATTGTCCTTGTGCCAAGCTGGCATTTGTCCGTAAGGGCGGTTGTACTGCCCCCAGATGACGGAGGCTTCGTTGCTCGGATACCAGTCCTGCTTGCCGACACCCTGGAAGAAGGCATTTACCCAGATGTTGTTCCAACTCAGGTCTATGCCGAAACTGTAGATATATCGTGGCTCGGAGTTGCCTATGATTTTCCTGTCGCCCGGATCGTCCACGGTATTCTTGCCTCTGTCGATGTAGCCGTTGCCGTTCAGATCCTCGAACTTGATGTCTCCGGGATAGAGTTTGTAGGTCTTGGACGTCTGCATGAGTGGGTTGTAATATTTCTGTCCGGCAGCAATCGCACCAGCTTCAGCCGCATCGATGTCCGCCTGGTTCTGCCATAGGCCATTGGATACGAAGCCCCAGATCTCACCTATCTTCATTCCCTCGTAATAACTTGTATTATAGGAAGCCGTAGATAGGGACTTGAGAGCGTTGTTGTATTTGTCGATGACAGACACATAGTCGGCGAGGGTGACCCTTATGCTATATCTGAAAGGCTTGGACGCAAGGTCGAAACTATCGTCCCAAGTCAGTGTAAGCTCATATCCCCTTGTGGTCATGCTGGCGAAGTTGCCTTTCGGGGAGCTGGCTCCGAACACGTCAGGAAGAGTAGGGCCGACTGTATACATATTATCCGTTTTCCTTACGTAATAGTCTCCAGTAAATGATAGTCTACCTCCAGCAAATCCCATATCAAGTCCGGCATCCACAGTCTTGGCTGTCTCCCATGTGAGGGATTCCGGGATCGGAGCAGGAGCTGAAGTGTACCTTACCTTGTCTCCGCCTATGATTCGGCCTGAACTGAAGCTGAAAGTCTCGTCATAAGCGTAGTTGCCAACGTTGCTGTTGCCGAGGGCTCCGTATGATGCCCTTATCTTGAGATTGCTGATCGCATTCTTGCTCACATTGAACCAAGGCTCTTCGGTAATCCTCCACCCGGCTGATACGGATGGGAAAAATGCCCATCTCTGATTGTGGGGGAATTTGGAACTGCCATCGTATCTTCCGTTTATCTCGATGAGGTAGCGGCTGTCATAGGCATAATTGATGCGGGCAAATGCACCTGCAGTCCTCCATTTGTAGTAGTCACCTGTCGTGCTCCTGTTCTCGATGCCCATGGCGAGGTTGATATTTTCCACATCAGGAGTCAGCAGGTCGTCGTTGTATGCGTAAGTATTCTTGTATATCTGCTGCTCGTAGTTGAATCCTAGGAGAGCAGACAGCTCATGACGGTCTGCAAATGTATCGTTGTACTGAAGGTATTCATTTGTAGAGAGATACTCGTAGTTGCGGATCGTCTCGCTAAGGTAAGACTGTGTGCCGGTTATGGTCTCTATCACATCCTCATATCTTGAGAACTCGGTCTTGACCTTCTTCACTGTAGTGTTGAAATCCTTGTTCCTGTAAGTGAAGTCGGCGTTTGCCGTGAGCTTGTCCCCGAGGAGAGAGGCCTTGGCGGCGAAAGTCGTCTTGAGCTGTCTGTTGATATAGGCGCGGTAGCTCTTGCCATACAGGAAGTCACCGACAGAATATACGGCCGAGTGAGTCATCGTACCGTCCGGATTGAAAATCGGTGAGGCCGGGTGTCCCTCGTCTGCAATATTCCTCCAAATGTTTCCGCCTCCCTCAGAGTACGTCTGAGGCATTCTGTACTTTGTCCAGGTGATGTCAGTGTTGTTGGTGATCTTCAGCCAAGGGGCTATCTGGTAGCCTATCTTCATGCGGCCATTTGCCATCTTGTATGACTCAGGATTGACGTCTGAGTCGAAGATTCCGTTGTTGTCATAGAATCTTCCAGATACATAGTAGTCGAATTTGTCATCTGCTCCGGATATGGATACATTGTGAGTCTGGCTGAAGAGATAGTCCTTGTACAGCATGTCGATATAGTTGACTCCCTTGATGTAATAGAGCCATCTGCCTTTGGTCCCTATGCTGCCGTCACTGACGAGAACTTCATAGTTGCCGCTCTCTGCCCTTTTCTTGTATTCTGCAAGCCAAGCGGTTGAGAATTCCATGGTCTTGTTGATGCCCGACGGATTGGAGAAGTTGTAGTTGTAGTATGCCTTGTAGAAATGCTCTGCATAGGTATATCCGTCTGATACATAGTCAGGTATGGTAGTAGGCTGCTCAAATGACAGGTTTGCCTGATATGTTACCGTCGGTTTACCCTTCGTCGCTCCCTTTGTGGTTATGAGTACGACTCCGTATGGAGCCCTTGAACCGTATATTGCGGATGATGCCGCATCCTTGAGCACTGAGACGGACTCTATGTCGCTTGGGTTTAGCAGGCTCGGATCGCCTTCCACTCCGTCAATGAGAATGAGGGCACTTCCACCCTGACCGATTGATGTCGTGCCCCTGATGTTGTAGGAGGGAGAGCTGTTGGGACGTCCGTCAGTGAATTTGAGGTTGAGGTTGGGAATATATCCTTGGAGCATCTGCGTTATATTGGCAGCTGCCCTGCCCTCGAATGCTTCCTGTCCTACCTGGTCCACAGCTCCGGTGAGGTTTGCCTTTTTCTGTGTGCCGTATCCGACAACGACTGTCTCGTCGAGAGCCATGGCGTCTTCTGTGAGGACGATTGTGAGTGACGATCTCCCGCCAAGAGGAACTTCTGCTGTCCTGTAACCTACGAATGTGGCTACAATGGTAGCGTCTTCTGCTACTCCATGAAGGACTGCCTGTCCGTCAGCGTCAGTGATGTCTCCGATTGTTGTGCCTTTTACCATGACTCCGGCTCCAGGCAGGATGCCGGACTTGTCTTTGACGATGCATGTTACCGTTCCGGATGGCTTCAGCGTCTGAGCCTGTGCTTCCCAATCCGCAATGTCCCATGACAGTGCCGAGAAAGCCAAAGCCGCCAGAAGATGTGCGAGTTTCATAATTTGTGTTATTGGTTGAACTTTTGAGCTCTGCGCTCTTTGTTATCAATGTGGTTGTCAATTAGCCGCAAGATAACAAGAATTCTTTAGTTTTGTTTCGTTTGATATGAAATAATTTAGTCGCGAAATTAAATCTGTGGTGTTACGCTTTCGTTTCATAATGGTTAAGATGCTGTTTCTAATCCTTTAAGGTTATTAGGCAGAAGTTGTACCTGGCGCGTGACTCGGACTTGGTCACGATTACAAGATAGCTGTTTTCCGCGGCTTTATCTTGGCGGTATACAAATGAACAGCAGCTAATCTCGCGACTAACTGCTGCTATCTTTATGAATTAAACTAGCTTATGTTAAGTATAACGTTACTTATAGCTATTATCGTGCCAAACTTTACGGCATGTTGCCCACCGGGATTTGGAAACAGTTAAAATTTTCGAGAAAAATTTAAACGGCTTCTTATTCCGCAAACAGGGAGATGATGTCTATTATGACCTTGGAGGCTTTCTCCATGCTCTCTACTGGTACGAACTCCATCTTGCCGTGGAAATTATGGCCTCCGGCAAATATATTTGGGCAGGGAAGACCCTTGAATGAAAGGTTGGCCCCGTCAGTACCACCACGTATTGGCTGGATATGCGCCGCGATGCTTTCCTTTGCCATTGCCTGTACGGCTTTCTCAACTATGAAATAATACGGCTCTACCTTTTCTTTCATGTTGTAGTACTGGTCCTTCAGATCAAGAGTTGCTGTACCCGCACCGTATTTTGCGTTGATGAAGTCTATGCAGTTGGAAAGCAGAGTCTTGCGACGTATGAATTGCTCCTTGTCATGGTCTCTTATGATGTAAGCGAGGTCCGCTTCCTCCACAGTTCCGCGCATGGAGATTATATGGAAGAATCCGTCATATCCCTCTGTGCTCTCGGGTCTCTCCGCGGCAGGAAGCAAGGAATTCAGTTCCATGCCTATCAGAAGAGCGTTCTTCATCTTGCCCTTTGCATAGCCGGGGTGTACATTGCGGCCTTGGATATGTATCTTGGCCGAGGCAGCGTTGAAATTCTCGAACTCAAGCTCTCCGATCTCACCTCCATCCATTGTGTAGGCGTAGTCTGCCCCGAATTTGGCGACGTCGAACTTCACGACTCCGCGTCCGATCTCTTCGTCTGGGGTAAATCCTATCTTGACATCTCCGTGCTTGAATTCGGGATGCTCTACGATATATTGCACGGCCGTCATGATCTCCGCAACCCCGGCCTTGTCATCGGCTCCGAGAAGCGTCGTGCCGTCAGTGGTGATAAGCGTCTGACCTTTGTACTGAAGAAGCTCTGGGAACTCAGACGGCTTGAGATACAGATCCTTGACACCCTTGAGTGCAATGTCACCACCGTCGTAGTCCTTGATGATCTGCGGGTGAATATCAGCTCCGCTTGCATCTGGGGATGTGTCCACGTGGGAGATGAAGCCAATGACCGGGACTTTCTTGTCTATGTTGGCCGGAATTGAGCCCATTACATAGCCGTATTCGTCTAATTCAGCCTTTACTCCCATATCATTCAGTTCCTTGCAAAGAAGCCTAAGCAGGTTCAACTGCTTGCTTGTGCTCGGCTGTGACTCCGAGTTCTCGTCGGACTGCGTGTCTATGGCAACGTATCTGAGAAATCTGTCTGTTATGTTTTCCATTATATTGTTATTTTGTCTTTTCAGTCTTCATGGCTGCACCTATGAGGAACAGCACAATTGCTATATAGGGTATGACTGCTACGGCATTGCCATAGGCCTCGTTCCAATCTGTGAGGAAAAGATCCACGTTGGCAAATTTGAGCACTGCGCTTACTACGCCCATGAGTGCTCCGCCAGCGATGAATCCGGACGCAATAAGCGTGCCTTTTTCCTGCCTCTCCGCATTTACCTTGGCGTCCTTGCTTCTTGAAGAAATGTACCATGAGGCTGCACCGCCGACAAGAAGCGGTAGGTTAAGGTCAATAGGGATGAACATTCCGAGGGCAAATGCAAGTGCCGGCACTTTAAGCAGCGTGAGTATTATAGCTATGGCTGCTCCTATACCGTATAGCAACCATGGTGCACCTCCTCCGTTCATCATTGGCTGGATAACTGCTGCCATGGCATTTGCCTGAGGGGCTACAAGGGCATTTTCCCCTGTAAATCCAAAAGTGCTGTTGAGCACGAGCATTACTCCGCACACGGTTGCTGCTGCTACGATCGTGCCGACAAATTTCCATCCTTCCTGTTTGCGAGGTGTTGTTCCTATCCAGTATCCAATCTTCAGGTCAGTGACAAACGAGCCGGCCATCGACAGTGCTGTGCAGACAACGCCTCCGATAATGAGCGCCGCTGCCATACCTGTGTTGCCTTTCAGCCCTACTGCAACGAGGACGAGAGATGCGATGATGAGAGTCATCAGCGTCATTCCGCTGACGGGGTTGGAGCCTACGATCGCGATAGCATTGGCGGCCACGGTGGTGAATAGGAATGAGATAACACCAACAATCACCACTCCGATAAGGGCTTGCCATATATTTTCTACTACTCCGCCAAGTGCAAAGAATGCGAATATTAGCAACAGGCTGATGATTATACCGAATACTACGGTCTTCATAGGGATATCTTCATCGGTGCGGCAGTTGCTTTCTTTGCCGGCTGCCGATGGTTTCTTAGTGAATTCACTCGCTGCAAGGCTTACTGCCGACTTGATCACTCCGAATGACTTGATGATGCCGATGATCCCCGCGGTTGCTATACCTCCGATACCGATATGGCGGGCATATTCCTTGAAGATCTGGTCTGCCGACATTTCCCCTACAGTGGTTGTAATGCCGGTATTCATAAGGTCAATGATGTTATGACCCCAGATAAGATTCATGAGTGGGATGATGACGAGCCATACGAGGAAGCTTCCGCAGCAGATGATGAAGGCGTATTTGAGCCCGACTATGTAGCCGAGTCCGAGTACGGCAGCCCCAGTATTGAGCTTGAGCACTACTTTGGCCTTGTCTGCAATAGTCTGTCCCACAGATAGAAGCGTGGTGGACAATGTCTCACCCCACGCCCCGAATGTGGCGATGATGAAGTCATAGAGTCCTCCGATGGCTCCGCTGATGAGCAGGGTCTTGGCACTCTTGCCTCCGCTTGCCCCGCTTACGAGCACCTGTGTCGTGGCTGTGGCTTCAGGGAACGGGTACTTGCCGTGCATCTCCTTTACGAAGTATTTGCGGAAAGGTATGAGGAACAGTATGCCAAGGACTCCTCCTAAAAGGGATGAGAGGAACATCTGCATGAAGTTGACTTCCACGCCGAGTATGTATATGGCAGGAAGGGTAAATATTGCTCCTGCAACTATGGCTCCTGAACAACCACCTATGGACTGTATGATGACGTTCTGCCCGAGGCCTCCAGACTTGCCGAGGGCATTGGTAAGTCCTACGGCTATGATGGCTATAGGGATTGCGGCTTCAAATACCTGTCCGACTTTAAGTCCGAGGTATGCTGCTGCCGCAGAGAATATGATTACCATAACGATCCCCACGGCCACAGAATATGGCGTCACTTCAGGGTATTTCTTGTTGGGATCGAGAAGAGGCTTGTACTCTTCTCCTTCTTTGAGTTCTCTCTGCGCGTTCTCAGGCAGAGACATTCTGGAATCTTCCATTTATAAGCTGTTTAAATTTTGAGAAATTTTTGAACGGCTTCCAAAATAGCTGTTTAAAATTCGTTTATTCAAATTTAAGATTTTATCCGGTTATAAACCAATGTCTCCGGATTAATCCGCCCCGATTCCACAACTTGGTCTATAGTTTTGTCTAGGATTATCATATAAATTTTGACCCGAGGACAAATGCGATGACGGGCAGCCAGTCTTTCAGCGAAATTCTGAGAAGCCGCAGAGCCTGCTGGATACGATAGGCAACGGTCTGGACCGATACCCCAAGCTGTGACGCTATCTCTCCGTAAGTCTTGTCCTCGAACCTGTTAAGCTCAAATGCCTGCCTGAATGTCTCAGGGAGTGCTTCGATGGCCTTGTGGATGTGCTGTTCGAGTTCTTTTGCAGCATAGTAGTCCGGCACGTCCAAAGTCTCTGAAAGTGTCTTCCCGATAATGTCCAGCGCCCTTTCCCTGACGCTCATGTGGCTGATATGGTGCATGGAGCGGTTGCGGACTGCCGTAAAAAGGTAGCCTGACAGGTTTCCGGATATCTCCAGGGTGCTGTGCTGCTCCCACAGACGAAGCATTAGATCTTGCACGATATTCTCCACGGCTTCTCTATCCTTGACATATAGGCTTCCATATGCGCACAAGGACGGATAGAATTTTGTGAATATCTCTTCGTAAGCCCTCATATCGCCTTTATGGAGTCGCTCTAATAGAATAGAGTCGGAAGAATATACTCTTGTCATGGACATGCCGCAAAATACGCAAATTTTAACGAAATTTTCAAATTTGCAGCTACCCGTGCACCGGTTTCTTTTATCAGTGTCTACCTGATTACTGATATCTATTCTCTTTCGACCTCACAAAATACTAAACCCCCTAAGCGGTGTAAGTGTCGTTATTAAGAAAATGAGATTACTGCGGTTTTTTGGGGAAAACATTTTGAGATTCGTGTAAAATAAGCTGAAAAATTGAGATTTGTGCTGTATTAGTTAGAAAACATTTTGAGATTCGTGTGATTTGAATTAATTTCACAGCTAAATTATATGGTATGATCTTCAAGAGGAAAATATATGATGAGCTTCTTCTATGGAAGAAGGATAACGGCAAGACTGCAGTACTGATACAGGGCGCAAGGCGCGTTGGAAAATCTACTATTGTCGAGGAGTTTGCATCCAAGGAATATGAAACCTATATACTGGTGGATTTTGCCGTCTGTTCAACCGAAGTCAGGGAGTTGTTTGATGACCTTTCCGATCTTAACCGTATTTTCATACGTCTGCAGCTTGAATATGGAGTGGAGCTCAAAGAACGTAGGTCAGCCATTATCTTTGATGAAGTCCAGTTTGCACCAAAGGCAAGGCAGGCGATTAAGTATCTTGTGAAAGACGGAAGGTACGATTATATAGAAACCGGCTCGCTTATATCCATACGTAAGAATGTCAAGGATATACTGATACCAAGTGAGGAGGTGAAGCTTTACATGTTTCCTATGGACTATGAAGAGTTCAAGTGGGCATTGGGGGATACCGCTACCGTAAAGTTGCTTCAAAACTGTTTCCAAACCAGAATGTCGTTAGGCGATGCAACAAACCGCAAATTGATGCGAGACTTCCGGTTGTATATGTTGGTAGGTGGTATGCCTCAGGCTGTTGCAACATATATAGAAAGCAGAAACTTAGAGAATGTTGACGGTGTGAAAAGGGCCATCATCACATTGTATGAAGATGATTTCAATAAGATAGATCCAACAGCCAACGCATCGAAAATATTCCGTCAGATTCCTGCCCAGCTGGCGAGCAATGCCAACAGGTATCAAACCTGGAGTGCGACAGAAGGAAAGCGTAATTCAGAACTGGCAGAAGTTATTTCGGAAATCAGAGCGTCAATGGTAGTCAACATGTCATATCATGCCAATGATCCGAGCGTGGGAATGGCATTACATCAAGATGTTGACAAATACAAGATGTTCTTGGGCGATACAGGCTTGTTTGTAACACTTTCTTTTTGGGATAAGAAATTTACTGACAACGTAATTTATCAGAAACTTCTTAGTGACAAACTAAGTGCGGATCTTGGATATGTATATGAAAATGTGATTGCACAGATATTGAAAGCCTCCGGGCATGAACTATATTATTACACATTTCCCACTGAAAGCGGAAAGCACAATTATGAAGTAGATTTTCTTATTGCCGATGGGGACAAGATAAGTCCTGTTGAAGTGAAATCGTCGGGTTATAAAGCTCATGCTTCATTGGATGCCTTTTGCAAAAAGTTTTCATTCAGGATAAAGAACAAATATCTGATTTATACGAAGGATATGCGTAAGGAAGAAGATATACTATATCTTCCGGCCTACATGACAATGTTCCTATGAGTAATGTCTACGACAATCTTGCCTTCAGGACAGAGGTCCTGTTGTTTTTTTAGAGTTTACAAAAAGTAGGGAGAAAATCATCGCATTGCTTTCAGAGAACAACACGTTGAGTGCCGCATCGATTGCCAATCTTATAGGGATAACACCAAAGGCTGTTGAGAAGCAGCTTTCCAGACTGAAATCAGACGGAGTGCTCAGGCGAATCGGACCCGACAAAGGCGGATACTGGCAGGTGGAAAAAATGTAAGCCTCGTATAAGGAACTGCAAGGTATGTTGTTTACAGATATTCTCGTAATAAGATCCAGATGCCTGTTAGTATAAGTGCGTAAAGAAAACGTTTGATTAAGGGCTCTTTATTGTACCGGTCAAAATAAATTTGTGCTTCTACCATTTTATTGCTGTTAAAAAAGCACCAGCAACAATTTAGACCGGCCAGTGTTATTCCAACAGTAAATGCTATGAAATCAATATTCTTCCCATTAATACTTTCTATGGGTATGATTGATAGAAGAAATGTCATTATATATATCCCTTCAATAAATGTAACAAAGAGAAAAGAGTTCCTGTCGTGTCTTGGAGTTACAGAGGATAAATCCAAACTTCTAGGGCCGTCCTGGAATTTTTTCTTGAAAATCAGATATGCCGGCCAGAAAAGTGCCAGATCGACAAAAAGCTCAACGAGTAGCATAAAAGAGTAGAATATCCTGTAATGAAATTCTTTCCAGATGAGCAACAAGGTTATAACCATTCCGTCACATATTTTTCGCCCAACCATGATCCTATATAGCTGCCGGCGGCACTTCCAGCCATTCCCCCGACAACGCTGCCGGCAGGGCTTGCAAACGTCCCCAATGCACTACCAGCAACACGCCCAAACCAAGCTCCACCTTCTCCTAACGCCCCTCCTGCAACTTTTGCCATAACAAACAACCAAGTATTGATTCCAAACTCTCCCTCGTATTCGTAGACTGACTTAAAATCCGCGCTTGCAGAATACAAATCTAGCCCTTTACGAAACTTGTCAACGCCGTCAATAAACGTTCCATATTTTGCCATCATTGACTGGACTTTTACATATTGGTTACCATGGAAGATATGTCCGCTTTTCTTTCGGAAATAGATCTTTCCATTGTCACCTACATTCATTCTGTTCATCACATGTTCATCAGACGCCCCATTGATGGCAGATGACACTGCATCACCGGCTACATCTTTCCAGTCTCCTCCAGTCTGATAAGAAAGATAGGTTTCACCGGGGTCATGATAGGCCCATGAGCCGGTACCGGTATCATCAGTGTAGAATCCGTTGTTCTTGGAGAGTCTGTTGCGATATGACGAGTATCTCAATTTTAAGTCTCCGGTAGGGTCATTTTTGTACCGGTCACTAAGATTGCGGAATTCCTGGGCAGAGACTTTCATCCTGAATTTGTTGTCCCCGTCATCTATCTTCATTGTCTTTCCGCCCACAATATATTCTGACAACCCGGCAGGGTCTATATTCCTTAACGGGTTTGCCTTGCAGAAAAGGTACGGACTGTAGGCATATGCCTTTTCGGCCAGCGGATCCACCGTCATCCATGAGATCCTATATCGTGGGTCGTACATCCTTTGCCCGAAATCCAAATATCCGATGCCGAGGAAAGACTGGTATTCTTTTCCGTTATACAGATAACGGTCGTATGCCATTGTGGAAATCTCATTGTCTGTATTTTTGGCAGCCAGTGCACCCCACTGCAGTTCGGAAGGGAAATAGTCATGACTTGCCACGACCGCCCCTGTAGAATCAATTACGGATCTTATACTGCCAAGATAGTCAGCTATATAATAGTATGGTACGACTCCTTGTCCTCCATTGACAATCCTTCCACAGGAGAAGCCCGTACTCTCAAATGCAATAGTGCCGTTGCCCTTGGAATATATCATGGAACCGATATAATACAGGCCGTTTCCTTTGGCGTCAAGTGCGGATAATTTGGAGGCGTCCTGAAGGTAGCAGTACTGCGCCACCGAAACATTGTCCTTATATACGCTGCTTAATAAACCTAATTCGTTATATGATAATGAATTCCCGTTACTACCATCATAAGTGACATTCCCGTTGCCGTCATATTCGTACATGTAGTTTTCTTTTTTTGTCCATTCAACGATGCGCTTCAATCTATTGCCGTCATCGCATATTTGCCGGATGAGGATTATATTTCCATTACTGTTTCTGAATTCTACGCTTAACTTCCCGTCCTAATCTGTGTATTCAGAGGTATAGAGGGTGTTTTTGCCGTATACGCCTGCTTCGATTACCTGTAAATCAGAGCCGACAAAGAACACGCGTACGGAGTCGTTTTCGTCATTGAACCGGTATTCAGTCCCGATATTCCTGTTTGCCTTACGCCAGGCCTCTCCTTCTCCGAATACAGTATGGGGTCTTCCATATATATCATTGGAGTAGTCTGTTTCTCTGAAAGAATACGCATCGCTATAAAACTCTTTACTTTTCCATAAAAGCCTTAACTTTTGCATCGTCATAAGAATGGGATCTGATTGTCTGCAGGAAACCAACCTGCCCATAGTAGGTTTCATACTTAACCTCATCAGGAACACCTTTTATCTCCCTGTAAATCATTCCTCCGCAATCCAATGACCAGTTACGACCGACAAAATTGTCCGTTTCTGCCGGACGAAATCCTGAGGAATTGTATCTGACAGATATCGGAAATTCAAAGTCCGGATCTTCAAAATCAATCAAGGGTATGGAGAGCGACAGCCTGCCTGTAGATTCTTCAATGTCAGTATTATCATACCGCACAAAATCCGCAGTCTGAGGAGACATTACCTGAAGATTCTTGGATTTCGACAATACCAATGGAGTTCCTGAGCTCTTAATGTCCCGGGCGGTTTTATTGTTTTGCTTCTTATATACTAACTCGTGTTGCAGGGCTGCATCATTATTTGCAGTCTTTTGGTCAGCGTCAGAAGGCATGAGGGCTAATAGGCCAAATAGTATTCCAATCATGGCTGTTGTTATTTGTTGTGCGGCTCATCTTTGGTGATGAATTCCTGCCGAAATTTACGGGTATTTTTAATGGAGACAAAAAAATTCAAAATTTATTTAGATGATATCCGGAGTTGAGGGTCTTATATATGTCGCGATTAGTAAAACGGTTGAGAGGAATGGATTTGAAAGGTATAGAGGAGAAACTCCTTAAATATTATAATGGAAAGCTTTCCGACGCAGAAGCAGTGGAAGTAGAAAAGTGGATAGATGAGTCCGAGGGCAATCGTCGTATCGCGCGTGACGTGTGGTACATCTGTTTCTCCGCTGATGCCATGAAAGCTTCAGGGGCAAGAGATACTAAAGCTGCCTTGAACAAGGTACGCAGGCGCATCTTTGTCTCCCGTATAGTTTCTTTGACAAGGAAAGTAGAGAGAGTCGCTGCAATTCTTTTTGTGCCTGTTGTTATCCTCTCTGCTTTACTGCTTAGAGATAGACTTGCGGCATCTTCAATGATAGAGATGACGGCCAATCCTGGAATGACAAGCAAGGTTACCCTTCCGGACAACTCCGTAGTGTGGCTCAATTCCTGTTCTACAGTGAAATATCCTTCACGATTCGGCTGTGAACGTAAGGTTAGGCTTGAGGGAGAGGCTTATTTCAGAGTTGCAGAAGATCGGAAAAAGCAGTTCATCGTTGACGCCGGCAAGGCAGAGGTTAAGGTCTATGGTACCGAGTTCAATATTGACGCTTATGATCCGTGTGATATAAGAGCATCATTAGTGTCTGGGAGCATAAGTTTCGGCTATGACGATATGACCAAGTTTAGCAAACACTTGATGATGAAGCCATCAGATCAGATTGCATACAATTCCAAAACAGGAGAAGTAAAGCTGTACAAGGCCGACATGAATAGAATAGTGGCCTGGAAAGATGGACTTATAATATTGAAGGACACATCGCTTAAAGAAGCTCTGAGGCAGATAGGCAACCGCTACAATGCCGAGTTCCGTATAATGTCTCCCAAACTTGCGGAGGCTAAGTTCACTGGGACATTTTCAGACCAAAGCCTCAATGATATACTGAGATATTTCTACATTTCCTCAATGATTAATTTCCGCCCCGTCAGGCCAGTAAACGGTTCGATCAGTGGGAGGGTAGTCTACGAGGTTATATAATATAAAACACAGACATAACCGATCAAATATGATATAACACAAGGACAAAAGAAATGCAGAGTCTGTGTAAACGTGACTCTGCAATAATTGGAAAATAGCGTGAAACTCTCACATAACACGCAAATTATCATCATTATTATCAAATTTATGAAAAATAACACAACACCCAACGAAATTGGGTGGGAAAAGCTGATTAATCTGCCATGGACGAGAATAGCGTTCCATGTAGCGAAGCGTGTGGCTCTCGCTTTCTGCGTAGTCTTCGCTTTTATAGCTTTACCCGCCAATGCCCAGACCACGGGCAAGATTTCTGTCAATGTGTCCGGAGTTCCCCTGTCTTCAGTTATGAAGCAGATAGAGAGCCAAAGCGGATACACATTCTTCTACAATGCATCGGAGGTTAATGTCAATAAAAGTGTCAGCGTAACCCTTGACGGGGCTGATATTAATGCCGCCCTTTCGAAGGTTTTTGCCAATACGGACATTACCTATACGATTGACAACAAGCATGTTATACTCGGCAGTCACAAAGTGACAACATCTCAGTCCAAGAGCAATGTCCTTAGCGGTACTATTACGGACAAGACAGGATATCCTATTATAGGCGCGGTAGTAATACCCAACAGTGACCAGTCTCTTGGTGCAACTACTGATGTAGACGGTAACTATTCACTTCCATGGAGTCCTAAGATAGCCAAAGATACTATCACGGTATCTATCCTCGGCTATAAGACTCAGGCTCTTGCCGTGAACGGGCGTCAAGTCATCAATGTCGTGCTCGAAGAAGATGCACAGCTTCTTGAAGGAACAGTTGTGACAGCCCTTGGTATCAAGCGCTCGGAGAGGTCTGTGGCATACAATGTCCAGGCTATCGACTCTAAAGAGTTCAATGTTCGAGATGCCAACCTTGTCAACAGCCTTGGAGGCAAGCTTGCAGGTGTACAGATCAACTCCACTCCTTCTGTCGGTGGTGAGACCAGAGTTGTGATGCGAGGCCAGAAGTCTATCGCAGGAGGCAACAATGCCCTCTATGTACTTGACGGTATTCCACTTCCTACCCTTTCTACGACTACCCCTGGAGACGGTTTCTCCATCATGAGAACTTCCACTCCTTCTGGCGACGGCATCTCCAACTTCAATTCCGAGGATATAGCAAGCATGTCTGCTCTTGTCGGCCCGTCATCAGCCGCCCTATATGGATACAAGGCTCAGAACGGTATACTTATGCTAACTACGAGGACGGCAGAAGAAGGCGTCAGTGTGTCATACAATACCAACACTACATTCTCCAATCCGTTCATGCTTCCTGATATTCAGTCAACTTATGGGGCTAAGGATGGAGTTTATGCTTCTTGGGGTGACAAGCTTACCTACAAGCCGTCATGGTCATACAAGGATTTCTTCCAGACAGGATATAATACGTCTCACTCTGTAAGCTTGTCAATAGGCAAGGAGTCCAGTAGCACTTATCTGTCTGCGGCGTATACCGATGCACAGGGCATTATCCCTAACAACGACTATACCCGCTACAATTTCACTATGAATCATACCGAGGATTTCCTCAAAGACAGGTTGCATCTTTCTGTTCTTGCCATGTACATGAATGTCGAGGAGCAGAATATGCTCAACGGAGGACAGTACTACAACCCGTTGATCCCCATATATCTGATGTCCCCGAGTGATGATATCAACAAATATGCAGTATATGAGCGTTACAACGCATCGCGTAATTTCCCTACTCAGTACTGGCCATGGGGCAGCATGAACCTGCAGGCTCAGAACCCATTCTGGATTGTCAACAGGAACATGTTCAACAATAAGAAGAACAGATACCTTCTCGGTGGCTCTCTCAAATACGAAATTACCGACTGGATCGACATTAGCGGTCGTGTACGTACTGACTTCACCGATGTGCTTGCCGAGCAGAAGAACTATGCCTCTACTTCCGGACTTTTTGCCGGAGATAAGGGTCGTTATTTCCATGATGCCAACAAGACAATCCAGACATATGCCGATGTGCTTGTCAACATACACAAGACTTTTGGCGATGATCTCGTCCAACTTAATGCCAATATAGGTGCTTCAGTAGAGGATTATCTCTATCGTCAAACCTATGCCGCAGGTGACCTTCTCGGTGTGCCCAATTTGTTCACGTTCTCGAATATGGATACGGGTAAAGGTTTCTACAAGAACACCTACAGAGATCAGACGCAGTCAGTCTTCGCTACAGCGCAGGTCGGATTCAAGAACATGATTTTCCTTGATGCTACTTTCAGATCTGACTGGAATACGGCAATGTGGAACACTAAAGCACTGCCTACCGTCTATCCTTCTGTAGGCCTATCAGGAGTTCTTACCGATATATTCAATATCGATTCCAACTGGCTCAGCTTCCTTAAAGTAAGAGGTTCCTATGCAGAAGTGGGTTCTCCTATCACAAGATTCTTGAGTATGTCTACATTTCCAGTAACAAGTGGGCAGCCTGCCAAGCGTACATATGCTATTGCCGATAATTTCCAGGCTGAGCGTACACGTTCTTGGGAGGTTGGAGCCGATGCAAGGCTGTGGGGCGGTAAACTCAATCTCAATGCGACGTATTACCACTCCATGACAGGCAACCAGGTCTTTACCCCTGAAGTCCCGGCATCCGCGCCTTGGTCTACACTGTATCTCAATGCAGGACGTGTTGACAATAAAGGTGTAGAACTTTCTGTTGAGCTAAACCAGAATCTTGGTCCTGTCGAGTGGACATCCAACCTTATATATTCTCGCAACAAGAACAAGGTTGTCAGGCTTCTTGACGCTACTTATCAGGGGTATGCATTCAAGAGTGACAAGTTGTCCGTTGGTGGGAACTCTGGAGTTCAGATGTGGCTTCGTGAGGGACATAGCATAGGTGATATCTTTGTTCGCGGTCTCAAGACCGATGAGCACGGTTTTATCTGGGTATCGCCTACTGCTGGAACTGTTGTTCCCGCCGATGTTACCAACGGTATTGATGATATGATCTATGCCGGCAATATCAATCCTGCATGGACAGGTTCATGGCGCAACACTTTCAGCTGGAAGGGGCTTAGCCTTGGCGTCCTCCTTACAGCTCGTGTAGGCGGTGTCGGGGTATCGCTTACAGAAGCTACTCTTGACAGCTATGGTATGTCACAGCGCACTGCAGATGCCCGTGACAACGGTGGAGCTCTTGTTAACGGCCAGAGGATTCCTGCTCAGGATTATTTTGAGACTATCGGAGGCAATGGATCAGAGGCTCTCGGTGCATACTACACATATTCTATGACGAATATTCGTCTTGGGGAACTTACACTCGGATACGATATTCCCGTTACCAAATGGCAGAATGTCATAAAGGGCCTGAATGTGGCTTTCGTAGGTAAGAATCTTGCCATGCTCTATTGCAAGGCTCCTTTCGATCCAGAGGTTGCATCAGGAGCAGGAAACTATGCTATGGGTATAGACTACTTCAATCTGCCATCTACCCGCAATCTCGGATTCTCCGTTAAGATTACCTTCTAAACGAGATCATTATGAATAAATTCAAATATATACTTATAATATCAGCCGTAGCCGCTTCGGTGTCCTGCACCAAGAATTTCGCGGAGAGGAATACTAATCCCGAGGAGGCTACCGACGAGATGCTTGACTGGGACAACCTTAGGACCGGCTCCGCATTCTCGCAGATGACAAGAAATGTCATCCCATCCTACCAGATGATAGGCTCTGAGGAATACGGAAGTGCCAGCTATCAGGTAGTACAGGACCTTACAGGTAATCTGTTCGCCGGCTACATTGGAGTCATCAACACTGGTTTCAAAGCCAATAACCTCTACGACCTCACAGCTAATACATGGTATGAAGCTCAGTTCACGGATGCATACGTGCGTGCGACTCCTTCTTGGGTAGACCTTGACGCTGTACGAGAGGATAATCCTGAGGCAGCAGCCCTTGCAGATATTCTTAAAGTGGCTGTGCTTCATAGAGTTACCGATACATACGGTCCTATCCCTTATTCTCAGCTTGGCTCAGGTGCCGTTCAGATGGCATATGATTCTCAGGAGTCCATCTATAAGTCTTTCTTCAAAGAACTTGGAGCCGCAATAGACGTATTGACTGCCTTCTGGCAGGCACAGCCTAACACAAAGTTGCTTGAATCGTTCGACAATGTCTTCAGCGGAGATGTCGGCAAATGGATTAAGTTCGCAAATACCCTGAGGCTTCGTCTTGCCACCCGTGTGTCGTATGTTGACGAGGCACTGTATTTCCAGCAGGCAGAGGCCGCTATGGCCAATCCGGCAGGTCTTATGGATGAGGCTGTCTATCTGCACAGGCCGACATCAGGCGCGTGGGAAAATCCTGTATGGATGGTTTTCTACAATTTCAATGACGATAGAATCGGAGCCACGATTGAGACCTATATGAATGGTTACGAGGATCCGAGAAGGTCCAGCTATTTCACTGCAGGTTCAGATGGCGGATATCACGGAGTAAGAGGCGGTATCATTCCGACTGCAGCCTATGGCGCATCTGATATGTTGTCTTTTGTCAATGCAACTAACGATGATGATCTCAAATGGATGTCTGCAGGAGAGTCATCTTTCCTTAGGGCTGAATACTGGCTTCGCAAAGGAGACAATGCCCAGGCGAAGACCTTCTATGAACAAGGTGTAAAGAATTCTTTCTCCGAGGCGAAGGCTTCTAGTGTCGATGCCTATCTTCAGGGTACGACTTCTCCAGGTACATTTACAGATGTGGTAAACGGCAGTAATTCATACAATACTAAGCTTACTTCTACTCCTGTAAAATGGGATGAAAGCGGGGACTTCGAGACAAATCTGGAGCAGATCATTACTCAAAAGTATATCGCTTGCTGGCCGGAAGGTCAGGAGGCTTGGTCTGAGTTTAGGCGTACAGGCTATCCCAAGGTCATACCGTTTTCAGTCAACAACAGCGGAGGCATGATAGATACCCAGCAGCAGATACGCCGAATGAACTATCCGGCTACAGAGTACCGTACAAATGACAAGAATGTGAATTCTGCCGTGGCTGTGCTCAACGGTGAGTCCTCACAGGCCAAAGGTGACAACGGTGGCACTCGCGTATGGTGGGACAAGAATACCAGATTCTAAAATTACTGACTAATTATGACAAGACATATAATAATCCCGGCGATGGCAGTTCTTGCCGCAGCTTCACTTTCGTCCTGCGTGAAAAACGAGCCTCTTAACCTTCAGCCGGAATACAAATACACAGAAGAGTATTATGAGGCTCTCCGCGCATACAAAGAGAGCGATCACAGTATCTGCTATCTATGGTTTGCGGACTATGGCGTGCCTACTTCTCTTGCGTATCGGTTTGCCGGTATCCCTGATAGCGTTGACGTAGTTTCCCTTTGGGGTGGTATTCCCAAGGAAGGCTCTCTCGACCGCAAGGAGATGTATGAGATGAGGGAGAAAAAAGGCACGAAGCTCGTGGCTGTCAAGATCATTCGTCTCGCTCATACCTCATACAATCCTACTTGGGCATATGAGATCCAGATCCCTACCTATATGAATGGGTACAAGGACAAGAAGGGCTATAATGATACCTATAAGGAAGTCTATGACCAGCAGATAGCGGAAGGTGCTACAGAAGCAGTAGCTGCTGCTGCTGCAAAGTCCGCAGGCCAAAGTGCAGGAACACTTGCCCTCATAGCAGATATGCAGGATAACTCTTCTCGTACTCTTAAGGAGGGATCGACAGAGGAGAATCCGGAGTGGGTATATCCTGAGTGGTGTGTCTATGCTGGAAACTCTCTTGTCAAAGAGGTTACCGATAACGACCTTGACGGGTACGACCTCGACTATGAGCCTGAAGGAGATGCCTTGAGCGGCCAGTGCATGGCTACATTCCTGCAGTATCTGTCTCAGTTCCTTGGACCTAAGTCCCAGAATCCGCACACGATTCTCGCTGTAGATGGCAATCAGCCGCCTACCGGTACTGAGGAACTTTGCACTTATTGGATTGCGCAAAGCTATGGCAGTACTTTAAGCAACGGTAATTTCAATAGATCCGGTTGGAAAAATTCACAGTTGATCTTTACCGAGAATATCGGTGACTACTGGTCAACTGGTGGAAACATGGAGCAGCAAGCTGCATTCCAGCCTTCAACCGGTGGACGAAAAGGTGGCTTTGGTGCATTCCATGGCCAGCGTGACTACAATACCACTGATTCAGGAGCTGACAAGGCTACTCCTTACGGCCATCTCCGCAGGGCTATCCAGCTCCAGAATCCTGCAGTTAACAAATAATATATTGCTGATAATATGAAATTCAATATACATATGTTCGCGGCCTTCGCGGTGATTGTCTCACTGGCTTCATGCGAAGAGCTTCCCGAATACCAGAAGGAGATAGACGCCGCTCCCAATCTGACATATGTCAACCCTAAGTCAGGCGACACATATTATACATGTCTTGTACATAAGGCGGATACGGTCAAGGGTGATTTCTCGACCGAATTCCAGGTATACTCCAATACGGCCATGCATGGTGAAGAAGTTGTTTCTGTAGTTGAGGACGCATCTCTTGTAGCTGCCTACAATCAGAAACACGGAACTTCATACGTTGCTCTTCCCTCAGAGTATATCACATTTGAGAATGCAACTGTGACAATCCCTGCCAATGCCACTGTCTCAGCGGATACCGTAAGGATGACTCTCAACAGGGATGCAGACCTTACCAAGCTTACTGAGCGTTACTATCTTGCTCCAATTGCTCTGCGTGCTACTGGTCTTGAGTCAAGTCAGGAACTTGGTAATCTCTGGTATATCGTCGAGAATGAGCAGAATGTTATTCGTGCTATCAAGTCAGTCGATGATATTGACGGGCTTGAGACTCCGGAGACCTCAGAGTGGAAGGCTGAGGGCGTCAATTATGGTAACCTTTTTGACGGAGACAATAATACCTCTGTGAATATAGAGTCAGGTGGAGAGCCTCTTGTACTTGATATGCAGAAAGTTCTGAATGTCAGTGGTCTCAGGATTGGAACAGGTAGAACGTATGCTTCTTTCCAGATACTGATCGAATACAGTGAGGACGGTACGGTATGGAAACAGGCTGGAACTCCTCTTTCTGATGAATATGTCAAAGTCTCAGGCAATTGGTATACTTCTTTCGAGGAGGATCTCAAAGCAAGGTATCTCCGCCTTTCTCTAAGAGATACCGATGCCGTGATGAGTCTTGTAGAACTTGGTGTCTATATCGACGATAGCGATAAGCCCCAGCTTTATATCGATCCTTCGTCAGCGTCAGTCTTCAATGGTAAGATCGTGCACAAAAAAGGCGTTGGTTCTACCGCCACGCTGAGTGCTGAGTTTACAGTCCGCTCTACTAAGATTTCTACCGAGGCTATGACAGTAGGGGCAAAAATGGACAATGCCTTGATAGCTGCTTACAACGAGGCTCACGCAACTTCGTTCGTAGCTCTGCCTGAGGCAAATGTGTCATTCACTACGGCTACTGTAGATGCCGGAGTCAAGGTTTCTGCAAGCAAAGTGAAAGTCTCTCTCACAGGTGATCTTAGTGCGTTCAATAATGTCAATGGGTATCTTATACCTGTAGTCCTTACTTCTGACAAGTCTGAAATCTGTGCTTTGAGAAATACTGTATATTGCATTGTATATCCAGAAACTAATATCATAAGGGATATCGATTCTGCTGATGACATGAATGGTCTTCCTGGAAGTGGCAGAAACGGATGGTCTTCAGAAATTGCAGATGCTAAGTATCTCTTTGACGGAGACAACAATACAGCTATCAATTTGAATAGAGGTAGTAATGTCATTACCGTAGACCTTGGAGGTTCCCATAAGGTGACAGGCTTCTATCTGTATGGATATAAAGTGTCAAATATTTCTGTCGCATATAGTACGGACGGAAAACAATGGATTTTAGGTGGCACAGCCGAGAAATCAGAGATTTATACTACTGCGTCAAGTTGGAGCGATGGCGAGACATATCTGTCTATTGTAGATTACGTTGAAGCAAGATATGTAAGGCTTACCTTCGATATGACCGGATACTACGATAACAGGATATCAGAATTCAATATCTATGAGACTATTGGAAACCAGCCTGTAATCTATACTTGCGCAGGTGTAAACAATGTGTTTGAGACTACTCTTAAGCGTCATACTATTGGCGGTGTCCTAAACAACATCAATGTCGCATTTGGAGTTAATGCTACTGCAACGACAGGCTTTGCCGTGGGCGCGGAAGTGGACAATTCTCTTGTCCAGGCATTTAATTCTGCAAATGGTAAGAGCTATTCTGCTGTTGATGCTTCTCTCGTAAAGATTGAAGGCGTGCCATGCAACATACCTTCAGGTAGCAAAAATTCTGGTGACAATCAGATAACAGTCTCTCTTGACGGAGACATTTCTGGCCTTACAAAAACTTCAGGCTATGTCATACCGATACGCCTTACAGCTCCAGACGGTGCTATCGTGAGCGATGGGCTTGGGGTTGTATATGTGGTTGTCAATGTAGAGACTCTTGACGGCTTGTTCAAGATGGATTTCTCCGAATCCGATATTTTGGGCACACGCATCGATGATAGGTCCTCGTGGAAAGTGCTCCAATATGATGAGGGTATATACCCTGACGGTGGTACTTATGCCATGTTGTTTGACGGTAAGCCAGAGACCGGTGTCCGCACTTGGGGCGGTCCTGTTGCCTTTACAGTCGACATGGGCAAAGATTACGACATCACCGGCTTCTCTCTCATATCTAAGCAGGGCGCGGGTAACTATTATCCCAACTCCATCTCTATTGAGATAAGCAGCAACGGAGAAGACTATACCTCCATTGGCAATCCTTCCCAGTCTGCGGGCGAGATCGTTAAGTCCGGTTCGGCTTCCCTTGTTGCAATGTATTCTGCAAAGACCGCAAGATATCTGAGGATCAGTGCTTCTTATAGAAGCAATATGGGTACGGGCGAATTCTATATCTATGCCAAATAGTATTTAAAATGGAAATGAAAAAGATAATATATTCATCACTGGCTCTGCTTGCAATGGCAGGATGCCAAAAGTCGATAGAGTTCGAGGACGTAGTGTATTTCACCGGTACCGAGAGCACACCTGTCACAAACATGTATGTAGATGGCCCGTCGAAGTTGGGCGTCTCCGTTACATCTTCGGCTAAGCTCACATCAGACATGACAGTGTCAGTTGCTGTAGACCCGGCAGCTGTGGACACATACAACTCCTCTCATGGTACTGCATATAAAATGCTTCCTGAGGGTAGCTACAAGCTTGACGAGAGCAGCTTCAAGATAGAGGCAGGCAAGAATGTATCGCTTCCTGTCAATTTCGAGATTGTGTCGATGGATGACTTTGAGGAAGGTGTACTATACTGTGCCCCTCTTACCATCACCGGCACATCCAACGGTATGAAAGTGCTTGAAGCGTCACGTACTACTTATGTGCTGATCAGCCAGATCATCACAACTAAAGGTGTGGATCTGAACAAGAGTAACTATATCAGTTTTCCTACGATTATCAACAACGCGCTTTTTCACAATATGACAGCCTGTACTATGGAGATCAGGGTCAAGATGGAGAGTTGGCAGAGCGGCAATCCGGGCATTTCTTCAGTAATCGGTGTAGAGGAGAACTTCCTGCTTCGCTTTGGAGATATTTCTTGCGATCCCGATCAGCTGCAGTATGCCGGCCGAGGTGCTTCAGTTACTTCAAAGAGCCATTTCAATAAAGAGCAGTGGTATCACATCGCTGTAGTCGACGATGGCTCAAACCTTGTTGTCTATGTGGACGGTGAGGTTGAAGGCCAGGTCGCATCTTCAGGTAAGTCTGCCATTGATCTCGCTTGGGATTATATGGACGGATTCCATATAGGACGTTCAGAAAGAGGACGTTATATGGACGGAGTCGTAAGCGAGGCTCGTGTATGGAACAGGGCTCTTACTCCTATCGAGCTTGAGAACAACCAGTGCTATGTCGATCCTGTCAATTCTGACGGCCTTCTCGGCTATTGGCGACTCAACGAGCTTGACGAGAATGGTAAGTTCAAGGACATGACCGGACGTGGCAACGACGGCGTGCCGACTTCTTCCCCCAAATGGGTTGAAGGCATCAAGTGTCCTATAGTTGACTAAATTTGCTTACATTTAGCCTTGGATCTTTGTTCCGGAGGGTATAGAGGATCCAGGGCTTTTTTATTACAACTTCTGAATCAGATCGACATATGATCTTATTATGAATCGGATAATGTTTTTAATTGCGTTGTGGCTACTTCTTCCGGCTTTGTCCGGTTGGGCGGCCACACCGCGTTTATTGAAGTTTGCGTCTCCTGTCATAGAGATAGATACAGTACGCTATGATGCAGGACCTGTGACTGTCTGCTTCGAGTGTGAAAATATTAGCGATAAGCCTGTCTCTATAGTCCAGGTGCATGCCCAGTGTGGCTGTACAGTGCCTGAGTTCTCCACGGTGGCTTTCCGTCCTGGAGAGAAATCTGTAGTTAAGGTAATCTTTAATCCGGCTTCGCTATTTGGTGAGCAGGAAAGACATCTGACTGTAGTGGCTACAAACGGGGATTATAAGAAATTCAGTACCATTACTTTGCACGGATATGTGGACAAGGGTGTCACTCTGGAAGAAATACGCTATCCTTATGCCTTGGCCGGGGGTCTTCGCTCTGATCTGTCTGCAGTCGGCATGCGTCTTACGAGGCGGGGAGATGTGTCGGAGAAGGAATTTACAATATACAACAGCACTGACAAGGCTTTGTCTCTCTCGTGGAGTGCAGGGACTCCAGTAGTTATTGCCGAGCTCCCTTCCGCTATTGCCCCGCATACCTCGGCTAAAGTCCGTGTCTCTGTCAACCCGTCATCATTTCCTTCAGGAGCCTATACTCTGCCACTTTATCTGTATGCAGACGGCATTCTTTCTCGGATATTGCTGAAAGGAGCTGTAAGATAGGTTTTCGAATCTGGTTTTGTCGTTACTTTCGCGTTTTGCTTATCTTTGCCCCCTGGTTGGCTAAGCCTTTTTCGGGCTTCGCCTATAAATTGTTATACACTCCAATCGACCATTAATAATCCAAATAGGCCAAAAGATATAAACATTTTTACCGTATCTTTAACTTAAAATTGATACGAAAAATGAAAATTCATTCTTATCTGCTGGCCTCTTTATTGGCCTTGGGCGCGTTCTGTGCCTGTGAAGACGACAACAAAGACAATAACAGCGGCAGCAAAAGCTCTGCGGCTGACATCCTTGAGTTTACAATTGAGAGCGACGTGGTCACCTCAGCTCCTGTAGTTGATGTCGAAACCGGAAGGATTAGTTTTGCAGTGTCGGATGCGGCCACCTCAGAACAGCTTAAGCTTGCTCCTGTCATAAAGGTGTCTGACAACGCAACTGTAACTCCGGCTTCAGGAGAGGTTCAAGATTTCTCCAAAGCAGTGACATATACAGTGGTCGCTGAAGATGGGACTGTTAAGAAATACAGTACAGTTGTATCCAGGCAGAATGTCCTCAAGTTTACTTTTGATGAGTGGGTATCTGTTGGAGAATCGCAAGCAAAGCATGACGAGCCTATGCCTCAGGATTCTCTTGCGTCAAGCGTTCAGGGCGCATCCTTGCTTTTTCTTTTTGGAGTTAATGGCTTCCCAGTATACAAAACTGAAGATAAGGTTGCTGGGGAATATGCCATCAAACTTGTGTCCATGAATACATCCAAGGCCGCAAGTGAATTAGTTCCAGCCCTTACTGCCGGATCGGTATTTACTGGTAAGTTCGACATGGGGCCAGCTTTCACCGATAAACTCAAATGTACCAAGTTCGGCATCGTCTATGATAAGAAGCCCCTACGTTTCAAGGGATGGTACAAATATACTCCAGGCAAATACTTTATTGACGGCACTGACTACAAGCAGATTGATACGATTTCTAACAAGGTTGATCAGTGCGTAGTACAGGCTATACTATATAAGGTGTCTTCTTACAGCGAGTACTTAGATGGACACGATATCAACACTTCGGACAAGAGAGTCGCTGTGGCTGCTCTTCCTGACGGCTCAGCAAAGTCTGAGTATACTCAGTTCGACATCCCGTTTGAGTGGCTGGACGGTAAGAGTTATGAGGAAGGCGTCATGTATAAACTTGCCATTGTCTGCTCTTCCAGCAAAGAAGGAGATTATTTCAAAGGCGCAGGCGAGAGCACACTCTTCCTTGACGAGATCGAAGTAATCGGGGAATAGGTAGCGTTCGAGACTTTTAACGAACGAATTAAGCGCAATATAGTCGGCTGGAGACCACTGAGGAGGTGGTTTCCAGCCGATTTTATTATTCTTTATGTAATAAGGTATGCAGTATCGTCTGCAACGAGGTTGGCTCAGAAGCTGTTTTGAGATGGTCCCCGAATTTTATTATGAGGATTTTCGAGGAGGGGCGAGTTGAGCTATCTGACTGGGTAAATGTCGGACAAGACTCCGGATGATGTCCATAAGAGACTTATTCGGATAAGATTAAGCATCGTCTAAGAAAAGCTTTAATGATCTGCCCCCACGAATTAAACGATATAGATTAAGTTTTGAGAATAATCATGCAAAAAAACATCAAAAAAAGTTCAAAAAAATTTGCAGGTAATTAAAAAGTCCGTATCTTTGCAGCCCGTTTGAGAAAGAACGATGCCAAACATCATTCAGACACTCGGACGAGATAAGTTCATTGACAATATTGAGAGAGATTAAGAGGTAAGATAGAAAAAGAATCAGTTTGAAGAATACCGAGTTTTTTTCGGGATTGTGGAGAACTGCAATTTCACAAGGCAAGAAAAGAAGAATGTGTTGAACGTCAGGAGCGAGAGTTGTTGACGAGAGGCAGATTCACGAGAGAAAGGAGAGAAGAGCGAACGGAGGATGCCTAGGCTATCCGGTGCCGAAGAAGGACGTGGTAAGCTGCGAAAATTCACGAGGAGGTGCAAACAGCCGATGATTCGTGAGAGTCCGAATGGGG
>DJOF01000002.1 GCA_002439585.1 Bacteroidales bacterium UBA6445 | reverse complement strand
CTTGGCTCTGCTCTCGCTTATCGAAAAGGTTCAGTATTGTTGTTTCACTGGATTGTCGAAATAGTTAACCTACAAATTATACCAAGACTATACGTCTCCATTCCATCGTATCTCCTTCCCGTTGTAGTTTTGTTAAGTTCTCCTTTTCCATAGGTCAAGTATGATAACGATTTTGACTATAAATATACCCCCTCATTCGGAAAAAACAAAACATTTATGAAAAAAATATTATGTACCAGGCGGTCTCTCTCACTTTTCTTGAAGAAAGTATAACGCAAGATCTACAGAGCAAAGTGTGTAACTACGACCGGACTCGGGTTCGATGTCAACTGCCTCACAACAGCCCGTAAAGCATGTTCCAGGCGAGGAAACGGAGGAACTTGCCGATGAGCATTGTAACCATTGTAAGGAGAGGCTTTGTACGGTAGAATCCTAAGGCTATAGCTATAACATCGCCAATAAACGGAATCGGGCACAGAAGACCGAGCCATGCCCCGAAGCGGTCTGTCTTGCGCTTTTGCCGCTCCAGAGTCTCCGGCTTTACCTTGAACCATTTCTCTATCCACGCCCATTTGCCACACCACCCTATCCAGTATGTAACAACGCTGCCGAGCCAGTTACCCAAAGTGCCTACAATAAGGCAGGCTTCGGGTCGTCCGGTAGCGGCAAGCACGGCAAAATAAAGGGCATCACTGCTGAAGGGAAGAATAGTAGCAGCAAGAAAAGAGCCTATAAACAGCCCTACAAGTCCAAGGCCTTCAAGAAATTCCATCAGGAGATTCGACCTAGAGACGGTATATCAACGACAAATTTGTCCTGAAAAACGTCAGCATCATACCACTGGCGAATGTCCCATGTCCTGACAGAGCCAGATGGCAGATGTGCAACCTTCATCATCCGGCAAAGTTCCTCGGCGAAGTCTCCACCCTTGAGATAAAATATATCCCGCGTATAGCGTCCCCGCACCCACGGATAGAAATTGTCCAAAGAGGTAACGGCGCGGGAAACAACAAAGTCAAAAGTACGCGTTAACGACTCTGCTCTTGCATTGACAGTCTGCACATTGGAAATGCCTAATGAACGGGAGACACTTTCCGCGACTTTTATCTTTTTCCCTATAGAATCACACAAGGTAAAGCGAATACTGGGGAAAAGTATGGCGAGCGGAATACCCGGAAACCCGCCTCCCGTACCGAGATCCAGGACCGTAACTTCTGTGTCCGGACGCAGCCAATTGTCATAAATATCTTTGCGGCAAGAGCGCAGATACCCCGCTATAGCAAGAGAATGCAGGACATGCCTATCATAGAAAGCATCCATATCCTTGCGAGAGATTACATTTATCTTGCTGTTCCAATCCTCGTACAGGGCTGACATCCTCGAATATGCATCCAGCATATCAGGCGTCACCTCAGGAAGAAGTGCTTTCAGCACCTCGGCAAATTCTGAGAAATCCATCATTCGTCTATATCAAGCATCATCTGAACAATAAGAGCCTTGGCCCTGCTTACACGAGTCTTGACAGTATTTACAGGGATTCCGGCTTTCTCGGAGATCTCTTTGTATCCGAGATTGTCTATAAAACACATCCTCGCGACATCAAGATACAGTGAAGGCAGCTTATCTATACAATGTAGAAAATTCTCATGATCCTGAGTCGATATGACATTCTCTTCCGGAGAGAGCCTGTCGTCCGCTACATTTATCGAGTCCTCATTGGCCACATCAATGGGAGTCTTATCCATCTTGCTGTCAATACCCCCACCCTTACTCTTATGATCAAATGCTGTATTGCGAGCTATAATGAAAAGCCAGGTAGAGAACTTATTCTCAGGCTTGTACGTATGAAGTTTTCCGAAAGCCTTCTCGAAACTCTCCATACATATATCCTCGATATCCTCTGCAGACTTGATGTATTTGGCCACATGAGCACATACAGCCTTATGATATCGGGCATAAAGAGTGAAGAAAGCAGCCTCACTTCCGTCCAAAGCTAAGCCGACAAGGGTGCGGTCATCTAAATTAGTGAGCTTCGAGCCAGTTTTTGCCATAATTACATTCTACCGTTAGAGGGACCGAAAGGTCGGCCACATGTTCCATCTGTTCCTTGACAATATCCACAAGCTCAGACACCTCGTCATGAACTGTATCGAAAAGCAGTTCATCATGTATCTGCAGCACCATCCGGCTTCTCAACCCAGCTTCTGTCATTGCCTTGTCAACATTTATCATCGCCATCTTGATAATATCCGCTGCGGTACCTTGGATCGGGGCATTCACCGCATTTCTTTCAGCAAGGGAACGGACATTGGCATTGGCAGAATTGATATCGGACAGATAACGCCTACGTCCAAAAATAGTCTCTACATAGCCGTGCTGCTTGGCAAAGGCTATCGTATCGGATATAAATGACTTTATCGACGGAAAAGCAGCGAAATAGTCATCAATGATCTTCTTTGCTTCGCTTCTCGATATTCCGAGCCTTTGGGAAAGCCCGAATGCCGAAATACCGTACATAATACCGAAGTTTGCGGTCTTTGCCACCCTTCGCTGATCCGCAGTAACCTCTTCATGAGGTATACCGAAAATCTTGGCCGCCGTTGCCGCATGCACGTCCACTCCATTGCGGAAAGCATCTATAAGATGTCGGTCATGACTAAAATGAGCCATTATCCTAAGCTCTATCTGAGAATAGTCAGCCGAGACTATATAGCCGTCCTTGTCTGCCGGCACAAAAGCCTTCCTTATCTCTTTCCCCTTTTCTGTACGGATCGGGATATTCTGCAGGTTAGGGTTGGATGAACTCAGTCTTCCTGTAGCAGTAAGAGCCTGGTTGAAAGTCGTATGAACCCTACCGGTAACAGACGATATATAAGATGGAAAAGGTTCTATGTATGTTGAGAGTAGCTTCTTAACAGCCCTAAAGTCCAGAATCTCGTCAACTATGGGATTTGTGTGGGAAAGGGCCGACAGGGTAGCCTCGTCCGTAGGATATCTGCCATTGGCTGTCTTGCGGGCTTTCGGATCAAGTGAAAGTTTCCCAAAAAGGAGATCCCCTATCTGCTTGGGAGAAGATATGTTAAGGTCTGGCTCCCCTGCCATCTCCCTTATCTTAGCCTCCTTATGCAACAGTTCCTGACGGAGAGTGGCGGCAAAGTCCTTTAGACAGCCCAAATCCACCTTGATGCCTGCGATCTCCATCTTTGAGAGAACATAGACAAGAGGCTCCTCAATATCGAAATAAAGACGCCCAGCTACTGAGGACGATATAACTTCCCTGAGCTTGAGTCCTGTCAGCAAGGCTGCAGCTACCTCAGTATCAAGACTCTTGTCATCAGAATCTGCATTGAACAGATCTTTCTCTACCTCTTCGTCCGCTTTGTCTATATCCACGCCTATGTATTCTTTGGCAAGGACATCCAACTTGTGCGACTTCTCCGGGTCAATAAGATAATGCATCAGAGACACGTCCATCAATATGCCAGACACGTCTATCCCGTTGTTGTGCAGGACATCCATCTGATACTTCAAGTCTAAGCCGTATTTCGCCACATTTTTGTCTATCAATATGGAAGCAAACTCATGTGGGTTACCTCTACAGATACTGACGCCGTAATTAGCTGCTTCCGGCGGGGTGCAAGTGGCAAGCAATATATAAGGAAGGTCAGAGAAAATGCTTCCACTACGCTCCATACCTAATGCTACTATACCGTTTGCCTTGACGGCAGTCAGAAACTGCGCTACATTCATCACATTCAATGCAATGGACTTGCCGTCTTGAGTAGGACAAGATTCTTGAGATACCGCATTGCCATGAGTGGGGATATATTTCCTCAATGAATTGAATTCGTACCTGTCAAATATAGCCGAAAGCTCCGGAGACTGATGCATATCAAGACGCATCTGGTCTGTACGGAGCTGTATGCCGACATCTGTCTTGATTGTGACAAGATCATGGCTGAGGTTGATATGAGACTCCGCATCTCGGAATTGCTGCTGTTGTCTGGGGGTAAGCTCCGAGAGATGGGCGTATATATTGGCCACGGAATCGTATTTCGCAATGAGTTTTGCAGCCCCAACTTCGCCTATACCTTTGACTCCCGGAACGTTATCTGCCGTATCACCGCAAAGTGTCAGCATCTCGATGACCTGTGAAGCAGAGGAAATGCCATATTTTGAACAGATCTCCCGCTCTCCAAGCACCTCGTCTTCGCCTCCGGACTTGCCGGGCTTGACTTGCCAGATGCCGCCTCCTACGAGCTGACCGTAATCCTTGTCAGGGGTGACCATATATACATCTAATCCGGCTGCCGCTTCCCTCTTGGCCACGGTCCCTATAACATCGTCTGCCTCATAACCATATTCCATAAGGGTCTTGATACCCAATGTTGAGAGAATCTGACGCAAAGGCTCAAGAGCATCTATTACAAGCTGGGGCGTTGCTGGACGGGTCGCCTTGTACGCCGGATAAAGCTTGTTGCGGAAAGTTCCTCCGGGCGGATCGAACGCCACCGCAATATATGCAGGCTCCTCTTTTCTGATCAGTTCAAGTATATATTTGGTAACTCCGAAGAGAATGGACATATCCTCTCCTTTGGAATTTATCATCGGTCTTCTGATGAACGCATAATACATCTTGAAGATCAAGGCGTGTCCGTCGATCAGAAACAATTTGTCTTTCATAACTTCCTATGCGCTATGAGGCTCTTTTGAATTTCTCCAAAGGTAAGAAATTCCCGGAAAAATTTTGAGTTTATTTTTAAAAACCTTACCTTTGCATTCCTATTATTGAAAATAAAAACAATAAATAATGAAAAGAACATTTCAACCATCCGTACGCAAACGTGTTAACAAACATGGCTTTCGCGAGCGTATGTCCACTCCTAACGGACGTCGCGTACTGGCTTCCCGTCGTCGCCATGGACGCAAGAAGCTGACTGTTTCTTCAGAAGAGAGATTCTAAAGATCCTTCAGGAAAACGACAAAGGCTGGCTCACCAAGAGTCTAGCCTTTTTTTGTTGCCAATCATCATCCCGTTAGAAGCTGTTTCTTCTTAGTCTACATTCTGGGCCTTACGCAAACCCATGCGAAGTGGCCTGTCTGTCTGGGCTATTTTTCGACAGCCATTACTATGCCTTATGATAGTAAACTGATAGACAGTCCAAGCAAGTGGGCACAAGCTTCATAGACTTCGGATATTTACCTGTGACGTCTAAAGAAGTCCAAGAGCAGGGTACTGCATTCCTTGGCTATCTCCGATGAGACCGGCAAGGCTTTGGCTATAGTCTTTGGATGAAGAAGAGAAGGAGTATATTTGGAGTATCCCTTAAGGGGATCAGCGACACCATAGACAACAGTGCCAACCTGCATCCAAGCGGAGGCGGCTGCACACATCGGGCACGGCTCGACCGTCACATAGAGAGTACAGGCATTGAGATATTTGCCACCGACAGCCTCTGTTGCAGCTGTCAGTGCTATCATCTCTGCATGGGCAGTAGGATCATGCAGACGTTCTGTCATATTGTGGCCTCTTGCAATGACGCTACCTCCATATACCACCACCGCCCCTATAGGAATCTCTCCGTCGGCATCAGCAAGACGTGCTTCCTTTAGAGCCTCTTTCATGAATTTCTCTTCTTGGTTTTCTATCATAAAGTTCCGAAAACAGAGCTACAGTTATGCGATGTCTTGTCGTATATTGTGATGCCTTATTGTATATAAACCTTATTGTATATAAAGATATTGCCGCGTCTTGACCTTAGAGTTTGCGGTTCTTGTAGGATTCTATGCAGGAAGGGATTATCCTTACGTAATCCTTGCTATTGTAAAGGGGAGAGGATATGATGAAGTCTGCCGTACTCCTGTTGGTAGCAAAAGGGATGTTGTACAGTGATGCGAGACGGACAAGTCCCATCACATCGTTCTGATGTCCCTGCATGATTAGGTTATCACAGAAGAATACGAGGGAATCCACTTTGCCTTCAGCTATGAGGCTTCCTATCTCAAAATCACCACCGAGAGGGCCACTAAGCAGGCAGTGTACTTCCGGAGCCTCGTCACCAAGTTTCTGCACAAGGGCTTCTCTTACAAGCCTTCCTGTAGTTCCTGTGGCGTAGATTGTGTGGCCTTTCATCGAATCAGCGTTGAACTTCACCCAATCCACGAGCTCAGACTTCCTTGAGTCATGGGCAACCAATGCTATGTTATGTATCATGATATAGTTAATTTTATCTACTATCTATCAATCAAATATTAGTATAACAGTCTCACGCTTGTCAATTCTATAAGCTATGCCATGGTTCTTTCCGGCCATTTTCATCTTTTTCATCAGCCCGATATCTCCAATACACTCCTTCATCCAAAGTCGAAACAGCCTCGAACAATCCTCATAAATTACCTTGAAAAATTCTCATAATGAAATTCGGAAACCATTTCAAAACAGCTTCTTAGTCCCTTCGTGCAAGGCCTATATAGTAGAAAAGCGTTGCAAGAGAGCCTATTGCAGCGATAACGTATGTATAGGCTGCCCATTTGAGTGCGTCTATTGCCATCGGTCTGGTCTGCATATCAGTGAGGCCTGTCATCTCAAGCCAGCTGACTGCTCTGCGGCTCGCATCTATCTCTACTGGAAGGGTAACGAGGCTGAAGAGTGTCGTCATAGCAAAGAGAGCGATTCCAAGCCATAGGATTGCAGGAAAAGCGTGTATAAGAAGGACTCCAAGAAGCAGAACCCACTGTACTGTATTGTTGGCTATGTTGACTACGGGGACAAGGGCGGAGCGGAGCCGCAGAGGGGCATAGCCCTCGGCGTGCTGAACGACATGGCCGCACTCATGGGCGGCCACTGCGGCTGCCGCCACAGAGTAGCTGCCGTACACTGCCTCGCTCAGATTGACAGTCTTGGTAACCGGGTTGTAATGGTCTGTCAGCTTGCCGGGCACGCATTCCACTGTCACATCGTAGATTCCATTGTCGCGCAGCATCTTCTCAGCCACATCCTTGCCGGACATGCCGAGAGAAACCTTGGAATATTTGTCAAACTTGCTTTGCAGCATATTCTGCACGATGAAACTCGCTATCATCGTACCTATGACTATCAGCCAAATCATATATTTATTAATTTCATTAAATTTCTATTGGCAAAATGCGTACACTCCAGACTTCTCTAAGCCGGAACTCCAAAGATAGCTAATATAGCAAAAATCATGACAGCTTTTGATTTTATTAGTATTTTTGCACGATATTTTAATGTGGAGATGATGTACAAGGAAAATGACTTTTCCAGACTGGAACTCAGACTTGAAGCTTGCAGAAGCAATTACAGATATTTTAGAAGTCTTATTGAACCTGGGACAAGACTGCTTATCCTCGTCAAGGCCAACGCCTACGGACACGGAGCAGTAGAATTCGCCTCGATAATGCAGAAAGAGGGGGCTGACTATCTGGCAGTCGCCTATCCGATCGAAGGAATGGAGCTTAGGCGCTCCGGCATAAGCCTGCCGATACTTGTGCTTACAAGTGGAACCGACTACTTCAATGAGATGATTGATTGCCGTCTCGAGCCAAGCATACCTAATCTATACTCCCTCAAAACTCTCTGCTCAGTATTGGAGTTGCGCGGCATCAAGAATTTCCCTATACATATCAAACTCGACACGGGAATGCACAGATTGGGATTCATGAGCGAAGAGATAGGAGAACTCATAGATTTCCTCAAGACCTGTGACAGAGTCCGGATCAAGTCCATCTTCTCTCATCTTGCAGCTGCTGAAGATCCATCATCAGATGACTTCACCTTGTCCCAGATACACCTTTTCGACGAGAATGCCAGGAAGATCATCGAGAGCATCGGTTACAGACCCATGCTACATATCCTCAACTCAGCCGGCATAGAGAGATTCCCTCAATACCAATATGACATGGTAAGACTCGGCATCGGGATCTACGGCATAAGTTCACTCCCCGGTACAAAGCTCTCGCCTGTAGCATCTCTCAAATGCAAGATTCTTCAGATCAAACACCTGTCTCCATCAGACGGGACAGTAGGTTATGGCAGGCACGGTCAGATCTCCCCTGAAGGAACAGTAATCGCCACTATCCCGGTAGGATATGCAGACGGTATCGACAGACATCTTGGCTGCGGCCGGGCGTCTTTCTCGGTAAATGGGAAACGGGCCAGAACAATCGGCAACATCTGTATGGACATGTGCATGATAGATATCACCGGCATTGACGCCAAAGTAGGAGACACAGTCACAATATTCGGGGAAGATCCGACTGTAAGTGAACTTGCCGAGATTCTTGACACTATTCCATATGAGATAATGACAAGAATTCCCCGCCGAATCGACAGGGAAATCATAAAGTGATAGATCAGAGCATGATAGCGTGACGCACTTTCGCGGCCTCTTCTTTGCCCTTGAGATGGGCAAGGATTGCAAGACCGAACTCCACGGCACATCCGGCACCCCTTCCTGTTATGAGATTGCCATCGGATACGGCAGGCTTCTTCTCATAGATACCACCTCGTGCAATTGGAGCATCTTCAAAACCGTCGAAACAGGTAAAATGCTTTCCCTCAAGACTCGGTAATTGCGAAACGACCAAGCCTGGAGCAGCGCAGATAGCAGCCACAGTGCCGCCTTCTGCATAATGCAGCCTCATGAAATTGATAATCTCAGCATTCTCCGCAAGATTCTTAGTCCCGGGCATTCCTCCTGGGAAAATGATTGTATCCTTCTCTTCTGTACCTTCAAGCTCAACTTCAGACTTGAACTCACCATATGTAAGGTCAGCCACAACAGTCACTTTATGCGATCCGGTCACAAACTTGTCATAATTGACAGACACAGTCTTGACATCGACTCCTCCTCTCCTAAGAATATCCACAGGAGCCAAGGCTTCAGTCTCTTCAAAGCCATTGGCAAGAAAAACATATACCCCTTTCATAATATTAATTTAAAACAATCAAATATCTACTTTTCTCCGCCAGTTCTATAGGACTCAGTCGCAGAAAGCGCATCCAACGTCATATAAGCAATACTATACCCAGGCTGTACAGCAGGAAAGCCTGGAATACAAGCTTCCTATGGTTGTCAGCCTCAAGCATGAACTCTATACTGTTGGTCCGCACTATCTTGGACAGTTTCTTCTCCCCGGGCAGGGCTCTTGCAGCCCATTTGGATATAAGGTTGCCATTATTGAAATAGACCGCTCCGCCATTTGACCTATTCATCGATACAAGAGTCCTATAATCAGAATAGTACACGGAAGTCATCAATGCCATCTTCTCTTTCTGCTCTATAGCAGCGGAATCCTCAATCCTAACGGCAAAATCCTCAGGAGAAGCCGCGACGAGCAGGAGAGGGGTAAAGCCGGCCTTGGAGGCAATACTTATAAAATCAGCCATATCTTCCCAGTCATCAGCATCTAACTTTCCCGGGGCATATACAGAGAGAGCCATCACAAGGCCCTTGGCAGCGATCTCATCGCAGTATCTTCCTCTCGCATCGGTGAATGACAGGCTTGGATAGTCACTCTCCTTTATATTGTCATCTTTCGGGACAGTAAGTGCCTCAACAAATGTCCATGTAGAGTCCGGAATATTATTGAGAGTAAAGACTCCTTTCTTGCCATTCTTTTCATATACGAATGAAGAAACATACATATCCGTACTGTCTGGGGCCGCACTATCGGCAGCTGCAAGACGGGATGAAAGAGAGAACGGGGTCAGATCAAGAAGAGGAATATACATCAGAGAATATATGCAAAGGACGCCCACCGAAACCCCGACTATTGAAAATGAGAGGAATTTGCGAGGCTTTGGCTCTCCGACCCGTCCATACGGGAAAAATGCCGCACAATAGAGAAGAATAAGCACGACATTTTTGGCAAAGGACTGAAAATGAGTAAGATGCACTGCTTGTCCAAAACATCCGCAATCCATGGACGGATTGAATATCCACAGCAGTAGGGTAATAAGAGCGAATATGCTTAGAAGTATACCTGTCACCCAAAATGTAAGTAGACGGAATACTCCTGTCATAAGCGCAAGGCCTGTAAAGGACTCGACCAGAGACAGGACTACAGCCACAAACTTGGAAGTCACGGACATGAATCCTATATGAAAGAAAGAGAAGTACTCCCCTACTATCAGCGATACTCCGACAGGATCTATGAGTTTAAGGATTCCCGAGACAAAGAATACAACACCTATCACAAAGGCACAGAGGCGCTTAAATCTGCCTGTTATTCCCACCATATTCCTTATTATTATCAGTACTATTGAAATCGATAGCCTTAGATACGGCTTCCTCTATCATGTCTGCTATCATCTCCTCTGGCAGCATCGCCCTACTCTCTGAAGAACAATCTATCCTTATGAAATCAGGATCAAGTTCGCACTGGCGCAAATATACGGTACGTACCCGCTTCTGAAACTCTATGTCTGCCTCATGGATATCGGACTTACCTTCCAGATAAGCCCGATCCTCTCCATCCCTCGGAGTCTCAAGTTTCTTCTCGACAAAATCGATAGGCACATCAAGAAAAATATTGAGATCAGGCCGGGGCAAACCGAAGTCTCCGTATTCGGTATCGACTATCCACTGCCTCAGCTCTTCGCGCTCCTGTTCGTCATCCACTTTGGCGCACTGGTATGCGATATTGGAATATACATATCTGTCCAACAAAACTATCCCACCATCTTCGAGCCCGGAAAGTATCCTATTCAAAGTACAATGTCTGTCTTCCGCATACAGCAGAGCCACGAGCTGCGGATGCACGCTCCTAATGTCTCCAAATCCTCCTCTAAGGAACTTTGATATAAGCTCACCATATACAGGAGTACTGTATGTAGGGAAATGTATGTAGTCTATCCTTCCGCCAAAACGGCCCAGAAAGGCCTCAAGTCGCTTTACTTGAGTAGATTTCCCGGAGCCGTCAAGTCCCTCTACAACTACTAGCATCGCATTATGCAATTATCTTGTTTATAAACTATTTCTCCTGGCCTTCAGCAATGAACGACGACAAATGCTAAGACGCACCGCGCACATACTGCCGCCACCTGAACCGCGTACATGACGCTGTCCCGCACTTAGGCTCTGCAGACAGAGACATCCAGTGACTGAGACACGGGAAGCCCCTATTGCAAATTTAGCAAAATTAGTTTTTGAAAATTCTCAAAACAACATCTAAATTTGTCGCAAAAAATTGATACCCGATGAACGACATATGCCACACTTTCTCTGTCAGGCCCGGACGCAGAATCCGAATAATGGGGATAATCAACCTTACTGACAACTCCTATTATCCGCCGAGCAGATGCCTGGACGCAGACTCTGAAGACTGGTCCGCCAAAGCTGTCGAGAGAGCGGCAGAGATGATCCAGAACGGGGCCGAGATCCTCGATTTCGGGGCATGCTCCACCAGACCTGGATCCAGTCCAGTCGGAGAAGAGGAAGAGTGGAGAAGGCTCGCTCCGGCACTTGAAGCCGTCAAGGAGAGATTTCCCCTTATTTCAATATCAGTAGATACATACTGGCCTTCCGTCGTCGAGAGAGTGCACGGTCTTATAGGAGATTTCATAATCAACGACATAACGGCAGGAAGAGGCCTTTACGGAAGCGATGACAGGCAAGGAAGAGCCGACATGCTCTCGCTTGCCGGGCGACTTTCGCTGCCTTATGTGGCGATGCACATGCGCGGTACTCCAGAGACGATGCAGGGGCTATGCGAATACGAAGACGTCACATTGGAAGTCCTTGATTATTTCAAGTCATTTGCCAAGGATGCGGAATATTTCGGAGTACAGAATTGGATACTTGACCCTGGGTTCGGGTTTGCAAAGACAATTGAGCAGAACTACAAGCTTATGAGAGAGTTGTCAAAGTTTATGGAAATGAGAAGGCCCATACTCGTTGGTATCTCGCGCAAAAGCATGATATACAAGAGATTCGGTCTCACACCAGAGACCTCTCTACCTGAGACTCAAGTACTTCACTACAAAGCTCTGTGCAACGGTGCGGATATCCTGCGCGTACATGATGTCGCAGAAGCTGCAAGGACCGTAGCCCTATACAAAGAATTGGAAAACAATAATTAAATAAATATGGACACTCACGCTTTGCTAGCCATATCACCGGTTGACGGCCGATATGCAGCCAAGACAAACGCCCTTCAGGCGTATTTCAGTGAATTTGCTCTTATACGATACAGGATAAGGGTAGAAGTGGAATATTTCATCGCATTGTGCGAGATCCCCCTACCGCAACTCGAAGACTTCGACAAGTCCAACTACGGTCTCCTTCGAGATCTATATCTAAAGCTTACGCTTGAGAAGGCTATGGAAGTCAAGGAGATAGAGAAGACTACCAACCACGACGTCAAGGCTGTGGAATACTATATCAAGAAGCATCTCCACGAAGCAGGACTCGATAAGTGGTCTGAATTTGTGCATTTCGGCCTTACGTCTCAGGACATAAACAACACAGCCCAACCACTGATGCTCAAGGAGGCTTTGGAAGAGGTATATATGCCTACGCTTAAGGATGTTGTATCTGCGATAGGGGCTATGGCAGAGAAATGGAAAGACGTGCCGATGCTCGCAAAGACTCACGGCCAGCCTGCTTCGCCGACGAGGCTTGGCAAAGAGATGGAAGTCTTCCATGCAAGGCTCAATGAGCAGCTGAGGCAGTTCGGTCTGCTTGGCTATCCGGCCAAATTTGGAGGAGCAACCGGCAACATGAACGCGCATAAGGTCGCTTTTCCTGATATCGACTGGCCGGGCTTTGCCGGCAAGTTCGTAAGTTCGCTCGGACTTGTGAGATCTTGTCCTACAACCCAGATTGAGCACTATGACAACCTCGCTGCAATCTTCGACTGTCTAAGGCGTATCAATACTATACTTATCGATTTCAGCCGGGATATATGGTCGTACATATCAATGGAATACTTCAGGCAGAAAGTCAATGCAAACGAAGTCGGCTCATCGGCCATGCCTCATAAGGTCAACCCTATCGATTTCGAAAATGCAGAAGGCAATCTTGGGATGGCGGATGCAATATTCACATTCCTTTCCATGAAGCTCCCGATCTCCCGTCTTCAGAGAGACCTTACAGACTCTACCGTACTTCGTAATGTAGGAGTGCCTCTCGGACACGGACTTATAGCATTTGCTTCACTAAAAAAGGGAATGGGCAAGCTGATCCTCAACGAGGACGCCATCGAACGTGACCTTCATCGCAATTGGGCAGTAGTGGCAGAGGGCATCCAGACTATTCTCCGCAGAGAAGGATACCCCAATCCATACGAAGCCCTAAAGAAACTGACCCGCACCGGCGCAGCAATAGACGAGAAGACGATTGAGGATTTCATCGGAACATTGGAAGTGTCCGATTCCGTAAAAGAGGAACTCCGCAGCATCACCCCCTGGAATTATACGGGATTTTAATAAAGATTCGCAATGGAAAGGAAGATACCGGATCATATAAAGGTCCGTGGCGCAAGGGTACACAATCTCAAGAACATTGATGTCGACATCCCACTGAACAGGATCGTCGGTATAGCTGGTGTATCCGGGTCTGGGAAATCTTCTCTTTCGCTTGGAGTACTTTATGCAGAAGGGTCGAGGCGTTATCTGGAGTCCCTTTCCACATATACTAGACGTCGCATGACCCAGGCGGCAAGGGCTGATGCAGATGAGGTGCTGTATGTACCTGCCGCGCTTGCCCTGCACCAGAGACCAGGCATTCCCGGCATAAGGAGTACTTTCGGCACTGGTACAGAACTTCTCAACAACCTCAGACTCATATATTCGCGCTTGGGAAGACATCGCTGTCCCAACGGGCATTATCTTGAGCCGTCACTGAATGTGGCTGCAGGCAAGGAGCTTGTATGCCCTGTATGCGGAGAGCATTTCTTCGCACCTTCGGCAGAAGACCTTTCTTTCAACGGCAGCGGTGCCTGCAAGGCCTGCAATGGGACAGGATTTATACGCACAGTCGATGAGTCCACCCTTGTTCCTGACGAGAGCCTGAGTATAGATGAGGGGGCAGTAGCCCCTTGGAATACCCTTATGTGGTCTCTCATGACCGACGTGTGCCGGGCAATGGGCGTACGTACTGACGTCCCTTTCAATCAGCTGACGCCAAAAGAGAGGGACATTGTGTTCCACGGACCTGCCATCAAGAAGCACATTTTCTACAAGCCCAAGAATTCCAATCAGGCCGGAGAACTCGACTTTACATATTACAATGCGGTCTACACCGTGGAAAATGCCCTTGCCAAGGTAAAAGACGAGAAAGGCATGAAGAGAGTGGAGAAATTTCTCAAAACCGAAGTATGTCCCGAATGCGGTGGCACACGTCTTTCGGAAGCTGCACGTGCACCTCTTGTATGTGGAATTTCTCTGGCAGAGGCTTGCAAGATGCCGCTTGAGAAACTTGATATATGGGTACGAGGGATTCCTGATACAATGCCTGAAAGCATGAAGGAGATGGCCCGACAGATCTGCGAATCATTCACCGATGCTTCGGCAAGGCTTATTGACCTTGGAGTCGGATATCTGAGCCTTGACAGGTCTTCCGACACCCTTTCGACAGGAGAAAGACAGAGAATGCAACTGGCAAGGGCCGTAAGGAATCGTACTACCGGTGTACTGTATGTCCTTGACGAGCCATCCATTGGCCTGCATCCTGCCAATATACGCGGATTATCGGCCGTGATGCATGACTTGATAGCTGACGGTAATTCAGTAGTGCTTGTCGACCATGACACTCAGATACTCAAAGAGTCAGACTTCATGGTTGAGATGGGTCCTGGGGCAGGATCAGAAGGAGGGACTGTCATAGCCAAGGGGACATTGGACGAGATTGAAAATAACCAGGCCTCAAGGATAGGCCCGTATCTGAGTGGAAAGGCAAAGGTCAAGGCTCGAGTCAGATGTACTGCCGGACAAATGTTCGATATAGGGCGCATTCGTCTCTCTACAAATGCCCTGCACACTGTAAAACCTCTTGAGGCGGACATTCCAAAAGGAAGACTGACTGTCGTGACCGGAGTATCAGGATCAGGCAAGACTACTCTTGTGCTCGAATGTCTGATCCCTGCCATACGTGCTGCAATTGCCGGAAAGCCTCTTCCTCCGCATGTCAAGGCTTTGAGTGCTGAAGGCATCCGACAGATAAAGCTGATTGACGCCTCCCCTATCGGTATCAATATAAGGTCAACCGTGGCCACATATGCAAATGTGCACGATGAGCTGCGTAAAATATATGCCAAGACCGAAGATGCGAAGAAGAAAGGTTATAAGGACGGTGATTTCTCATACAATACAGGCAAGCTCAGATGTCCTACATGTGATGGTACTGGGGTCATCAGCCTTGACGTGCAGTTCCTGCCGGACGTGGATGTACCTTGCCCTGACTGCCGCGGTTCAAGATATTCAAAAGAAGCCTCTCTTGTACGCCGGGAGAACAGCAGCGGAGAGTTCTACTCCCTTCCTGAACTTATGGATATGGATGTAAATGATGCTCTGACGGCCTGCATTGATCTGAAGACAGTAAGGCAGAGGCTTGAAGTACTCAAGGAGCTCGGACTCGGATACCTTACTCTCGGAGAGGATACGCCGGGGCTTTCGGGAGGAGAAGCCCAGAGGCTGAAGCTTGCCTGCGAGATAGGTCATGGCCAGTCTGACACAGTCTTCGTATTTGATGAGCCGACAATAGGGCTGCACCCTGATGATGTCCGGACTCTTCTACTTGTATTTCAAGATCTTGTAAGCCACGGAGCTACTGTCGTTGTCATCGAACATGACCTCGATGTGATACGCAATGCCGACTACATTATCGACATGGGACCGGGCGGGGGTGAAGAAGGCGGGAGAATTGTGGCAGAAGGTACTCCTGAGGAGATCAGTGCCTGCCTTGATAGCGTTACCGGACGGTTTATCTCTTCTCTATCAGATTGAGAAATTCGTTTCTTGTACGGGCAGACGACAGAAATGCTCCGGAAAATGCAGACGTGACAGTCAGAGCATTGGACTTCTGCACTCCCCTTATCTGCATACATGTATGCATTGCCTCTAAGACGACAGCGACTCCAAGAGGGTGAAGTGCCTCTTGAATGCAGTCACGGATCTGGACGGTAAGCCTTTCCTGTACCTGCAGACGACGAGCATAGGCCTCTACTACTCTTGCTATCTTGCTCAGGCCGGTTATCTTGCCGTCAGGAATATAAGCGACATGAGCCTTGCCGATGAAGGGCAGCAGATGATGTTCACAGGTAGAGTAAAGTTCAATATCTTTCACTATGACCATCTGCTGGTACTCCTCGTCAAATACAGCCGAGCGCACAATCTCCAGACCATCTTCCTTGCGCCCTTTTGTGAGGAACTGCAATGACTTGGCCACCCTCTCAGGGGTCTTCAGAAGCCCTTCTCTATCTGGGTCTTCCCCGAGAAGCTTAAGTATCTCACGGACATGTACGGCTATGCTCTCTGTCGTGTCATTATCGTAGTATATCTCGTCTGCGTTCATATTCCAATTCAATTCGATTGCCCGATACTTTATAAACTCGTCCTCCTACTTCTATTTCTATCATTCGCTATCGTCTCTCTCATGCCCGTACTAAGAATGCTGTTGCCACCCACTGCAGGCATCAAGAATACGGTTGCCACCCACTGCAGGCATCAAGAATGTTGTTGCGCCCCTTCATCATACCACTCCCTCTCACACTTCTCAATGGCATATTGGCAAATCCAGCAAAAGCTTTGACAATTAGCTTATAAACTACCCTCAGACCAAATATTCCACCTTTCTCTCATCTACAGGCCAAATAACATAAGAATCGGCTTACCTGTAATTAGAAGATGATTTGAACTGATTCGTCTCTTCTCTTATGGTTCTTTCGGGCCATTTCATTTTTGTCATCAGTACGATACCTCCTGTACACTCCTTCTTCAAAAGTCGAAACTGCCTCGAATAATCCTCATAATAAAATTCGGGAACCATTTCAATACGGCTTCTTATGGTATGATTTGTGATCATAGTCGAAGGCGGACTGCAAAATTAGGCAAAAAAAGTTCATCGTTTGCTTTTTTTGCATATATTTGCCGCCCATTAAGAAGTTGTTTGAAATTTTTCAAAAATTCTTTTATGGATTTGGACTTTATCTGTCTGTTTCATCAGACTTTTGCTCAGCTAGATAGCTCAGCTACTCATTTCAAAAAGTCTTAGAAACATCATAGACAATTCCTCATAAAATCTATAATGAAATAATTTAAACTACTTCAAACAAATAGTATTAAATAATAGAGATTTAGATATGTATTGGACACTTGAACTTGCCAGCAGCTTGGACGATGCTCCATGGCCGGCTTCTAAAGACGAGTTGATAGACTATGCCAACCGTTCCGGAGCTCCCGAAGAGGTGATCGAAAATCTTCAGGAACTCGAAGACGACGGTGAGGTATACGAAAGCATAGAGGATATATGGCCCGACTACCCCACCAAGGACGACTTCTTCTTTAACGAGGAGGAGTATTAACCCATTATTGAAACATTATTGATTGATTTTCAATAATTTACAATTGAAGCACTGGGAAGTCCCGGTGCTTTTTTCGTGCCGAAATTGCCCCTTTTTCGGGCTAAAAACAGGCTCAAACTACCCAATTATTCAAACTTCATTATATCCGCCAACTGGACAAAATAATCGTTTGACCAGATATCGAGTTCCTTTGGGTTTCTGACAAACGGAAGGACATCGCTCTTTACTTGGTTGATGTTCGCTGTAGCCAATCTGTCTTTCAATTGAGCCACGAACTCCTCCTGCCCGATTTCTGCATTGTTGAACTGACGGACACGCTCTGCAAGATGGGCAAAATCAAGAGGAACATTATGGCGAACGTACCATTCAAAATCATACCAGTCACGACCTTTCACCCTGTTTTTCCATCCTCTGTACACCAATGCGTGCATCTTTCCGGCAAACAAATCCGGCAAAGTGAAACAACGTGTCATGAAGGAATGAGGCTGTAAAAGCAGCTTTTGCTCCGTTTTGAAATTCAACGGAGGCTGGGTATCAACCTCAATTTTGATTTTTATGGATTTGTCTGTCAGGAACGACACATCATATACATCCGTATTGTCTTTCAGAAAAGCGGATTCAACCTTTCCAAATCCCTTTTTGTCCTTCTTTTTAATCTCCACCTCACGACCGACAATGGCAAATTCATCTATAATAGGCTGGAAATATTTCGTGAAATCGAACTTGTCATCGGGAGCCAGTAGGGAAAAATCCATATCCTCGCTGAAGCGCTGGAGGCCATTGAAAATTCTGAGGCAAGTACCGCCGTAGAAAGCTGCCACGTCAAAGAAGCCGCCGTTGTAGAGCCCGGCAAGTATTACCTGCTGGTTTACTTCAAATACGGCGTTCCGCTTCTGCTGCTCCGTAGCCATATCGTATGCCGAGAGCATATTGTCGTAAATTTCATTCTTCATTTCTTCAGCAATTTAAGTAAAGTGCGTATCGAATCGGCCTTTTTGCCGACCTTGATGTATTCCTCGAATATCCCGGCATCAATCTGCATAAAATCTTCCCTTTCCATCCGGATATCTTCCTCCAGATAAATCTCGACATCTTTCAGATAGCGCAAATTCACTTTTGGAGAATTAGCAATCAGATCACAAAGAGCCTTTTCCGGTGTAGCCATCACAAACGCATAGCCGTCCTTCTTGATACTTGTCAGTCCTACAGAGAATGCAGCCTTCGAAATATGCGTATATTCAAACCTGCCAAACGGCGTGTCAAAATTCTTTGCATACTTCAAAGTCATGGACTGTTTGGTGTAAACCTCTTCCGGTATCAGCCCATAATAGCGCAAAGCCGACGACATGGAAACATATGATGGAGCATACAGATGATTGGCTATCAATTCTGTCGAAAGGGTCTTCCCTGTTATTTCAGGACTGCACACATAAAGTCCCTTCTTGAGACGTATTATCTGTTTGTCACGCTCAAGCAACCTGAGTTTCTGGTTTCCGCCCCTGATATGAGGAAACAGAGATTCCAAAACGGAAGCCGTAACAGGGATGTTTCCCAACTGTCGCAATGGATTATTCATGCCACAAAGATAGCCATTATTTTAATATAAAAGCATATTCAACATATTTTTCTACTGAAAATATCACCTTCCATATAACTATGTTTCTATTGATGCAAGTAGGCAAACAATATTTTTCCGAGCTCGCACGCTTGATTGAAAATTTTGGGAATTTTTCATTGAAAATTTTGGGAATTATATAACTTTGTCGACAATAAAGATCAGAGTATGTACTATCAACGGCTGATTGAAAAGGAAATTGAACTGAAACTCAAGACCTCGGGTGCTGTACTCGTTGCCGGACCGAAGTTTTGTGGAAAGACTACAACATGTATGAGATATCAGAAGAGTTTTGTAAAACTCAATACAAAACAGTCTATTGCCATGGCCAGGATAAACCCGCGCGGTGTTTTGAACGGGGAAAAACCGAGACTTATTGATGAATGGCAGAAAGCACCTGATATTTGGAATCAGGTAAAGGATGATCTCGACTTCAATTATGAGTTTGGAAAGTATATTCTTACTGGAAGTTCCACTCCTGCGGACAAGACTGAAGTCCACCATAGTGGGGCTGGCAGAATAACTCCTGTGAAGATGCGGCCGATGAGTTTGTGGGAGTCTAAGGATTCTAAAGGGGTAGTCTCCTTGGAGGCGCTTTTCAATGAAGAACCGAACATCCCTTGGGACATGAACGAAGATTTTTCGTTATCTGATGTTGCCTATCTTATATGTCGCGGCGGATGGCCAATTTCAGTTTTAGCACAAAAAAATATAGCCATTGAGATAACAAAAAACTACTATAACGGGCTATTCGTGTTTGAGGACTGCGAAAATGAACGTTTCCGCAACAAGAATCCGGAGATACTCAAGATGATAGTTCGAAGTTATGCAAGGCATGTATCAACTGAGGCCGCCGTCTCGACTATTGTAGCAGATGTACGCCAGAGCAACGAGCGCACAATGGATGTCAAGACATATAACGAGTATATGGAGGCTCTGAACGATCTGTACATAATCGAGGACATGCCAGCCTGGAATCCAAACATCCGCTCCAAGACCTCAATTCGTTCCACGCCAACACGCCATTTTGTGGATACTTCAATAGCCTGCCGCTCTCTGGGTGTCGAGCCCTATGACCTGTGTCATGATCTTGAGAGTTTTGGCCTCTTTTTCGAGGATATGGCTGTACGTGACCTGAGGATATATTCCGGCTTTTTGGCTGGAGAGGTTCGTCATTATCGGGACAATGCTGGGCTTGAATGCGATGCTGTCATCCATCTGGATAACGGCTCTTGGGGTGCAGTCGAGATAAAACTGGGAGGTGATGAACTTATTGAGGCTGGGGCTAACTCGCTTAAAAGGCTGAAAGGCAAAATAGAGGAAAAGAGCGATGAGAAATCGCCATCATTCCTGATGGTTCTGACAGCCGTCGGCGGTGCTTATCGTCGCGAAGACGGCGTTTACGTGGTTCCGATTAATTTCTTGAAACCATAAGAAGCATAATCCGAGACTACGAAAGCCACAGGATGACGATTTCATGACCAGTTAGAGCATTCTGCCCCCATAATGCTATAAACCGGAATCGGAAAATACTACAAGACAATTCTGTACTTTGGCATTTTTTTCTACGAGCCGAAACCTTCTGTGTGGTTTTGAGGTCATCGCTTTTTGTAATAGAGTGTCAGTGAACCAATAATGGAAAGGGACAGACATATTACACCGTAGAGTGTATTATCCCAAAGAGAGTTTCCCGAGAAGACCAAAGCAGACCATACATTGTAGACTAAACCGCATATTACGAGAATTGTAAGAACCAGCAAAGCGACATATTCAATCACATTCTTGCGTTTCTCTTTTCTGGCCTTCTCTGACAGCATAAGCTTTTCCGCTTCCATATGCCACCCAGAGCGACATTCCTGTTTCTCATACTCGCCTATAGCTTCTCCGTCGCAGCAAGAGCATTGCTCAGCACTGTCGGAGATAGTGAAACCGCATGGTGGTCAGATAATTATATTTACGATCTCGAAGAAACGATAGAATTTATAGAGTTCAACAACCAAGGAATTGGCACATTGCTGTATGGAGTATTCCGGAAAGAATCTGACGATGTGATCGGCTATGTACAAATCAAGTTGTCACCAATCACAGGCAAGATTGATGTCCGCGAACTGGGCTATGCCATGTCCAAAGAGTATCGAAGACGAGGCTACATGTCAGAAGCAGTAAAAGCGCAACTTTTTGTGTATATTTGCATATGTAAAGCGTGATTTGTAACTAATTGCAAATGAGTGAACTATAAAAATGCTACCCTCTGTATTAGGTAGGCATGGCTTCAGATGTTTCCGACCCATGGTATACCGGAGACTTCGAGGAGACCTACAGAGACATCACCGAAGGCTGCAAGGGACTGTTGGCTTCACTGATGAATGACAAAAGTGGCAATAATCTATGAATATGTTGAATCAAGAACTTGTGCAGTATGTTGAGGATGAGATAATTTCTCGCTATGCCGCTGCTGCATTCCACGACACCGGTCTGATCGATGGCAGGGAAGCACATCACCTGTCTTCAGGCCTTAAGGGACATAATACACGATCCGGAAAGGCTTAGGGGCATATTCGAGATTTTTTATGAAGAGGAGAGATAGTAAATGATCCGCACATTACTCTTAATTGGTGGAGGAAGTTTCCTCGGGGGTATCGCAAGATATTTGGTGAAAGTAGGTTGCTGCAAGTTATTTCCTGCCGCGACACTTCCGCTCGGCACAATGGTGGCCAATGTCGCCGGCTGTTTTATGATCGGTCTTTTTTACGGAATAGCCTCCCGCCACACCACGATGTCGCAGGATATGCTTATGTTCCTTACCGTCGGCTTCTGCGGCGGTTTCACCACATTCTCGACATTCATGAACGAGAATATGTCCATGCTTCAAGGCGGAGAATTTTTCATTTCGTTGTTATACACAATGCTGGGCTTGGCCCTCGGCTTGATATTCCTGTACCTGGGCACTCTCACCTCAAGGATTTTCTGATGTAGGCAAAAAACAGGCTAGCCAGAAACCTGACCAGCCTTTACAAGAGCCTTGCCGGCCACGTGGGACTCGTACTTCTTGAAGTTCATTATGAACCTTGCAGCGAGATCCTTCGCCTTCTCCTCCCACTGCGCAGGATCAGCATAGGTGTCACGTGGATCAAGGATGTGGGTGTCAACGCCCTCATGTTTTTAGGAACTCAGCAAATCTCATGAAAATTTGTTTGACTGTCATTTTCGGATTTAGGTGGTTCTTCCGCAATTTAGTTGAAGCATAGGTCGCTGAACACCATTTTCCTCTTCAAGAGTGCAAGGGAGGCGCGCCCATATATAGTCCGCTTTACCGCTTTCAGTTTGTTTACATACCCTTCGACGATGCCGTTTGATATGTTCATAGTAATGGCGTTTTGGACAGCTTTCAGATCCATTTGGACACCATAGGCAAATGATCGTAGTTCACGTAGGGGCGATTGTGCGTAAGTTTTTAGCCACAAAGTCAAGTTGTCCACACTGTCGCCCATTATCGTGTCATAAAAGGTGGCGTCTGCGTTGTATATGTCTCTGAACCAGCCAAGAGGCATTAGCCTCTCTCCTATCGAAGCCTCCTCGTCCTGCATTTTCTTCTTGCGTATGCTCTTGTCAACGATATGGGCTATCTGGCGTATGGATAGTCATTTTCACAGACACAATATGCAGGCAGATATAAGAGGGTTGTCTCGGTAGAGATCAAATATTGAAAACCCGTATGTTACTAATTGGAGCACATATATCACCTGCTAATTGGAGCACATATATCACTTGCTAAACTTGAGGTATCAAATGTTAAGATTTGATATAATAGACGAATTCTTTCTTTGACGGAACAAGCGGCTCGGACTTCAAGTCCATCATCATGAAGTCAATTTCTTTAAGATCAATGCATCTGATGCCTCCATCATACATAGAGCGATAATAGAACTTCAAACCTGACATGTCGGTGACACAAGTGCATTGGGTTGCTGACGGGATATCAGCCGGCGTCTCGTCAACCGAGAATTGCGCCCCAATCGGAATCTCCATCGAACCAAGAATATGAAAGGCCGTGAACACGGAACCCTCTGCGTCAGGCTTTTGTGGTGCGGTGCTTTGAAAGAAGGCCGCGCGTACAAACCTTGAAGGCGAGGTGAAATCCCCTGGCAGACCAATCATAGCACTTCCGCCACCGAAAGATGATAGGGACATATTTCCAAGCGTATGTGGTTGGGTGCGACCAGGCATGAGATTTACATAGTTATTGAGATTGGTGAGCTGCCAGTCGAAGGATGGAGAGTTGGTCAGCACGCCTAGATGGTTCTCATAGAAAACGCACTTTCCATCGATGATCTCCAACACTATCTGGCGGCCCGACGGCTCAGCAAACCTCCAATGCACAGTCGAGGAGCGTGGATCGAATCCATGAATATGCACCCTTGCGATCTCGTCCTTGACCTCATCGACAGTGGCGCAGCATCCGAGAATGTAGGAGACAAGCTGAAAATCGGAGATATTAGTCTCATAATTCGCTTCTGAATACTCCTCGTACTTTCCGTAGTCAGGGAAATAGAAAAGGCCGGCAGAGAGGCCCTTCTCATTCATACCCTCCATCATCAGCTCGTCCTGAACCACCGCGACACCCACGTAGCCATATTCATTGGTGAAACTTCTGCCTGTTCCTCCACCCGGGATGAAGGATTTCCATCTGTGCCCGCGAGGTACGATAACCCAACGACAGTCATTGTCGGAGACGGCCCACTCGATCGTACGCGCCACTACGGTGCTTCCGTCTTTGGCTTTGAGGGTGATGCCTGTGCAGGCATAGCCGTACTGGAATGATGCCATTAAGGCCGCTGCGGCCAGAATTATGGCGGTAAGAATCGATAAGCGTCTCATAAATCATGTGGTTAAAATATGTATATATCAGAGTGTTAACCAAGTATACTTCAGTAGGTTAATGAAAAGAATGGCCCGCAAATTGCGAGCCATTCCCCCCATATTCATTGAGAAAAGTCTTTCTGGCAAATTGATTTTTCAATAGTATATTCCATACCGCAATAGTATATCCATACCGTTTATTATCTCAAACAAGTCGTGCAATCCGTTTTCACGCTTCGCGTGCTTGCACATTAATTCGAGAATTTGTTCCTTTGTGAACTCCATGGTCAATAATTTTTAAGATTTTGTTGTTTGTCTTTTACAAATATCTTAAAAGTTGTTGACCTTTCTTCTTTTTATCTATCCAGACACACTTTTTGGGACACTATCAATGCGCCACTCAGAAATTCTTCCCCTTCAGCAGTTCAAGACAAACTGAAAGAGAGGCCTCACGCATAGCGTTGTGCGCTATCTTCACGGGCAAGGAACGGACGTTGTAATGGCAAGGCAACTCATACGAGGGGCTATGCGAATATTTGGATGGGAAAATATCTCGTACACTAAGGAATCACTTTGCGTCCGACGAAACCACAGAAAACGGTGTGTCTTTCACATATATTCTGAAATCCTTGATAGATCCTGGGGCATTGGATTCCATACGTGAAAGATACTGGTAACCTGAGATGTTGTGAGAAGCACCGAGGTCTATGACGATAGCGTGAGGGAAGGCCACACCGGGAACAGTCTGCCAGAAGGTAGATTCCTGAAGATCAAAAGCCTTATCGGCGGAGCGGTTCACACCATCAACACACTCGCTGTCGGCATACATCACCACCCACGGTTCTCGCGAGAGACGCTCGCCCTTGTCATCAAGCAGATACATCTCGGCCACGGCAGCCACATCGTTGCCGTCCGATGAGTTGAGAGCCTCTATGCAGACATAGCGGCCACGAACAGGAGCAAACCTGATTTCCTGCCAAGTGTTATCAGGACTGAAACTTCCTTCGAACACAGGTTTTTCGTCCGAAAGGTCAAGACTCTGTCCCAGATCACGGTGAGTTTGGCGTTTCTTTACGAGAAGATTGTCAAGCAGTGGTTCCTTAAGACCCTCTGTTCTGGCCTCACGCGGGCCGATAATATCGAACACTATAATTTCGTTCTGACCTTTTTTCAGCCAGCAGCCCGGCATATACAAGGTCTGCTGCGGACCTATCTCCCAGATTCTTCCCATCGGATGGCCGTTAACGTACACAAGTCCTTTGCCCCAAGTCTCAAAATTCAAAAAGGTGTCTGACGGTTTGCCTTTGATGTTGAAAGTAGCTTTGTACGCTCCCATAGGCAGACGCCCACCGGTTTCCTTGAACCCAGATATTGGTTGAAATCTCATCGAGGAATATGTATCATATTCATCCTCAATGTTATAGACCTTCCAATTCTTGAGATCGGAGACCCATTTGAAACCTTCCTTGGAGACAGTCAGCGTGACATTGCCGGTGATACCTTTGAAATCTTTTATTGCCCGTCCGAAATTGATGCGTCCCATCGCTTCCACAAGGATGTCAAGGCGAGTCCCTTTCTCCACGGCTTGAATCATCAACTCTTTTTCACCGTTGCGGCGGTCAAGCTTGCCGACATACTCGCCATTAATGAATATCTGAGCGTAATCGTGCGCCTCATCAATCGTCAGCAGAGCCGGAGTGTCCAGTTCCGGAAGTACGGTACTGTAGAGTATCGAGCCGAACCCTTGGTCATATTCCTCCATTGTCCTTATTTCAGTGTCGATCTTCGCCTCCGGCAGGTTCGACCAGAGCGGGGCTACCTCGGTAAACTCAAACGCTTTTATCTCCATAGGCTTTATGGTGGCTGGAACCTTAGCCTGTTTTTCCCCGTCCATATATTTGGCCATGGCATTGCGGAGTTCCCAGTACTTAGGAGTGGTCTGCCCCGATTCCGAAATTGGAGCATCATAGTCGTAGGATGTCACATCTGGAGCGAATCCCGGAGAGTTTGCCCCAGCCCAATGTCCCCAGTTCGTACCACCGTGAGTCATATAAAGAGAGAATGATATACCTTTGGATAGCATTTCCTCGATACCCGCAATCATGTCAGCGGCCGGACGCGTCTCGTGGTTTGCTCCCCATTTGTCAAACCATCCGCTCCAGAACTCGGAACACATAAGCGGTGAACCAGGACGGGTACGCCTTAGCGACTCAAACTGACGGTCTATGTCAGCACCTGTACCAAAGTTCATTGTCCAGATCAGATCGTCAAGGCCGTTATTGAGGTAGTTCGAGGACCAGTCGCACTGGAACAGCGTGACATCATTACCAAAATTCTTGCGAAGCATATCCCGTATCGCCGAGACGTAGGGCTTGTCTGTACCGTAAGCACCGTATTCGTTCTCGACTTGGATCATAATTATAGGGCCACCATCGGCTATCGTCAGATCCCCGACCTGCTCGGCCACCTTACGCTGGAACTTGTCGACTCGTTCAAGGAAGAACGGATCCCGCTCCCTGAGCCTTATGTCTTTCTTCTTGAGCAGCCACCACGGAAGACCACCCATCTCCCACTCAGCGCAGACATACGGCCCGGGACGGAGTATGACCTTCATATCGTTCTTGGCGCACAACTCAACGAATCCGCGCAGGTCATTCTGCCCTGTGAAATCGAATTGATCCTGCCTCGCCTCGTGTGAGTTCCAGAATACATACAGGCAGATGGTGTTCATACCGAGCGCCTTGCAAAGTTGTATCCGTTGTTCCCAATACTCTCTCGGAATACGCGGATAGTGGAGCTCGGCTGCTTTCACTATGTATGGCTTGCCGTTAAGCAGGAAAGTCCCGTTCCCGGCCTCGAACCGTGACCGTGCTTCATACTCATCTTGACCACGTACCCAACTATGATGTGGGATACCACCACTGTTGACATTAATCGGATTACCGAAAGTGTCCGCCTTGACTTCTCTGGACTCGATTTCCCTCGCATTGGCATCACACAGTTGGAGCGGTATGGCTAAAGCGGTGATAGCTGCCAATAATATATTGAATCTCATATTCGTTATATCACAAGGCTTAGAAGTTGTTCTGATTCTCAGTCTTCCTTGTACTTATCCGGCATACTCTCGTAATCACTCAAGCCTGTACACTTCGCGAATGTCCCCTTGGCATCCTTTGCAAGAATCTTGGTGAAGACATCAAGATGGTCGTTCCTCTCGTAAAGGTGAACCTTGACTCCGTCAACCAAAGTATAAGGAGACTCTCCGGTAAGACCCGTACATCCCATGAACATATACTGGGTGATGTTGATATTCTTGCAGTTGTCGAACAATGCGGTTGGGATGGAGTTCAAAGAGGTGCAGTTTAGAAACGTACTCTGGAATCTCGTCACACCTGAGAGCTTGTCAAAGAGACCCGCTGGTATCTCTTTGAGTTTCTCGCAACCGGCGAAGACAGTGATCATCATCTTGATGTTCGTCCCAAAATTGAAGAACCCGGCTGGAATTGTTTCCAGTCCAGAATAAGAGAAGAGGGCTGAAACCTTTGATATAGCCGTATTGGACTTAAACAGGTTTTCCGAAACTGAAGTAAGAGCCTGACAGTTATAGAACATATTGGACACGTCTTCGAGTTTAGGCATACTGGTAAAAAAGTCTTCCGGCACATCCACAAGAGCCTTGCAGTTATAGAACAGATATGAAGCATCGGTCACCTTGACCGCCGAGTCAAAGAATCCTTCAGGTGCGCTTGTAAGCGAGGTCATATTCTGGAATGCTCCGGAAACACTTTCCACATCAGCAAAAAGGCCTGACTCCTCTGGAAGAGGAATCTGCGTCAGAGATGTCCCCTTGAATGCTTTTTCAAGAGAGTTGATCTTCACGCCTCCCCACGAACGTATGGCCTTGAAGTAAGCGGTGACTTTGCTGTCATCGGAGTTAAAACCGCCCACCGTCCCGGAGATTGAGACTATATATGTACCTGCCTTGGCATACTGGTGGTCAATCCTTGAGTAGCTGGACACCCTACCTTTGACCGATATCTCATCACTCCCGTCTCCCCAGTCGATCGTACAGTCCACATCGTCACCGCAAACAGGCAGTGAAGCATACTTACCATCTTCTGGTATGACGTACTCAAGCTGCATACGGCCATTGCCCTGCTTGAAAGCGTATTCTGCGGAGGCGGCTTCAGAGCCACTTACGGCCGAAACAACAAGAGTCGCGCGCATATCCTCACCGGTGATGTTCTTGCCGGCCTTGATGGTGATTACGCTGCCGTCCACGGAGAACCCTGCCCAATTCAAATCCATATCGCGCAATTCAACTTTGTATGACGGAACGTTGCTAGAGACATTGACCTTTAGTTCTCCGCCCTTATATGATATGTAAGGATCGCCATCCGAAACCAATTTCACATAAGGCTTGGCAGATGCACTCTGTGTCAGATTGATGACCACACGAGCCACCCCATCCTCGAGGATATGAACCTTGGCGGTACGGCTCTCCACCTCATCGGATGAAAAATCGTCAACGGCAAGACTGAGCTTACCGTTGGCTTGGTAGGTATGACACCACTCGCTCGCATCGCTAAGAACAGCCACATCCCAACCATAGGTACGACTGAGTGTGAACGGCACAACTCCTCCTGCAGACGTCAACTCTACATTTGCTACTCTCCCGTCTATTATCTTCACCGCCGGGCTGTCCGAAGATATCCTCAGCACATCATCCTCATTGTTTTTAGAGCACCCTGCCACGGCTAGAACACTCAGGGCCATAGCAAGTATGGCCTTTGAAATATGTAATCTCATCTTATTTCCGTATTATCAGTTCCACGAATAAGGAATATTATTGTAATCAGATAGTTTCTCGCATCCAAAGAAGCAGTACGAATAAGAGTACGGCTCTGTGAACACTTCTGGGAATTGCTCGCGTTCATAGAGATGAATCCTCTTAATAACCTTGCTGACGCTGCCGTCATCGGCGGTGACATCAACTTCCACCTCGGCATACGGCGACTCTCCTGTCAGACTGCGGCACTCATCGAAAGTACACTGGAAGGATGTAACTTTCTTGTTGTTGGAGAAACTGTGGGCCGGTATCCGCTCAAGCGAAGAGCAGCTCTGGAACACATATCCGAAATCCTCGGCGTCAGGTGCATATTTAAATATGCATCCGTCCGGATCATCTGGATCACCTACCGTGACAAGTTTTTCGCAGCCTTTGAAAGCATACTGGAAATTCGTCACTTTAGTATTGTCCTTAAAGAGTCCAGCTGGCACGCTGACAATGGAAGTACAATCTTCGAAGACATTGTTGAAATTAATCACTTCAGTAAGGCCGCTGAAAATATCCTCCGGAATGGCAGCTAGAGATGAACAGCCAGAGAAGGCCGACGACAGATTCTGGGCGGAGGCAGAGAACAACCTGCTACCCAAAGTCTTTATGCCAGAGCATCCAGCGAACACATTTGAGAAGTCAGTCACTGCAATGCAGTTGGCAAACAACCTGTCAGGCACCATTACTATGTTCACGCAGTCCTCAAATAGGCTCTGCACAGAAGTCACTTTCGTGAGTTTGTCAAGGATGCCCACAGGGATCTCTGCCAGCCCAGTATCCTTGAAGCACATTGCGATATCATCAACAAGAGGGCAGTTGTCGAACAGGCCAACAGGCACTGCCTTGAGAGCAGCGCAGTGGTTGAAAAGCTGATTGAAAGTCGTGGCTTTCACGCACTTATCGAACAGGCCGGAAGGCACGGAAGCAAGGTTTTCGCAGCTGTAGAAGACGGATATGAAGTTCTTTGCGTTGACGGCTCCGTCGAAGAGGCCAGCAGGGATCTGAGTAATGAGTGTGCGGTTGAACGCAGACTCGAAGGTCTCCACCGCCCCATTGGAAGCAAAGAGCCCTGCAGGGATCTCCTCGAGACTGCTTTCATAGAAGACAGAATTAAAGTCCGTCACCCTGGTATTGGTCGCGAACAAGTTGGCGGGAATCGTCTTAAGTCCGGAACCAGAGAATGTGGAGTTGAACGAGATAACCTTGGTGTTGTTCTTGAAGAGACCCGCAGGAACACTCTCAAGTGCCGAACAGTCCGCGAATGCGCTCTCGAACGTCTGTACTTCAGTATTCTTATCGAACAGTCCCTCAGGGACGGTCTTGATGCTGGTACCCTTGAAGACAGAGACAAAAGAAGTTACGGCTGTGTTGTTGTCAAACAAGCCGTCAGGAATCTGCGCCAACGATGAGCAGCCGAAGAACACGCTATTGAAGTCTGTAGCCTTCACCTCACTGAAAAGGTCGCCCGGCACGGACTCAAGATTTGAGCACTCCATAAAGAGGGATTTAACATCGGAGACTTGATCCAATGCGTGATATGTGTCAGAGGCTACCGTCTTGAGCCCAGCACCGTAGAATGCAGAAGTCAGGAGAGAGAACTTCTCCTTGCCCCAAGACTTTACGCCTATGATCTTTCTCATATACTGGCTGTCCATCAGAACATTGTCAAGATAGGCCGTGATGATGGGAACACGTCCGTGAATCGTGATGTCATACTCGCCAGCGCTCTTGTATGTATAGCCAAGAAACTCTTTCATCTTGCTGACAGATGCGATCGTACCTTGTATGTGTGAAGGATCGAAGACCTCTCCCTCTCCCCAATCTATCTTCAGATCCATATCCTTGCCAGCAAGCGGAAGAGCTACCTTGTCGCCTGCTTCTACTTTGACAGTGAACACCAGACACGGCCCCCACTGCTCCACAGGGAGATGCTCTGAAGCAAGCACCTCATCATCCTGCCGGCAAGTGAAAGTCAACTGTGTTGTACGGTCAGCTCCGGTAGCATTGGCATCTGAAGAGACCGTGACGGTGTTTGCTTCATAGTTCGGGGTGACATTGAGCCACGAAGCTTCCTCAGGGGCAGAGACTTCCCAATTGGAAGTGTTGGTCAGAACTGTGAATGTAACGCTTTGTCCTGCCTCTGGGAAAATAAGGGATTCATACTCGAGTTTGAGCTGAGGCTTTTCGGATTTACCTGACTGACTGACTGACACGTATGCCTTAGCCTTCTCTCCACCAGAGATTGTCACAGTCGCGGTACGCTCCTTAAAACCATCATTGGATTCCACAAGGATACGAACTCCGCCACCGACTGGCTCTACTTCGCACCAGTCGGCTGCATTCTCATCGACCGTGCAATTCCACTCCAGTACGGTTTCGACATCCACTATGGCGTAAGAGGTATATGGTCCAAAATTCACAGAAGCAGATTTCTGGTCCTCATTGACCGACACTTTGACTCCGCCTTTATCCGAAGTGGAGAGATACAGACTCTCTTCCTCCACCGCTGGCACATCTTTCTCAGCACACGCCGCCAAACCCAGCAGAGCGGCCAGTGAACACAACAACATACTTTTGCACTTCATTGCACTAATATTTAAATATTTACTCGTATCCAAGATAATTATATCTCTCAAACCACTACTAAGAATAAGAAGCTGTTTGAAATGACTCGTCTCTTCTCATATGGTCCCATCCGGACATTTTCATCTTTATCATCAGCCCGATACCTCCAGTACACGTCTTCTTCCAAAGTCGAGACTGCCTTGAAAAATCCTCATAATAAAATTCGGAAACCATTTCAAAACAACTTCTAACTTAAGACAATTTATAAAAAAAAACAAATAATAATCATCTTCATCTTCTTCCAAAGTCGAGACTGCCTCGAAAAATCCGCATAACATAATTCGGAGACAATTTCAAGATAGCTTTTAAAAGCACAACAGAGGAGGGGTGGTGTTCCCCTCCTCTGTCAGAGCCATAAAATTTCTAGTCTTGAGGCATCGGCGGAAGCTCGTAGCCGTTTTGATAGGTGTGCTTGATGAGCTCGGCGGCAAACTGGTTCGCATCAACAGGATCGGTGTAGGTATTCTCGAAAGTCGGGTGACCGTCGTGGATCGAGAACCCGTCCTTGATCATTGACTTCACCTTCGCATCTGCGGGGATATTGGTGAATCTCATGTTCTTGCCGTCCCAGTCGAGCACTTGTTTGAGTCCCTGAAGACGGACTGCAAGCACTCCCATAACGACCATCTCGTTGAATGGTCCGGCCTCGCTGAAGTCGGAAGCAGACGGCACACGGACTGAAGGGTCTTCCTTGCAGGCGCGCACCCAGTCCTGGACATGGTTGACAGTGAAGTCATCGCTAATGGCAGGAACCCGACGAAGAACCTTCGGAGCATCGGGGACCCTTCCAGAAACAAGGTATGGACGTGTACCATAACAGCCGCAGATGAGCGTATCCTTCGTTCCGTAGAAAATCACGGCACCACCCCAATAATTCAAGTCCACTCCGGCAGGAAGTCCCTCTGGTCTGTCAGGAAGAAGGCCACCATCGTACCAATTCAGCTCGACCTCCGGCATCGCTACCTTAGGCATGTTGTCGCGGGCAGGGAAGATGTATTTCACGTGCTGCGCAGTAGGGCAGGACTCGCTGAGAAGCTTGGTTGAAGATCCTTGTACGTGAATAGGATAGCCAAGATTCAAAGCCTTGAAAGGGGCATGAAGGATGTGGCACGCCATATCGCCGAGGGCACCGGTGCCGAAATCCCACCAACCGCGGAAGTTCCACGGAGTATAGATTGAATGGTAAGGACGCATCGGAGCCGGGCCTATGAACGCGTTCCAGTTGAGGGTCGAAGGCACGCTCATCTGCTCTGATGGGCGCTCAAGACCCTGCGGCCAGATAGGGCGGTCAGTGAAGGCATCAACCTTGGTCACCTCTCCGATCTCGCCGTTCCAGATCCACTCGCAGGCAAGCCGAAGACCTTCATTTGATGCACCTTGGTTGCCCATCTGAGTGGCCACTCCGGCCTTGGCTGCAAGTTTTGTCAGAAGCCTAGACTCATACACCGTGTGGGTAAGAGGCTTCTCGCAGTAGACGTGCTTGCCGGCCGCAAGAGCCTCCGCGCAGATGATCGCGTGGGTGTGGTCGGCGGTCGCGCACATGACAGCGTCACATTCAGGAAGAAGTTCCTTGAACATCACGCGGTAGTCGTTGTATCTCTTTGCATTAGGATAGCGCTTGAAGACGTGGTCAGCGTATTTCCAGTCAACATCGCACAGTCCTATGATATCCTCTGTTTCAAGAGCCTGGAGCACGCTCGCTCCTCTTCCACCGATACCCACGGCGATGATCTTGAGCTTCCTGTCAAGAGGCTTCTTGGGCTTCCTGCCAGCTCCACTCTCAGAGTTGCCGGCGAAAAGTACATTAGGAGCAACGGCAAGGCCTGCTGCAGCTGTGGCTCCGACTTTCAGAAATGATCTTCTAGATAGTTCTTTAGACATGATCAATGTGTATTGTGTTAATAAATTTTCTGTGGTGGCTGCTCATTAGTCCAAGCAGCTAGCGGACTTCTCTAGCAACGGATCTATACTAACTAGCGGTGTTGACGGATCAGCCCGTAGCCTTCGGTTGCCGTGCGTCTTCGCTCCCAGATTTGCTCAAGTTCTTCGTGGGTACCTTTCATAGGAAGGTCGTGTGTCCGCGCGTCTTCGAGCATCTTCCAGGCGAACTCAGATGCGATGGCAGCGTCCCTAAGCGACGGAAGCCTCGGGTCGGTGTTCCCTTTCCGCAAGCAGTCGGCATAGATGTCGATGAGTTTGTCAATATTCTTTCCTCCGTACGGTCGCTCTATCCTTTCCGTGCGCGTAACCCCATGTATGTCAACCACAGCGGTCTTGAAATCGTGGTTCATGCGAGCGATTCCCTTCGTACCTATGATGTCCGCGTATGAATTGTGTGTCTGGTCTTTCGCCAACTGGCCGTAATTTTCTCCTTGCGTGATATCGAAGACCACCCCGTTCTCAAACGTTCCGTGGGTCTGAAGCCACCACGGATCCTTCCACTCCCAAAGCCGGATGGCCTGCGCGTTCCAAGTCTTGTACTCGCTATCAGTAAGCCAGCGCGCGATGTCAATATAGTGCATACCGCAGTCGTGGAAAGCCGGCCCCTCAAACTCGTGATGTCCCTCCCCAGGAGACAGACCCGGAGTCATGTGGCAGAGCCGCACGATGGCAAGTTCACCCAACTCTCCGGAGCGAATCACATCCCTAAGCTCGTTGTAATACCACGAGTTCCGCAGGTACAAGTCCACAGTAGAAAGCAGTCCGGAGTTCTCAGTCTCCCTAACTACCTCCCACTCGCGCTCGATGGTGTCGGCTATCGGCTTTTCCATTATTATGTTCTTGCCGGCCGCAACCGCCTTCCTCACCCGGCTGAGCCTTGTGTCGGCAAGGGCGGTCAGTGCCACCACTTCCACTTCAGGGTCATTGAATATTATGTCCTCGTCCTTGGTCCTGACAACGTCCGGAAATTTCTCCCCAGCAATGCGGAGAGAGACATCTGAGACATCGCAGATGTACTTGAGTTCCCATTTCTCACTCTTTTGGAACTCATCTGCGAAGAAGCCGCCCATACGTCCGTAACCAATCAGTCCAACTTTGATTTTCTTCATCTTTATCCTAATAATCCAACCTTATAGACCGTAAAAAGGTTCGTTTTATACTCATGTCTCGCATTTTTCATTTTGATGCAAGCAGAGAAATCTGTTCCTCATTCGCCCCAAACCTATCAATACCTTCAGGCATCCCTCCTCTCCACAAGGCAACGCTCACGCCCTCAAAACGTATCGGAAGCCAGATGCGTCGTGAGTTGGAAGCCAGATGCGTCGTGAGTTAGCGAGGCCGTCTATATTCCATCTTGCCCCCATCCTAGTAACAGATCCTTCATCGCGAGGGATATATGTTAAAATTTAAGCTCCTTCCAGTCACCGCAAGGGACATTGACCGTGCGAACCTTGTCACCACGGCGGACGACAATGCTCTCGGAGCCGGATGCATTGAGGATGTAGAGACGCTTGCCGCGAGGGGCAGCATCGATGACAGCATTGTCCTGATAGACAGCGACGATATGCTCTGTGTCACTCTCCGCCTCTATGACAGGATAGCCAAGCTCGGGATGATGCGGGCGGAACTCGCTGTGCAGCAGAGTTTCGCGGTGTTCTTTGGCGAAATCCATCCACTTGCGCATGGCCTCAAGATGCTCCACGGGGATGTCCTTGATCATGGCCGAGTACTGGATAACTCCGAAGATGGCATTGATTATCGCTCGTCCAACATTCTCAGGAGTCTCCTTGAGATTCCACTCAAGCATGTCCGAATGCACGGCTGTCGAGCCGCTCGTGAGCCTGAGTGATGCGATTCTCATCCTGTTGTCCTTTGCATTTCCCGGACAGTCGGCAGCGCGGAACATATTGCCGTACTGCCTAATGGCCGGCCCGATGTACGACTGTCTGAACTCAAGGAGAATGTCCGGCTTAATGGCCTTCAGTGCTGATGAAATCTCTTTCATCAGCACATTAACAGCTTCGTTGACATTCATTATGTCGCGTCCTGCATAATTCTCCTTCACTGCCGGATCTTCTCCACGAAGCCCGAAATTGTCGATAAAATCGAGTTTAAACCCGTCTAACCCCCAGTCTTTCAGAGCGTTAACATACAGATTTACAAGATGCTCACGGACCTCGGGAAAACGAGGATCAAGCACGAAACATTTCATTCCCCCGTCAGCATAGAGGTATTTTCCCTCAAACTTCTCGCGTGCCTCGCTGTTGAATCCGATGAAAGGTACGCTGAACCATACCATGTATTTCATTCCCAACTCATGCACTTTGGACACATGTGCCGCCATGTCAGGGAATTTCGCAGGCGCAGGTTTCCAGTCTCCGCAGAAAGCATAGCCCCTGTTTCCATCATCTGTCTGCCAACCGTCATCGACAATGACAGTCTTCATTCCGAGCCCTGAGGCGAGCCTGCACTCCTGCTCCACCGCCTTGTCGTTCACATTCTGATGGAACTGATACCAAGTCGAGTAGAGCGGTTCGAAAGCATCCGACGGAACGTTAAAAGCTTGCATGTCATTTTCTTCCATCATCCACTGGACACCGTCCTGAATGGTCTCTCCCCAGAATACACGCCGTCCATCGAGCAGAATTTTGGTCTCATAGTGACTCATCGGAGCTTCGGCTTCCCTAAAGAAACGCAATTCCGAACAGATGTCGCAGCCTTCCTCCATCACTCCGAGTGCGGCCTCCACCTTTCTGAAGGTCTCGCTGCAGGCGATTGTGAGGCAGTTGGTGTCGTTGTCATCGAAATATTCATAAAGCGGCATCCTAGAAGCGAGTGCGCTGGAGTTATTGCTTCTTCCCCAGAACGGTTCCAGGTGAGCCCAGCAAGAGCCGTCCGAATTCCATACATTGAATGCACCTTTCTGTGGAAATGTGAAATACACATTGAACTTTGCCGGTGCACACGGCTGCGGAGAGTCCATCGCAATGCTTATGATCTCCTTGTCCCCGTTCATCTCGACAGATGCCGAGAATTTCCAATCTCCCGGATTGTCCGATATGATGATTATTTCATCAACAATCGAACTCTTGAGCACAGGAGCGACGATTTCTCCCTTCGATGCATAAGGGTTGCTCTCCCATGATTTCTGGGCATAAGTAAACGATGCAGATAGGGCTGCCAACGCAAGCGTTATAAGAATTTTTTTCATTTAAATTTTATTGTGTATGAAATTTTCGAAATACGGAAAACGCTTTGGCAACTTCTTCCATGAATCTATTCCAAATCAATGTACCGGTTATTTTCTAGTTAATATCTATCTAATTTAATCTTTTTTTTCGAATATTTTATACTCAATTTATTTGTTCGCATTTCATACGCCACTTTTCTGAGCTCGCTTAACGAAAAGGTTCTGAAGCAGATGTAAGCAGAGAAAACTGTTCATCATCCGAACCAAACCGATCAATACTTCCACTCGTTCATCCAGTCCACGAGAAAGCGGTCGCCCTCAAAGCGTATCGGAAGCCAGATGTAGCGGGAGTCAAGCAGATCGTCCGGATTCCATCTGTCACCCACGTAGATGTACTGTTCCCTGCCACCGAGCTTGATATCCTTTGTCTCCTGAAGCTTTAGAATGTAGGTGCTCTGGGAGCGGTAAGTCAGTTCCGCTCCTTCTCCTGAACACGGATTACCGAGTTCCTTCCACGGACCGAAAATGTTGTCAGCGACAGCTGTCCTCGCAGCATTGGGAGCCCAACCTGAACATCCTGACATCATCAGATAGTATTTCCCGTCTTTCTTGAATATGGCGGGAGCTTCCATTGACCTGCCGGCGAATGCCCTTGAATATTTTCCGGTGTGGGCGGTATAGTCGTCTGTCAGCTCCGCAATCTGGAGTGTGTAGTTCTCTTCTGATGCGTAGATGTGATAGGCCTTGCCGTCATCATCAACGAATACGGTTTGGTCACGAGCCATCTGCCCTCCGGAAAAGTATTTTTTGAACAGCATTCCCTGTCTTATGCTCTCGTTGTAAAGGTCTGTGTTCACGACCCAGAACACGGGATTGTTCCAATCCTGTTCCTTTTGCCATTCGGTCATGTTGAGCGCCCATTTGCCCGGATTCACCCTTCCAGAGCGAAGGAACTTGAACGGGCCGATGGGATTGTCAGCGATTGCGACTCCGTATCTTGCCGCAATATAGGCCTGCCCCTTGAGCTCAAGGTGAAACCACATGACGTACTTGTCAGTCTTTGCGTTATAGATGACCTTTGGACGCTCCAGTATGCAGCCAGACTCTATGTCGCTTCCAGAGCCATCTGGATCCACCTTCAGCGCAAGTCCTTCGTCCTTCCAGTTGTAAAGGTCAGTGGAAGAGTAGCAGTGCACCCCGTCAAGCGCCAGTCCGCTCTGGTTCTTGTGCTCCCCATACATGTAATATTTCCCGTCACTATAAAGCAGGCCAGCACCGTGGGCATTGATGATTTTCCCTTCCGTGTCCTTCCATATTTCTCCCGGGCGGAATGATTCGTTGTCCTTGGAAACATTCCCATCCACAGGCTCAAACCAAAGAAGCCGCGAAAGAGGTACATTGATTGTGTAGGTCTTACCTCCTTTGTAGATCCTGCCCTCATCGTCGCGCCATTTACCTTCGGGAAGCTTCACCGTGCGGACATTCTCTGCCGACATGACAGGAGCGACGAGGTATCTATCTCCGAGCATGTACTGGTCTTTGCAGTCTTCGAAACCCTGACCGGGGAAGGAGTATTCCATGTGCCGCACTATAGGTTCGCCTGTAACAGCGGCATTTCTGGCACAAGAAAGGATGTAATCCCCAAGCTGCTCGTGCCATTTGGCATATTTGACGCAGGTTTCGAGATTCTCTTTGTTTAGAATCCGCCACGGGGCCACGGAAAACTGCATCATCGGCATCATCGAATGTATCTGACAAGAACGGACAATCAGTGACTGGTCGAATTCATCCGGGTCAATGCCAAGGAAGCTACCGTACTCCCCGCCACCGATCATATCTGGGCAGGTGTAGGCATAGCCGAGCAGGCCTGCAGCAATCATCGAAGGCACGAGGCTCGCGACCCCGTCCCACGAGTATTTCTTGTCCCCAAGGCGCTGCACCAAAGGCATGCCACCCGCCTTCCATGAAGCGCGGAATTCGTTATAAGGGAAATCAAGGCCAAATCTTGACCAAAGCAAAGTCTGGTCGTCGTCATAGGACTTGCCATCAAAGACATCGATTTTCGTCTCTTGATACTGGTCCGGATCTCCGGCGTCGAATTTGAAACCGTCAATGCCGTAGTCTCGTTGCATTTTCTTCAGAATGTCCCGAAGATGGGCGCGGGCCTCAGGGTTGCTAAGGTCATAGCACGCGCTCGCCCCGTTCCACCAGTCATGGATTGCAGGCAGGCTGCTGCCTTTCCTTTTGGTCAAGTATCCCTTCTGCATCAGATCTCTGTACTCTTCGCTGTCAGCGGAGACGAACGGGCTGACCCACAGCATCACCTTGAAGCCCATGGCGTGGAGTTCGTCCACCATCCCCTTGGGATCCGGAAACTTGTCCGGGCGGAACTCAAAATTGCCATAGTCTTTCTGCCAGTTGTCATCGATCATCAGTATGCCGGCAGGAAAGCCATTGCTAACAATGCCCCTTGCATATTCCAGAATGTCCTTCTGATTCTGGTCATACATCAACTCAATCCATGTGTTGTACTGCGGCCTGGAGAAGAATAGAGTAGGCGGCAATTTGCCGTCCGGCGTCAAGTACTTTCCAGAGGCGGCAAGATAGGCGTCCCTCAACGTGCTTCCCGCTGAGGAAAGTTCAACTTTCCCCCTTGCAGCGTCAACGCTGAGTTTTCCGTCCTTCACCTGAAAACGGAACGGGCCGTCGCACCAGACATAGCGCCCTTTGCTAGAGACGAGCAGCGGGGTGGTCTGGCTGTTGAAGTTCTGCCATTGCAGGTCTGCCTCCACCGCACTGAATGGCATCTTCTCTCCAAGTCCGCTCGCCCCGCCCCACCATTTCTCTCCGGGCAGGATGTCAATTTCCTTTACTTCCTGCGCTGATGCGGCCACGGCAAGGCCGAGGGACAGGATTATGAGTAGTATTTTTTTCATT
>DJOF01000008.1:270444-449319 GCA_002439585.1 Bacteroidales bacterium UBA6445 | reverse complement strand
AGCAAAAAACGAGAGCAGAAGCCTCCTCCGAAAGTGTTCGAAAGGATTGCAGCGAAAGTATATATCAAGAACGACTATATATCAACTGAAGACACCGGACAGATAGTTGCGAGTAAGATCCTCCTTAGGATCGTTGAAGACCTGATGGGCATCACCGGTCTCAATCACCTCTCCAAGATATAGGAATACAGCATAATCCGCTATCCTCAAAGCCTGGCGAAGAGTGTGAGTTACCATAATTATGGAATATTTCTCCTTAAGTTTGATGAAAAGATCTTCAACAATCTTGCTCGAAATGGGATCAAGGGCACTGGTAGCCTCATCTGCCAATATGAAATCCGGCTCTACCGCAAGACTTCGGGCCAGACATAGCCTTTGCTGCTGGCCGATAGAAAGCCTCATTGCAGAACTCTGAAGACGATCCTTTACTTCATCCCAAAGACCGACTTCAGTAAGGTATTTCTCTACAACCTCAGCCATTTCCTTCTTCTTTACAGTCATGCCGTGTATCTTGCGTCCGTAAGCAACATTGTCAAATATAGACATAGGAAGAGGACAAGGTCTCTGAGGAACAAGACCGATTCTGCGACGAAGCTCTATAAGGTCACTGTACCTGGCACCTATTATATTTTGGTCTCCTATCAGGATCTGGCCGCTCAAGCGAGCATCATCAACATTGTCGATAAGCCTGTTGAGACATTTGAGCAGCGTACTCTTGCCGCATCCTGAAGGACCGATTATACAGGTAATCTTATTCTCAGGAAATGTAAGATTTATATTTTTTAGGATCTGCCTGTCTTCTATAAACAAGTCAAGATTTCTGACAGTCAGAGGTCTTTTCTCAGTATCCATATTACATATTATTCTTGGTAAAATGATTGGTGATCCACCTGCCGCCTAGGCTCAGAATAAGGACTATGACAGTAAGCACCAAAGCTGCCGCATAGGCTCTTCCAGGGAAAGGCTCTGGCATAGTGATCCAGTTGAAGATGGCAAGTGGAAGAGTTGCAGTAGGGGATGAAAGAGATGTCGCCAAGGAATCTGAGAATCCGGCTGTAAACATCACAGCTGCAGCATCACCGACTGCCTTGCCAACCGCCAGCAAAGTTGCTGTTGCCATACCGGGAAGAACCTGCTTCACAACCACCTTCAAGGTCTCCCATTTGGTAGCACCTAACGAATAGGCAGCGTCAATCATGTCATCGGGAACCGACTTTGAGATCTCATCGCCGCTTCTTATGAGCATAGGTATTATCAGAAGAGTACTCACAAGAATTCCACCAAGAACTGAAGCTCTCATGCCGACGGCAACCATCACCATAAATGCGAATGCGCCATACACTATGGAGGGAATGCCATACAGAACATCATACACGAGACGAGCAATATACGAGAGACGGTTGCTACGTCTGCGGTACAGATTCATGTAGAAGACGACAGGGATACTCACCACCAACGCCAATACTATCGCAGGAGCAACGACATACACTGAGCCAAGAATTGCATTCAGAAATCCTCCGTCATTGGTAAGACTCCAATTTGTTCCGGGAACCTTGGTGATCATATCCCAAGAGATAGAAGAGAATCCTTTGATGAATATCGTACATATAATCGAGGCTACAAAGATTATTACAAGGACTACGGCAACCCACATAAGAGCCACCATTATATTTTCCTCGATGAATTTACTTTTCCGCTTCATTGCTTCTTTCCTATCCTATAAAGTATCACTCGTGATAATATATTGAATATCACTACTATAACAAGCAACAACAAAGCCGCAAACATGATTGCTGATTCATACAGAGGTATCGAAGCCATCTCTCCGAACTTGTTACCGATAAAAGCCGGGAGGGTAGAAAACGAATCAAACAAAGAATGCGGAATGGAGTTGAGTCCACCACAGACCATCATTACTGCTATAGTCTCTCCCATCGCCTTGGATAGTGCAAGCACCACAGCAGCGAAAATTCCAGAGAGAGACTTGCGAAGCACTACCTTGCGGGTAGTCTGCCACCTTGTGGCTCCAAGAGACATCGAAGCATCCCTCAGATCCTGTGGCACAGACGAGAAGATCTCAACGAAAAGGCTCACCAAAATAGGGAGAATCATCAGACATAGCACTACCGATGCAGTAAGCAGAGAATACCCTGTCACAGGTATGAGTAACAATATACCCCAAACTCCGTATATGACAGAGGGCAAGGAAGCCAATATATCGAGAGCTGGATATACGAAGTGCCTCACTATCTTGCGTGAATATTCTGTCAGAGAGATCGCAGTAAGCAGAGACAAAGGCAAAGCTATACAGATAGACAGGAATGTAACCGCCAAGGTTCCACATATATAGGGAAGAAATCCAAACTTCTTCTGAGAGGGTTTCCACTCGGATGAGGTGACTAGATCCCAGAAAGAATTCTCCTGTAATATAGGTAGAGACTTCATTAGCAGCCCCACTATCATCAGCAACAGAAGCAGCATCGAAGACACTGTCAATATAAGCATGAATGCAGACGACAGATTCTGCTTGTAGATACGCCTATCATTCAGCGATTTGCGGAATATTGATCCTCCGAACAGGGCACAAACGCCAACAGCTATACCAATAAATATCCAGACGATACTGTCGGTATTGTTGGCTCTTAGCTGAACCGCTTTCTTGGACTGTCTCAGAAGCTTGGCATTGTCACTCTGCATCTTACCCGAGATGCGGACATAGCCAGCAGGTTCATTGAACGACTGTCCATCCTTGAGCACATACGACAAGAACTCAAGCGCTGCCGAGTCTTTCGGTGCCCCCCTTGAGACGAAATACAGATTACGTGCAGGCGGAGTAGGGTATTTGTCATTTTCCACCGCATTGACTAACATCTCTTTGGTCGCATAGAAATCTTCCGAGGAGTCTATCATCCCATCCATGTCAGTATCAATAGGCAGTATAGCAATGCCTTCTTGAGGATGATGAGTCTGGGGGTCGTAGGCATAGGCCAAATTGTTGTAGCCTATACCCCACTTATCCTTGATCACAGCTCCAGCGACACCTGGGTCACCAAACACTGCCGTACCTTTGAGGTCCTCCTGAGCAGAATCAAACCAAGCTGCAAAAGTATCTGCCGCACCACAAGCATCGGAACGTGTGTAGACATGGATTTTGTGCCTGTCACCGTTACCGAGAAGCTGTCCCCACTCCGTTATCTCCCTTGTCACCCATATTTTCCGGGCTTCATCCGAAGTAATGCCACGCTTAAGAAGCTGTCCGACATACGGATTTTTCGCTGAAATATCAGGAAGCACCGCATCACGCCCGACAACGAAAGCTATAGCCCCTGCATCTTTCTCTTCCTGATGCAACTCTCTCGACAACATGGCATAATCTACCATGCCATTCAGCACATCAGTCATGCCCTTTCCGGCTCCACCGGCAGACACGTCTATCACCACATTTGGATGAAGGACCTCGAACTCATTGGACCACTGGATGGTAAGAGGATACAGGGCAAATGCACCGGATATAGATACCTGTCCACTGAGATTCTCCCTTTTGTCCGTATCATGAAAACAGGCGGAAAGCAAGGCAGAAGCCAACAGAAGAAAGAAGCCGCAAGCTTTATGTCTGATCTGCACCACTATTCGGCTTTAAGCTCTATAGGAACTGATACTCGAATATCTTCCGAAGAGGAACCTATCATAAGGTCGAACATACCTGGTTCTGCCACCCACTTATGCAACGCAGCATCGAAATAGCTGAGATCCCTGGAGGTTAATGTGAACGATACCTCTCTGCTTTCTCCAGGCTGCAGATATACCTTCTCAAAACCTTTCAGTTCTTTAACCGGCCTTTCTACCGAAGATTCCTTATCAGCAACATACAACTGCACAACTTCCGCTCCAGCTCTTTTACCACTGTTAGTCACTGTCATAGAGATCTTTACCGTTCCGGCCTGTGTCATAGAACTCTTCGACACCTTAGGACTTCCATATACAAATGTAGTATAGCTGAGTCCATGGCCGAACGGAAACATCGGCCGTATTCCCTTCTTCTCATACCATCTGTAACCGACAAAAATACCTTCATCATAATACTCATCCAGTATATTTTCGCTATCTCTCTTGAGACCAGGATACTGGCGCTCAGTATGTAGCGGGTCATCTGCCAAAGAATAAGGCATCGTGAATGGCAATTTGCCTGAAGGGTTGACTTTTCCTGTCAGCACATCAGCAAGAGAATTACCTGCTTCACTGCCGATATACCAGTCTTGAAGGACTGCACTTACCTTGTCAAGCCATGGCATAGCTACTGCATTGCCAGAGATATTGACCACGATCGTCTTGCCTGGAGCAGCAGCTGCTATGGCTTCTATTACGGCATCCTGACCATAAGGAAGTTCATATGACAGTCTGTCGTCACCCTCGCAGTCTTGATGAGCAGCTTTGTTGAGACCACCCACGAAAATCACATAGTCCGCAACACATGCAGCCTTTACGGCATCGGCAACAAGCTCTTCAGTTGACCGTGATTCAGACAAATTCTGTCCGCTCGTCACACCGTTGTACTCACCGCTGACATCCCCGATATAACCTCGCTCATATCTTACCTCGGACTTACCGGCAAAAGCATTGCGGATTCCCTCCAAAGGCAGAATCTCATATTTTGTCTTAAGCGAAGAACTTCCTCCGCCTACAGTCATCATCTTGATGGCATTTTCACCGACAACTAAGATATTGCGCGCCGATGCCGTGTCAATAGGAAGTACTCCGTCGTTCTTGAGCAGCACAATACCGTCCGCTCCGATCTTCCTCGCTGCGGCCGAATGCGACTCACAGGTAAAGCGACCGAAATGTCTCGGACCCATATTAGTTCTCATCTGCAGCCTCAGCACACGGCGGACCTTGTCATCGAGAACCTTCATGTCAGCCTGTCCGCTACGAAGCCTTTCAAGATAAGCATCTGCAAGATAATATGTGTCATAGGCATTCTTGCGACCGGCTTTGAGTCCGTCTGTCCATGTACCAAACTCAAGATCAAGACCATTCGATATGGCTTGATCCGTATCATGAGTTCCGCCCCAGTCGCTTACTACAACTCCGTCAAAGCCCCATTCTCCTTTGAGAATGTCATTGAGCAGATACTGATTGTGACAGCAATGCTGATTCTTATAAAGGTTGTACGAGCCCATTATAGCCCACGCACCTCCCTCTCGCACTGCCGCCTCGAAAGCAGGAAGATAAAGTTCGTACAAAGTCCTGTCGTCAACATTCACATTGACGTTCATCCTGTATGCTTCTTGATTATTCACTGCGAAATGCTTGACGCAGGCGGCCACACCGTTGCTCTGCACTCCTTGCACGTATGGAACCACCATCTTGGAAGAAAGATAAGGATCCTCTCCCATATACTCAAAATTACGGCCGTTAAGCGGTGACCTGTAAATATTCACTCCAGGACCGAGAAGCACATCTTTGTTGCGGTACTGGGCTTCTTCGCCTATACTTTTACCGTAAAGACTTGACAGTGACTTATCCCAGGTTGCAGCAAGGCATGTGAGAGCCGGAAACGCAGTACAAGAATCATTGGTCCATCCGGCTTGATTCCATTCATCCCACAGAACTTCAGGACGTATGCCGTGGGGGCCGTCAGTACACCAAAGATCAGGAATGCCAAGTCTCGGGACTCCGGCAGAACTGAATTTGGACTGAGCGTGAAGGACTGCAACTTTCTCTTCAAGAGTCATTCTCGAGAGAGCATCCTCTACCCGCTCCTCAATAGGTGCATCCACGTCAAGATACACGAGACCAGACTTATGTCCGGTGGTGGCACATGAACAAGCCAAAACAGCCGTCATGCACGCGTATAGGGCTATTCTCATAACAAGTTTAAATTTCAGTAACTCTGGTCTGACGATGTACTCCGCGTCTTGGCATGAAAAATTCCGCCTATGCTATTTGCTCTACGGACGCACAAACGCCATTGGCAAATATAGCAAAGACTGAGGCAATGTGCAAATTAACAAACATCATCAGACATCATCAGGCTCAACTCTTGAAAAGGATAGCTGAACTATCTGACTGAGCAAAAGTACGAGGAGGCAGCCTCGACTTTGGAAGAAGAAGTGTACTGGAGGTACCGGGCTGATGATAAAGGTACTGGGCTGATGATAAAGATGAAAATGGCTGGAAGACAGATCTATTCCCTCATACATGATGAGAGCCTGAGCTACGAGATTAGCTAAATATCGCACATCAGAAATACAGTCCTATCCCAAGATATGCACCGAATTTTTTGCGGGTAGAACAATGCAGATCAAACTCCACGGGGCCTACAATGGAATTATACGAATACCTCAGCCCAACACCGAAGATCCCTTTGGTAGCTTCAAGATCACCAATTTCAGACAACTCAGGCACTGCAACCGCATAATTGGCAATTGCAGTAAGATAGTTGTTCTTGAAAAGACGGAATCTGAAATCGCTCCTGAAGATCGTAAGGAAATTCTGCATTGTACTGGCATAATTGATACCGATGAAAGGTATCTGCTGCTCCATATATCGTCCAACTATCGAGCCACCAATCAGATTGATATAAGGAAGCGGTGGATCTCCTCCTAAAAGGTAACGCAAACTTACAGAGGGGATTATAGCGAAGTAATCCACCGGCTGGTATGCTCCTTTTAGGTTAAATTCCAACACATGCACAGGCTCTATCTTATCCCTCAAGCCTTTAAAAACCCATTCATAACCTAAACCGAACGAGAATCCTCTCGTAGGAAAATATGAGTCATCAAACGTCTCTGCCGTGAGATTCCCGAAAAGAGAAAGATAATTGTTGATAAGGTTTGAAAGGTCGTAATCTCCTGTCACCTTGTTGGTCATGACTGAATTAAGTTTGAAGAATTCACTTCTTGCACCAACATTCAGGTCAAATTTTTGCCACTTGATATTGGAAAAATATATCTCTTCCTTTAGGCTTGTAAATTTCATATTGTAGTCGCCCTCTCCGAACATGAATCGATTGTGGTCAGTCCATTTGAACGAGGCTGTAACATTGAGGGTCGGGCCTTTAGGATTATTGAGATAATAGTGGACCTTCGCATAAGGGTTGGCACTTACTTTCGCATAGATATTAACTGCAGAGCCCTGAAGAACGTGCACATTAAAGCCAAGATTGAGCAATATAGACACTATCTCCTCCGTATCGAAACGGCCTCCTATCCCGAACTGATGTATTGGGCCCTTGCGGCAATGTATAAGAAGCCCGTACGGTTCGCCCTTGCCTTGAAGCTCATATGTAACATAATCAAAGGCACTTGTCCCCATTATGATAGAAACCGCCTCCTCTATATCAGATTTGTCGAGACTCTCTCCCGGCTTAATACCGATCTTCCTCATCAGGTATCTGGACTCATTGTCAGTGACTCCGAGAATCTCAATCTTGGATATCATCACCGACTTGGAATTGAGGTCTACCGCCTTAGGTGCACGGAGAGTACGGCTATAACCGTCAAAAAGTGTCCTGATACTATCAAGAGCTTCAGCCTGCTGCTCTGCCGCTTCATGTCCCCTTTGCACTATCGTTGCTATGCTCTTCTTGTCGAAGCTCATCATATTGAACTCAGGAAGGTTCGGCTTGATTGTCACATCCGCCAGGTTCATATTAGTCTCATATGAAGCTCGTCCAAGCATATCCACGCCCTGAGCTATTATATCACCGAGATTGTTAAGATCCTCATAACCTCTGAATCCTTCTGCAAGGTCAACCCCTATGATAATGTCAGCTCCCAGTTGCTTTGCAATATCCGTAGGATAATTGTCCCTCATGCCTCCGTCAACCAGAACCATGCCGTCTGTCTTGACCGGAGCAAATACACCTGGGATAGACATCGTCGAACGCAGGGCTGTGTTGAGTTTGCCTTCCCCCCACAGCTTGGCCCTGCCGGATACCATCTCCGTTGCCACACAGATAAACGGAACAGGAAGATCAGTAAAGCTCATCTCATCTTGATAACCAACTGTAAGAGAGCTTAATATATTGTTGACATTCTGTCCATAAGCAAATCCTGACGGAAGACTTCCTATGAGATTATCCCGCACAACAGAGGTGGCATCCGACTGCCCACCTCCAAGATGGTTCTCGTCAAATTTCCCTGAAGAACGCCTTTGAAAGCATTTGGTTTTTGCTCCATTGTGGGCATTTCTCTTATAATAGAAGGGAAATGAGAGTAGGATCTTCTCTTTGTATTTCTTGAGTGAGAACGATGAGTAGTCTCGCGGCACTCTATCTGTCAGGGCTACAGACCAGTCAATGTCCTTCAGTATCTTGTCCATATCCGAGGCCGTATAGCCGAGCGAATAAAGGGAGCCGACAAGCCCACCCATGCTCGTTCCAAGGACTATGTCAACCGGAATCCCGAGAGAATCTATATAGTCTATAACCCCTACATGGGCTGCCCCTTTTGCTCCACCTCCACTAAGGACCAAAGCCACAGCCGGACGCTCCTTCCGGATATCCGCAATATAGGCTTTCATCTTCACTATCATGAGAGAGTCCTCTCTTGGATTGAATACATATTCTTTAGACGCATCTGGCAGCATCCGTGATTGGCCATAGTCAGATGTCCGATCCGCACAAGATGCGTGGAAGCCATCAATAGTCACCGGACATGCTGTAGAATCTTGGGCATATACCGGAGATATCCCAGCCGCAAAAGAATTCAAAGCAAATAACGCCAATACAGAGGCTATGACAAACGTTTTATTGAAATTAGTAAACATCCTTCTTGCCATCAGAGTTATTATTTGTGTGATTATTATCTTGTTCTTTGTGCTCGCCTGTCTGCCCGTGCTTTCCGGCAAGCATACCACAGGCTGCAAGAATATCCTCTCCTCGAGAGGCTCTAATCGTGGATGTTATGCCAAAGCGTGCGAGCCGGTCGCGGAACATCTTCATAATCGGCTCAGAAGACGACTCATACGGGAAATCTGGTATCTTATGGAAACGTATAAGATTGACACGGCATTCGAGTCCACGGACAAGCCGGACTATGGCGTCAGCGTGCATCTTGTCATCGTTCAGACCGGCAAACATTGTGTACTCAAAGCTCACTCTTCTCTGTCCGCTGAAGTCATATTGCCTAAGCAGGCGCACTACGTCTGTTATGTCATAGAGTTTCTGGACAGGCATAAGGTCTGCCCTCTCGTCTGGTAAAGCGTCATGCAGGCTCACGGCTATGTGACATGAAGTCTCGTCAAGGAATCGTCTGAGCATAGGGAGTACGCCTATAGTGGACAATGTGATGCGCTTGGGACTCCAGGCGAATCCCCAAGGAGCGGTAAGCACGTCTATCGCTCGCTTGACATTGTCATAATTGTCCAAGGGCTCACCCATCCCCATGAATACCGTACCAGTAAGGGAGTCTGATTCATCAACTGAAATGTACTGGGAGAGGATGTCAGCTACCGAGAGATTGCCATGGAAACCCTGTCTTCCAGTCATGCAGAAGTGACAACCCATCTTGCAGCCTGCCTGAGAAGATACGCACAGTGTCTTCCTGTCTTCATCTGGGATCATGACAGATTCGATGCAGCTACTCTCGCACTTGCCCGCAGCATCTGTCTCTATAGCATTGAGCCCTCGGGAGAGTGAGCACGTCACGGGAAAAAGGTATTTCTTCGTTCCGTCAGCGGATACCGCACATTCGGAATAAGGGATAACGCCTACCTCATAGCCTGCAGAGAGTCTCTCCCTGCCTTCTTTGGAGATATTTGTCATCTCGTCAATGGTCTTCACTTTGTTCTTATACATCCACCTTGCGATCTGTGCTCCGGCATAGGAAGGCAGTCCGGCTTCACAGGCAATGGATTTCAGTTCGTCGGGAGTATGACCCAGCAGCTTATGTTTCACAACTTGACTCATGGCACAAATTTAATGTTTTTTCCATTCTGTTACGGGGCATTATCGCTATCTTTGTAACAGATGCGGATCGATTCCGTTGATATTAACATTAAAAACAACATTATGGCTACTAAAGCTGAAAAGACTGCAGGACAGGATGTCGATACCGGAAGACTGAAAGCCTTGCAGGCAACTATCGACAAGATAGAGAAAGACTATGGCAAAGGCACCATTATGAAATTGGGAGATCAGCCACAATGGGATGAGCATCAGATAATACCGAGCGGTTCTATAGGACTCGACCATGCCTTGGGGATCGGAGGATATCCGAGGGGCAGAATCATCGAGATTTACGGTCCTGAGTCAAGCGGCAAGACCACGTTGGCCATACACGCCATCGCCCAGGCCCAGAAGGCCGGAGGCATCGCGGCAATGATTGACGCGGAACATGCATTTGACCGTTCATACGCCAAGGCTTTGGGCGTAGATCTTGAGACTCTGCTCATCTCTCAGCCTGACAATGGGGAACAGGCTTTGGAGATTGCAGACAATCTTATCCGCTCCGGAGCCATCGACATCATCGTGATAGACTCTGTTGCCGCACTTACACCTAAGGCTGAGATTGAAGGCGAGATGGGAGACAACAAGGTAGGACTTCAGGCCAGACTGATGAGCCAGGCTCTCAGGAAGCTCACGGCGAATATCAGCAAGACCAACACTTGCTGCATATTCATCAACCAACTCAGGGAGAAGATCGGTGTAATGTTCGGCAATCCCGAGACCACGACTGGTGGCAACGCTCTCAAGTTCTACGCTTCGGTGCGTATAGATGTCAGAAGGACAACTCAGATCAAGGATGGGGACGAAGCCCTCGGCAACAGGACAAGGGCCAAGGTTGTCAAGAACAAGATGGCACCTCCTTTCAAGAAGGCTGAGTTCGATATCGTATACGGAGAAGGCATTTCCCACACCGGAGAGATCGTTGACCTCGGTGTCGAATACGGCATCATAGGAAAAAGTGGATCGTGGTTCAGCTACGGAGACCAGAAACTGGCTCAAGGACGCGAGGCAACCAAGCAGTTGCTTGCTGATAATGCAGAACTTGCCGATGAAATAGAGGGCAAGATCAGGACAGCTCTCAAGAACGTGGAGGACTGAACTGAAGTTTCTTAATAGGCCAACGCAGAAGACGGAAAGTTAGAGCATTGGCTTGACATAGCTCCGAGGGTGATTCAAAAATATTTTGGATCATCCTCTTTTTTCGGTCTGCCGGTCTCTAACGTCTTTTTATTGGCGGACTATCGAACACTATTTCAGGCATAGAATGGGTTTAGCGTTACGGCAGGGCTATTGAGCACAGCTTTAGACAGGAAGCAGCGTATTCGTCTATCACTCCAGCTTGCCGCAAATCGTCTATTGTCCATTTCTCCCGAGGATTATGTTTCCGGTACAGCACAATAGCCTCAGCCACCCGGAAATTACGGATATGCGGATGCCTCGCCAGGCTATCTGACGGGAGTGTCCAAAGAGCATAAGGCTCAGGAGGATCTCCAATCTCAATCAGGGGACTTATTTTTTCCAGCTGCTCCTCCCCAAAGTTCCTTATCTCCAGAAGCTGCCTTATATCCGAGAATCCCCCTAATTTCCCTCTGTATGACACGATTTTGGACGCGAAATACCCACCTATTCCGGGCAAATTGTCAAGCATGGCAGAATCGGCCTTATTGATATCCACACGTGGTATTCTTATATACGGCTCCAACCTCCGGTATACCGAATCTGCCACAACGAATGATTTAGAGAAATCCGTCTTTGTATGGAAACGTCCTCCTTTGCGCCTGTAATTGTCAATGGCTCTGGCCTGACGCACCGAGAAACCGAGCCTGCAAAGATCATCTGTGCTGACAGTATTCGGATCAAATTCAAAGCACTCATACTGTCTTGGGACAAACGCCTCAACAACCTCGTCTCGACGCTCTCTTGCAGTCTGCCCGATGTCAGAATCCCGAACCTTAGTATCCGCATAGGTTTTGACATCCTTACCTTTGATATCTCGGGATGATAATTGCCGTGAAAAGCTATTTTCTGGAGCAACAGCCTCATACTGAGGCATTCCTGGGACAGCAACAAACACTGTATCAGGAGAGGAAGCGTCCGCCAAGATTTTCAGAGAAGCCGCCTTATGGATGAAAAGGGCCGTCTGATAGCCCACAATAAGAAACGCAAGAGCTATTGCCCCTGTCACAAAAGATGCGGAAAGCTTCTCCTTCCGCTTGTCATCATTTTCTGATTGCATTCACACCGATTTCCCGCCCAGAGTGAACAAAATTCAGAGGATTTCAGTCCTCTTCTCCAGCGGTCTCCTTGTGCCGCTTTCCTGCATCTTTACCGGCTACCACTATAACTATCTCCCCCTTAGGCTCATGTTCGCAAAACCAGGCTGCAACCTCTGCAAGAGTGCCACGTCTATGTTCTTCATGGATCTTGGAAATCTCCCTTGCGACAGAGCATTCCCTCTCTGCTCCGAAATATTGCGCAAACTGCTCCAGCGTCTTGACAAGCCTGTACGGGGACTCATAGAAAATCATTGTTCGAGTCTCTTGAGAGAGGCTCTGTAGCATAGTCTGTCGCCCTTTTTTGACTGGAAGGAAACCCTCAAAACAAAACCTGTCGCACGGAAGACCAGACGATACCACCGCAGGAATGCATGCTGTAGCTCCTGGAAGTGTCTGAACATCAATACCGTTCTCAGCGCATGTCCTTACAAGAAGAAATCCCGGATCTGAAATGCCGGGAGTCCCAGCATCACTTATCAGAGCGACGTCAAGACCGGAAAGTATCCGTTCCTTGATCAGGGATACTGTCTTGTGCTCGTTGAACTTATGGTGGGACTGAAGATGGCCTTCTATGCCGTAATGTTTGAGCAGTACAGAACTTGTGCGTGTATCTTCGGCGAGTATCAAGTCTACACTTTTGAGGACCTCGACAGCCCTGTAAGTCATATCCTGGAGATTACCCACCGGAGTAGGCACGATATATAGTCTTCCTGTCGCCATACTACCTTACTTTCCGCCTTACAGCCATCATAAATCTGTATACGGCGTCCGAATTCATATTCCAATCAGGAAACTGTTCCTCAACATAAGCCTTGACTTCATCAATTGATGACATGCCATTGATAAGGGAAGCTGCGGAATGATACATGGCCGAGTCTCCTTTGAAGAGAACATCTATAAAAAGAATACGATCGTTGAGGGAGATTGCACTGCGAATATCCTTTACCGGGCTGCCAGGCCTATCGGTAAGCCAGGCTGGAGTCCCACTATGCACGTCCATCACAGCCTTGCGACTCTTTCGCGATGCTGCCTGATTAATATCCATCTTGTCCTTGGAATGTTCCTCTTCAGAAAAAAGAGTCGGGCCTTCATCCTCGGATGTCTTGACAGGCGGTTCTTCTGTCGCAAAATAGCCACGCTCCACCGAAGACACATCCGACACATCTAAGAGATAATCTGGAATGTCAGGTTGATCATCACCTTCCGGAAGATCCTCTGTCACATCGGCATGCGAGCCATTCTGCGGAGCATCTTCAAGGGCTTCTGAATCTCTCTGAATGTCCGACTGTGTTGTATTGCCAACGGCCGGCGGCATTTCTTCGGAAGACTGATTTTCCGTCATATATGATTCGGCATCTACCCTCTGTATATCAGTCGAACCTCCAACAGCGTCATGTCTCTCACTAGCAGGCTGGGGATCAAGAGCTCTTGTATTCTGCTCCTCTCCTGCAGTCAGACACTCTGATTTGAGTCCTTCCAGTTCCTTCAATACCTCATCCAAAGCCTTTCCAAGACAGGATAGCTTCTCTTCTAAAGACGAAATCCGTGCGACTATATCTTTGTTATCCATATAGCTTACTGTCAAGCATTTGCGCATAGCGACGTATGGCAAAATCTCATTTACTAACGCCCTCTCCTCTCGTTCCATGCAAACTTCAGAGCATATATGCACATGCATCGCAAAAATACCATATTAAAATGAGAAAACAAAGAGAGTCCGAGGTTTGCAGCTACAGTTAAAAGAAGTAAATTCGCAGTAGTTAATAGCAGCTAAAATCTATGTATTCAGAATCGCCAAAGAAGTCAGGCTGCATCGAGGTAATATGCGGCTCGATGTTTTCAGGCAAGACCGAAGAACTCATACGAAGGCTCAAGAGAGCACAGTTTGCCAACCAGAAGATCGAGATTTTCAAGCCGGCAGTAGACAGCAGGTACTCGGAAGTGGATGTAGTGTCACATGACTTGCACAGCATTCCATGCACACCTGTAAAGGAAGCCAGTCTGATTCTCAATGCAGCTCCCGACACTCAGGTCGTGGGGATAGACGAGGCCCAGTTCTTTGACAAGAGCCTTATCAGCGTGGCGCAGCAACTTGCAGACAGCGGCAAAAGGGTGATAATCGCAGGGCTTGACACTGACTACAAGGGAGAGCCTTTCGGTCCGATACCTGGGCTAATGGCTGTTGCAGAAGATGTTCAGAAAGTCCATGCCATCTGTGTAAAATGCGGCAATCTAGCCAATCATTCACACAGATTGACAAAAAGCAACAAATTAGTTGTCCTCGGTGAGAAAGATGTGTACGAACCTCTTTGCAGGCAGTGTTTCAATGCAGCTATTGCAGATGAGCGTACAAGCAAGCTGAAAAATTCCGAGGAGTAGCCACAGGCTTAATGTCTAAACTATAGGAAAGGCTGGCAGATAAGCGGCCCTGGGCACAATACAAGACTCCTAAGACAGGCAAACCTTATGGAAGTAACGAAAAAATGGAAGGCTCAGCGGACAAGACTAGAAGCCTCGTTCCAAGACAATGTCTTGTAGAAACCGTCAAGATCGGCATTTCCGTCGCACGGAAGATACATGCTAAGACCTGAGTAATCAGTAATATCTATTGAAAGGAATCGCTTCGTTGCCGCCTTGTACACCACACATGATGACATGGCGTCACGAAGTGGGGCAAGATCAGCCTCTATCACACCGCTCTTCACGAATATGTCTTCAAGATCATAAAACCAGTGTTTCCCGAATCTGTAATAACGCTGGACTGACGAAGGTTTGACAGAAGCAAGGAGACCAGAATATTTCTCCGAGAGATCTTTTACCGCTGTAGCGACCTCATCTATATGTGTACAGTCAACCATGGATATAGTAAGAGACTGCTCCATATCTTCCTTGGAAGAATAATAGGCATAGGCGTCATCACAAACCCCTGCAAGATCCGGAGCCGTGCTACCAAGCAAGCGGGAGATCAGTTCCGTATAGACGACAAGACCATCGGAAAGGACCTCTGTCGGAGAGAAAATGATCTTAGAGCATCTGTCCTTAAGCGCATAAGCTGTCTCCACACCACCCATAAGGCAGGCATCAAAAATCATATAATCCAAGTGGAAAGGAATTGCCCTAGCAAAATCCTCAATCTCCATCTCGTAGGCACTATGTGCATCTATATTATCAACTCCTATACTTTTCACGGCAGGAAAGCCCGGCTCCTGTGGCAGGTCGGCATAGGATACCGGAGTCAAGCTGACAGGAGTTTCATGCAAGGAGGAAGGCTGCGAGGATGAGGTGATTTTATTGGTTGTATAGTAGCCGGACGGAAGCCATCCCGACGCATGAGAGGTGAAAAGCATCCCGTATGAAGATGACGGATAATTCTGGCGGACATAGTCAAGCACTATCCTGACTGTAGAAGCGGAAGACGCCACAAATGTGGAAGGCCAGGTCATCAGGGTATCGCGGACCGGATTACCATACATGTCGGAAGATAGACGCACCATATATGAAGGTGTCGCCACGGCATAGTCAGAGACATTATTCTCTGTGCTCTTTGAGTAGACGAGAACCACATCCGAGCCCGAGCCATTCCATGGGAGGTATCCTGACACAATATCATCTATATCATCGGACAAGGCCTTGCTAAGGGAATTGAAACCGGCCGAATATACTAAGAATGTCCTTCTCTCTACCGGCTTTACCACCCGCTCTGGTGCAGGAGACTCCCCTACTCCGTCTAAAAAGCCCTCACTACTGCAGGACTGCACCACGGCAAATCCCACAAGAAGGCATAGCCACTTCATATATTTACAATATACCAACGTCATTACAGTTCGTTTGCAGAGTCATGATCACAACTCGTATGCAGAGTCATACAAAGATAAGTAAAAGCACGGTAGAGACAAAGAAAACATTAGCCTTGCCACGCTGGGCGCAGATCGTAAGCAACATATTTCCAGGCAAGAGAGCATTATGCAGAGCCGAAGCTTTGCTTGTACACTCGCTTATCACTATATTTGCAAAGATAACCGAAGGCGATCCGTTATGGACTCGCCATACCGGCCAAGTATAAACCAAGTCATTTGAACTATAATGCACAACCTGACTAAAATGATTGTCACATTGACGACGGCTGCAGCGGCTGTATCTTGCACCGTGAAACATGAAGATTCCAAGGAAAATTTCAGATATCTTGTCGACGAATTTGCCGACATAAAGATAATGAGATATCAGATACCAGGATGGGATCGATTGTCACTCAACCAGAAAGCCTACATCTACCATTTAGGAGAAGCGGCCAAATACGGTTGGGACATATACTGGGACCAGAACTGTAAGGACAACCTCGCCGTAAGAAAGGTCATAGAGAAGATCCTCTCAGACTACAAGGGAGATCGTACTTGCAAGGAATTCAACGATTTCACCACATATGCCAAGCGAGTATTCTTCAGCAGCGGCATTCACCACCACTACGGAGAGGAGAAATTCTTCCCAGAGTGCAGCAAGGAATATTTCAGAGCCATCATGGAAGATGCCGGACTTGGGAGCGAATGCGAGAAGATACTTCCTGTCATATTCGATGAAGAGATCTACCCCGTAAGGAGGGCATCCTCATCTGACAATGACATAATTGCCGGATCGTCAGTCAATTTCTACGAAGGAGTCACAAGGGATGAGGTCGAGCAATACTACAAGAGCATTGCCGATCCGAATGACCCGAGACCTATATCATACGGGCTCAACACTAAGGTTGTGAAAGGAGAAGACGGCAAAATACGTGAGGAAGCATGGAAAGTGGGAGGTATCTACGGGGCTGCCATCGAGAAGATATGTGAAGAACTCGGTAAAGCTGCCGAATTTGCCGAGAACGACACTCAGAAGAAAGAGATTGCCGAGCTGATAGAATATTACAAGACCGGAGACTTGCGACTTTGGGACAAATACAACATTACTTGGGTCACAGACACTCTCGGCACTATAGATTTCGTCAACGGCTTTGTCGAGGACTACAACGATCCTCTCGGGAGAAAGGCTTATTGGGAGTCTGTAGTCAATATCAAGGACTCGGCTGCATCCGCAAGAACAGAGCTTCTGAGCGCCAACGCACAGTGGTTTGAGGATAACGCACCTATGGACGCAAGATTCAAGAAGAAGGAAGTGAAGGGTGTCTCTGCCAAGGTCATAGATGCAACCACACTCGGAGGAGGCTGCTTCCCTGCCACTCCGATCGGGATCAATCTTCCTAACGCTGACTGGATACGTAAAGAATATGGCTCCAAGTCAGTGACTATCGCCAATATAACCCACGCCTATGATGCAGCGGCAAACGAATCACCGAAGTCAACCCTTGAGGAGTTTGCCTATAGCGACGAGGAGAAAGATCTTCACAGAAAATACGGGGCATACGATGACGAGATACATACCGACCTTCATGAGTGCCTCGGGCATGGATCAGGCCAACTACTCCCCGGAGTCTCTTCTACTGCAATGGGCGAATATGCTTCTGCGCTTGAAGAAGCCAGAGCCGATCTGTTCGGACTGTACTACATAGCAGACCCCAAGCTTGTCGAGCTTGGAATCATGCCAAATGCAGAAGCCTACAAACCACAGTATTCCGACTACATACGCAACGGTCTTCTTGTACAGACCACGAGAATAGAGCCGGGACGCAAGATAACAGAAGCACACATGCAGAACCGCCAACTCATCGCTGCATGGTGTTATGAGCATGGGGTAAAGGACAATGTGATAGAGAAAATCGTGAAAGACGGCAAGACATATTTCGTTGTCAATGATTATCAAGCTCTCCGTGGGCTGTTCGGAGAACTTCTCGGTGAGATCCAGAGGATCAAGTCAGAAGGCGACTATGAGGCAGGCAAGGCCTTGGTACTTGAATACGGTACAGACATAGACCCAGCTCTGCACAAGGAAGTGCTCAAGAGGTACAAAGCCCTCGGGCTCAAGCCTTACGGCGGATTCATCAATCCAGAGATCACTCCTGTCGAGAAAGACGGCAAAATTGTAGACTACACGGTATCATATCCGGACGATTTCCTCGGACAGATGATGGAATACTGCAGCAAATACTCGACGCTGTAGTCACCCGGACTAACATAATTGGCTCTATGGATAATATCGGGAGCTTTATCAAAGGTTACAGGACATACCTCAAGATTGAAAGAGGTATGTCCTTAAATACATCTGCCGCATACTGCAGCGACATTGAGACCTTTTTCACCAGAAGTGGGGCTAATCCTAAAGATACGTCCAAAGAATCCATTACAGAGTATTTGGCTGAAAGAGCTAAAGACGCTGATGAAAGCATATCCAAACGCACGCAGGCACGCATTCTCAGTGCCTTGAGATCATTTTTCAACTGGCTTGTAATAGAAGGTGAAATCAAGGAAAATCCATGCGATGGAATGCAGTCACCCAAAGCAGGACGATATCTGCCTGAAGTATTGTCAGTCGAAGAGATAGGCAGGATAATGGAGAGCGTCGACCAAAGCAAATGGAACGGTGTCAGGGACAGGGCAATCCTGGAAGTGCTGTACAGCTGCGGACTTAGGGTATCTGAAGCCTCCACGCTCAAAATCTCAGATCTGTATATGGACGAAGGTTTCGTAAAGATCACCGGCAAAGGCAACAAACAGCGTATAGTACCTATCGGAGAACCTGCAAAAGATGCAATCATCAACTGGCTTTCTGTCCGGCCTGCCCCATATTCAATGGCCTATGATGATATCATATTCCTCAACAAGGCAGGAAAAGGCCTAAGCAGAATCTCCATATTCAATATGGTCAAGAAGCAGGCTCTAATAGCTGGTATAGACAAGGAGATCTCTCCTCATACATTTAGGCACTCATTCGCAACTCACCTCATAGAGGGAGGGGCGGATCTCCGCGTGGTCCAGGAGATGCTCGGTCACGAAAGTATCCTGACAACCGAGATATATACACATATAGAAAGCACCACCTGGCAACAGGAGGTGCTTTACCATCATCCTATGAAAGACGAATCCTAGAGAGTCCTCTTGATCTCTACGATCTGGAACGCCTCGATAATATCGCCTACCTTAATGTCGTTGTACTTGTCTATGCCGATACCACACTCCATTCCGGACTGTACCTCCTTGACATCGTCCTTGCCTCTCTTAAGAGATGAGAGCTCGCCAGTATAGATAACGATACCATCCCTGATAAGACGGACCTTGCTCTTTGCAGGCATCTTTCCGTCCTTGATGAGACAGCCGGCAATAGTACCGACCTTTGATATATGGAATATCTGCTTGACTTCAGCTGTAGATATGACTTCTTCCTTCTTCTCAGGCTCAAGCATACCCTCGATACCGTCCTTAACTTCGTTGATAGCATCGTAGATAATGGAATAAAGCCTGATCTCAATTCCCTCTTTCTCTGCCAAAGCCCTTGCATCAGCTGAAGGTCTTACTTGGAAACCTATGATAATGGCATCGGAAGCTGTCGCAAGCATGACATCTGACTCAGAGATGGCACCGACTGCCTTGTGGATCACATTGACATGTACTTCATCGGTAGAGAGTTTGATAAGTGAATCAGAGAGAGCCTCTACAGAACCGTCTACATCTCCCTTGACAATCACATTCAGCTCCTTGAAGTTACCCACGGCAATACGCCTACCGATCTCCTCCAGTGTCATATGCTTCTGGGTCTTTATGCCCTGAATTCTGACAAGCTGTTCCCTCTTGTTGGCTATTGCCTTGGCTTCCTTTTCATCTGCCATTATATTGAATTTATCACCTGCACTCGGTGCTCCGTTAAGTCCAAGCACTGACACAGGAGTTGACGGGCCTGCCTCTTCTACACGCTGTCCCCTCTCGTTGAACATAGCCTTGATACGTCCGTAATAGCATCCGCTCAACATCATGTCTCCTGCATGTACAGTACCGTCCTGCACCAATATAGTAGCGAGGTATCCGCGGCCTTTATCGAGTGAGGACTCTATGACAGTACCAACACCCAACTTCTTCGGATTGGCCTTGAGATCCATCAAGTCCGTCTCAAGCAGGACTTTTTCCAAGAGTTTGTCTACGTTAAGTCCACTCTTGGCAGAGATCTCCTGACACTGGTACTTGCCACCCCAGTCCTCTACAAGGATATTCATCTGGGCAAGTTGTTGCCTTATCTTCTCCGGCTGGGCGCCAGGCTTGTCTATCTTGTTGATAGCAAACACCATCGGCACTCCGGCAGCCTGAGCATGGTTGATAGCTTCGATTGTCTGTGGCATCACGGCGTCATCGGCTGCAATAATGATGATCGCAAGGTCTGTAAGCTGGGCACCTCTGGCACGCATGGCCGTGAAAGCCTCGTGGCCAGGAGTATCGAGGAATGTAATCCTCCTTCCGTCAGGCAGGACCACATTGTACGCACCGATATGCTGTGTAATACCTCCAGCCTCACCTGCGATCACATTTGTCTTGCGGATATAGTCAAGCAGTGACGTCTTACCATGATCGACATGCCCCATGACAGTGATGATAGGTGGCCTGGTAACGAGATCAGCTTCGTTATCCGGCTCGCTCTCCTGATTAATCTCGTCGGTAAGTGACGCTGTCACGAACTCCACCTTGTAGCCAAATTCTTCTGCCACAAGCACGAGAGCCTCGGCATCGAGCCTCTGGTTGATGGACACCATGAGACCGAGATTGAGACAAGCCTCAATAACCTTGTTGACAGGAGTATTATTCATAAGGGTAGCGAGATCATTGACCGTAACGAACTCTGTTACCTTGAGTACCTTCTTCTCAGCGGCTTCCTGTGCAAGCTCCTCCTGCATCTTTTGAGATGCAAGCTCTCTTTTCTCTTTTCTGTATTTTGCACCGAAGTTATTCTTGGATTTGCTGTCATTCATCCTGGCATAGGTCTCTTTGACCTGCTTCTGGATCTCCTTCTGCATCTCCTCTTCTTGTGCAGCAGTCATTGCCGGCTTGAACTTGTCTCCGCCCTTATCTCTACGGCGATTCTTGCCACCGCCCTGTTGGGCCTGCTGTCCTTGCTGACGGAAGTCTTTACGTCCCTGGCCGCTCTGAGCGTTATTACCGCCCTGCTGTCCACCCTTGTTCTTGCGCGAATCATCTTTGCGGTCTTTCTTAATCTCGCTGCCAACCTTGGCTACATCCACCTTCTGGCTGCCTGCCTTATTGATACGCTCGCGCTTCTTGTTCTTCTTACCACGCCCAGTATCAATCTGGGAAAGGTCAACCTTACCCACTACCGTAAACTTTACCGAGGGCTCAGCTTCTTTAGATACATTTGCCGACTGGACTTTAGGCTGTTCAGTTACAGGCGTTTCATTATGGGGCGCGGGAGCCTGTGAATGTTCTTTCATGTGCATATCCGGTTTAGGTGCCTCTTTGGGCTGCTTATGTCCTGCCGCAGGGGTTGTAACGGCAGGTTTTGCCGGCTCAGACTGGACAGATGCAGAAAGATTTTCTACGGTTTTCTGAACAGGAACAGCTGTAGGTCTTACAGATTGATCAGCAACTGTTTCCGGTCTGATTTCCGGCTTAAACTCTGACTCAGATTCTTCAGTCTTGGGTTCAGAATTGGATTCGACTTTAATTTCTGGCTTGGACTCCGGTCTGGCCTCCACCTTAAGTTCAGGCTTGGGTTCTGCCTTGGCTTGTTGCTCGGACTCGGACTTGTGGAGCGAAGAAAGCTCGACCTTGGCCGGCTCAGGACGCGCCTGATTCTCTGTCGTTGCAATCGCGTGGGCAGAAGCAACCGTCTCCGCGACTGAAGTCGGGGTGGCTTTCTCGCTCGGCTTAGACTCTGATGCAGTCGGCTTAGACTCTATTACAGGAGAATCCGCCTCAGTATGAACAGGGCGGGATGCACCTCCAGAGACTGTACGTATCATAACAGTCTTGGCAGCAGACTCTTCAGGCTCATCTTCCTTGCGTTTGGTGCCTTTCTCTATAATTTCCTTAATCTTTATCTGCACTTTCTCGGAATCCTCCTTTGCCTTCAGATCCTTCCCAAAAGCTTTCTCAAGATCCGGAATGAATTTGTCAGACACCTTTACGTTAGGATCAGCCACCACCTCGGCCCCTTTTCCGTTAAGGAAGTCGACCAGTGTCTGAAGCCCCACGTTGAATTGTCTTGTCAGTTTATTTAATCTGATTTCTCCCATATATAACCCCTTAAATTATACTTTCAGAATCGTATTGTGCAGGCTTTGATAATTCTCATTTCAGCCTGCATCTCCGCTAGTCCTCCTCGAATTCAGCGCGGAGAATATTCATGACATCGGCCACTGTCTCATCCTCAAGATCAGCCCTCTTGGCAATGTCAGACGGATCAAGAGCAAGCACACTCTTAGCCGTATCACAGCCTATAGACTGAAGGCGCTCAATAACCCAAGGATCGATCTCATTGCTGAACTCACTAAGCAGAACATCCTCATCCGCATCCGAAGCATCACCCTCTTCCTTGGGCACTTCTCTCCAAACTTCTATCTCACGACCAACGAGAAGACTCGCAAGTTTAATGTTGCAACCGCCCTTTCCGATTCCTTTCTTCACCTCCTCGGGAAGCATGAATACTTTTATCTTATCATGCTCGTCGATGCCCATGTCTATCGAAGAGATCTTGGCTGGATTGAGTGCTCGCTGGATGAGGAGTTGGGTATTGGATGTCCACTGAAGGACATCTATATTCTCGTTGCGAAGCTCATGTACGATGCCTATGATTCTGGATCCCTTTACACCTATACATGCTCCGATAGGATCAATCCTGTCATCGTATGACTCAACCGCGACCTTTGCCCTCTCACCAGGGATGCGCACAACCTTCTTTATGGTGATGAGGCCATCATAAATCTCGGGCACCTCCTGTTCAAAGAGTTTCTTGAGGAATTCGTCCGATGTCCTTGAAAGAACGATGTACGGAGTCGTATTGTTCTTCATCTCCACGCTCTTGATGATAGCGCGCACGGTATCGTTCTTCTTGAAATGTTCTCCCGGTATCTGCTCCGACTTGGGCAGTCTCAGTTCATTGCCATCTTCATCAAGAATCAGTACTTCCTTGGCCCATGTCTGATAGATCTCTCCAGTAAAGATCTCGCCTATCTTGTCTGTGTACTTATTATAAAGATTAGCCTTCTCTATATCCATGATACGGCCCTGCAGATTCTGGCGGATATTCAGTATCCCCCTGCGCCCGAAATCCTTAAGTTCTACCTTACGGGTAAATGTCTCCCCGAGTTCATAATCATCTCCGTTCTTGTTGACTTCATCTATCGATATCTGTGTATTAGGGTTGTCCACCTTGTCCACAACTTCGAGATTCTGATAGATTTCACAGTCACCTTTGTCCACGTTGATGATGACGTCGAAATTGTCAGCTGACCCGAAAGTCTTAGCCAACTGTGTAGTGAAAACATCCTTCAGCACGCCCATCATTACCGGGCGATCGATATGCTTCTCATCCTTGAACAGCGCAAAGGCCGTTTTCAAGTCAATCTTTTCTGAATCCATTATATTATTCTGTTTTTTATTCAAACTCCAAATGCGGCACGACCGAGTTGACCGAGCCGTATGCAAAATGTTCCTCTTTGTCGACTTCTGTCTTGCGGCGATGCCCAGGAAGAAGCTCTTTCGCCTTGTATTCAAGGACAAAACCATCTCCATCTGCTGACAGAAGTGTTCCGCAGAGCTTCCTTCCGTCCTTTGTCTTGACTTCAACGACTGAACCTACAGCCTTCTCATACTGACGGAGAATCCTAAATGGCTGATCAAGTCCGGCAGATGTCACTGTAAGGGAATAATCTTCTTTCTCCCTGTCAAACATCTCCCCGAAAGCATCGGAAATCTTCACACAATCGTCCATCTCGACAGAGGATTCGTAAGACTCAACCGTGATGACAACATCATTATCCGAGGAGACTTCCACATCCACGAGAAAGCATCCTGCTGATTGAACAACAGGCTCTATCATCTTATATATCAACTCCTTATCCATATTCATCTCGTTTTCAGGGACAATATCGGAACAAAAAAATAGGAGACCCAACGTCCCCTATCAAGCTCACATTTGCAAAGATATACATAATTTTTCAAATCTACAACCTCCGGCACACAGGTGGCGGCAGATGTAATGAGCATTGGGCATAAACAAGCAAGGGGTGATAATTCATATAATGACAATACTGAATGCGTTCGGGACAACATATAGAGTATAAAAATTTCAATGTTAATAATAAATATATTTACTTTGCAACCGTTATTTACTCTATACTGACGCGGACGAGGACAAGAGCCGCCTCCGGGCTGAACAAGAGACAGGCATTAGCCAACACGAGAAACAGCCCACCCAAATAACAGATAAAACTGACAGAACATATGGAATTTACAGCCAAGCAACTCGCCAAGGTCCTCAAGGGCACGGTAGAGGGCGACCCAGAGGCAAAGATAACCGCTTTCGCCAAGATCGAGCACGGCAAGGCGGGACAGCTATGTTTCTATGCCAATCCGAAATACGAACATTACGTATATACGTGCAAGGCAAGTATCTTGCTTGTAAACAACGACTTCCAGCCCAAAGAGAAAGTACAGCCCACGATGATAAGAGTTGAGAATGCATACTCGGCCTTGGCTGACCTTCTGAAATACGTCACCCAGCAGAAAAGGACCGACAGGAGACACAGGGGCTTTAGGTCGTCATGGTTTTTCACCACAAAGTTCGGCAAGAAAGTATATCTTGGAAGCCATTCTTATGTGGGGCATCATGCAGAGATAGGCGACTATACCAAGATATATGAAAATGTATATATCGGTGACAATACCAAGATAGGCAAAAACTGCATAATCTATCCTGGTGTAAGCATCTATCCTGGCATGATAATCGGAGACAACGTCATTATACATTCCAATGCCGTCATAGGTTCTGACGGCTTCGGGAATGCTCCGCAGCCGGACGGGACATGGGAGAAGATCGAGCATATAGGCAATGTAGTGATCGGTAACAATGTAGAAATCGGTGCCGGTACTACGATTGACAAGTCCGAGATGGAATCCACAATCATCGGCAATGGTGTCAAGATAGACAACCTTTGTCAGATAGCGCACAACGTCCAGATAGGCGACAATACAGTGATGGCAGCCCAATGCGGCATTGCCGGTTCCACAAAGATAGGCAAGAACTGCATCCTCGCAGGACAGGTAGGTATAGCTGGACATCTCGTAATCGCAGACAACACCACAATAGGAGCTCAGGCTGGGGTAATAGGCAATATACGAAAGAGCGGACAGGTACTTCTCGGCTCTCCGGCCATTCCCATCAAGACCTTCATGAGAAGCTACGCATTATTCAAGCAGCAGGGCGAGGCCAAATAGTTGGCGGGCGTGAAAAATTTGTATAAATTTGCAGATTAGCCGATTTCCGGAGATCGGGAGGTTCAATCTACAGCCACGGCAGGCGTTCCGGCAACTCTGCCCTCTATAATTTACAATGAAGCAGCGTACACTCAACACACCGTGTACTTTCAGCGGCAAGGGCCTGCATACAGGCAAGGTCGCACATATGACAGTATGTCCCGCATCTGCGAACAGCGGTATCCGATTCCTCAGAACTGACCTCGGCAAAGAGGCCTTTGTAGATGCCCTCGCAGAGAACGTCTCAAGCACGGCACGCAGTACAACAATATCAAGCGGCAACGCGTCCGTATCTACAATCGAGCACATAATGTCGGCTCTTACCGGCATGGGCATTGACAATGCGATCATCGAGATCGACAATGTAGAAGTTCCTATTCTTGACGGAAGCGCTCTTCCATACGTCGAGGCTTTCGCAAAGTCAGGCTTTGCTGAACAAGATGCAGACAGAGTATATATCGACTTGCCAGATGAGATCGAACTGAAAGACGAACAGAGTGGCTCGTGGGTTAAGATAACCCCTGCCGACAAGCCATCTTACGACCTTACCGTAGACTTCAACTCTCATGTTCTCGGTATTCAGACAGCATCATGGGATCTGAGTCATGACTATGCACATGAGATAGGCCCTTGCCGAACCTTCGTATTTTTCCACGAGGTGGAATATCTCTTTGCCAACAATCTCATTAAGGGAGGAGACGTGGACAATGCCATCGTGATCGTGGAGCATCCGGTAACAGACGAACAACTTGATCGTATGGCCGAGCTCTTCGGAATGCCCAAGTTGAAGGTGAGCGAAAGCGGCTATCTTAGCAACCTTAAGCTCCATTTCCCCAACGAATGCGGACGCCACAAGCTTCTGGATCTTATCGGGGACATGAGGCTGGCAGGAGGCTATCTCAACGCTCATATAACTGGATTCAAACCGGGACACAAGATAAATACCAATACGGCAAAGGCCATCAGGGCTCTTGTTGCCGAAAAAAAATAGACAGAGTATGAACAAGATCCATCCATTGGCTACAGTAAGCCCCAAAGCCATTATCGGCGACAATGTCGAGATAGGGCCATACGCATTCATCGATGACAATGTGGAGATCGGTGACGGTTGCAAGATCTATCCGCACGCAGTAATTTTCCCTTATGTAAAGATAGGACGCAACTGCGAAATATTTCCCAGTGCCGTGATCGGTGCAGTTCCTCAAGATCTGAAATTCGACGGGGAGATCACCCACGTCGAGATTGGGGACAACGTTACCATTAGGGAATGTGTCACTATCAACAGAGGTACCAAAGCAAGCGGCAAGGGGGTGACTAAAGTAGGAAGCAATACCCTCATTATGTCCTATGTGCACATAGCCCATGACTGCAGCGTTGGTAATCACTGTATCCTCGTAAGCTATGTAGGCATAGCAGGTGAGACCGAGATAGCAGACTGGGCCATCATCGGAGGCGGAGCCAAGGCCCATCAGTTCACCAAGATAGGCTGCCACGCAATGGTAGGAGGCATGTCCAAGATCAACAAGGATATCCCGCCTTATGTACTTTGCGGCCGCGATCCCATCTGCTACGCCGGCGTCAATATTGTAGGTTTGAGAAGGAGAGGTTTCTCTGCTGATGTCGTGAGGAACATAAAGGACATCTATGATACCATCTATTTCCAAGGATACAACATTACTGACGGATGTGCGAAGGTAGAGGCCGGATTCCCTGACTCAGAAGAGAAAAAAACAATTCTTGACTTTATAAAGTCATCCAAGAGAGGTATCATCAAGGCCAACACAAGCGCAGAGAAGGGAGACATTGACTAAGAGAAGAGATGATCCTTCTTGAGACGGCCTTCTGTCCGCCGATATCATATATGGCGGCAATTGCCAACGAATTCACCCTGCCATCAGACAGGGTGAACTGCTTTATACCAGGTAAGGTATGCATCGAAGCCTGCGAGAATTACCAGAAGCAATCATATCGTAACAGATGCAAGATCTACGGGGCAAACGGCACGGAATCTCTTTCTTTCCCAGTGGTACACGAAGAAGGCACATATGCTCTTCCAATAAGGTCAATACGAGTAGACTATTCTACAGACTGGACCAGAACTTTCGAGCGGGCGGTAGTCTCAGCATACAAGTCATCCGCTTGGTTCGACTACTACAAGGACGAGTTTTTCGCCATTATCGACAGCCGGATAGAGCATCTATTTGACATGAATATGGCTTTGTTGAAGTATTTCCTCGACAAGACCCATATTCCTGCCGAGATAAGCACTACAGTGACTTTCTTTAGGAAAGGCAGCCACGATGCCGAAAGCTCGGCTCCAGCCACCAAAGACTTACGTGGTGTAATACACCCCAAAAAAGACAATACCATACTACGAGACTTGGAATTGGAAAAGCCGTATTATCAGGTATTTTCCCGAAAATACGGCTTCATACAAGACTTGTCAGTCATGGATCTTCTATTCAATGAGGGTCCCGACTCACTCTCCTATCTTAAAAATATCAGAACCTCCAACCGAAAGTAATGGCGGCATCCCAAAGAGACCTTTTATGGAGTATCTCCGGAGTCAATGCGGTATCAAGATAATCCTGATACGGATATATATATTCCTTAGGGAAAGCCGTATGCCTCAGAGCAAAGTCGCAGAAAAATGATCCTTTAGAGCTATAACCAAAGCCGACTGACCAAGTATTTCTGTTCGAGATCTGGGTCTGCATCTCATTCAGATCGTCAAGATACTTCTGCTTTGTCGAGGTAAGTTCATAGCCTGCTCTCACAGCAAAGATAGGAAGTAGCTTCACTTCCGCTCCGAGACGAAGAGTATTGGAGTCCGACATGTAGTCAGAAATATCATTATTCACAGATTCAAATGCACTGTTGTCATTGGTTTCAGACTCCTTGAATCTCATACCTGCGTAATCCGTATACTCATAGTCAGCACTCAACACCCCAATTTTAGAAAGAATGATAGCTGCCCCGACATTGAAGCGGAAAGGAGAGATAAAATTATATTCGTATTCCGACCGCGGAGACTTGGAGGAGGCATCAAATGAGGAATTCGTAAACCATGTCTCAGCTGATAGCTGCCAACTCTCTTTGATATGCAAAAGCGTTGGCGTCTGGATTGCAGCACCGAGACGAAGCCAAGAAGTGGGAACACCAATAATACCGATCTTACCATAGACTCCCACTCCGGAAGCATCATAACTGTACCTGTATCGAAGAGCATCGAAATTAGTCGTAACCTCAGCATTGTTCTCTACAAAAGTAAGTTGGAAATCAGCAGGATTGACGGCAACCTCCTTGAAATACTGATCCATTGAATACGACAACGATGCCATCCCTATATTGACACCGACAAAGACGCGATCTGAGAAATTAAGTCCAGAGTTAAAGACCATCTCGTATTTAGTACCTTTGGTCTGTCTTCCATATACCTGATCGATAGGGCCGGCCAGTTGTATGTCACCGTTGTCAAACAGTTTCTCTGTCACGCCTATATATTCTGAATCTGTCGCACCGAAGTTGGAGATCATTCCGCCCTGAAGGCCTGCCACATTAAGCCACGGGAGTCCGCTGTCATACGCACTGTAGTCATTGAGCTGCGAATACGCCATACCGCTGCTGCCTGCCGCAATTGATCCGGCCATAGTTGTCTGAGAATTGCGTCCCCTCGTATAGACATTGTCAAGGTAGACTGAAGACATGTTGGCAATAAAACCTATGGTAGAACTCTTCAGTCCCCTTTTTGCACCAGTCTTGTAGTTGAGAGTAAAACCAACATTGGGCATCTCGAATGCAGTCTTGCCGTTATTGGTCTTATTGGCATACTTGCCGTCAAGAGAGGGCATGGCCATATAGGATGATCTTGAAGAAGCAATGGACAGACCAGGAGTAATCGTCAGTTGAGAGAATCCGTTGACGGCAGACCCGGCCGGATTGAGAGTAATAGAACCCAGATCGCCTCCAAGTGCTGTAAATGCATTGCCCATTGCCATGGACCTTGCTGTACCGTAGTAGTTGTTGCTGCTGAATGTCAAGGCATCCTGCATTGTCTGGGAGGATGCGCATACGGCAAGTAATAAAAATGCCGATACAGCAAAAAATCTTTTTGTCATAGATGAATTTTGTTAGAAATGTTAACGACGCCTTACAGTACCACCTGAATAGCCGGATGATCTCGAAGACCCACCTGAATATCCACCTCCGCTGCTGCGGTATGAACTGCCTACACTGCTACTTCTATAAGAAGAGCCTGTAGAGCGGTATGACGAACTTGAGGAAGAACTACGGTAAGACGATCCTACAGAGGAAGACCTGCTATATGAAGAGCCTGAGCCATAAGAAGAACCGGAGCCGTACGAAGAACTGCCACTATATGATGAGCCTGCGCTTCTGTAAGATCCGCTTCTCATATACGACGAGCCTGTAGATGCCGAGGATGAAGATGCCGGACGTCTGAACATAGCAGAAGATGCTGTCCTTGATGGTGTACCGGTCGCAGGTCTCGCATAACCGTTAACCCTTGAAGAGGATACCGAGCTATAAGAAGAGCCTGTAGCTGCACGGCGAACCGTTCCTGAAGCTGCTACACGTCCTGAAGTAACACTCCCTGAAGACATTCCAGTAACTCTGCCGGATGCAACACTGCCTGACGATATTCCTGATACTCTTGAAGTGACAGATGATGCACCCACTGTCCTCCTTACTGGAGACAACGAGGAAGAACGAGCCACAGTCGCTGAACGTACTGCCGATGATTTCCTCAAAGATGAAGTACTTGCTCCCGCTGAAGTCCGGCGTACTGTACCTGACATACCTGATGACCGACGGACATTAGTTGACACTACACCCATCACGTCAGACCTCGTATTTGCAGATCTGCGACTGGTTCCTGAAGTCGCATAGGTTCTGTTGCCCCAATATCTGTCCGAATGATAATGGCCGCCATGCCAGCCACCGTCCCAACCTTCGAAACAGCCATGATAATACCATGGATCATGATACCACGGATCATAGTACCAAGACCAATAGTAGCCAGGACCACCCCAGTACCATGGATCACGCCAATAAAATCCGGAATAATACCAAGGATTCGTGCCCCAGTACCATGGATCACGCCAATAAAGTCCGGAATAATACCAAGGATTCGCGCCCCAGTACCATGATGACCAATATGGAGAAGCCCACGATGACCAATATGGATCTGGGTATAGAGAGTATGAAGGAATATTGGTGACAGTCACCAAAGTCGAGCCGTCCTGTTTGTCGAAGCGAAGGGTAGCCGACATATTGTCCGGAATAAACAGTGTATCGCTCTCTCCGCTCTTGAGGAAGATAGCAGAGTTTTTGGTCTCGTCAACGAGAGCGTCCACTTTGGAACGGGAAGCCTGCACTTGTGCGCGATTCTCCGCATAATCCGGTCTACTATAGAAACCGTCCTGATACTCCTGCTGTGCATATTGCGAAGCTGTGCCGCAAGAGACAAGCGCCAACAGGACAACACATACCTGCCAGATGTTCGTTTTCATTTCGACCTCCTTTAAATAAAATTTTTATCTCAATATAACATAGGCACGTCTAGGTAAAGCATACAAAAAATAAGTACATACTGCTCTACGCTAGGCAAAGCAAGCAAACAAGTTTGCGCTTTGCACTCGCTTTTGCTATATTTGTCGCAATATACGACAATTGGGATAAAAATACAATTATCATACCTTACCCCAGTTTTGCAAGATTAGATAAAATATCGATACAAAAACAATTTTTTTCAGTCAATATGGCAGATCACATAACAAAACGATCAGAGAACTATTCTCAGTGGTACAATGATCTCGCGGTTAAAGCAGATCTTGCGGAGCAGTCACCCGTACGCGGATGCATGGTAATCAAGCCATACGGATATGCCATCTGGGAGAAGATGCAGCATATTCTCGATGCCAAATTTAAGGAGACAGGCGCACAGAACGCATATTTCCCACTTTTCATACCGAAGTCATTTTTCAGCAAGGAAGCCGAACATGTGGCTGGCTTTGCCAAAGAATGCGCTGTCGTGACACATCATAGACTGATGAACGATCCGGCCGGAAATGGCGTAATTGTGGATCCGTCTTCAAAACTAGAAGAAGAACTGATCGTAAGACCTACTTCAGAGACAATAATATGGAGCACTTACAAGAACTGGATCAAGTCATGGCGTGACCTTCCGCTTATATGCAACCAGTGGGCAAACGTTGTCCGTTGGGAGATGAGGACAAGGCTGTTCCTTAGGACAGCTGAGTTCCTATGGCAGGAGGGTCACACAGCCCACGCGACTGCAAAGGAAGCGATGGAAGAGGCCGAGAGAATGGTGCATGTATATGCTGACTTTGCAAGGAACTATATGTCAATGCCTGTCATTGTAGGCCACAAGAGTCCCAACGAGAGATTTGCCGGTGCACTTGATACGCTCACAATCGAAGCAATGATGCAGGACGGCAAGGCTCTTCAGGCAGGAACATCACATTTTCTCGGACAGAACTTCGCAAAGTCATTCAACGTACAGTATGCCGACAAGGATGGAGGACTCCAGTATGTCTGGGCAACGTCATGGGGCGTGTCAACACGTCTTATGGGAGCGCTCATCATGGCTCACGGTGATGACAACGGGCTTGTGCTTCCTCCTGCCCTCGCCCCGATTGAGGTAGTGATGGTACCGATCTTCAAGACTGAGGAAGAGCATTCAGCCATATTGGAGAAAATGGATGCTATACGCAAAGAACTCGAAGCTGCGGGACATAGCGTCAAGATCGATGACAGAGATACTCTCAGGCCTGGATTCAAGTTCGCAGAGTGGGAACTTAAAGGCGTGCCCGTACGTATCGCCATAGGCGCAAGAGATCTTGCAGCAGGTACGGCCGAAGTGCACAGAAGGGATACTCTTGAAAAAGCTGTCCTACCTATGGAGGGTATAGCGGCTCATGTGGAAGACCTACTCAAGGATATACAGAAAAACATATACGAGAAAGCTCTTGCTTTCCGTGAAAGCCGCATAGCGAAATGCGACTCTTGGGACGAGTTCAAGGAGAAGATACAGCAGGGTTATTTCCTCCTCTGCCACTGGGACGGCACTGCCGAGACAGAGCAGAAGATCAAGGACGAGACCAAAGCTACTATACGTTGCATACCTGTAGACAGCGTGGTCTGCAAGGAAGAAGGAAAGGACATCTACTCTGGCAAACCTTCTCACGAGAGAGTCGTATTTGCAATATCCTATTAGACATCAATACATATAACTCCAGTCTGAGATGAAATACCGTAATTTGCAGAAAGCACTATTTATCGCTGCAATGTCTACAGCGACGGCCCTGTCTGCAGTGGCTCAGGATGTGACTGACGCGCAAAAAGCTGCCGAGGAGGCTGCCAAGGCATTTGCCCAAGCGCCAGAAGCTGAAGTCAAAGTAAAGAAGCCCCGTTACTGGACCAATTCGCTTCTGACAAAGATAGACTTCACCCAGACAAACCTTACCAATTGGGCAGCGGGGGGATACAACAATGTAACCCTCAAGTCTTTCATCGATGCCAATGCTTCTTACAAAAAGGACAACATATTATTCTCCAACAGGCTTCAGTTGGATTACGGCTTCCTCTATTCGGAGGACAAGCCGTTCGTCCAAAAAAGTGATGACCGTATGTACTTGGAGAGTAAGCTTGGAGTCAAGGCTACGAATAAGTTCAACTATTCAGCACAGTTCAGTTTCAAGTCCCAGTTTACCAACAGCTACAATTATCCTGTGCCGACCAAGCCGGAAGGCAATACAGACGAAGACTGGGAACCGTCCAAGAGCGATTGGATGGGAGTACGCCAGATCAAGTCAGGATTCATGGCACCGGCATACACCAATATTGCCCTCGGTCTTGACTGGGTGCCGACCAAGTGGCTTACAGTCAACCTTGCACCTCTTACAGGAGGATTCGTCGTAGTGACGGATGAGCAGCTTCGCAAAAGCTACGGCATGAATAGGAAGAAGAAATACACGGATCTTGGCGCATTCCCCGATGGAGAAGAGGCCGGCAAGTACTACAGGGGCGCAAGATTTGAGTTCGGTGCCCAGCTCAAGATAGACGGCAAGCTGCAGATCAACAACAATTTCAAATATACGACTCAGATTGTCCTGTTCTCCGACTACCTTGAGAATCCACAGAATCTGCGTGTCAACTGGGACAATAGATTTGACTGGCAGATAGCCAAATATTTTGCACTTACCCTGACTACCAATCTCATCTATGATGACAAGGTTATGGTCAAGACAGAGAAATATCCAGAAGGAAAGCAGCTTATCCAGTTCAAGGAATCTCTTGCTTTCGGTTTCTCCTATACGATTGCTTCAAGAAAATAGGCTATATGCAAAGACGGTTTGATAATATAATAGGAGGGCTGCTTCCCGGACGGGAGACAGCCCTTCTCGCAGTAAGTGGTGGCATTGACTCGATGTGCATGGCAGAGCTTTTCACCGACAGTCCGGCAAACGGAAGATTTGCAGTAGCACATTGCAATTTCCATCTCAGAGGAGAGGAAAGCAATGGGGATGCCCTACTTGTAAGACAATGGTGCGACAGACATGGGATAAGGCTGTTCAAGGCTGATTTCAACACGTTGCAATACGCTTCCGACAAAGGTCTCAGCATAGAGATGGCGGCAAGGGAGCTCCGCTACAACTGGTTCGCATCGATATGCAGGGATAACGGGTTTGATGCCCTGTCGGTAGCCCACAATGCCAATGACAATGCTGAGACTCTCCTTCTCAATCTCACGAGAGGGACTGGGCTCAAGGGGCTTATCGGTATGAAAGAGGACGGATACATACCTATAGAAGAGGATAAGTCCAAGAGGATCAGGATGATTCGTCCGCTTTTGTCTTTTGCAAGAGATGAGATAGAACGATATATCAAGACTCGAGGAACTGAATTTCACGAGGACAGCACAAATGCCAATATCGAATACAAGAGGAATCGGATACGTCATGTAGTGCTGCCAGCTCTATTGCAACTCAATCCTTCGTGCATAGAGACCTTTTCACGGGAGATGAAGACATTTGCCATTGAAGAGGCCATAGCCGAGGAATATTTTACTGAAGCTGTGAAAGATATGGAGATAAAACGAGAACATGGCGGCATTGAGATTCCTTACCGGGCGATCTTCGCGCTAAAGCATCCAGAATATGTTCTTTTCCGGCTTCTCTCGCCATATGGATTCCGTAATAAGGCATTGGAGCCTGTCCTTAGGCTTCTGTCAGATGTAAAGCCCTGTCCCGGAAAAACCATTGAAAGTCCAGACTACAGTCTTGTCACCACTTCATCTGGGCTGAAAGTACGCCCACGGTCAGAAAGAGGGGTTACTCACACAATGGAAATTCGTTCTGTCGGTGACTACCATATAGGGGATTGGCGTGCCTCTATAACGCTAGCGGACACTTCCAGATTGAGTCTGGAAGATATTCGCAGAGAGGCAGCCAATGGGACTATATACGTAGATGCAGACAGACTCCCCTTCCCTTTCACAGTGAGAAACTGGGCTGAAGGGGATTGGATGCGTCCGATAGGATGTAGAGGAAGGAAGAAACTCAGCGACATTTTCACCGATCTGAAAGCAGATATCATCGAGAAAGCCGAGTGCCTTGTATTCTGCAGCGGTGAAAGCAATCTGAGAGTAGACTGCACTACGAAGACCTTGAGCAAGGTTATTGGAGAGGCACTATACAAAGAGCCTCATACTCAGAAAACGGAAATACAAAAATCCGGAGGCAGGGCCTTATTGCTCTTCGGCCATGCTTCCGGATCATTTTTCTGCCGCACTGACGAGATTGTCAAGATAGACAATCTGACAAGACGCGTCCTACGGATTGATATCAGTCTTCTTCAGGACAATATCAGTCAATTGTAAAGACATACGGCATACGCGCATATACTTTGCCTGCATTCGGCACTGAAAGTTCATTGTATACCTTGCCAAGTTCTTCGAACGGAGTCCCTGCAAGCACATTTGAAGAACCCGCAAGGGATTCGAGTAACAGCTCTATAGAAGAGAGAGGCTTAGGAAGTGAACTGATCTCCCATGAAGCAAGGTCCGGATCACCGGCAAGTCTTGCTGCATAGCTAACTGCATCATACAGAGAGCCGATCTCATCTACAAGCCCAAGCTTCAAGGCATCTGCTCCTGTCCACACTCGTCCCTGAGCCAGTGAATCTACACTTGCGGGAGACATATCCCTACCGTTTGCTACATTGTTTACAAACTCCTCGTATATCTGATCTACTGACCTCTGTACAAAGTCATACTCCTGCTTGTCAAGAGGTCTTGTAAGAGAGAACATGTCAGAATGAGGGCTTGAGCCTACTGTCGTAACATTGACACCAAGCAGATCCTTGGCAGTCTTGCTGAGATCTGGCACCATGCTGAACACACCGATCGAGCCTGTAATAGTAGAAGCATCAGAGAAAATCTTGTCACAGCTATTGGATATCCAGTATCCACCCGAGGCAGCATATTCTCCGTAAGAGGCAACCACGGGCTTCACCTTGCGGAGAGCATCGATTTCCTTCTTTATCTTATCAGAAGCGTAGACACTGCCACCAGGAGACGAGACGCGGAATACGACTGCCTTGACTGAAGAGTCGGCCTTGGCCTCTGCAATGATGCCTGCGAACCTGTCCCCAGCTACAGCCTCTTTCTCATACCCGTCTATTATCTCACCATCAGCATAGATGACAGCAATTTTGTCAGATGAACCTGAAGGTACGGCTGTCTTGACAGTCACATAGTCTGCAAAAGGAATGAACTTCACGTCAGAGTATGAATCTGCCTGTGCCAGGACCGCAAGCTTTTCTTTAAGCGCCTCCTTGGTCATAAGAGTGTCAGCAAGAGAGTATTTGAGGAAATCAGCAGGAGTATTGATCTCAAGATTGTCTATTACACTGTCAAGATCATTTCTATCCATACCACGGCTCTTACATATCTTCTCCGCAATATTGTCCCACATAGAGCCTATCATCTCTTTGGTCTGGCGCAGATTCTCTTCACTCGGAGTACTTCTGATGTAAGTCTCACCGGCAGACTTGAATTTGCCATGACGGATGAACTGAACATTGATACCGAGTTTGTCAAGAACGTCCTTGAGATAGAACATTGTCGTCCCGACGCCAAAGATCATGCTGCTGCCGCCTGCATAATCTCCGACATAAATCTTGTCGGCTACTGAAGCGAGATAATATGATGCTGTAGTAGGATTCTCAACATATGCTACAACAGCCTTGCCTGATGTACGGAAAACCTCAAGTGCTGTCCTAAGTTCCTCAAGTTTGGCCAAGCCAACGGACGTACCGTCTGTCTTCATGAATATAAATTGTACTGTCGGATCCTCAGAGGCCTGATTAATCGCGTTTACTGCATCCCAGAGTCCCAAGGACTTATCTGTATTGCCTTGTATGATGGACATAGGATCGGCCTCCTTGGGCTGTTCTGAGATATGAACCTTGGACATATCCATGAATAGTACCCCCTGTTTTGGCAGAACCGGAGTTGAACTTCCAAAAGAAGCCATGGCTCCTGCCATACCGAAGAAAATGAAGATATTCAATATCCCCATGATGAAGAGGCCGCAGAGGACAGCCAGCGTCATTTTGACAAAATCTTTCATTTATATATAAGTGTTAAGTAAAGATCTAATCCGAACAAATATACAATATAAATCATTAATTTTGTAATAAATTTCAAAATTACAAAATGGGAGTTCAGAAACCGTCGATACCCAAGGGTACGCGTGACTTTAGCAGCGAAGAGATGGCTGCAAGAAACTATATATTCGACACAATACGTGCCGTGTTCAAAACATACGGATATTCACAGATAGAGACTCCTGCAATGGAGAACCTTTCCACCCTCCTCGGCAAATATGGGGACGAAGGAGACAAGTTGCTTTTCCGGATTCTTAACAGTGGGGATGCTTTTGCAGGGATTGAGAGCGGAGATTTTATCCGCGAAGATGGAAGCATCGACTCGGGCAAGCTGACGCAGGAAATATGCGAGAAAGGTCTGAGATACGACCTCACTGTCCCTTTTGCACGTTTCGTGGTCCAGCATCAGAATGAGCTTACATTCCCGTTCAAGAGATTCCAGATACAGCCTGTATGGAGGGCGGACAGGCCGCAGAAAGGGCGCTATCGAGAATTTTACCAGTGTGATGCAGATGTCATCGGAAGCCGTTCACAGCTTGGTGAACTTGAGCTTGTGGAGATCGTAGACGATGTATTTTCAGCCTTCGGGATCAGCGTGACGATCAAGATCAATAACCGCAAGATCCTTACAGGCCTTGCAGAGGTGAGCGGATGTCCTGACAAAGTCATCGATATCACCGTTGCGATAGACAAGATCGACAAGATAGGCATCGAGGCAGTAGAGAAAGAGATGCAAGAAAAGGGCATAATTGGGAAGTCGATAGAAGTTATCCGAGAAGTCCTTACCATGGAGGGAGACACTTCTGGCAAACTCGAAAGCATGAGACGACTCATGAATGGAGAGTCGGCCACAGGAATTGTATCTGATACAGGACTCAAGGGGCTTGACGAGATGGAGGAATTGTTTGGTTATATTGCTCTTTCAGGAATAAGCCAGACCGTGGAGATGGATCTTTCGCTTGCAAGAGGACTCAACTACTATACTGGAGCGATATTCGAGGTCAAGGCCAACGACTTCGCGATAGGAAGTATATGCGGCGGAGGACGCTATGACAATCTTACAGGCATCTTTGGACTTCAAGGAATGTCTGGAGTTGGCATTTCCTTCGGTGCAGACCGTATATTCGATGTGTTGAAGGGACTCGGAAAATTCCCTACAGACCTTGCGAGACCCTCTGACGTACTATTCGCCAACATGGACGCTGATTCGGTAAAGTATACAGTTCAGGCTGTCCGTGCCTTACGCAAGGCAGGAATCTCTTGCGAGATCTATCCGGATTCCGCCAAGCTCAAGAAGCAGTTCGAATTTGCTCAGAAGAAGCAGATTCCATTCATTTCAATCAACGGCAGCGAAGAGGCAGCCAAAGGCACAATCAACCTGAAAAATCTCTCGTCCGGAGAGCAGAAGAGCTTTGCCAATGATGCCTTGGATGCCATACGGAGCTTCCTGTCAAGATAATGCAACTATCTAACAGAAAGGACGTGTACGGCAAGAACAAAGTCCTCGGCTATAGTGCTGGAATCATCGCTGGAATCACATACGGGCTTAACCCATTGTTTGCCAAGCCGCTGCTTGAGAAAGGCGTATATGTGGATACTATGCTGTCAATACGGTATTTGCTTGCTGTTGCGTTACTCGGCATATGGCTATTAGCCCGAAAACAGTCTTTGCGGATCAATCGGCAACAACTGGTGAGGCTTGGCATTCTAGGAATCCTGTTCGCACTGAGCAGCATGCTCCTATTCTTGTCCTACAACTATATTCCTGCCGGGCTTGCCACGACGATTGTATTCTTGTACCCTGTGATTGTTGCTCTGATAATGGTTTTTCTCAAGGTATATCCCTCATGGCAAGTGTGGATAGCCATTTTCATGACATTCATAGGCGTTGTCATACTAAGCAGACCAGACGAGAGCACATCAGTCAATATCAATGGGCTTATGCTCGCAGTAGCCTCCGCTCTAGCCTACGCCCTATATCTTATTATTGTCAACCGGAGTCGCAGACTCCGCACCATATCAAGTCAGGTAATTACATTTTACGCCTTGCTCATAGGATCTATCCTGTTCCTGCTCCACAGCTTTACCTCGGGTGCAGACTTCATGAGGAATGTCTCCGGATGGGATACGTGGACCAATCTGATAGGACTAGCTATTTTCCCTACAATTATTGCTCTGCTGACACTTTCGATAGCGACACGTGAAGCTGGGCCTACCATCACATCCGTACTCGGCGTATCCGAGCCTGTCACGGCTATAACTGTAGGAACTCTTGTATTCGGAGAGTCCCTGACGCTTAATATAATAGTAGGTGTAGCGATAACTATCATAGCTGTAACCTTCATGGTGGTATCAGACAGCCAGAAATCGGGCAAACAAAGATCTTAACTCTGGCAGAAATATAGCTTCAGCGAGACAGACGCCAAGAAAAGAAATAGCCTGCACCAACGGAGCCGTGGAACTATCGGCCGCTCTCCTTTATCATAGAAGAAATCTCAGAGGCAAGAGCACTGTCGGCTGAGAGTTCCTCTATTGTTGATGACATACGGTATCTCCAGTAATAAGGCGTTATGGCAGGAACATTTATCCTCTCGTCTTCAGGTATAGAAGAACAATATCGCGGAGCTATGGACAAATAGTCCTGCAGTGGGAATATTGCAAGCATCGAGGGAGAATGCAAATTCATCTCAAGTATACTCTTGCAGATCTCTGGACTGCTGTCTTGAGGTGCCTCTCCCCATCTTCCGAGGACTTCATTGTAAAATCTCTGGGTAAGTTTCCTGTCTTCATGCCACCATGCTCGCAACGGACTCATATCGTGCGTCGAAGTAGCACAGACTGAGTAATAAGGATAGGATGAAGGATCGCCAAAGACCTTGTCGTCCTCCTTCGGCATCCTCTGTATCTCAAGGGATAAGATCTTCTGCTCGTCCATCACTTGGGCAACACAGGAAGGGATCATGCCGAGATCCTCACCACAAGCAAGCATCTTTGTAGAAGATAGCAACTCGGGAAGTTTGCGAAGTGCAGATGCCTTCCAAAAGTCATTGTGCCTTCGGTAGAAGAAATCATTGTAGAGGGTATTGAAAGCCTGCTTCTGCCCATAGTCAAGCCTTGCATACGCATATGTATACTGGGCTGCAATTCTCGGATGAAACATTCCTTTCTGCCTCGGATCCTCAACAAACAGAACATCGTCAATAAGTTTGAGAAGACCATCACGTACCTTTTCGGCCTGATCTGGGGCGAAGGCCTTATTTTCCTTGCTACCTTCAAATGCGGCAAGCACCTTGCGCTGCATCGAATATGCAGGCTTCAGTCTTCTATCCTTGACATAGAGACGCCTTACTTCTTCGGCAAGTGGTCCGAAGATTCCTTCAAGAGTGAGGTCATCGGCCAACGGAGTGGTATAGAGCCCTTGGGACATATCAAAGCCCATTTTGGCAAGTTCTCCGGCTGTATATGGAAGTGCAGGATTGAAATGTCCAAGAAGCCCATGAACACAGTCTTCCGGGATTTCCCAGATTCGGAAGAATCCGAGTATATGATCAATCCTGAAGGCATCGAAATACTGCTCCATATTGCCAAGCCTTGCTTTCCACCATGAATACCTGTCTCGGGCCATCCGCTCCCAGTCATATGTCGGAAAGCCCCAGTTCTGCCCCTCAGCAGCAAAAGCGTCAGGTGGTGCTCCAGCCTGAGAATCAAGATGGAACAGTGTAGGATTGCTCCAGGCGTCTGCACTGGTGCGGCTGACTCCAATCGGAAGATCACCCTTAAACACAATACCCTTGCTTCTGGCATAATCCCTTGCCGTTACAAGCTGCCTGTGAAGATGGAACTGGACAAATGAGTGATAAGAAGCCTCTTTTCTGTTCTTGATAAGGGTCGTGGTGACAACTGCGTCAGTAGCTCGACGTGCATTTCCCCATTTTGAGAAATCGGGCGTTCCGTATATATCTCGAAGTATCCTGTAGGCACAATAAGGTTCGAGCCAAAAGTTGTTGTCCTTGACAAAGGCCTTGTACTCGGCACTTGCACTTACCTTGCGCCATGTCTCTTTGAAAGCCTTGCGCATGAGGTTGTCCTTAGCGGCATTTACCTTCTCATAGTCGACTGTAGGGGAAGACTCAAGTTCTGCTTTGGTCTTAAGGTACTCCTCGTTCTCAGCAACACCTGCTTCTGAGAGGCAGACGAACTGAGGATGAAGTGCATAGATCGAATTCGCGCTATAAGGATAGGAATCAGTCCAGTCAAGATTCATTGTAGTGTCATTGACAGGAAGAAGCTGAATTACGTGAAGATTCCACTTACAGGCGAGATCGCACAATAGTCTCAGATCCCTGAAATCGCCAACTCCGAAACTGCCTCTGCTCCTCAGAGAGAAAACAGGGACTGCAAGACCGGCACTCTTCCATCTTTCTATATACAACTCTTCTGGAGTCTTGCCTCCACAGAGGACACCGCTTTCAAAAGCTCCTGAAAGGAATGGAGCATAGACAGGGACATCCTGCCAATGATCTTCCACATTGATCGCCTGAGGAGAGTCTTCATGGGATACAAGGGTATGGTTACCCCACTCCCTGCGTGTCAGCACCCCGTCTCGCCAGACTTCATAATGATAGACGTGGCTGCCAGATACTTTGAGTCTTCCAATACTGACGCCCCACCTGCCATTATTCTGATATTCGAGTTTATACTCTTTATCGTCCAATATAAGGACAAGCATCTCACCCCATACGGTGAAATACTCGATACTAAAATTGACCTGCATATAAGAAGTTGTTTGGCACTTTTAAGATATTCATTTGTCATACTTGAAATCTGGTCTTGAAGCTGTGATTCTCAACCTGCAAATATTAGACAAACAATATAAAACAGTTTCCAAAACCACTAAATTTCAAAGATTTATAAGCAAAATAACAGGCTTAGCCGCTATACTAATACGATACAAACATACGGAATTAATCTGGATTTCCGCATTTGTCTGTCAGAAAATATAAAAGTCTGCGAACTACCGACTATGCTTCACGATGCACCTTCAAGCCATGACAGGAAGGCATCTGCACGCGCCCTACTGACCGTCATCTCTTCTTTCTCATCTGGCCGTATCATCACACTCATGCGCCCACCTTGAAGCCTCGTGACACGGCTTATTGCTGACAGAGCTATAATGGCATTCCGCGAAATACGGAAGAAACGGGCCGGATCAAGTTCTCCTGCCACAGAATCAAGTGTATAATCCAGTATATAGCGGGTGCCGTCGGCAAGAATGATCCAATTGACTTTGTCTTCACTGTAGATACAGGCGATATCGTCCACCGAGACTGGGACGATCTTGTCATTTGTCCTTACAAGGAAACGCTTACGCCATCTTGGGGCATTGCCCATTGCAGACAGAATCCGCTCAACGTCCGAACGATCATAGCCACCGGATATTGGTCCTTCCGACTTTTCCGCGGCAATGGCCTTCCTTGCCCTCTCAACTGCTCTCTCAAGGCCTTCTGGCTCTATAGGCTTAAGAAGGTAGTCTACACTGTTGACTTCAAAAGCCTTGACGGCATAGTTGTCATAGGCCGTTGTCATGATTATCTTCGCCTTTACTTCCACTCTCCGGAAAATCTCGAAACAATTGCCGTCCGACAATTCCACGTCCATAAAGATGAGATCTACTGCCGGACCGCTCTCAAGGAATGACACTGCATCCCGTACAGAAGCGCATCTTCCTACTATCTCTATATCAGTGAAACGGGAAAGCATCCTCGCAAGACTGGCCTGAGCCATGGATTCGTCTTCGACTATAAGGACTTTCATAACAAAGGGATTTTGACAATGAATTCTCGGCCGTCACAAGCCTGCTCTATCATCTTGCCTGAGAGGTCAAAATATTGTTGACGAATATAATTGAGCCCTACTTTCGTGGAACTGGAATCAGAAGAAAGGCGAGGTCTGAGGTTGTTGGCTACAGTGAGGCTACCTCCGTCAGCTGTGATTTTAATGACAAGCGGAGATTCCGGGCTTACTGAGTTGTGCTTGAAAGCATTCTCCACCAGCATCTGGATAGAGCACGGGACAGCAAAACGGCTATTTGCCTCCTCGGTAATAGAGCAGCAGAACTCAAAACCTTCTGGGAAACGGACTTTCATAAGATCCACGTACATTCTCACGAATTGCATTTCCTCCCTTACCGGTAGCAGCCTCATGTCTTCGTTGCTAAGCATATACCTATACATTCCGGAGAGTTTGTGAATAAATTCGCCTGCTTGCTTATTCTTGCCTTCAGCCACAAGGCAGTCAAGGACATTGAGAGAATTGAAGAGGAAATGCGGGTTGACCTGCTGTTTGAGACGGAGATACTCGAACTGGGCCTTATGCCGCTTGAGAGTCTCGGCCTTGAATGCACGCCTCGAAGACATTGCAAAGTCAATAACAAAGAGGATACAGCAGCTTACCGCCTCGAAAAGTACCTCAACAATCAGCAGCCGCACAAGTTCTGTCCCACTTACAGGACAAGGTCTGCCGAAAGGAACGCCCCAGACTATCATGAAAGAGGCCAGAAGGGCCATCATAAGGACAGTAATACCGACAACGGTGAGCCTGGCTATTGTAAAGGGTCCCACGTGCCTTCGTGCAAGACGGATAAAGATCAAGTTGATGCATGTCATCATGACCATCACCGGCACATTGGACAAGACCGTCATTGTGATGTCGTAGAATCCTCTCGATCCTGACGCCGAATAGGTATTGAAAGCCACAAGTCCGAGTCGTATCAGGAAAATGCACAGCACTATGACAAGCATGTGGATTATCCTCGGAGACCAGCCTGATGAGGGAGTCCCTCCGCGGAACTTCTTCATAAGAGCACCAAGCCAAAGCGTGCTCCAGCCTATGATCTCTGTTGTAAGGGCCGTTGAGAGGGCATGGACAACGATCTCCGAGTGGCATACAAGCCCTATAAGCTTCGCCCCTCCGACTCCGAAGAAATAACCTATTGCATTGACAATAATAATGATGGCTGCCGAAAACTCAATCTTAAGATCCAATCTCATGCATATAAGCAGGAGCATGCACATGGTAAGCAGGGTCAGAAGAAGTTCATCATCATATCCGAATATACGACACAGCACAGTCGCCGCCACATGCAGCAACGCGAACAAATGTATTATACCATGCGGTTTTATCTGTCTCATTAGGCCAATCTGAGTAGAACTGTTCCTGACAACATCATATATGCTGACATTGCACCTGACACTCTTATAGATACAATCGCTTTTATTTTGTCAGTTTACTATGCTAAATATAAACGAGAGCATATACTTCCAAAGATAGCAAATAATATCGGATTACCATTCGTCAATAATATCCGACATTTCATCCCCAAAATATTGCATTTCATCGGACGGTATTTGCAAGTAAAATGATTTTATACCTAAATTTGATATTACGAAAAACGATTTCAAAAGATCGACACAACGTCCACATTTAACAATGAAACGCAAACCTCAACTATCATTTTGGCAAATCTGGAACATGAGCTTCGGCTTCCTTGGGGTTCAGATCGGCTATTCCCTGCAGAATTCCAATACATCAACCATATTCGAATCTCTCGGTGCCGATGTCAGCCACCTTAGCTACTTCTGGCTTGCCGCACCTCTCGCAGGCATGATAGTCCAGCCCATAGTAGGACTTTTCTCAGACGGTACATGGACAAGACTCGGGCGCAGGATGCCATACATACTCGCCGGTGCGGTAATTTCATCGCTTGCACTAATGCTCATGCCCAACTGTCCCAAGCTACTGGCATTTGCCCCTCTAGCGATGGGGGCTTTCATCCTTTTGTTCATGGATTTGAGCTTCAATGTGACCATGCAGCCTTTCAGGGCTCTTGTAGCGGATATGCTCAACGACAGCCAAAAGACCGAAGGCTATGTAGTACAGACATTCCTTATCAATCTGGGAGCCGTTATCGGGGCTATGCTACCTCTTGTCTTGACATGGTGTGGGGTTAGTGACAAGGCCGAACCAGGACATGTGTCAGCGCATATCGCCTGGGCCTACTACATAGGAGGTGCCATTCTCCTACTGACAGTGCTTGTGACAGTGTTCAAGACCAAGGAATACCCTCCATCAGAATTTGCATCTTACAACGGGGACAGCACAGAAGATAAGACTGAGTCTTTAGGGTTTTTATCTCTGATTAAAGATACTCCTGGAGTCATGATTCGCCTCGGGGTGACACAATTTTTCTCTTGGGCAGCCCTGTTTCTGATGTGGACATATCTAAAACCTGCAATAAGCGGCAGCATCACTGACCCGACAACAGGAGCTGTACTCTCAGAGGGTGCGACACAGACGTGGGTCGGTGTTCTTAACGGGATCTACCCTATCCCGGCCTGCATTGCAGCACTGTTTCTAACGAGTCTTGCTTCACGCTTCGGCAACAAAGTCGTCTACATGACCTGTCTTGCCCTCGGAGCCGCCGGATTTGCCGGACTCTACCTTCTGCACGACAAATACGCGCTTATGATACCTATGGTAGGGATCGGAATCGCATGGGCCGGCATCCTGGCTATGCCGTATGCAATTCTTTCACGTTACCTTGACACAAGAAGGATAGGGGTTTATATGGGGATTTTCAATTTTACCATAACATTGCCCCAGATAGTCATAGGCCTGTGCGGCGGTCTGATTGTGAACTATTGCTTCGGGAACAATGCCGTCCACATGCTCGCACTGGCATCTGTGTTCATGATACTTGCTGCTGTAAGCGTACTGGCAATCAAAGAGACAAAATAAATAATATCAACACATTAATAACACATGATCCTATGAACAGATTTTTATCCTGTTTGGCCATAACGACCGTCTTGCTGTCGTCTTTGGCGCAGAACATATCCGCCCAAAGCAGATATGAGATAAAGGGCACCGTCACGGATCAGGACGGACAGCCGGTAATCGGAGCTACAGTGATGGAGAAAGGCACCTCTACCGGCACTTCCACTGACGCAGACGGAGCTTATAACCTCACAGTGTCATCAGCCGGTGCGGACATCGAAATAAGCTGTATCGGATACACGACTCTTACATTCAAAGCGGCATCCGTGCCTGCCAAAGCGATCCTAAAGGAAGATGCCATGTATCTTGATGACGTTGTAGTCATCGGATACGGAACTTTGAGCAGAAAAGAGCTGTCAAGTTCCATCGTACAAGTGGACAAAGACCAATTTTTCAAGGGAAGCATGAACAACCCTATGGAGATGCTTACCGGCAAGGTGGCAGGACTCAACGTGCAGAACACTGCCGCTGCCAACCCTAACTCCAGCTCTGACCTACAAGTCAGAGGCGCCACTTCACTCTCTGCGTCCAACAGCCCGCTTATCGTCATCGACGGTGTGCCGGGAGGAGATATCCGCAACATAGCGGCTCAAGACATCGAGTCTATGACAGTACTGAAAGATGCCGCATCTGCAGCGATCTACGGAACTAGAGGAGCCAACGGTGTGATCCTCATCACAACCAGGAAAGGTTCCCAAGATGAAGTCGGCACTTCGCATATAACATATGACAGCTGGTTTGGTGTCAACATCGCAAAGCCACATGCCGACATCCTCTCTCCCGACGAATTCCGCCGCTCTATGAGAGGCACTGACTACGGCTACAATACAGACTGGTACAGCTTGCTGATGAGGGATTTCTCATACGACCTCAACCAGTACATAGGCATAGACGGAAGCACCAAGAATGGATCTTACAATGCTTCCGCCAACTACAAGAAAGCCACCGGTCTGGATATCCGTGCCGGACGTGAGGAATTCGGAGGCAGGATTGCAGTAGAGCAGAAGGCCATCAAGAACAGGCTTCAGCTCAATATGTCGCTCAATGCAAGAAGAGTCAACGAGGAATGGGGCAACGATGGCATGTTCGATACTGCCCTCACTATGAACCCTACGATGCCAGTATTCAACCCTGATGGCTCATACTACCAGCCCACCTCACCTACAGGAGTAAAAAATCCTGTATCGGAGCTTACTGTCAACGACAACAACGGACAGAGACTCTACCTTCTCGGCACAGCAGAGGCGAAGGTCAATATCCTTAAAACAGACGTGCATAACCTGAGCACAAGCGTAAGCTACTCTCTCAACTACAATGACCTCAAATCCAATTATTATACGCCTTCTACTTCTTCTGAGAGCTACTGGGGCGGATACAAGGGAAGAGCCAACATACAGTACCAGAAATGGTATACAAATCACTTGGAATGGCTTGCCAACTACTCTATGTATCTTAAGGACCACAGCCTACAGTTCGTAGGCGGGTACACTTACGAGGAATCCTGGTGGGAAAGCGTAGAGGCCGGTAACAGCAACTTCGCCTTCGACAATATGAGTTTCAACAGCATAGGAAGTGGTACTTACCTCAAGGACGGAAAGGCTACTATGTCATCGGGGAAATCCCTTTCCAAGCTGATCGGTGTATTCGGGAGGGTCAACTACAACTGGAAAGATCTGATCATAGCATCAGCCTCTCTCAGATACGAGGGATCAACGAAATTCGGTGCAGACCACAAATGGGGATATTTCCCAGCAGCATCACTCGCATGGGAGATTGCAAAAATGCCTTTCATGGCTCACCACAAGGACATTGTGCAGAGCCTCAAGCCGAGAATTTCATACGGTGTTACAGGACGTTCTGACTTCGATGCATACAAGTCTTTGTCGACATACAGCTCCAACGGAACATACTTCATGGACGGAGACTGGGTTACGGGCTTTGCTCCTTCAGTCAACGCCAACCCCAACCTCGGATGGGAGAAGCTCGTGGCTGTAAATGTCGGTGCTGACTTCTCTCTACTTAAAGGTAGGCTCAGAGGTTCATTTGACTGGTACAGAAGGCAGTCCAAGGATCTTCTCTACAACTATACAGCACCTCAGCCACCATTCGTATGGTCAAGCATTCTTGTGAATGTAGGTACTACCACCAATTCAGGTGTCGAGGTCTCTCTAGAAGGTGACATAATCGCGCACAAGAACTTCGGTTGGACAATGAGCGGCAATTGGTCTTATGGCCAGACCAAGCTCACCAAACTCTCCAACTCAGTCTACCACGCCTCTTATGTAGACCTCTACCAGAAGCCGGGCGTCGGAACAAGCGAATATTTCTTCCGCATTCAAGAAGGAAGTAAGGTAGGTCAGTTCTACGGCTACAAGTTCGCCGGTGTATCTGAGTCAGGAGACATGATGGTATATGACAAGGAAGGCAAAGAGGTACCTGCAGCCAGTGCAGTACCTGAGGATAAGGAATATATCGGCAACGGTACGCCACAGCATTTCGTATCTTGGTCCAATACATTCAGATACAAGAACTTTGACCTCAACCTGTTCTTCCATGGAGCCTTCGGATACGAGATTTTCAACATGCGCAAATACGGCATGGGACTCAAGGGTTGCGGTACCGACAACGTACTTCGCTCAGCATACCTCGAGGACAAAGACCTGATAACAGGAGGCGGTGTCATCTCATCTTATTTCCTTGAGAGCGGCAACTATTTCAAGCTTGAGAACGTTACCTTGGGATACAATTTCACTCCGAAGAACACAGATATCTTGAGCAGTCTCAGGGTATATCTGTCGGCCAAGAACCTCTTCACTCTAACAGGGTACTCAGGCAATGACCCATCAATAGTAGGCGTCAACGGCCTTACCCCGAGTGTGGACGTAACAAGCGCATATCCTCTCGCCACACAGGTGACACTCGGTGTGACTTTGAGATTCTAATCGCTTAATGAATTTGAAGATATGAAACGTAATATTTTAAAATATATAGCAATCGTCTCAGGAGCATGTCTTGGCATAACTTCCTGCTTCAATCTTGACGAAGAAGTCTTCGACAGGGTTGACAAGAACATCTACTACTCTGATGAGAACAGTGTGAAAGGTGCTGTTGCCGCAATATACAACAAGGCGGCAATGAGCTACGCTGAATATTTCTACTATCTGCAGGAATTCTCTGCAGACCAGATTGCATGGAGAAGTTGGAACGGCGGTCTGTGGGGATATGACGAGGCCCAGAAATTCGTACTCTCATGCCAGAACTGGAACGCTGACTCCAAGATCATACAGCAGACCTGGGAGACGGCATGGACTACTATAGGACTATGCAACAACGTTGTATACGATCTTGGAAGGATTACTCCTGAAGAGGTGAAAATGAGCCAGGAGAAGATCAACTCATACATCGCTGAGGTGAGGACTCTACGCGCCTGGGCATATTACAATATATTTGAGATCTGGGGAGGTGCACTGCCACTCAATATATCTGTAAGTTCGGATGTGCCTCCTACCGCTGATCCTGACTTCGCGACAAGCTGCCACAAGATCTACAACTTCATCATGACTGAACTTGACGAAAGTTGTGCTGCTCTACCCAAGAACGAGATCAACAGGATGAACCAGGCAGCCAACCGCATAATCAAGGCAAGGCTTCTGCTCAACAGCCAGATATTCATCAGTGAAGATCATTTTGCCGAATGTGCAACTCTCTGTCAGGATATTCTTGACGGGGACTTCGGCACATACAGTCTCGCCAAAGACTACAGGGACATCTATTCCATCAACAACACATCATGCCCTGAGGTCATCATGGCTTTCGCTTATGAAGACGGCAAGATGGAAGGTGCCTGGATGAGGGACATGCCCTTCCTTCCCTACAATATATGGGAATACATAGGTGAACCTATAGCCAAGCAGGACGGTTGGAACTGCGTATGCCTCGCTCCTTCATTTGACAACTCCGGCACTGTGCTTACGGCAGGTGGCACTACAGGTGCAAAATGCTTCCTCGATGCTCCCTACAATGACAAGCTCGGTGCTATCTATGAGAGGTTCAGCGACAAGGACATAAGGAAGAAGAACTATACATGCGACGCTTCCGGCAATTTCAGCGGAATGTTCCTCAAAGGCGCTATCAAAGCCAACTATGGTACAGGAGCCGCCCTCAAGGCTGATGCCGACAGGGACGGACAGGATCTTGTATACGTAGACCAGGTAGGAACATTCCTCGGCAAGGGCCGGGCTCTTGAAGACGTCATGTCACCGAGATGGGGCGAGACCAACTCAGGAGTAAGGCTCATCAAGTATCCTATGTATTCTGCCGAGACAGGCTACAATTTCAAGGACATTGACGAAGTGGAGTTCAGACTCAGCGAAGTCGTATTCATGCTTGCAGAGTGCAAGATGAGAGGAGGTGATCTCGAAGGTGGCAAGGACCTTGTCAACTCCGTAAGGGAAAGATATTTCTCTCCTGCAGACTGGACAACTGAAAAAGACAATCCGGGACGCGGATTCAGCAAGTTCGACCTCGACTGGATGCTTAACCAGTGGGGGCAGGAATACCTCGGAGAGGGACGCCGCAGACGCACTGATCTCAGGAGATTCGACAAATTCACTCAGGGACAGTGGTGGTTCTTCGGACGCACATCGGAGACGGCATTTGACTTGCCCGCAAAACGCGACCGCAAATACGAATGGTTCCCGCTTCCTTCAAGCGCACTCAAGGTCAATCCGGGCCTTATACAGAATCCTGATTATACTAAATAGCGCAAACGATGAAAATCAACAGATATATTTTACCGATAGCCCTTGCCTGCGGCATGCTGGCGGGCTGCAGCAATGACGAAATCGTATTCGACCACGAACTTCCAGCTTTTGACACCAAGGAAGGAAGCATACTTCTTGAGGTGATAGCTCCAAAAGAGACTCCCGATGATGCAAAGATCTTCATCTCCGGAGAATTCAACGGAGGCGATAAGGCAGCAATAGGAGACCTTAGGTGGCAACTTGAGAAGTCATCAAAGATCAGTGGAAAATGGGGTATTTATCTTGACCCGACCACCTTCATACAAGGCAAGAGTCTTGCAGACGGATACCATTTCGTATCAGATACTGACGGAGAGGAAAGGACTGCCCTCGGAGACACTGTCGTCCGTACGCTATCACCTGAGCCCGGCACTCGTACAAACATCTATGTAAGCAAGTGGAAATCATTCTTCGACAAGCCTGTAGAGATCGTTCACGACGGATACGTCGTATATGTAGAGGACAATACCGGTTGGGATGCCACTGCCCTTTACTGCTACGGGGACAAGGAAGTCTGCGGGGCATGGCCAGGGAAGCTTCCCGATGGCACGGAGACTATCGACGGCAAGACTTACAAATACTTCGATATGGGAGCTGCCCATACAGGCATGACTCTCACATTCATCTTCAATAACAATAACGGTGGGCAGCAGGTGGAGAACTTCGATGTCCTGAAGAAGAATGTTCTGAACAAGAACTATTTCTTCAGCATAGACGCCACTACCGCTACTGCCGTGGATGTAGCCCAGAATCACTGGTTCTATGTACTCGCTCCCGCTTGGGACGCCCTCGCTCTCTATACATGGGGCAATGATGTGGAACTGTTCGGATCCTGGCCTGGTACTGTCGCAGATGCTTCGACAGCTACAATAGTCGGCAACACATACCGCAAGATAGCCATACCGGCTTCCGCAACAGGCCAAATGGTCAATGCTATCTTCAACAACAATAATGGAGGTGAGCAGGCTGCCGACCTCAATATAGCTGCCATCGAGGAACGTGACTACTATATCCTCGTGCAGGACAAGGTTTCATATGAGGTCAACCCTCAGAAGCCCGAGCCGCCGACAGCACCGGAGACAAGCTTCACCATATACATTGAGGACAAACTTGGCTGGGACCTGTATGTACATTACTGGGTAGACGGTGGCATTACCACTACCTGGCCGGGCTCACATGCAACAGAGACCAAAGAAGTGGACGGAGTTACCTATAAGTATTTCGCCATCGACAAGCAGTTCGAGGAACAGAGCGTAGGTGTCATATTCAGCAACAACGGAAGCGACACCGAGAGATTTCAGACAAGTGCCGTATTCGACTCGGACAAATACTACAGGCTTGAATCATCTGGTGTGTCTGAGGTAAAGAAATAGAGATTTCTCAATACACGACATATGAACCATAAATTTTTATCATTCATATTGCCGATTATGTTACTACACTCTACTACGGGGTGTAGTAACTCCGGTAATATGGGCAAGGATAACGAGGCAGAAACAGACTACAGGCCTAACGTGGTCATCTATGAGGCCAACCCAAAGGTATTTGCCGAGAAAAATACCCTTAATGCTATCTCAGCACGGATAGATGCCATCCATAGTCTTGGAACTGACATACTGTGGATCATGCCGATCTACGAGCAGGGAGTCAAAAATGCTGTCGGCTCACCCTACTGTGTCAGGGACTACAAAGCGATAAATCCGGAATACGGCACAGTATCGGATCTTAAGGCCCTTGTCAAGAAAGCTCATGGAGAGGGTATGAAAGTCATTCTCGACTGGGTGGCCAATCACACGTCATGGGACAATGCATGGATTACTGAGCACAAGGACTGGTACACGCAGAAGAACGGAGAGATAATCTCTCCCGAAGGCTTCAACTGGGCAGACGTGGCTGACCTGAACTATGACTCCCAGCAGATGAGACAGGCTATGATTGAAGCCATGGCCTATTGGGTCAAGGAGGCCGATATAGACGGTTTCAGGTGCGACTATGCAGAAGGAGTACCAAATGATTTCTGGGCCGAGGCCATCAAATCCGTAGCCAAGGCCAAGGGTGGCAGGGACAAGGTATTCATGCTGGCAGAAGGCAACAACGTCAAGTTGTATGAAGCGGGGTTCGATGCCGTATATTCATGGAACACACCGTACCGTGTAAAGGACTTGTTCGATGGAAAACTTACTGTGAGCGGACTCACCGAGTTCTTCAAGGAAGACAACAGTGGTGTACCCGAGAGCGCATACAGGATGAGATATACAACCAATCATGACATGACGGCAAATGATGAGTCTCCTATCACAGCGTTCGGAGGAAAAGACGGTGCCATGGCGGCCTTTGTACTTACAGGCATGATGTCCGACTGCATGATGATCTACAGCTCTCAGGAAATAGCCTATCCGAAGACCCTATCTTTCTTTACATATAATGTACTAGACTGGGATTCTGATAAGGAATACACGCAAGAGTTGTGCACCTTCATGCAGATCCATGCCAAGACAGCAAAGTTCCGCAAGAATACCCCAGAATTGATACAGACAACGGGCGGCGGAGTTGCCGTGTGGCTTGACGGAGGGCAGGGCAATGGAATGCTTGCCGTAATCAACACTTCTGGCTCGACAGTTCAGATTAAAGTGCCTATGGAGCAGGCAGGAAAGTCAAGCTATGACGAGACAGCAGGAAGCACGACCACGATACCGCAAGTCCTTGATATGAAGCCTTACGAATACAAAATCTACACAATAGAACAATAATGATTAGGACACTGTTCCTTTCCGCCATAGCGGCTACAATTATCTTTATGGGGTCCTCCTGTGGGAAAGATCCCATAAGGATTATCAAGAACCCGACAACCAACGAAACGGAAGAGGCCTATCCTGATAAGGCTTCTGGTATAAATGTATCCCCTGCACTTCCGAATGCAGATGGCCCGTGTACAATCACATTCACACCATCTTCTGGTTCAGACTTCTACGGGTACACCGGAGAGGTATATCTTCATACTGGAGTCATATACGAAGACGTATGGATGCATCTACCTGCAGAATGGGGCGAGAACACGGCCAAATGCAGGATGATAGCCGAAGGTGAGAATGTATGGAAGCTGTCACTTACGCCAACTATCAGGGAATATTTCGACTCTGGTGACACTCCTGTACAGAAGCTCGGGTTCGTAGTCAGGAACGGTGACGGCTCTATGCAGACCTCTCCGGACCAGTTTGTCTCAGTCACAGACGAAAAATATGCCTATACTCCGTTTGAGCCTGACCCGATAGTAAATGAGCAACTTCCTTCAGACATGAATCCGGGGATCAACTACAATGACGATGGTTCTGTCACTCTCGTGCTTCTTGACAAGGACACCAAAGGAAAGAGTCATGACTACTGCTACCTTATTGGGGATTTCAACGGCTGGAAAAGGGAGAGCGAATATGCGATGAAGAGAGACGAAGTTGCTGGCTGCTGGTGGACGACTCTGACTGGCCTCGACAAAAGAAAGGAATATATGTTCCAATACAGGATCGGGGACGAGGATAGCGACACTCGTATCATTGATCCTTATACTGAGATTGTATATGACCCTTGGAATGACGGTTACATACCATCGTCTACTTATCCTGACATGCCTTCATACCCCTCAGGGACAAAGGATTTCGTCTCAGCATTCGAAATCGGAGTTCCTGAGTACGAGTGGAAGAGCGGAGACTTCTCTATCAAAGATCCAGACAACCTTATAATATATGAGCTGTTGCTGAGGGATTTCTCTGAAAGCAAGGATCTGAATGGGGCTATGCAGCATCTTGACTATCTCGAAGACCTTGGAATCAATGCGATAGAGCTTATGCCAGTGCAGGAATTTGAAGGCAATTCAAGCTGGGGATACAACCCATATGCTTATTTCGCTCTTGACAAAGCCTATGGCACGCGCGATATGTACAAGAAGTTCATCGACGAATGCCACAGCCGGGGTATTGCAGTCATCTTCGATGTCGTGTACAATCAGGCTACCGGAGCACACCCATATGCCAAGATGTACTGGGACTCAAAGAACAACAAGACCCTGCCTGAAGACCCTTGGTTCAATCCTGACGCTCCACATCAGTTCAGTGTATTCCAAGACTGGAATCATAGCAACCCAAAGGTCAGAGAATATATCAAGCAGAATCTCCGCTTCCTTCTTGATGAATACAAGGTAGATGGATTCCGCTTCGACCTTACGAAGGGATTTACACAGAACTCAGGAACGGAGTCATCGTACGATGCATCTCGCGTGAGCTATCTCAAGGAATACAACGAGGCGATCAAGGCGGTCAATCCCGATGCCGTAGTGATACTTGAGCATTTTGTAGATCCTGAGAACCAGGTGCTTGGAGAGGCCGGTATGAAGGTATGGCGCAATTGTAATGTAGCCTATCGTGACGCTCTTGCAGGCAGATCTACAAGTCTGGAAAGCCTCAGAGAGCCTTATGGTGTACCTTTCGGAACATTCGTAGGCTATATGGAAAGTCATGACGAGGAAAGGGTCTGCTATACAGGTAATTCTGAGGACGGAAGCAAAGCAGTATCCTCTGTGGCGCTGGAATCCAAGATGCGTAGGGCCGCCCTTAATGCAGCATTTTTCCTCACTGTACCTGGGCCTAAGATGATATGGCAGTTCGGGGAACTCGGATATGACTATTCTATCTATTACAATGGAGACAGAACTGCTGAGAAGCCCACGGGTTGGGACTATCTGGAAGTTCCTGCACGCAAAGAGCTTCATGACACATACAAGAAGCTGATAGAATTTAGGAAGGACAATCCCGAGTTTTTCACTTCCGATGCCGGATTTAGATGGTATGTCGGGACGGGAGACTGGGATTACGGTCGATTTGCCTTCGGAGAGACTAATGACAAGACATTTGCCGTTATGGGCAATTTCACATCCTCGGACAAGGACATTACCATTCTGTTGCCGTCTGACGGCACTTGGTGGAACTATTTCGACAGGAGTGAGAGTTGGACCGGAAGTTCAGCTACTGCATGGCTCCGAACGGGAGAGTTCAAGATATTAGTAAATTATCAGTAAAATGAAATATAGGATATTGACACCTTTTATAAGTTGTATGGCATGTTTAGGCGCATGTAGCGGTAGCACTGATGGCATACCTGGCGTTGCAGACTCTACTCCTGATCAGATTGCAGGAGTAGAGCCACCCACATGGTGGACTGGGATGAAGACTGATCTCCAGTTGATGGTACGCGGAGAAGGTATCTCCGGATACGATATCTCAGTGGCAGGAGGAAAGGGAGTTTACGTAAAGGCAGTCCATAAGGCCGACAGTCCTAATTATCTGTTTGCCGACATCGAAATTTCAGACAAGGCTGCCGCAGGGACATATTATCTTGTATTCTCTAACAACGGTAAGGCAGCATTCAAGTATCCTTATGAGATAGCATCCCGAAATGAGGGATCTGCCACTCGCACAAGCTTCGGCACTTCCGACATGGTCTACCTTATAATGCCCGACCGATTTGCCAACGGAGATCCGTCCAATGACAGCACGGAAGATACTACCGAGAAAGCTGACAGGGAAGCTTACTTCGGAAGGCACGGAGGTGATATACAGGGCATCATCGACCATCTTGATTATATATCCGGACTCGGTGCTACTGCTATCTGGTGCACTCCCCTTCTCTCAGACAATGACAGACGCGGCTCTTACCACGGCTATGCGTGCACTGACTATTACAAGATAGACCCGAGATTCGGCAGCAATGTCCTGTATAAGGAGTTTGTAGACAAGGCTCATGGGAAAGGTCTCAAGGTCATAATGGACATAGTCACCAATCACTGTGGCCTGGGGCACTGGTGGATGCAGGATATGCCGTTCAAAGACTGGGTGCACAATTTCGACAATTATACCCAGACCAACCACTGTTTCTCGACACAAATGGATCCGAATGCTTCGGAATATGACCGCAACATCGAGGAGAGCGGCTGGTTCGTACCTGGAATGCCAGACATGAACCTTGATAATCCATTTGTACTCAAATATTTTCAGCAATGGGCAATATGGTGGATCGAATACTCGGGGCTAGACGGATTTAGGGTTGATACTTACCCGTACAATGAGAAAGAGCCCATGAGTCGCTGGTGCAAGGCGGTGAGTGACGAATATCCAGGCTTCAACATAGTTGGGGAATGCTGGACCGGATCTATACCACAGCTTGCTTACTGGCAAGGAGGAAATGCCAACAAGGACGGCTTTAACTCACATCTCCCGTCAATAATGGATTTTCCTTTGATGGACGCCATACGTGCCGGTGTCGCGACAGATAGTCTGCAATGGGGCAACGGGCTTAGCAAGATCTACGATTGCCTGTCACATGACTTTGTGTACCATGACCTTGGAAAAATGCTCATCTTTCCAGGTAACCACGATACAGACAGGATCGGAGACGCAATCCGTAAAAATCCCGATAGGCTCAAGATTGTGATGACGCTTATGGCCACAATCAGAGGCATACCACAGATATTTGCCGGAGACGAGATGATGTTCGTTTCCAAAGACCTGTCTCAGGGACACGGAGGCCTACGGGTTGATTTCCCTGGAGGCTGGCAAGGTGATGAGTTTAATCTATTTACCGCTGAGGGACGCGCCGCGGCTACTGTAAACACTGACGGAAATCCCATATCCGCAGGACAGATGGCCGAGCTGCATGACTTCACTGCCAGACTATTCAATTGGCGCAAGGGAAAGGAGGTGATACACAGCGGGAAGACACTGCATTTCCTCACAAGGGACAACACTTACGGATATTTCAGATACAATGACACTGAAGCCGTATTTGTGTTCATCAACAACTCCCGCGGCAAGAAAACCGTGCCATGGTCTCACTATGCCGAGATCGCAAATAGCCTTAGCAGCGGTCACAATGTGCTCACGGGTGAGGCGGTAGAAGTATCTGACTCCTCGGTAGTCGCACCTCGTTCTGTGATGATAGTGGAGTTTGACAGAATAAAGGGCGATTAACCTCGATATTGCGGCTCATCTTTCTGATAACGATACCATTATTAGAATATTTTTCATTACTCTGAAGCCTTGAGAGCAGAAGGAAACTGTTTGAACGTCTCTCATAAAATTTATAATGATTAAAATTCCAATATGACATTACATTTATTCATGGCAGGAGTCGCTCTCATTGCAGGAGCAACTGCCAATGCCTATTCCTCGGAAACTTATCATACGGAATCTCACGATAACATGTCGGGAAGCAGCACCGCGTTGCAGCCCTGCGCAAAAGCGGATACCCTTCATTCACCTGATGGCAACCTCGTGCTCAGCTTTTTTTCCGACAATAATGGACAACCGACTTACAGCCTTGATTACAAAGGACGTCCTGTAATACTTCCGAGCACTCTCGGATATGTGCTTAGGGGCGATCTCAAGGCAACCGTGATCTCTTTTGAGGGAGACAAAGGCGTGAAGAAAGACGCTCACGGCAAGGTGTCCTTCCATGACGGGTTCAGTGTCGAGTCTATCGGACGCAAATCCTTCGACGAGACATGGAGTCCGGTCTGGGGAGAGGAGAAGAAGATCCGCAACCACTACAACGAATTGGCCGCCAATCTTGTACAAACAGCCACAGGCAGACGCATGACCATAAGATTCAGGCTTTTCAACGACGGTCTCGGATTCAGGTACGAATTCCCGGAGCAGGAAAAATTGTCTTATTTCGTGATAGCGGAAGAGTTGACACATTTTGCAATGGCTGGGGATCACAAGGCTTTTTGGATTCCCGGAGATTATGACACTCAGGAGTATGATTACACAGAGTCAAGGCTCTCCGAGATTGGAAACCTGATGCCCAAGGCTGTCACAGGCAATTCGTCACAGACTGTATTTTCTCGCTACGGGGTACAGACCTCTCTCCAGATGAAAAGTAATGACGGTCTGTACATCAACATACACGAAGCCGCGCTGAAGGACTACTCCTGCATGAATCTTGAGCTTGACCCTAAGAATCTTACATTTGTCTCTCACCTAACTCCGGATGCACAGGGATGGAAAGGCTACATGCAGACTCCTTGCACAAGCCCTTGGAGGACAGTGCAGGTAAGCGATGACGCAAGGCAGTTGTTAGCTTCAAGGCTCATCCTCAATCTCAACGAGCCGTGTGCCTACGATGACGTGTCCTGGATACGTCCTGTCAAGTATGTTGGAGTATGGTGGGAAATGATCACCGGCAAAAGCAGCTGGAACTACACTGACGAGTACCCTTCGGTAAAGCTCGGCGTGACCGACTTCGCGCACAGCAAACCCAACGGCAGACATGGGGCAAATAATGAGAATGTACGCAAATACATAGACTTCGCCGCCGAGAACGGTTTTGACCAAGTACTTGTGGAAGGATGGAACATAGGCTGGGAAGACTGGGCCGACAAGAGCAAGGACTATGTGTTTGACTTCGTTACTCCGTATCCAGACTTTGACATAAAGGCATTGAACGAATATGCCCACTCAAAGGGCATAAGGTTGATGATGCACCACGAGACATCTTCGTCAGTAAGGAACTACGAGAGGCATATGCAGGCAGCCTACAACCTAATGGAACATTACGGATACAACTCAGTGAAAAGCGGCTATGTCGGAGATATATTGCCACGAGGCGAGCACCACTACGGGCAGTGGATGGTGGGTCACTATCTCTATGCCGTGACAGAGGCTGCAAAGCACCATATTATGGTAAATGCGCACGAGGCTGTAAGGCCTACTGGGCTATGCCGCACTTATCCCAACCTTATCGGAAACGAGGCTGCAAGGGGGACTGAATATCAGGCTTTCGGTGGAAGCAAGCCTTTCCATGTGACGATTCTTCCGTTTACGAGACTCAACGGTGGTCCAATGGACTATACTCCCGGTATCTTTGAGCAGGACCTCAAGAAATTCTGCAGCAATACTTCTCATGTCAACGCGACTATAGCAAACCAACTTGGCCTATACCTTACGATGTACTCCCCGCTGCAGATGGCGGCTGACCTGCCGGAGCATTATGAGCAGTTCGAGGATGCTTTCCAGTTTATCAAGGATGTACCTGTGGACTGGAAGGAGAGCCGGTATCTTCTTGCCGAACCAGGCGACTATATTGTAGTGGCCCGCAAGGCAGCCGACGCAGATGAGAAGAGTCCGGAATATGCAGTCAAGGCAGCAGGCAAATGGTTTGCAGGCGGTGTAAATGACGAGAACGCAAGAGAAGTCAGCTTCCATACCGACTTCCTCGATCCGGGCCGAAAATATCTGGCAAAGATCTATGCCGATGCAGAGGATGCCGACTACAAGACAAAGCCTCAGGCCTATGTCATCTATGAGAAGAAGGTGACATCAAAGAGCACCCTGAAGCTTCACATGGCTCCAGGTGGAGGCTTCGCTATTGAATTCGAGGAGGTACAATAGGCTATCTCCTGTCCACGAGTGCTACATTAAATCATAATTCCGCCCCTTGCCGTTATTGGCAAATGGCGGAATCATAGTCATAGTCTTCCTTATCTGAACCCTATTTTAGTCTTGGAAGAGTCCACTATTCTCTCGATGCGGCACAACTCCATTATATCCCGAAAGGCAACTGTACTATCATCAGACAAGATTGCCGCCACCGTCCTCTTACGGCAGATATTTTCTATCTCCCCTCCTGAAAGATCGTATGCCTTGGCAAGCTCCGATGCTTCTTCAGGAGAGAGATCGGGCATCATGGTCCTCCATATCTGCACCCTTGCCTCCAAGGTGGGACGTGCAAAGCGTACCTTGTAGAGGAAACGCCTCTCGAACGCCTTGTCCAAATTGGTCGTAAGATTGGTTGTCGCTATCATGATCCCTTCCAAAGACTCCATTTCTTGCAAGATGATATTCTGGAGCGAATTCTCCATCTTGTCCACAGCCTTTGAGGCACCTTCCATCCTTACTCCGAAAATGGCGTCAGCTTCATTAAACAGCAATATTGGCGCAACTTCAGCACCCTTGCATATATTGCGGTATCTGTCAAACAGTTTCTTGATATTTTTCTCACTCTCCCCTACCCAACAGCTCTTGATCTTGTCCACATCTACGCGCAATATATTACGCCTTGTCGCGCGTGCAAGTTGATACACAGTCTCAGTCTTGCCGGTACCTGGTGAGCCATAAAAAAGGCTGCAGAAGCCCTGTCTCATGCCGGCACTGCGCATACGCTCCTGTACCTGCGCGAATCGGTCTGGGGAAAGTATGGCTTTTAGCTCTGCGACCTGCCTCGATTCCGAAGGATTGTACACAAGACTCTTCGGGGGAAAAGAATCAAATCTGATCAATCCTTCATCGGACTTCGAGCTTGTCTCCAGATTAAGTTCGCAAAGCAACTCTGTCTTGGCATATTCAGTAAGTTTGAAGGCGTCAGACCTTGCCATTCCTTCGTTATTCACGTTCTCTATCAGATTATGAGCGAAAAGCGACATACTTCTTGTCTTGAGGCCTCGCTTGACAAAAAATGGGATTTCGCCATCATCATAAAGAGTTTCTATATCATAGAAAGAGATGCAATCATCCGCACTATTCACAAAGGAATTAGCCATGAAAAGAAACAGCATCTGAGCATCAGCAAAGAGACCGAATCGGGCTAATGTACGGGCAAAATGAGTATCCTTAATCTCGTCAAGGCATTCATTGGTCTGTAATTCGAGCATGTCATATGTCAGCTCATCATCACCTTTATCCCGAATAAGTTTGTCTATACGATCAAAGAAAGCAAGCAGGTCTGTAATAGGCTCCCTGACATACACATAGGGTTGATTTGACTTAATAGCGCCTATTACGTCAGACGGCACACGGTAAGTTATATTGTCGCGCTTTCTTGAAGCACGCAAATAATGCTTCTCCTCCAAGACATCAATCTCCGAAGAGAGCCGCAATATCCTTGTGGTACTGCAACCGATATGGCCCGACACATCGCGAAGAGAGATGGAACTGTCGTCACTCTTGTCTACGAATATCGCCAGCATGACGGACTGCATCGGAGACAGGCCTAATATGCGCGAGGCATACCGTATCGGAACAGAGGCCTTCTCAAAGAAAGCCTTGTCAAGTTTGCTGTCCTTAGCAATCTCGACTATCTGCTCAAATGCTTCAAGTATACTCTTCGGCCTTGCAAAATGTTTCTCCTCAGACTCTTTGTCAGCAACAAGCTCGCTCTTCCTCTCACATTCCTTGGCCCTCTGTAAAAGATCTTTCATAGTATTTATTGATGTCATTACGATGCAAAAGTAACATCATGATGTACCACTTATCGGTACAAGTTCAAGATTTTTCGATGCAATTTCGACTTTGGAAGATGAAGTGTACTGGAGGACCGGGCTGATGACAATGATGACAATGATGACAATGATGACAAAGATGACAAAGATGGCAATGGCTGGAAAGGACCATTAGAGAAGAGTTGAATCATTTCAAAACAATTTCTAAATTTGTCTTATAACGGGTTCAACAAAAGCCACATACACATGAACAGCACCCAGAAATACACATGGCTTATAGAAACCATAAGACAGGCCGGGAAGATCTCCCTTCGGGATATATGCGACCGATGGGAGCGCAACAAGGAAATGAGCGACTACAAGCCTTTGACACGTAGTACTTTCAACCGATGGATAGCGGGAATTTTCAACACATTCGGGATAATAATCTCTTGCCAAAGGGCAGGAGGATACCTTTATTTCATAGAGAATCCAGAAGATATCGATAACAACAGGCTGAAGAAATGGATGCTTGATTCTTTTGCTGTCAGCAACCTTGTAGGAGAGAACCTTTCCCTCAAAGACAGGATACTGGTTGAAGATATTCCATCCGCACACAAATATCTGTCACTGCTGATTGAGGCAATGAAAGACAACCACCAGATAATGATGACCTACCGCGGATTCAACATGGAGCAGGAACATACGTTTACCGTAGCTCCTTACTGCGTGAAACTATTTGACAGCCGCTGGTATGTACTCGCACACAATGACAAATATAATGATCTGAGAATCTACGGACTTGACCGTATCCGCAAGCTTGAGATAATCGCCTCGAAGTTTACATTGCCGAAAGACTTCTCTGCAAGTGATTATTTTGCAGACTACTATGGTATTGTCACGGACAAGGACACAAACGTGGAGAGAATCGTCGTAAGAGCCTACGGACATCATATTGCCTATCTTGATTCGCGGCCCATGCATCATAGCCAGCAACTGTTGAAGAATTACGGTGAATATGCGGACTTCACAATGCGGCTTGTCCCTACTTATGACTTCATGATGGGGCTTCTCCAGAGAGGCGACATGATAGAGGTAATGTCTCCTGAATGGTTACGAAACAGGATGAAAGAATGGATATCCCAAATGGCTGACAGATACAAAGATGCAGATGAGAGGAAAGCGACCCCCTGAGATAGTCTGATGCAAGCTATATTCACAGTGTTCCTTCAGGAGAGCAAGCAGTCAACGTCCGCACAGTCCCCACGCAGTCTCAGACTAAGTTGTTTTGAAATGATCCCCGAATTTATTATGAGGATTATTCGAGGCAGCCTCGACTTTGGAAGAAGGAGTGTACTGGAGATATCGGACTGATGACAAAGATGAAAATGGCCGGGAAAGACCATAAGAGAAGAGACGAATCATTTCAAAACAGCTTCTTATCAAAGCTTATACTTAAGGATTTCCAACTGCTCCGGAGTATAAAGAATACTATCGATAAAATCAGGGGCGAAATGGGCAAGGAGCAAGAATGCTGCAAGAAAGATAACACTAAGGGTAACTACGATGCAGACTGTCAAGATGACCGCACGGCGAAACCGACGTTGTCTTGATATCGTTTGTCCATTCTCCTTGCTCATGATGTCCAATCCGTCTCCTGGCTTCTTCTCCTCGGACGGCTCGCTCACAGATTCTTCTTCTCTGGCAGAGGCTGTCGCATCTTCCTCAATGGATTCCTGACATAGCACTATGACATCTCTATCCGTGGAATCCTCAGCTAATTCGCGCTGCGATTTTGCCCGATCCTCGGTGGCAACGGAAGCGGAATTGTCGGAGACATCCTCCACATTCTGCTCATCGGGACTGACGACATTCTGCACATCGCGGCTGACCATATTCTTAACATCGCAGCTAGCGATATTCTGCACATCGCGGCTGACCATATTCTTAACATCGCAGCTAGCGATATTCTGCACATCGGAGCCATCTATAGGGACTTTCTCAATATCATGTCCCCCAACGCTCTCAGACTCAACCGGCACAGATGATTCCGAAGTTGGGACTTCGACTATCTCTGAGCTGGCCTGAGATGACTCTGTCTCTGTAGAATCTACAAAAGGCTCAGTCAAAATACTGGCCTGAATTGGTTTCGTGAGAGATTTCAGAGACAGGGGCTCAAGTCCGAATCCTTGCGGATAAAGATCAAGATCTTCATCCGGTACAAAGAAAATGTTGTTCTCCCTTGTCGCACGAAGACGGCCTAATCCTGGGAACTCGAGCGTCTTCTTAGTATGAAGAATTGCCTTCATCTCCGAGAGAAAATCCTTCAATATGGAATAGGAGAGCTCTTTGTCGATATTGTTTGAAGCAGCATACAGATCTGAGATAATCCTGTCATCTGCCTCTTCTAACTGACGGAAATAAAGCCTTCTGTAGGGAGGATTGACCGTATAGCCCTTATCCGCGAAAGTTGAGGGGACAATCTCAGATTCGAACATCCCGACTCCGGGCAGAATAACCTCGGAAGAATCGAGAAGTCGGTCCTTTACCATTTTGGACAGAAGATCTATATCCATAACTATGAAACAGTTAAATAAATCAAAAGCTCTATTTGAGAGAGATATTAATACAAAGATAATAAGTTAAGTTCAAAATCCGTAAAAAGGGCACATGCAAAAAAACATAATTTTTTATCACAAAAGTTTGCACTTTCATCTTTTTGTATTACCTTTGCAATCCCGTTTGAAACACGGGACAATAAATTCCTGAATAGCTCAGTTGGTTAGAGCATCTGACTGTTAATCAGAGGGTCCCAGGTTCAAGTCCTGGTTCAGGAGCAATATCGGAAGATATAGCTTGGGAGCATAGCTCAGTTGGTTCAGAGCGTCTGCCTTACAAGCAGAGGGTCGGGGGTTCGACTCCCTCTGCTCCCACAGAAAGCAGTTGCAGTGATGTAGCTGCTTTAATTTTATTACTTACTCGGGGATGTTTTGGTTTTGACAGCATTGATGTCGGGTGGTAAGCACGTCGTGCATGTGGCGCATTGGCACGTAAATCTCGGTGGCCATAAATTTAGTTGCTGATAACAACTACGCACTCGCTGCGTAATTAACTAGGTTAATTACCTTAATCGAGACCGCCAAGGCTGCGGTTTTGACGAGTATCCCGCAGGCTTTAAGCCGATTATGTCCTGAGTTCGGGGTATCATTCAAATCGGATGCACGGAGGGACTCCTTTAAACTCCGCCAAGATTCAAAGGATAAGTCCTAGATAGCCTGCCTTCCGGCAGTCCGGGGCCGACAACCAAAGAAAGGATAAACGTGTAGAAAGCTGCTTGGTGCGGTGTTTGGACGGCGGTTCGAGTCCGCCCATCTCCACAATGTATATCAGCGCACTTATATTGAACCCTCATTTTCTTTCTCATCTAGAGGACAATCATTTGCGCTACACATAGCTCAATGATGCAGCTCGCTTGCACTTTTCTTTTGACCTTTCATCCTAATATTATTCTACTAAAGGTCAATCAACGGCATACCATCCTACTTTTTGTTCAGGCGACCAAACATCGAAAGTTTGTAGTATATTTGCTTTAAAGAGGACTTTGGGAAATGGTTTTGAAAGACGATAAAGTTAAGGCTAAGCCTTTTGTGAAGTGGGTTGGAGGGAAATCTCAACTTCTGGATGAGGTGAGACGGTCTCTGCCTGTTGATTTGAGCAGGAGAAAATGCATTACTTATGTGGAGCCTTTTGTCGGTGGCGGGGCTGTGTTGTTTTGGATTCTTCAGGAGTTTCCGAACATTGAGCAGGCTGTCATCAATGACATCAACCGGGAACTTGTTTGCACCTATTCTGTCATCAAGAATAAGGTTGAAGAACTGATCGAGGTATTGGCAGAGTATCAAGCATCATATCAGGCTTTGGATAATGACGATAGGAAGGATTATTTTCTCGAAAAGCGTAGTCGTTACAATGAGCATCCGGAGAGCAATGTCGAGACTGCTGCGTTATTCATATTCTTGAACAGAACCTGTTTTAACGGGTTGTATCGTGTCAATTCAAAGGGGGCGTTCAACGTTCCGTTCGGGCGGTATGCTAACCCGAAGATTTGCGATGCAGAGACTTTGAGGGCTGATTCAGAACTTCTTAAACGGGTGACGATCCTTTGTGGGGATTTTGCACAGACAGAGGAATATGCTGACGAGCATTCAGTTTTCTATTTTGATCCCCCTTATAAGCCTATTACGGTGACATCTTCTTTTACTTCTTATTCAAAGGAAGGTTTCGATGACGAAGAACAGATTCGTTTGAGGGATTTTTGCAATCGCATTGCAGAGAAGAAGGCACTGTTTGTCGCAAGCAATTCGGATCCAGCGAAAGAAACTGCTTCTGGAAACTTCTTTGACAATATCTATCAGAGGTTCAGCATCAAACGTGTTTCCGCATCCAGAATGATTAATGCCAATGCCGCAGGACGTGGAAAGTTGTCCGAGATAATGATTACCAACATAATATAGCACATTATATGAGGGATTTTAACGCTTGGCTTGGTGAGTTTCGCAACTCCATTGCCGATTATAAATATTACATTGATTTTCCCAAGGTATTCGCCAATGTTGATGCGCTCAGGATTGAACTGAACATTCTTAACTCATTGATCGGATCACGAAATATCGAGGCCGATTTTGAGAATATAATCGAGCATTATCCGGAGACTCTAAAGTGCATTCCTATACTTCTGGCTAAACGCGAGATGGATATTTTCGCGATGGATGAAGAAGGAGCATTCTGCTACAATTTCGTGGCGAGAAACTATCCGACATCTCAGTATAAGGTCTTTATGAGAAAGACTGGATTGTTCGATCTTATGGAGAATCATCTGATTAATAATCTGGTGGACTATGTGACTGGCGTCGAGACTGGACTTGACTCTAACGGGCGTAAGAATCGTGGAGGTCATTTGATGGAAAATCTTGTTGATGGTTACCTCATTAAAGCAGGCCTTGTAAAAGGTGAGACCTATTTCAAGGAAATGTATATTCACGAGATTGAGGAAAAGTGGAATGTAGATCTGTCTTCAATCTCCAATAATGGAAGCGCAGAAAAGAGATTTGATTTCGTCATCAAATGTCCGAATATGATTTATGGCATCGAGACGAACTTCTATTCCAGTTCTGGCTCCAAACTGAATGAGACCGCACGGAGCTATAAGACAATAACATTGGAGACCAAGGACTTGGATTTCTTCAAGTTTGTGTGGTTCACTGACGGTCAAGGCTGGATAAATGCCCGGAACAATCTGAAAGAGACTTTCGATGTCCTTGAGAATCTCTATAATATCAAGGATTTGGAGGATGGTGTTATTTCAAATCTGATTCGTGTATGATTACTCCTTTCTTCAAGTCTGAGAATAAGGATTTCACTTTGGCTAAAGGTGATTGTATCGAACTTATGTCTCAATTTGAGTTTAAGTTTGATATGATTTTCGCAGATCCGCCATACCACCTGTCTAATGGGGGCATCAGCATTCAGAGTGGGAAAATGGTGTCCGTGAATAAAGGTGACTGGGATAAATCTAAGGGATTTGAAGAAGACTACCGGTTCGACAAGGCTTGGCTTTCGGCTTGTCGCGAGAAGTTAAAGAGTAATGGAACAATCTGGGTAAGCGGAACATATCACAATATCTTTTCTATCGCCCGATGCCTGACGGAGCTCGGGTTCAAGATTCTGAACTGCATTACTTGGGTGAAGACCAATCCCCCTCCTAACCTTTCGTGCCGGTATTTCACATACTCGGCTGAATATATCCTTTGGGCCAGGAAGGAGCAGAAAGTCGCTCACTACTTCAATTATGAGCTGATGAAGGAAATAAACGGGGGCACTCAGATGCGTGATGTGTGGACGCTTCCAGCTATAGCACGATGGGAGAAATCGTGTGGAAAGCATCCTACACAAAAGCCTTTATGCGTGCTTTCAAGGATTATTCAAGCTTCTACAGAACCGAGAGCGTGGGTATTGGATCCATTCACGGGCAGTAGCACGACAGGGATAGCGGCCAACTTGCTTGGGCGCAGGTTCTTGGGAATAGATATGGAGGATAAGTTTCTGGAGATCAGCAAGGCACGAAGAGAAGAACTTGACAATTTGTCTCTTCGCACTGAGTATCTGGAGAAACTACAAAAACAGGCAAAACTCTTCGAGGATAAGGACATTCGTGTCCTCAGCGAGCCGCCAGTTTATTATGGTGCAGCGTTGCCGTTCTAGATTAGTCCCACAATTCAGAGACACCAGAATACAGCATATATCTTCCGCTTCGATTCCAATAAGTAATGTCTTGCTCTATAAAAAGCCATTTGAGAACTTTGAATATAAGTTCAACAGAAAAGCCGGTTGCAAAATTATATTGCTGGTATTCAGCCTAACTGATCGCTTGGCAATTGTAAGTTTTGTCCAAAAGGTCTTTCAACTTGTTGAATTCTGATAAGTTCTCAGCTTTCTTGGCAACCAAATCATCTATGATATCCTGATGACTAGGACGATTACCGGTAGATATTACATTCCCATATTTTCCATACCGGAATTGAGTTCCTTCCACCCTTACCTCAAAATCAACACCTTTATTCAACTGGGTTGGACGTTTGAGGTAAATTCTTTTACCATTGGCTGTATCAACGTAATAGAAGTATTCAGAAACAGTTGATGATGTTCCAGAAGACTCTTTTAAGAATTCCTCAATCAATTTTTTCCTGTACTCGCCTTTAGTTTGCGCATTGATAGAAATTGTTTTTTCTGTAGCCATTGTTACTCAGATTGCAATAGTGTTATAATACTGGTATTCAAAGCCTTCGCAATCTTCTCCATATTGCAAAGCGTAATATTCTTTTCGGCACGTTCAATCATACCGATGCATGTGCGGTAAACGCCCTTTAATTTAATGCTTCAACCATATCTTCAAAGCCAACATGCAACAAAAAAACCGGCCAAAAGGTCGGTTTCTTATTTAATAGGTATGCTAGATATTAAATATCAGAAGGATCATCGTCTCCAGATGAATATTGTGAGATATTGTCATCAGGAAGGGTATTGCCTCCTTCGTCCGCTCCTCCTTCTCCTCCTTCATCTGAGGATCCAGACCCTTCCTCGTCAAGCCATCTCTCTATATCATCGGCATCGTCTGTCTTAACCTTAATCTTGACAAGATATATCGCCTCAGGTATCTCCACATTGACAGCGTAGAAACTTGTGCCATCAGGCTTGTCATACTTTACCAAGTCAGGCAGATAATCGCTGAAACCCTTCGGATACTTCTCCGCAAATGCAGCCGCAAGTTCTTTTGACATATTCTCATAACTTACAACCGCCCTCTTTTTCTGATTAGTCGCCATATTCACACTTGCTATGTTCTATTTCTTTTGATTTCGGGTGCAATAATAGAACATTTTCAAAAACTATACAAGAATTTCATTTATCACCCAACTACATTCTCTCCGGCAGTTCAATCCCAAGCAAACCCATAGCCTTCCTAAGCACATCAGCTACATTCTTGATCAGAACCAGCCTAAATGAAAGCAGTTCCTTATCTTCTTCCTGTAATATTCTCGTATCGTGATAATACTGGTTAAACTCTTTGGCAAGTTCATACGAGTAATTGGCTATCATCGCCGGAGAATAGCCCTCACCAGCTTCCTTCACCTTTGAAGGATAGGTATTCAGTAGTTTGATAAGTCTTATCTCCTTGGCGGAAAGCTTGGAAGAATCAGTATTTGCCAACAGTGCCAAAGGTATGCCCGCATCACCAGCCTTGCGCAAGATAGACCGTATCCTCGCATGTGTATACTGGATAAATGGGCCTGTATTGCCATTAAAGTCTATCGATTCAGACGGGTTGAAAAGCATAGTCTTCTTGGGATCGACCTTGAGGATGAAATACTTAAGCGCACCCAATCCAATCGTGTGGAAGAGAGTCTCCTTCTCATCGGCAGGCATATCAGCCAACTTGCCTGAAGCCTCTGATGTAGCCTTAGCCTCATTATACATCTTCTCTATAAGGTCATCGGCATCCACCACAGTCCCTTCTCTTGACTTCATCTTGCCATCAGGAAGCTCAACCATTCCGTAGGAAAGATGGAAGATATTGTCAGCCCAGTCAAATCCAAGCTTCTTCAATATAAGCTTGAGAACCTGGAAATGATAGTCCTGCTCATTACCTACGACATAGATATGCTCGTCAAGATGATATTCAGAGAATCTTCTCTCTGCGGTACCGAGATCCTGAGTTATGTAGACAGAAGTACCATCGGAGCGGAGCAAAAGTTTCCTATCAAGGCCATCGGCAGTCAGGTCGCACCATACAGAGCCGTCTGGATCACGGACAAAGACGCCTTTTTCAAGTCCCTTCTGGACAAGTTCCTTTCCCAACAGATATGTATCCGACTCAAAATATGTCCTATCGAAAGATATGCCAAGCGCCTTATAAGTCTCGTCAAAACCCTTAAGCACCCAGCTATTCATCTTCTTCCACAATGCACGTACATCAGGATCGCCCTCTTCCCACTTGACAAGCATCTCATGAGCCTCTTTGATACAGGGGGCATTCTTTTCTGCCTCTTCCTTGGACATTCCTCCCTCAACAAGGGAATCTACTTCCTCTCTGAAAATATTGTTAAAGTCGACATAGCAGTCACCGACAAGATGATCTCCCTTCTCTCCAGTAGACTCAGGAGTGCGGCCTTTGCCGTCTCTGAGCCACGCAAGCATCGACTTGCAGATATGCACACCTCTGTCATTGACAAGGGTCACCTCAGTCACATTGTTGCCACAGGCCTTCAGTATCCTTGAGACAGAATCTCCAAGAAGATCATTGCGCACATGACCGAGATGCAGCGGCTTATTGGTATTCGGTGATGAATACTCGACCATTATATTCTTCCCTGTGGAAGGCCATGTTCCGAAAGATTCGTCAGCAGAGATTGAGGCAAAAAGTTCATTCCAGTACAAGGACGAGAAAGTCACGTTAAGGAAACCTTTCACACAATTGTACATCGCTACTTCTGCCACATTCTCCGTAAGATATTTTCCAATTGCTTGCCCGGTATTCTCCGGAGAAGAATGAGATATCTTAAGCAAAGGAAAGACTACAAGCGTGTAGTCTCCCTCAAATTCTTTCCGAGTCACCTGCACCTGAAGAGATGCCGGATCTATTTTGGCAGCATACAGGCTGCTAATGGCCTCTGCTGCCTTTGTCTGTAAGAACTGTTCTGGTGTCATCAGCATTTGCATTAACCGAGATACGCTTTGAGTTGCTTGCTCCTGGACGGACTCTTGAGCCTCCTTATGGCTTTCTCCTTGATCTGACGCACACGTTCACGGGTAAGTCCGAAACGCTCGCCAATCTCCTCGAGCGTCATCTCCTGACTTCCGATGCCGAAGAATGACTTGATGATCTCCCTCTCTCTCGAAGACAGGGTCGACAATGCACGCTCAATCTCAACATTCAGAGACTCATTGACAAGAGATTTGTCTGCACTGGGAGAATCGTCGTTGGGCAGGACATCAAGAAGATTATTATCTTCACCCTCAACGAAAGGCGCATCTACGGAGACATGACGGCCAGAAACTCTCAATGTATCCGAGATCTTGTCTTTAGGAACATCTATCATCTCCGACAACTCCTCACTCGACGGCTGGCGTTCATGCTCCTGTTCGAATTTGGAAAGAGCTTTGTTGATCTTGTTAAGTGAACCTACCTGATTGAGAGGAAGCCTTACTATCCTAGACTGCTCTGCAAGAGCCTGCAGAATAGACTGGCGAATCCACCACACTGCATATGAGATAAACTTAAATCCTCTCGTCTCATCAAACTTCTCGGCAGCCTTTATAAGGCCGAGATTGCCTTCATTGATAAGGTCAGGAAGGCTGAGGCCTTGATTCTGATACTGTTTTGCCACAGATACCACAAACCTCAGATTGGCGCGAGTCAGCTTCTCAAGAGCTTTCTGGTCACCTTTCCTTATCCTTTGCGCGAGTTCTACCTCCTCCTCGGGAGATACCAAATCCTCACGTCCTATTTCTTGAAGATACTTATCGAGAGACGCACTCTCTCGATTAGTAATAGACTTTGTAATTTTAAGTTGTCTCATTTGTCAAAAGATTCTTACTCTTCTTTGCCGAAAGCGAAGTAAGCTGACTTGCCATATGAAGTGATACCCTCAATGTAGACTGCTCTCTTGGCCTTCTTTGCTATATCAACGACATCCTCAGGATTCTTGACAGGTTGGTCGTTCACATAGAGAATAATGAACCCGTCACTGACTCCAGCATCCTGAATTTTGCCCGGTCCTACAGACTCTATAACGACTCCGGAAGAAAGTCCGTACTCGGCAAGCGTCTCTTTTGACGCCTTGCTCAATCTTGCGCCGTAGAATGCTGTGGTCCCGTCAATATCCTTGGCTCCTGTAGCCAGATCGGTACCCTGGAATACTACTTCCAGCGTCTTCTTCTCGCCTCCGCGGATAACTGTAGCGACTGCCTTGTCTCCGGGACGGTATGAACTTACCTTTTCCTGCAACGAGGATGGGGAAATTATCTCAGTGGAGTCCATAGCTATCAGTACGTCTCCTTCCTTGAAGCCGGCCTTGTCAGCGGCTCCACCTTTCATAACTTCCACTATATATACACCTTTTGGCGAGAAAAGTTTCAATTCTTTTGCTTTTTCGTCAGTCATCGGCTGCATTGTAACACCGAGCATTGCTCTCTTTACACTACCAAAATCGATCAGATCCTCAGCAATTCGTTTTACAATATTTGAAGGTACAGCAAAAGAATATCCAGTATATGATCCTGTCTGAGAAATGATAGCCGTATTCACTCCGACAAGCTCACCTTTCTGATTGACGAGAGCACCTCCACTATTGCCGGGGTTAACAGCTGCATCTGTCTGGATGAAAGACTCTATCTTGTAGCCTTCGTTCCTGTCATGGGCCATCTGCCTGCCTTTTGCACTTACAATACCGGCAGTAATGGTAGAACGCAGGTCATACGGGCTTCCTATGGCAATCACCCACTGACCCAGACGCAATTTGTCAGAGTCACCGAAAGGGATAACCGGCAGACCGGTAGCATCGATTTTAAGTATTGCTACGTCTGTAGCAGGATCAGTGCCAACTACAGTCGCTGGATATGTCTTGTTGTTATTGAGGGTGACCTCCACCTTGCTGGCCCCGTCCACCACATGATTGTTGGTGACGATATAGCCGTCAGGGCGTATGATTACACCTGAGCCGCTTGCCTGACGCTCACTTGACTGAGGTGCTTCAGAGAAAGGATCTCCGAAGAAGAATTTGAGCAGAGGATCTGCCATGTAACTCTGCTGTCTTGATTTTATTGTAACCTTTACATATACAACTGCATCAACTGCAGACTCCGCAGCATAAGTAAAGTCTGGATAGTCTGACTGGGATAGATTGACAGTCCTAAAGGCGGCACCTCCTTCCGCACCAACAGTGCTCTCTTTAGAGCCATCACTTATTGAGTCAGTCCTTACAACCGCAAAAGCTGTCAGCCCGGCTACCAAAGCAGACAGTAGAACAGTAAATATTGTCTTTTTCATATCATTATGATTTTCATTGTACACACCGCAGTATATACCTCTGCGGCAGGGGGGAGAAAAATCAAAATATATGCCATAGATAATGGATTTTTCCTTACCTTTGCCTTTAATGGGCTACACCTATTATAAGTATATATAACATTTTGATAATATGAAATTTGTCATATCCAGTTCAGAGCTGCTGAGAGGCATGATGACCGTATCCAAGGCCATCCCGGCCAAGGCAGCAGAGGCAATTTTGGAGAATTATCTGTTTGTTCTCAAAAACGGTAGACTTGAAGTCACCGCTTCCGACAAGGAGATCACAATGAGGACTGGACTTGAGGTCCAAAGCACTGAGGAAGATGGCAAGATGGCCGTTCCAAAACAGATGAATGATCTGCTCAGGGAGCTTCCTGACCAGCCTATAACCATACGCACTCTAAGCGACAACCAGTTCGAATGCGCTTGGAACAACGGTGCATCATCCCTCCCCTACTTCAATGCCGATGATTATCCAGAATGTAAAAGTGTAGGAGACGCAGCCAACAAGATAACATTCCCGGCACAGACTCTCGCCGACGGTATAGGCAAGACCATATACGCATCTTCGGACGAGGAGAACAGGCCGCTGATGAACAGTATATTTTTCGATATCTCCCCTGATACCGCCACCTTGGTAGCTTCTGACCTTCAGAAACTTACATGTTATACTGCTGACGATGTCAAGGCCACCGAGACTTGCTCGTTTATTCTCAACAAGAGACATGCTGCCGTACTAAAGGGCGTCATAGGCAAGGAGGAAGGCGACATTGAGATCAGATTCGATGACAAGACCGCGGAGTTTAGATATGACGACACATCTATAATATGCAGTCTCGTTGTAGGTAACTACCCCAACTACAGGACTATAATCCCTCAGAACAACTCAAATATCCTCCGTATAGGCAGACTTCAGCTTCTCAACATGGTACGAAGGGTCTCGGTGTGTTCCCCGAAAGGATCCAACCATATAAAATTCGACCTGACGCCTGGCTCACTTGAAGTGTCAGCCCAGGATCTCGGATTCGAGATTGCCGCCCACGAGAAAGTTGCCTGCCAATATGACGGTAGCGAATTGTCAATAGGCTTCAAATCCACACATATCATAGAGATGCTGTCCAACATGTCATGCGAAGAGGTAGTGATGAAATTTGCTGACAAGAGAAGGGCAGCCCTTCTGCTTCCTTCCGAGGAGGATGCCAAGAGTGAGAAGGTATTCAGTATCGTAATGCCTATAATGGTCAAATAACAGAAGCGCGATGAAACTCAATCTTCAGCGTCCTTTGGTGTTCTTCGATATCGAGAGCACTGGGCTCAATATAGCTACTGACTCAATAGTCGAACTCAGCTTCGTCAAGATAATGCCAGACGGAGAGGAAAGAATCAAGACATGGAGGATAAAGCCATGGGACTATGAGAGTGGCTGTCAGCGCAAAATGAACCCAAGCGCTAGTGCAGTCAACGGCATCAAGGACGAAGATCTTGTATCTTGTCCTAAATTCAGTGACAAGGCCGAAGAGATAGTAAGTTGGCTGCAGGACAGTGACCTGGCCGGATTCAACTCAACCAAGTTCGATCTCCCGATGCTAGCGGAAGAGATAGAGAGGGCACGCAAATATCTTAACATAAAACTCGACATCAACCTTCACGACAAGCAGATGATAGATGTCCAGACAATATACCACTACATGGAGCCACGCAACCTCAAAGCGGCATACAGATTCTATTGCGGAGGAAAAGACTTCGAGAATGCACACTCGGCAGAAGCCGACACAGTCGCGACATATGAGGTGCTGAAAGGACAGCTTGACATGTATCAAGAGAAACTCAAGAATGACGTGGGCTTTCTCTCCACCTTTGCCGGAAGACCCAAGACCATAGACTATGCCGGAAGACTTGTTACCGGTGACAATGGGGAAGCCGTCATAACCTTCGGCAAACACAAAGGCAAGACAGCCAGATCCGTATACGAGACGGAGCCGTCTTATTTTGCATGGATTCAGAACGGAGATTTCACCTTGGACACAAAACGGCAGTTCGAGCTGCTCAAGGAGCGTTTCAAGGAAGAGAAAAAGGAAAAGGACAACAGGCCTCCGACCAAAGAGAAATTAGACGAACTCGCCAATCTTTTCAATCAAGGCAGATAAAGTGAACATCGTAGTAAGAAATGCCGCAGGAAGATATTTCGTACGTCCTGACACGACAAGGGACAAGAACAACGAAGACTATTTCCCTACCGACAATATCAGACTGCTTACATGTACTCCTGCTATAACAGTCTCCATATCTAGATCAGGGAAATACATAGGAAGCAGCTTCGTAAGGAGATACTACGATACTCTCGGTGTCGGGCTTCTTCTATATCCTGAGAACATGATAACGGGCAGGGAAGAGGACTTTGCCTGCGCATCGTGCCTTGACCATACATCCTACATTCCCGTACCGGAGATTACTCTATCCGAATACACTGGGCCTTCAGGAGAGATGACACTGACAGCTGACGGTATGACGATATGGCAAGGAACCCTGCCAGATATCGCTCTGATTGACAGCGCCATACGAGAAGCATCCGAGATACTCTACCTTCGTAAAGGTGACATCATTGTCATAGAGTTGAGCAGCCGGATAAATCTTGCCGAAAGAGAAGGCAGCAACAGGAGCATTTCCCTAAAGACAGGTGACAAGACTCCAGTATTTTTCGATATCAGATTTGAGTGACAGAAGCATGACAGACACCGACATAGCCATAATAGGTGGCGGAGCGTCAGGAATGATGGCGGCTTTCAGCGCAGCATCTTCAGAGAACAGGCCGCAAGTCACGGTATTGGAGAAAATGCCGCGTCCCTGCAGGAAAGTGATCATTACTGGTAAGGGAAGGTGCAATTATACAAACGAGAAAGACTGGAACGCATTCTCACCCCATGTGCGAGCCAATTCCAATCTGCTTAGAATCGCTTTCATGGAGTTCCCTCCAGATAAAGTGATCGGATTTTTCAAAAAGAATGGAGTGGAATCCATAACCGAAAGAGGCGACAGGGTCTTCCCAGCCTCACACAAGTCAATGGATATAGCCGATGCCTTGTATTCTGCCGCAAAGAGGGCCGGAGCCGAGATTCTTACAGGAAGACAGGTCACGGGAATCAGCAAGGAAGGGGAAATCTTCATGATAACGCTTCCTGGCGGACAGACACTCTCTGCAAAGCGCGTGATCATAGCTACAGGAGGTCTCTCCTACCCTACCACAGGCTCAACGGGAGACGGATATGACTTCGCTTCGACTCTTGGTCTCAGCCTCAAACCACGCTTTCCCTCACTCACCGCGCTTGTCCCTGCTGGATACAAGCAAGACAGGGGAAATGACGGAATGCATATAGACCGAAGCATACCTCTCTCAGATACAGGACATCTCCTATGCGGAATATCTCTCAAGAACGTCGGAGTAAGGCTTATGAGCGGAAAGCAATGCCTGCAGGAGGCTATGGGAGACATTGATTTCACAGACGGAGGCATAGAGGGACCTATAGGATTCGCACTCAGCAGGACAGCGGTAAAGACAATGACAAACGGCGGAAAAGTCAGCCTTGAGATAGATCTAAAGCCAGGAGTCGCCGAAGATGAATATAGACAGCGCGTATCGGGACTGTGGAAAGATATCCTATCCGATAGCCGGAGTCAGGGACGTGGAGCAAGGACTCTCGCCAGTGTACTTTGCGGCAAACTAATGCCTAAGGAACTGACAGCCGGTTTCTTGAGGACAACCACCGGAATAATCAGACAAAGTCAAAAGGGCAAGGAAAGCTTTGACCTCGGCCAATTCATACAGGCGACACGATGTTGGAAAATAGCAATTGACGGCTATGTGGGCTACGAGCGCTGCGTCATCACTGCGGGTGGCGTAGCTAGTGACGAAGTAAGTCCCAAGACCATGGAAGCCCGCAAATGCAAAGGGCTTTACCTATGCGGTGAAGTTCTCGACATAGACGCAGATACAGGAGGATACAACCTCCAGACCGCTTTTTCTACAGGTTACCTTGCAGGCCGCCATGCAGCAGCCTCGTTACTTGACGGCGAGAGTAAGAGTCAGGCAAAATCCACCAATACGAGATAGCAAGGGCACCGGCAGCAGCAAATAACTTGGGAATAAATCCCGGGATAGCTACTATGACAGCAAGACAGCACAAAATGAGAGCAGCCATGACTATCCCCCTGATAACTGTGCTTTTGTCGCCCTGCCGCAGTGTGATCGCATAGACATACTTTCCATCCTCTCCAGGAGCTTCGCATGCGGCTTCCACCTTACAGGTGAGATATCTGAACCTCCAGAAAGAAGACATATCCACGAAAAGGTCGAAATCCCCCGCCGAATCAGGAAGCCGGGACAGCTCGAAAGCTCCATTCATATAGACCTTTCCATACTCAGACAACACAGCCCTCACACGTCCTATCTCAGTACCTATTGGGTTGGACGACCTTACAAGCCTCATACCAGCATCTATCATCTGCACTTTGGTATTCATTTCAGCCATTAATTCAAATTTATTTGGGACAATTCTCAAAAGACACTATATTTGTACTCCTGTTCCGATTACGAACAGGCTATACACAAGCCACTTTAGCTCAGTTGGTAGAGCAGCGCATTCGTAATGCGCAGGTCGAGGGTTCGAACCCCTTGAGTGGCTCATTTCCATATAACTCCTGAGCCGAGCATCTCTTCGGCATCATACCACACGGCAAACTGTCCTGAAGTAATCCCACGCTGTGGCTTCTCAAACAATATGTACATTCCTGAAGGCCTCTTGACAAGAACTGCATCCTGAAGCGGCTGCCTGTACCTTATCCTCACGCGATATCTTCTGATCTGTCCGTCAGCCATTGCCTTGTCCGGCCTTATCCAGTGTATGTCACCGGCATTTACCTTAAGACACGAGCGTGACAGTCCCTTATGAGTATGGCCTTCGCCAACATATATTATATTGCGTAATATATCAGTCCCGATGACAAAGACAGAGTCTCTGTGACCGCCTATTCCGAGACCTTTGCGCTGGCCGACCGTATAGAACTGTGCTCCATCGTGACGACCTATTATTTTCCCGTAGGGATTGTCCTTATATCGCTCTTTCTTAACGTGATGTCTGCCGGAACGGTATGTCTCAGTCTCGAAGCATAGATCCCCGTAATCCATTGGTTCCGAGAGCATATCCAAAGCCGAATCCGGACAGGATGCTATCTTTTCATAATCGTACACCGACTTCTCCACCGTACATCCACCCTCGTATATCGCCGGACTTGAAGGCTTCGACTTGTCTTCCGAGATATAATCAGTTATCAGATTGGGGATATTGCCAGCCGCAAGAAGAGATGCAAGGATACTGCAACGATCTCTGTATTGCTTGGAATCGCCATAATAAGCATCATAGACCTCAACGACATCCCCTTCCGAGGGTTTGAGTTTCTGCTGCAGGAAGACAGGAAGATCCACCTTCCCGACAAAGCATATCCCCTGGGAATCCTTTTTCTCAGCAGAAGGCAGATCAGCTTCAGCAGCAATGCAGCGCACATCCTTCTTATATAGTCTGCCTATGGGGAAAAGTGCGCGTGAGAGTTGCTCCTGATCAAGCTGGCAGAGAAAATAGCTCTGATCTTTGCCCGGATCCGTACCTGCAAGAATACGCCATAGGGGTTTCCCGTCATATTCGGCCTGTGTACCGTCTTCTCCTCTCGCGGGCTCCTTGATACAGTAATGCCCTGTAGCCACCATATCTGCGCCCATCCCCAAGGCAGCCTTCATGAAAGCCGCAAACTTAATCTCTCGGTTACAAAGCACATCCGGATTGGGAGTACGCCCGGCAGCATATTCAGCAAACATATAATCTACCACCTTGCTCCGGTACTCCTTGCTCAAGTCTATGAAATAGAAAGGTATACCTATCTTCCTGGCAACCATCTCAGCAACGAAGCGATCCTCTTCCCATTCACAGTCTCCGTGCAGTGTACCTTCGGTATCATGCCAGTTCTGCATGAACATAGCAAAGACGTCGTAGCCTTCCTGCTTCAGCAGATACGCCGCAACACTCGAGTCCACACCGCCCGAAAGCCCGACACACACCTTTATCCTACTCTTGTCATCTGACAATGCTGTCATATCCTTATAAATTTGCACAAAGATACAGAAAAAGCATATACTAATGCCGCAATCATAAGCGTCAGCAGACTCCGATTCTCATATTATGATCCCGTATATATTGGGATCTTGCGCAACGGAACGAAATTTTTCCTAAATTGCGAGTTGACGCATCAACGACACTGTCATGGAAAAGAAAATAATACAGATAGAATACGAAAGATTCTCGGGAATGGAAGATCTTGCAGCAGCTGACAGAGAACTTTGTGAGGCAGCGATAAAGGCCATAGACGGCTCATATTCTCCATATTCCAGATTTAAAGTCGGGGCAGCTGTGAGACTGTCGGACGGAAGCATCGCCAGCGGAGCCAACCAGGAGAATGCGGCCTCTCCCTCAGGACTGTGTGCCGAGAGGACTGCAATGTTTGCAGCACATGCCTCTCACCCAGAGCTTTCAATGAAGTCAATAGCCATCGCCAGCTTCTACAAAGGAGCACTAAGCGACACTGTGACAGCTCCTTGCGGTGCATGTAGACAAGTCATGGCCGAATACCAGAAGCTCAGCGGTCAAGACATGAGCATCATTCTCTACAGCACAGGAGAGATCCTGAAATTCAAGAAAGTGGACGATCTTCTACCATTCATTTTCAACAACTTAGAAACCGTATAAATTTAGAAGCAGTTTAGATTTATTTCATTATAAGAAATTGTTTGAATTTCATTATCTGTTTTTTGAGGCATATTCTTCACGAAAACCCCAGCATGGTTACTGCGCTAATTTTGTCAAAAGCATTGCAAGTCAAGAAATAATTTGTACATTTGCTCTGGGAAAGTCATACACGACCAGCTCCCTCTAAATTCCCCCAGGGCCGGAAGGCAGCAAGGGTAGGAGGTTGTAGCGGTGCGATGTATCTAGCTTTCCCTTTTTTTGTATATTTTCCTGAGCCCCATAATGAGGATGCGGCAAGGGGTTATTGTGGCACAACAACCGTATAGAATCTATGATATCACCGACATTGAGCATCATAGTCTCTGTCTATAATGTAGAAAACTATCTGAGACGATGCCTTGACTCAATCATCGACCAGAGTTTTCAGGACTGGGAGATACTGCTCATGGACGACGGCTCTACTGACAGTTGCCCGTCCATATGCGATGAATATGCAGAAAAAGAGCCACGTATCAGACTTATCCACAAGGCCAACTCGGGTCTAAGCGACAGCCGTAACATTGCCTTCGGGACAGCACGAGGGAAATTTATAGGATATGTAGACAGTGATGACTACGTAGAACCGTTCATGTTCGAGAGGCTCGTAGACACTGCAGTACGCACAGGTGCTGATATTACGATATGCGGATTCGAGAAGGACTATGCGGACAACAGCAAAGAGACTTTCGAATATCCAGAAGAAAAGATCTATACACGAGACGAGGCTCTGATGCTACTGCTTCAAGACAAAGTCATCAAAAGCATGGTATGGAACAAGATCTATCGAAAGGAAATTATGAAAGATCCAATGCCTGTAGGCCGACTGTATGAAGACTACTTTACCATGCATAAATGGTTTGCACTTGCCGAGACTGTTGCCGTATGCCCGATCATAGGCTATCATTATGTGCAGAGAAGCCAAAGCATCGACCACAGCATGCCTCTGCACAAGTGCCTTGCATTCTTTGAAGTTGAAAGAGCGCGATATGACTATGTCATAGGACATAAGCTTCTTCCTTCAGCCGACAAGATGCTTAAGAACAAATTTGCAGAGACAGCAATAAGGGAGGCAAAGCATATTGCAAGAAGCGATGCCAAAGTATCAGATGGGCTCAGGGCCACTAAGATGATTGCAGACATCACAGCCCGATACTTTCCCTTCGACCCATCATCTCTTAACAAGCGCAACTACAGAAGACTCCTTCTTCTTACACGCAATCCACTCCTGTACTACTGGAAACTCAAGATAGAAGGTCTTTTCAAATTCAAAAGAAAACGCAAACTATACTAATCAGATGAGCAATGCGAGAGTCATAGCTTTTTATTTGCCACAGTTCCACCCGATACCAGAAAATGACCGATGGTGGAGCCCAGGCTTTACCGAATGGACCAATACAGCGAAAGCCAAGCCCTTGTTCCACGGACATTTCCAGCCGCATTTGCCAGCTGATCTCGGCTTTTATGACCTACGAGTACCTGAGACAAGAGAGGCTCAGGCTGAGATGGCAAGACAATACGGCATAGAAGGATTCTGCTACTGGCATTACTGGTTCGGCAACGGGAAGAGGCTGCTTGAAAGGCCTTTTGACGAAGTGCTCGAGTCCGGAAAGCCCGATTTTCCTTTCTGCCTAGCATGGGCCAACGAATCTTGGCGAGGCTTCTATCATGGCGTGAAAGGCAAAGATGTGCTCATAACTCAGGAATATCCCGGAGAAGAAGACTACAAAGCCCATTTCAATCTCGTGCTGAAAGCATTCCGAGACCCAAGATACATAAAGGTTGACGGGAAGCCCCTGTTCATGATATACCAGCCGTTTGACAACCGAGAGCAGATAAACCACATGATGAGGGTTTGGAGAAAGCTTGCGGCAGAAAACGGACTGCCAGGCATATATTTCATAGCACATACGTATTTCCTCAGTTCAGATATGAATGAACTGAAAGCCATGGGATTTGATGCATTCAACGAAGTCGGGCTCTTCAGATACAAGTTCGAGAAGCCTTACCACTACATGATTGCAACCATGCGCCACAACCTCTTCAAGGTTCCGTATATTGTGGACTACGGAAGAGCTTCCGCCACTTTCCTAAGTCGGCTATGCGCAGATGAAAATGTATTCCCCACCATTATCCCCAATTGGGATCATTCCCCACGTAGCGGTAGAAATGCCCTCGTGCTGCAGAACTCTACTCCGGAGAAATTCAGAATCCATCTTCAGAAAGTGCTCTGTACCATAAAGGACAAAGCTCCCGAACATCGCATAGCTTTCATTAAATCTTGGAATGAATGGGGCGAAGGCAACTATCTTGAGCCGGACCTGCAGTACGGAAGGGGCTACCTTGAGGTGCTTCGGGACTGCCTGAAGAAAGAAGAGAAGACTGTAATGGCCCCGTAGCACATCCGAAATGTATGAATAATTTGCAAGACTCACCACTTGTAAGCGTAATAATCCCGAATTACAATTACGCCAAGTATCTCCACGAAAGGCTCTCCTCAGTGCTGGAGCAGACATACCAGAACATGGAGATTATCCTATTGGATGACGCTTCCTCCGACAACAGCGTCTCCGTAATGGAAGAATGCCGCTCCGCTGACCTGAGAATCAGGGAGATCATAAGGAATGAGAAGAATTCAGGAAGTCCCTTCAGACAATGGAAGAAGGGGCTGGATATGGCCAAAGGAGAATACATCTGGATCGCTGAGGCAGACGACCTTGCCGACAGTAAATTCATAGAATCCACTCTTGAACTTTTAGAGAAATATCCGTCCGCGTCCATGGCATTTACCGGCTCTGTCATAATCGACAAAAACGGGAAAGAGACCGACGCGGACATGGATTCATGGACAGCAAGGCAGAAATCCAACCCTGACGGATACAAAGTATTCCATAGCAATGACTATGTCCGGAGAAACCTATACTGGTACAACTATGTCTATAATGCAAGCGGTGTGCTTTTCCGCAGGTCAGCATATCTGAAGGTCTCCGACACAGAATGGGCAGCGTCAAGATATTGCGGAGATTGGCGTTTCTGGACAAGAATCGCGCAGCAGGGCGACGTGATCGAGATCTACCGCAAGCTCAATCGCTTCAGGAAACATTCGGACAGTGTGACTGTTAATTCCTTGCTCTCTGATACAGCTTTCGAGGCATGCATGAGGGAAAGCTTTGGGCTCACATCTGAGCTTGAAGACACTGTTGGAGTTCCGTGCCTGGACAAGGTCATCTGCCACGGACATTATTACAAACTCTTCAGGAACAGGAAGATAAATACTGCAACTCGCGACCGGCTGATGACCCTGCTGTCAGGCAAATGCCGCCATCCAAGGCTTGCATATCACGTATGGAGAGTCAACAAGACTCTTTCCAAGATTTTTCCAAATATGGACAGGATGCGCGCAGAAAGATGCGTTTAGAATGCAATGAATACCAGTAAATGACATTTATTAAGGACAAATAGAGAAGTACATGCTGTCAATTGTCATTTGCTCCATATCGGCCGAGAGGCTTGCAAGAATAAAAGAAAATATCTCCGCAACAGTCGGACGATGCGAATATGAGATCATCGCGATCGACAATAATGAGTTGCACGGGTCAATCACTGAGGTCTACAACCGCGGTGCAGGCAAAGCAAAGTTTCCATACCTGCTTTTCATTCACGAGGACGTTATTTTCCATACTGCCGGTTGGGGAAATATTATAGAGAAGAAGCTCGCAGAGCCGGACTGCGGAGTGATCGGTTTTGCAGGGAGCAAGATAAAGCTAAGAAGCTATTCCGGCTGGTATCAGATCTACGAATATACGTGTACCCTTCTGTATCAGTTACGTGGCAACTCTCTTATATTGGAGAGTGCAAACGTACCTGCTGACAAGGATTTCGATGAGGTATGTGTATTGGACGGGCTTGCAATGTTTGTCAGGCGGGACGTATGGCAGGAATACCGCTTCGATGATGTAAATCTCAAAGGATTTCACTGCTATGACATCGACTTCTCCCTAAGGATTGCAGCCGAGAGAAAATACAGGAACTACGTTTGCTGCACCCCACTTGTCATGGTGGAGCATTATTCAGGTGGAACTATGAATTCGGCCTGGTACAGGGATACCATCAAGATGCACAAGACAGTATGGAAAGAGCTTCTTCCTTTTGTTACTGAGGACGTCAAGATAGACAAAAGGGAAATAGAGCGACTTGACGAGAAGAATTTCAACATCTTTGTCAGGCGGATGATCAAGGCTGGATACAAGGACAAATGGCCTATTGTCAGAGAGTTCCTACTCCATCCCAAAATGTCGGCCGCTCATTTCCGTCATTGTCTCACAGTGCTATGGAAATGCCTTCCTAACATCTCCTTCCCTCGTAGTACTAACTGCCACAGTAGGAGGTAGATTACTTGTCTAATATACACAAATAGCCGAACGTCCGGGTTGCTGATAAGTCAAAACGAAGACTCAGAAGCAGGGCTAAGAGACAGAAGAGCCGCGTACGACAAAAACAACAATCGACAATCGACAATCGACAAACGACAATCGACAATCGACAATCGACAAACGACAAACGACAATCAGCAAACGACAATCGACAAACGACAAACGACAATCAGCAAAAATTGCAACTAAAATTATCGCAAAAAATGCATTTAATTTTGCTAGTCTGGGAAATAGACTTATATTTGCAGTCCTGTTCGGGAGCATAGCTCAGTTGGTTCAGAGCGTCTGCCTTACAAGCAGAGGGTCGGGGGTTCGACTCCCTCTGCTCCCACTTTAAAAAGCAGTTACAGAGATGTATCTGCTTTTTTCGTATTGAAGCCTCGCCGGAATATTATTTGATTCTTATCTTTCCTCCGGAGATCTCGTCGCGGTCGAAGTACGGCCATCCATCCTTGTCCCAATAGATTCTCTGAAGATTGGTAAACCTCACATTATGGCTTTTCATAGTGCGCTCGGTAGAATAGTCGCCAACGTGCACGTGGTAGATGATGAACGTGTCACCATTCTTGTCTGTGAATATCTCTCCGTTGTGTCCGGGGCCATAAAATCGGTCGTAAGGGCTGGATGTCAGAATCGCTGTCCCAAAACCGTCGGACATATTCTTGCCATCCTTCGTGAGGAAAGGCCCTTCTACGTTTCGGCTTCTTCCGACAACAATTGCGTAAGAATAGTCATTGTAGCGTCCTGCACTAGCGAAAAGATACCACCAACCGTCTCTTTTATAGACATAGCTACCCTCGAAGACAGTAAGGCGGATGTTGTCCTTGTCAATATCTTGACCTGCGATGTGCTTATATACAGCACCTTCGGCCAAGGAGAGCCCGTCCTTGGAGAGTTCCACTAGATGAATACCGCCAATACTGCCGAACGTCATCCATACTTTGCCTGTCTCGTCGTCCACGAATACGAAAGGATCAATCGTGTCCTTTATGCCTGTTGTCTTTGAGTCGGTGATTACGTTTTCGAGCTTGTAAGGTCCTGTGACCGTAGGAGAAGACAAGACCACTATCCTAGAATCTTCGGCACTGCTTCTGGCGGTGACATAGATGAGGTATTTGCCGTCAATCTCAGCGAATTGTGGTGCCCAGACATCCGGCCCGAGTTCTATCAGTGCTTCTACCGTCTTGTCATCGAAAGGATGGATTGCAGTATTGTCCCATTCGCAAAGGTCAAGGCTGCGCAAAAAAGTCCTATTGACTCCTGTGGCAATGGTGTAGTAATACCCGTCATCCGGATTATAAATAGCGGTAGGATCAGGCCAATCCTGTCCTATCACCGGATTGGCAAAATGTCTGTACTGACCGCAACTTACGGCCAGTGCAGACATTACAAGTAACAACAAATGTGTTTTCTTCATATACGGTTATATCTTATTTTCCTCGGATAAGGTTCGACAATACGGCGCTTTGTCCACAACTCGTACTCTCTCACCATATCAAGACTCCACAAGGAAGCTCCAGTGCAATGTTATGCCTCTCACAGCGATCTTAGTTCAGATATTATTATCTTGATTGACATCATTTCAGACTCTCAAGCATCTTTATGAAGTACCCTCCTACAACGGAACGTGCTTTGAAGCCTTTGTGCTCAAGCTTGTCCGTGAACACCCAGTCTGACATAGGCACCCTATCCTCGGTTTCATCCATAAATTTCCACACCGGTGTCACAAATGACTGGAATTCCTCCATATTGTCCGACAATGTAGCTGTCCACATGATCCAATCCGTCTTGGTGTAGGTTGCTCTTGAATCGAGAGGGAGTCCCCATGTGTTCTGCACCTTATGATAGTAGGCAAGTTCCTTTTCGGTTACTTCTTTCGGGAAGATTTCCAGTCCGAGAAGCTTATCCCATACCAGATTGTACTTCTGACTCCATGTCCCAGGCTTGTCGAATGTCAGGCGGTAATGATCCCCGTCATCAGCCATTTCCATCCATTTCTTGGCGAATGACCTTGCTATATTTGTGTACTTTTCAGCAATATCCTCCTTGCCAAGCATCTCTGCCAGATAGCCGTAGGATGCGATGCCGAGGATACCCTTGATGGAGAGATTGGCGTTGTGGGCGGAATGACCGGCAAAGTCATCTGTACAGAGTTGATTATTTGGATCAAGCCCAAATTTTACAAGGTATTCTGTCCATTTGGTAAGCAAGTCCCAGTGCTTTGCTGCGTAGGAGACATCCTTTTCGTAGTGGCACACCGCAGCGGTGAGGATGAGCATGTTCCCGGATTCCTCCACAGGCATTTCTCCGATGTAGGTCTCCCCGTTGGCGATAGGGTAAGTACCCACGTCATGAGCAGGGAATGGTTTTGTCCATCTGCCACTTTCGGCATAATAAAAGATGTGGTTTATGAGGCTCTCGGTGAGTTTGGGATTATACAGAAGGAATAACGGGGCGGATGGATATGAGACGTCAACAGTGCCGATGGAGCCGTTGCTATTGTTCTCTTTGGAGAGCCAAAGAATATCACCGTTAGGCGCCTCAACCAACTTATGAGCGTGAATAGCCTGGCGATAGGCGAGGGCGCAGAGTTCGGCATATTCCCTTCCTCCGGATTTCTCCGCGTCAAGCATTAGTTTTCTGTCGAAATTGTCGCACCTCTTAATCAAAGTGGAATATTCCTTGGCGGCTGAGTTGAAGGCATCGAATATGCTCTTGTCTCCTTTCTTGTTCCAATAAGGACGGAGATTCTGGTGAAAGTACTGGATGGAATAGATATCATCATAGCCGATGAGGACATATCCATCCGCTTTCTTGACCTTTCCGAGGTCCTGGACAAGCGCCATGCGTGCTGAATCGTTCGCTCCTTTTGACCCGACAGCATTGACATCGCCACCTTGGACGAAGCAGTTTCTGAGAGCAGAGGGCCTGCCCACACCGGCCACGGTGGAATTGTTATTCCCGGCCATATAGAAATAGCCCCAATCTATGCGCCTGTCATCACCTTTCTTCTGAAGAATTTCCTGACTTACGCTTCCAGATTTCACATAGACCATGTCACCACTATTGACAACCTCGCTCTCGCTGTCCTGGAACGGGGAATCGAGAGCAATGAGTGGTGATGACTCGAAATAGATTGACACATCATGCTTCTTTCCGTCATTGGAAGACGCCTTGTAGGAAATGTAGTTGACCGGACGACTCAGAAGTTCGAGGTCATTCAGCAGAAGTGGAGCGGTGAATGTCACCTGTAAGTCTATAGGGCCGCAGACGAAGTTGTAGTGGGTCTGTGTGGCCTGAACATCAGCGGAGATCTGCCTAGCAGTATCAAACTTATCTACACACTTTTTAATGGCAAGTCCGAAGTCTAAGAGCGACAACCCACCGACGTCCTCACAAGTGGCGGAGATCACGTTTTTACCGGGCTTTAGAGCAGCTGTGGCCGCTGCATCTAATTCCACATAGACGTTGCGAGTCACTCTGTTGGCGGAGAACACCTTAACTCCATTGATGTAGAACGTGGCGTTGTCATCGTTACTAAATATAAGATATAAAGTCTCATCCTTGCCTATTTCCGGAACATCCACCGTTCTTCTTACCCAGACATTTCCTCCTTGCCAGAAAGTACCGGCTGACTTTTCATTTCCTGTCCCGAAACATCCTTGTCCTTTCTTCCATGAAGAGTCATCGAAAGTAGGGTTCATCCAATCATCAGCCGGCCTTTGCATAGTGTAGGTACAATCCCACTTGCCATTATCAGCAGTGTTGACAATGCTTGTAAGATCCTCATCCTCGACTCCCATGAAACGATAGCTTACGCCATCCACTTTGACTGCGCCGACCAGAGGGAATTCCCTTCCCGTCCAGTGGATTGTGGCACCTTCATAGAGGTTGTCCGTGTTTGACCAGATGCTGGTGTAAGGATCGATTGTCACTAGCGGGTACGCTGGAGGCGTGATTCTGTTGGAGGTCTGCTTCCCTATTGCCGGATTGATTGCAGATGCAAGAGCGACACAAAGGGCGCTAATTATAGATTTTGAATTCATGAAAATTATAATTCTAGAGTTATTGATATGCCAAATCAAGTAGTGTCAGAGAATTCACACCTAATGAGTGTTAGCAAACTTATACGTCGTCATCCCTGTTTGGGGTTGACTCGCCAGCTCTTATTACGAGTATTACGGGCGAAGTTTCCGCGTTCGGGTTCTTCAGATAAAAATTTATGCTCGCTCTCATGCCACAAAGGTATAAAAAGGGGACGGTTTTTCAGAGAAATAATGAAAAAAGGCACTTAAGACCATAAATTTAATTATGATTTTAAGTGCCTTAACTCATTGATATTCAGTATAAATCTCTGAATTTCAATATTATGAGGAATTTCCTCTCAGTACCCCCATCGGGATTCGAACCCAAACCGTCAGAACCGGAATCTGAAATCCTATCCATTAGACTATGGAGGCATTTTGTGTACCTACAAAGTTAACAAATTTTTCGTGTTTTACATGGAATTTGTTTAATTTTGCCATGTTACGAGTGGTATTTTATACATACTCAAAGTAGGGTATGATATTTGCCTTTTATATCCTACTTTTGTTGCTGACAAGTTATAATTTTATACAGATAAAATAAGAGATGAAGAAAGCTTACGTATTTCCAGGTCAGGGTTCTCAGTTCCCAGGTATGGCGAAAGAGGTATATGAGAAGAGCCTCAAAGCCAAGGACATGTTCGAGAAGGCCAATGAAATACTCGGATTCAGGATTACGGATATAATGTTTGACGGTACACCCGAGGCGCTGAAAGCCACTAAGGTGACACAACCGGCCATTTTCCTGCATTCAACCATACTTGCAGCCTGCATGCCTGACGCGGATCCGTCGATGGTGGCAGGCCATTCTCTTGGAGAGTTCTCCGCATTGGCCGCTGCTCATGCAATCGACTTCGAGCAGGCTTTAAGGCTTGTTGCGATAAGAGCCCAAGCTATGCAGAAATGCTGCGAGACCGTATCCGGATCGATGGCTGCGATTATAGGACTTACCAACGAGCAAGTCGAGGCTATCTGCAAGTCATGCAGCGGTCTAGTCATACCTGCAAACTACAACTGCGATGGTCAGGTAGTCATCTCAGGAGAGAAGGATTCTGTCGCAGAGGCCTGTGATAAGGCAAAGGCTGAAGGAGCCAAGAGAGCGTTGCCGCTTGCGGTGAGCGGAGCATTCCACTCTCCTCTTATGGAGCCTGCAAGGGTAGAGCTTGCTGAAGCCATCAAAGCTACCGAGATACACAGCCCTATCTGCCCAATCTACCAAAATGTAACAGGACAGCCGACACAGGATCCCATCGTCATAAAGGACAACCTCCTACTCCAACTGACTTCTCCAGTAAGATGGACACAATCGGTCAAGAACATGCTTGCAGACGGAGCTGACTACTTCCTTGAGATCGGTCCAGGCAAGGTGCTTCAGGGACTCGTCAAGAGGATAGCAGGATCCATCGTGGAAGTAGAGGGCATCGAGACCCTATAGGGGTTCACTAACACGGCAAAACAACATAATCATAACTACTATGGCAAAAGAAAAGAAATTTATCACTTGTGATGGTAATTTCGCCGCATCACAGATCGCTTATCTTTTCAGCGAGCATGCGGCAATATACCCCATCACCCCTTCTTCGACCATGGCCGAAAATATCGACGAATGGGCTGCTCACGGCAAGAAGAACCTGTGGGGTGAGACAGTGAAGGTAACTGAGATGCAGAGCGAAGGTGGTGCTGCCGGTGCAGTTCACGGTTCACTTCAGGCCGGCGTCCTCACTACTACATATACGGCTTCACAGGGATTGCTCCTTATGATCCCTAACATGTACAAGATCGCTGGCGAGATGCTGCCTGCAGTGTTCCACGTATCCGCAAGGGCCTTGGCTTCGCATGCGCTGTCCATCTTCGGTGACCATCAAGACGTGATGGCGTGTCGCCAGACCGGTTTCGCGATGCTTGCTTCAGGTTCTGTACAGGAAGCTCAGGATCTTGCTGCAGTGGCACATCTTTCAGCCATCAAGTCAAGCATTCCTTTCCTGCATTTCTTCGACGGATTCCGTACTTCACATGAGATCCAGAAGATAGAGGCAATCGATGAGGATGATCTTCGCAGCCTGGTCAGCACCAAGTCCCTGGAGAAATTCAGAGAGAGAGCCCTCAATCCGGAGTCTCCTGTAACAAGGGGTACTGCCCAGAACGGTGACGTTTATTTCCAGGCAGTAGAGTCAAGGAATCAGTTCTATGACGCTGTTCCTGATGTAGTAGCCCGTTATATGGGTGAGATCGGCGAGCTTACAGGCCGTGAATACCGTCCATTCGAGTATTACGGAGCTCCAGATGCAGAGGAGATTATCGTTGCAATGGGTTCTGTCACAGAGACCATTCGCGAGACCATCGACTATCTCGAAAGTCGTGGCCGCAAATATGGTGTAATTTCCGTACACCTCTACAGGCCGTTCTCAGAGAAATATTTCTTTAAGGTGCTTCCGAAGAGCGTGAAGAAGATCGCTGTCCTCGACAGAACAAAGGAGCCAGGATCACTCGGAGAGCCTCTCTATCTTGATGTAAAGGCCATGTTCCAGGGAAAGAACCAGCAGCCTCTCATAGTAGGCGGGCGCTATGGTCTTTCGTCAAAGGACACGTCTCCTGCCCAGATCGTTGCGGTATTCGACAATCTCGAACTGAACGAGCCCAAGAACGGATTTACCATCGGTATCGTTGATGATGTCACATTCAAGTCACTTCCTGTCAAGAAAGAGGTATCTATCGTAAAGCCTGGCACTGCAGAGTGCAAGTTCTACGGCCTCGGTTCTGACGGTACCGTAGGTGCCAACAAGAACACCATCAAGATCATCGGTAACCATACCGACAAATATTGCCAGGGATATTTCGACTACGATTCAAAGAAATCCGGCGGATACACCTGCTCTCACCTCAGATTCGGTGACTCCCCTATCAAGGCCCCTTACCTTGTCTCTACTCCTGACTTTGTAGCCTGCCACGTACCTTCTTACCTTAAGAAATATGATGTACTCAAAGGCATAAAGGACGGCGGCACATTCCTTCTCAACAGCCTTTGGAATGCAGAAGAGACTGTAAAGAGGCTTCCTGACTTCGTGAAGGCGACTCTCGCCAAGAAGCACATCCGCTTCTACATCATAGACGCCACTAAGATCGCATCCGAGATCGGCCTCGGTGGAAGGACCAACACCATCCTCCAGTCCGCATTCTTCAAGATCACAGGCATAATCCCTTACGAGGATGCAGTGAAGTACATGAAGGACGCTATCGTAAAGAGTTATGGCAAGAAAGGCGAGAATGTCGTAAACATGAACTTTGCTGCAGTTGACCGCGGCGGTGAGTACGAGCAGGTTGAAGTTCCAGCAGAGTGGGCACAGATCACCGCCAAATTCGTCAATCCGAACAAAGACCGTCTCGCTCCTGAATTTGTCAAGGAGATTGCTGATGTAGTGAATTCACAGGCTGGAGACACCCTCCCCGTAAGTTCATTCCTTCCTTATGCAGACGGCACAATGCCTTCAGGTACTGCTGCATATGAGAAACGTGGAGTTGCAGTCTTCGTTCCTGAATGGAATCCTAACAACTGTATACAGTGTAACACCTGTTCATTTGTCTGCCCTCACGCCGCAATACGTCCTTTCATCCTTACAGAGGAAGAGTCTCAGGCAGCTCCCGAGACAATCAAAAGAGCTCAGGGCAAGGCTGTCCTCAAGGACTACAAGTTCGCCATCTCAATATCCGTTGATGACTGTACAGGCTGCGGCAACTGTGCCGATGTCTGCCCGGCCAAAGAGAAAGCTCTTGTCATGGTATCTGCTCTTGATCAGCAGGGTGAGCAGGCAAGTTTCGACTACCTCAACAGCAAGATCGGATACAAGGATACCGTACTCAACAAGATGCAGAGCGTCAAGAACTCACAGTTCTCCCAGCCTCTGTTTGAATTCTCCGGAGCATGCGCAGGCTGCGGTGAGACACCTTACATCAAGAATATCACACAGCTCTTCGGTGATCGCATGATGATCGCGAATGCAACTGGATGTTCTTCAATCTACGGTGCATCTTTCCCTGCTTCACCTTATTGCACGAATGCACAGGGTCACGGTCCGGCATGGCAGAACTCTCTGTTCGAAGACAATGCCGAGTTCGGTCTTGGTATGAAACTAGGATCTGACCGCGCAAGGGAGACTGTTGCCGATGTCATGACTCAGGGTCTTGACTGCGACAAGGCTTCCGACGAGATAAAAGTTCTCTTCAGACAGTGGCTCGAAAACAGGAACAATCCTGCTATCACACGCGAGGTCACCGACAAGCTTGTACCTCTAATGGAGGCAAGCGACTGCCCTCACTGCAAGAAGCTTCTTGAATACAAGAAATTCCTCCCGGCAAGAAGCCAATGGATATTCGGTGGTGACGGTTGGGCATACGATATCGGATACGGTGGACTCGATCAGGTTCTTGCTTCTGGCGAGAATGTGAATGTACTCGTACTCGATACCGAGGTATATTCCAACACTGGTGGCCAGTCTTCAAAGGCAACCCCTGCAGGTGCGATCGCCAAGTTCGCTGCAAGTGGCAAGAAGATCCGCAAGAAAGATCTCGGAATGATGGCCATGAGCTATGGCTACGTCTATGTAGCTCAGGTTGCAATGGGCGCAAGCCCAGTACAGTACCTCAACGCCATCAAGGAAGCCGAGGCCTATGACGGACCATCACTTATCATAGCATATTCTCCTTGTATCAACCATGGACTCAAGGCCGGCATGGGCCTCAGCCAGAAAGAGGAGAAGCTCGCTGTAGAGTGCGGCTATTGGCATCTGTATAGGTTCAATCCGACTCTCGAAGGCACAGACAAGAATCCGTTCTCTCTCGACAGCCGTGAGCCGGACTGGAGCAAGTTCCAGGACTTCCTCAAGGGTGAGGTACGATTCGCCTCCTTGTACAAACTCTTCCCTGACAGGGCAGCAGAGCTCCTTCAGAAGACAGAGGAATATGCAAAGATCCGTCTTGACTCATACAAGAGACTCGCAGGCAAATAAGATCCCAAGTCAACACTCAAAAGGACTTCAGACTTAAAAATAACAGGCATGGCTGTGGTGAAAATCATGGCCATGCTTTTTTATGCCCAGGAAGAAAATACCGCCCTGCTCAGTCTATAAAGGGAGATTATTTGCTACATTTGTAGATATGCTTACTCGTCACAAAACAGGGACAATCCGAAAAAAGAAAGGCTTTGTGAAACGTCTGATGAAGATGATTCTCGTAAAGATTCCTATAGGCTTGGTGCTATTGTCGTTACTGTGGGTGGTCGCCCTGAAATGGATACCGGTCTATGTAACTCCGCTGATGGTCATGCGCTCAATCCAGTTCTACGGAGACAAAACATTTGACTCAAGAAAATACTGGACGCCATACAGAGACATCTCTCCAGAGTGGGCAAGAGCCGTCATAGCAAGCGAAGATAACCTATTCTGTACACACAACGGCTTCGACTGGCAGCAGATAGACCAGGCAATCGATGCACACAAGAAAGGTCGGAGACTAAGGGGAGCAAGCACTATATCACAACAGACAGCCAAGAATGTCTTTCTTCTCCCTTCACGTTCCTTCATTCGGAAAGGGATAGAGGCATATTTCACTGTACTGATAGAACTGATTTGGGGCAAGGAGAGGATCATGGAAGTGTATCTCAATGTAGCCGAGACTGGAAAAGGCATATATGGAGTAGAGGCGGCATCATTGGTATATTTCGGCAGACATGCAAACTCAGTCACACGACATGAAGCCTGCCTTGTAGCCGCCTGCCTGCCCTCTCCTCTCAAACGTCACCCAGATCGGCCTACCTCCTATATAGCATCGAGAGCCTCCACAATAGAATCTCTCGAATACAAGCTCGAATATCCGGCCTGGATATACCACAAATAATAGTCTTCTACCATAAGGCGTAGAGGATAGATGACAGAGAGACTGGATGACATAGAGGAGGCCGGATGACATAGAGACCTATTGGCGTAGACAAAAGGCTCGATTCTGTGCGAACAAGCGCGTTACCAGCCTTTGGCGATATTGTCTGCAAGCATGGAAATAAGCCTTGCGCGTGCCTCCTCGCTTGCCCATGCAGTGTGTGGAGAAAGTGAGAGCCTTTCTGGATGCCGTGTATGAAGCAACGGACTGTCTGAAGGAAGAGGCTCTACCGCATAGACATCCAGAGCAGCACCTCTTATACGGCCTTCATCTACGGCCTTGGCCAAAGCCGCCTCATCCACTATGCCTCCCCTTCCCATATTTACTATGATTGCCGTCGGCTTCATCATCGCAAGTTCATTGTAGCCAATAAGTCCAGCGGTCCTTTCATTGTATGGAGCATGAATTGATATCACGTCAGATTCACGCATCAGAGTATCGAGAGCCACTGATGGGTAGTCATGGCAGTGTCCGGTACCTGAAGTGGAATAGTATGAGACCTCCATTCCAAATGCCTTGGCAACCAAAGCCACGTGACTGCCTATATTGCCCATGCCTATGATGCCGAGACGCTTGCCGTGGATCTCTGTAAACGGACGGCTTACATCCGTAAAGAGACCACTGGAGGAATATCTGCCCGACTTTACAGCATTGTCGAAATAGGGCATGTTGCCGAGTAGCGATAGTATATGCCCGAAGGTAGCCTGCACTACAGAATACGTCGAATATCCGGCCACATTCCTCACAATGATCCCTCGTGCCGAACACTCGTCAACATCTATATTGTTGATACCCGTTGCAGCCTCACATACGAGACGCAACTTCGGAGCCGCATCAAGAAGAGCCTTGTCGACCTTTATTTTATTGACAATAAGAACATCACAATCTCCGACACGGACAAGAGCCTCCTCGTGTGAAGAGTTGTCCCAACATACAAGCTCGCCCAAAGCCTCTACAGGGGCAAGCGAACTATCGCCCATTGTGGCGGCATCAAGATACACTATCTTCATTTTATTCATCTTTTCCATACAGCTGGTGTCGCAAATAAATGTTATCACATCTGCGTAGCAAAGATAGCTCTAAATAAGTAAATGCAACCAGGCAATGGATATAATCTGCAATTAACAAAAAGGGCCGGACTAAAAGATTAGTCCAACCCCCTCAAAGATAAATATTATAATTTAACGCTTATTCTGTAGGTTTGTCTATAGTTCCCTTGGTAAGGAACTCCGCCACTACAGGGTATGTAGTTATAACCCCGTCTGAGGTACAGCCATAAACACTAATCTTATATGCGGTAGCACCCTTCAGATTTTTCTTTTCTATAGTCTGCTTACCTGAAAGAAGCTTAGCCTCCAAAGTAGTGCCGGCATCCTCAGCAAAGACTTTAACCCAAGTCAAATCATCAACAGCATACTGAAGCGGATTATCAAAATCATCAAAATAATTGCGTTCGTCCACGGCCACCAGATATGTTACATCTGAAGCAGAAGGTGTTACTGTAATAACTACATCTTGGCGTGTAACCACACTTTCAATCTTGAACTCACACGTTTTTGATGCCTTAAACTTACCAGTCTTGAATTCTACCTTAGACAGAGGTGAAGCGGCCTCTCCATCTACACAGCAAAAAGCATATACATAATACTCGGTATCCTCGACCAAAGGCAAAGTTGAAGCCTTTGTCTCAGGATAGTATTTTGCAGCCTGCATAGTCTGCACTCCGGTTGAAGTCAATTGCCCCCAAGTAACATTACCTTCTTGAAGTTCATCCCTAAAGTTATTGCGGTAGACATCTATCCGTGACTTCATGAACGCATCATCACTTTCATAGGTATCAAATTCAGACTTCTTAACAAAGCCATGGAAGTAGCCTCTATCATCAGAAGGAACACACACATAACGAGCACTATTCCATGTGACATCGGATACGTCAATACGATATACGGTATTGATTACTATCTCATGCTTAGTCTTAAACGGAACAGTCTCCACAGCAGTAACTGCCTTACATACTTTTGCATCTAGATCCTCTTCAAAAGAGAACACTGCCAAATAATACTCATTATCTGCCTTCAAATTAGATCCTTTATATTCTCTTTCACCTTTTGGCGCCAACGTTTCAAAATATCCAGTCAGCCCATCCTGAAGATAATAGTTAAACATCCCGAGCTGCTGACTAATAAAGGCTTCTTGAGTCATGGAATCATATTTAGCCTTATCATAAGCTACAACATAAGTACGTACAGAAGCGTCTTTAGGAGTAACTGTCGCTGTTATCGACTTGTCATCGATAGCAGTTATATTTATAGTGAAATTATTAAGTTTTGTCTCTCCTGTATAACTTTTCTCAGCTACTACCTGCATTTCAACGCAGTCCGACAGGCCTTCACCATTTACATACAATAGTGATAGCGTTCCGCTAAACTCTGCGTAGGCCTTCATATCCTCTGTAGGAGCAGTGATCGAAAGTGTCTTATTCTCATACCTAACTCTCCATCCGTCAGGTTTGCTTATAATCACGCGAGACACACCTGTCTCTTCAACTTCGTATGTTTGGGTTTCACCATAAGTAAATGTCGAAATCTCAGGAGCCTTTCGTATCAGCATGTAAAAATCGCCACGAAGAGGAACGCTTACTACAGATCCATCTGCAAGTTCAATGTATATAATATTGCCATCAACCGTGACTCCTCGGAAAAGAGAATCGCCTCCCTCGCTTGTGACCTTGGCCAAGACATCATTACCCTGGGCATCCTTTATCCTCTGTGAAGTAACTCCTCCATCATAACTTATCGTCCAATAGCCTTCTTCATCAACGCCCAGAACTGGGACAACAGAATCTGCCGTTACGGGTAATTTCTGTCCGTCTGAAGAAGTGAGGTATTCTGTCTTACCGTCAGAGGTCAATGTCCAATAATATTTTCCATCCTCGCCCTTCTTTACACCAATAACTGGAGCATCTATACCATCTTTGCCATTTTTAATTTCGAGGCTTGTACCATCAGAAAAGTAGATAGTATGACCATTCTCCGTCTCCTCCACCTTCACAATAGCAAAACTGCCTTCAACTATTTTCCGCAAAGACTCTATATCTTTGTTAATCGAAGCGACTTGTTTCTCCACGTTTTCAAGTCTATCTTCTATATTATTCACCTTGTTCCATAGGTCTGTGTCGTCATATTTGCAGCCGGTGAACGCTACAAATAAAGCCACTGCGCAGCACACACAACGTGTGGCAACATTTAATATTCGAGTCATCTTTATTTAATTATTTAAGTTATTTTAAGACACAATAATTTAGGTACACATCAAAACAACAAATAGGCGAAGTTGCTGCCTGCCATGCCAATAGACACTCCGCTTCATATATCAAATATAGAAAAAATTATTATTTATTTTACGATTAACATTTGGAAGTGGCTACTGGCTATTCCCTCTCTATGCCTATAGTTCAATTGTTATTCACCTTTCCATACACCTGGTGCTGCGAACTGCCGTTATCATTTTGAGAACACCTACCCCGGTAGCGGTCTAATCCTCAACGGGGTGTAGCAAACTGATGTTGTCACTTGTAGTACACAACTGGAGCAGCCTCAAGGCAAAAATCAACTCTTATTGGGACACGGCTGAAGCCGCGGAGAAGCGCAACTATGACGGAGTGATGGACAAAAGCCGCTATATGGACAAGACAAGAAGAGCAGGGGGGGGGGAGGCCGATACTGGTCTATGTCTGAATTAGAGGTAGCGAGTAACGGGCTTCCACTCTGAGGTCTCGGTGGACATAATAACAACGGAGGAGTCGGTGGAGTCCGAGGCTAAGGTGCCGGTGACTGCAGCGAAGCCAGTGCTATCAATGCTGCCGGAAGGAGTTCTAGTAATACTAGTGGTACCTACGTCGGCGGTGCCAGTTCTGAATATAATATTATACTTTATATGTGTCCCCATAGTCCATTTCGCCTCAAAATCCTTGAGCATTTTGGTAACTTTCTGAGGGACACCATTTTTGGTGTAATTAATTATTACTTCCGGTTCATTCCTTGTTCCGTACTTATATTCAAAAGAATTGAAATGCTGTGGAATGACACTAATGTCAGGGCCAACCTGTTTTTTCTGCTGCTCAATCGAAATATAGCCTATGTCAGGTAGTGTTGGAAGCAATTCGTTGACACTTTGATAATTGGACCATGAATCTCCCTGGTATCCTCCGCTAGAATAGTCACCTTGAAAGCAGATATTTGTGAGTTTTAATCCGGTCAAAGCATATGTGTCTGTTGTCGGGGCGTCAAGTTTAACATAAAAACTAATCTTTGCAAGTTTATGCTCGAAGAGTGTAGGGACCCCATTGAAGTCGATACCCCTGTCTGCAACGAAATCCGCGACAAGAAGATCAAAATCTTGTCCGCAGTTCATCTCGGTTGGAAAAGGCTTTATTGATAATCCTTTTTCCTTATCTATCTCACATGTTGAAAAAGACCCTGGAGTGACAGCATTTGGATAAAAAGTCTCTCCAGACATGCAGGTATACGACAAGAATGTCAGGCAACCGCCACGAGGCCAGTAGTACAACCGACTAGTGTGCCAAGAATTGGCCACAAATGAGGAAACGGCATTTGTATAGTAGCTAACCTCGGCCTTTTCAATGTAGGGTTTTGCGTCCGCTTTGTCTGTATCCCATTTCTTCCCATTAGGGAGATACCACGCATAAGTGAAAAAACTAGCACGTGTGTCGAGTGCCATTGAGCCAACCTTGGTAGTGGCAGTGGCATTCGATTTCCCGCCCGAGTTCATAACCGTCTCAAGAACTGGAGAGAATGATATGGCTATGCTGTTGGGGCTGCTTGGGGCAGTCTCGACTTTGGTGCAGGAACTAAGAAGCATGAGAGCCAGAAGTAATAGCTGTGCAATTTTCTTCATAACGTCAGGCGTGGCTGATAAATATCTTGAAATTAAATTTACAAGCATATATCCTCTCATGATTTACAGAGAGGATATATGACTAAAATTTTGTTTTATAAGTGGTCGTGTATCAGCGATTTATATATATGATGATATCATATCTTCTTCCCACTCACTAACGGTAGGATCCCAGTAGATGATCATTTCGCCGGCAATACCGGTAATATTTATGGACAAATCATAGATGATCTTCTTGTTCATTTCCCAACCTTGATAGGGGTGCATTTCTTCGAGGGAAACATAGTCTATGGCCTGATCTGTAAAACTTATCTTGTCATCTTCCCCATAGTAAGAGACGGAATATGAGAACTCAACATAAGGTACTTTCTTGAGTTCATTTATATAGGCTTGTGTCCTTCTCTCGCGGGCTTTTTCAAGAGGAGTTTTTCCTTTGAACTCGTAGTTCACTTTAGCGAATGTCTGTGGCAGGAATGCCTTCTGTTCGCAGGTCAAATCGATATAGGGGGATTGATGGAGTTCCGCTGGCTTTCCGTCCGAAGTCTTGTACACATAGGTACTTCTAGCGTCTGCCTCTTCTGCATAAGCCGTACTGCTCCAAGCCCCTTTAGCATCATTTTTCAGGGAATAGTCGCCTTTATTGTATGGGTTTACTAATTTTATATTATTTATTTTGAATTCGTAGCTTCCAGCCTTGACAACACCGTTTTCGACTTTCTTATATTCACCCATAGTACTCACTTTGAATCCGGAAATCTGGGTAAGGGCGTGTTGGAACAAGGTCGGGACTCCACTTGCTACCCCTGCATTACTGGTTGCAGTGGATGCGTTCTGATTGGTTGCATAGGCTACCATGAAATCAAGATCCTTCTGCCTATCCACCTCGTAGCCGATCACTTTGAGACCATTCTCGGCATCGCAGGTAAGGTTGGCAGGATATGATGTTGCTTTCTTGTAGCTGTCGATGACCGTGTATGAAATGAATGTCAGAGAGCCACCCTTTGGCCAGTAGTATTCATTCGTAGTACCCCAGTATCTGGGTATAGTAGATCCAACCGATATATGATACGAAACCTCTTCATTATTAATATACAGACTCGCATTTTCAGGCCAAGTCGTCCCATTGGCATTATAGAACGCACATGACTTGAATTTATAGGCCTTGTCGAATATCGTCCCATCGACAAGCGCCTTGGTACTCTTCGGTCCGACTACGGTCTGCCAGGTTATCTGCATCGGCTCATCGGAAATAGAGCGGACTTCGTTCTTCGTGCAGGCGGAAAGAGCTAAGAGCACCGCAGCGATAATCAAACTAGTTTTTTTCATCGTTTAATTTTTATATTTATTGAACTTATATCAGTATCTCATAGTGCTCTTCGTCCCAGTTGTCCACGGACGGGTCGAAGCCACCACCAGCAAGACCTTTAGCTTGGTCTGTCCAAAGTAGTTAAACACACCTGTGCGGAACGGGCCTCTGTACAAGTGCAAGTACTCCATACTCGGAGTGTAGTGCCGCCAGTCGCTGCGCACCTGCACGAGAGTCGAGCATTATAAGCTGACATTCCCTTAGGAGAAGAATATGGGACAAGCCTCACCCAATTGTCTGGAGAATGAAAACGCAACTGGTTAAAATCAAACAAGACTACGATATTTTCAATGCCGATCATTTTAAGTCGCTTATCGACCGCAAATGTAACATTTTTATTGCAAACAATAAATTTTGATCAAGATTTAATTAGAATTTAATTAGAATTTGATACACAACCTTTTGAGTAATTACCATTAATATTCTACCCTCAACTCTGATGACAAGAACTACTAGAGAGCGTTCATTGAAAAGGAGGGTCTCTCGTAAGACAAACAATAAGACCATATTCAAGACATCTCTGCTTCATGAATATGGTCTAAATTATTGAAATACTTTATTGTAGACTGGGTTTGCCGACCTATTTGACAAGATCAGGACATGGTCAAGACAAAATCAGGACAAGTCTGAAGATTGTCACCGCTACTCCCACTCTATTGTTGCCGGTGGCTTAGAAGAGATATCATAGACAACCCTGTTGACCCCACGTACTTTGTTGATTATATCATCGCTCACTTTTGCAAGGAATTCATAAGGAAAATGAAACCAGTCTGCAGTCATCGCATCAGTGGATACAACAGCCCTGAGAGCTACAGGATTCTCATACGTCCTCTCGTCACCCATTACTCCGACACTCTTGATCGGAAGCAATATCACGCCTGCCTGCCAGATGGCATCATATAGGTTGGTAGCCATGACACGAGGATCCGATGCTGACGGGAAGCCTAAAGAAGTGCAGTCATAGCTACGAAGTCCGCGTATGAAGATATCGTCCGCTTCTCGCAAAACATCAAGTTTCTCTCGTGTGACTTCTCCGATTATCCTGATTGCAAGTGACGGTCCCGGGAAAGGATGTCTCCCTATCAACTCTTCCTTGATGCCGAGTGCACGGCCCACTCTTCTGACCTCGTCTTTGAAAAGCATCTTAAGCGGTTCAACCACTTTAAGATGCATCTTCTCAGGCAAACCGCCCACATTGTGGTGGGACTTGATCTTGGAAGCTATGCCAGGTATGCCGGCAGACTCGATCACATCTGGATAGATGGTTCCCTGAGCAAGCCATGCGGCATTCTTTATGGTACGCGCGTATTTGTCGAAAGTCTCCACAAACAGACGTCCTATAATCTTGCGCTTTGCCTCAGGCTCCGTAACCCCGGCAAGAGCCGACAGAAACTCTTCAGAGGCATCCGCACCTATCACATTGAGCCCCATATCCTTGTATGAGTCCATAACATCTTCGTATTCGTTTTTGCGAAGAAGTCCGTTATTGACGAATATACATGTGAGCCTATGTCCGATAGCCTTGTTGAGCAGCACGGCAGCAACAGTAGAATCCACGCCTCCACTCAGTCCGAGTATCACTTTGTCGTCACCTATTGTTGACCTTAGAGACTCGACAGTAGTATCGATGAATGACGCCGGTGTCCAGTCGCCTTTGCACCCACATATGCCAAATGCGAAATTGGACAGAATCTTCGTACCTTCCACGCTGTGATAGACCTCAGGGTGGAACTGCACCGCGTATATAGGCTTGTCAAGAAAATGGAAAGCCGCATTTGTCACGTCCTGAGTCGAGGCAATCACCTCCGTACCTTCAGGAAGGGCCGTAATCGTATCCCCGTGAGACATCCATACCTGTGAATGTGCGCTTACCCCCAATAGAAGAGGAGAGTCAGGCTGTAGTACATCTAACATAGCCCTACCATATTCCCTGGTTAGAGAGCTTTCCACCTTGCCTCCGTACTTGTATGCAAGATACTGGGCACCGTAGCAGATACCAAGAAGCGGATACTTACCTACAATGCTGTCCAGATCTATATGAGGAGCATTGGCATCCCTAACCGAACACGGGCTTCCGGATATTATCACTCCTTTAATGTCGGAGTCTGGAGTCGGCATCTTGTCATAAGGGAAGATCTCACAATAGACATTAAGCTCTCTCAGTCGCCGCCCGATGAGTTGCGTTACCTGGGATCCTGCATCAAGAATGATGATTTTTTCCATATAGAAAGATTTGTAGCGCAAAAATAATATAAAAATCCGAAGAAATGAGTAATTTTGTAGTTTCCGATTTGGTATATAATCGGACTTACGGATAAGAATATGGACGTTAGAAACATTGCGATCATAGCCCATGTCGACCACGGAAAGACTACATTGGTAGACAGGATGATCTATCAGGCCAAGCTCGTAAGACAGCCTGAGAACCTCGGAGAACTAATTCTCGACAATAATGACATCGAAAGAGAGCGTGGCATAACAATCCTTGCCAAGAATGTCTCTGTCGTATACAAAGGAGTCAAGATCAACATCATAGACACTCCTGGCCATAGCGATTTCGGCGGAGAGGTCGAGAGGGTACTGAATATGGCAGACGGTGTACTTCTGCTCGTGGACGCATTTGAGGGGTGCATGCCCCAGACAAGGTTCGTGCTGCAGAAAGCCCTTCAGATGGGCAAGAAACCTATCGTTGTCGTCAATAAGGTAGACAAGCCCAACTGCCGTCCTGACGAGGTTCAGGAAGAGGTATTTGACCTAATGTTCTCGTTGAACGCCACAGAAGACCAGCTGGATTTCCGCACAATATTCGGAAGTGCAAAGCAGGGTTGGATGTCCACAGACTGGAGGAAGCCCACTACCGACATCACTCCCCTACTTGATACAATATTGGAAGTAATCCCAGCACCGGCACAGAATCCCGGAACTCCGCAGATGCTTATCTCCTCTCTTGAATATTCTCCTTATGTAGGAAGGATCGCTGTCGGTAGGATCACGAGAGGTACCTTGACAACAGGCATGAATGTAAGCCTTTGCAAAAGATATGACCGCGTAGAGAAGCAGAAAATCAAGCAGCTTCTTGTATTTGACGGTCTCGGCAAGAAGGAAGTTCCTGAAGTACAGTGCGGTGATATATGCGCTGTCGTCGGTATCGAAGGCTTCGAGATCGGAGACACAATAGCCGACTACGAGAATCCGGAAGCACTTCCTCCAATTGCAGTAGATGAGCCTACCATGAGTATGCTCTTCACAATCAACAACTCACCTTTTTTCGGCAAAGACGGCAAATTTGTCACATCTCGCCATATAAGGGAGAGACTTGACAAAGAGCTCGAGAAGAATCTTGCTCTAAGGGTAAAACCGGGGCTCAACGCAGATTCGTTCGTCGTATACGGCCGTGGCGTCCTTCACCTTTCAGTGCTCATCGAGGAGATGAGGAGGGAAGGTTTCGAACTACAGGTTGGACAGCCTAAAGTATTGGACAAGACGATCAACGGCCAGAGATGCGAGCCAATCGAGGAACTTAGCATAGAGGTCCCTGAGCAATTCGTAGGAGCAGCAATCGAGATCTCTACAAGACGCAAGGCAGCTCTCATACACATGGAACCCAGGGCAGACCGCACACTCCTCGAATTCGAGATACCTACAAGGGGTCTTATGGGACTGAGGAACAATCTCCTTACTGCCACTCAAGGTGAGGCTGTAGTAGCGCACAGATTCAAGGACTACCAGCCATACAAAGGAGAGATCGAACACAGGACCAACGGCTCTCTCGTATCTCTTGAGACAGGCGAGGCTGTTGCCTACTCTATGAACAAGCTACTCGACAGGGGCAAGTTCTTCGTGGATCCCGGAGAGGAAATCTATGCCGGTGAGGTCGTCGGAGAGCACACAAGAGACCGCGATCTGAACGTGAATATCTGCAAGAGCAAGAAGCTCACTAACGTGCGTGCAGCAGGCAGTGACGAGAAGATAATCCTGCCTCCGGCAATCAAGATGTCACTTGAGGAGATGTTGGAGTATATCAATGAAGACGAATTGGTTGAAGTGACTCCACATCACCTCCGCATTCGTAAGATTCTGCTTGACCCCAACGAGCGCAAGAGAAAAAGTGGAGAAAGCGATTGATAATTCAAAACTTTTGCTTACATTTGCAACCCCAATTCTGCAAGACAGAGTATGACGGATAGTTATGTCATCCCGATAGACGGACTGAAAGTCGGTAGAAACACGATTTCACGGCATGTGGGCAAGGATTTTTTTGAGTCATACGACAATTCCGAGATCCACGGGGCTGACCTTGATGTACACGTTGTCCTTGACAAGGATTCTGCCTTGCATTGCGAAGTAAGGATCAACGGGACACTTACCGTACAATGCGACAGATGCTTGGAAGATGTTGATCTTCCTGTCAAAGTCGAGGAGAGGATACGGATTGAGAGAGGCACAGACGGAGCAGATGAGATTGATGGTGAGGAAGTTGTATACGTACCCTACGGTAGTGAAGGATTGGATTTCGGACAGATCATATACGACTACTCGATTCTCGCTTTACCGATAAAGAGAGTACATGACGATGGGAGATGCAATCCCAAGATGATCGGCTACATTAGTGACGGAGATTTCCCGGAAGAGGGAGATGACAACAGTGGAGAAGTATACAGTCCGTTTGCAGGTTTGAAAGGAATGCTTGACAAGTGATGGCATCCACGGTGAAAAATAGGTAAGAATAAAATTTTAAAAGTATATAACAATGGCACATCCGAAACACAAACTTTCTAAGCAAAGAAGGGACAAGAGGAGAACGCATGATTTTGCTGCAGTTCCAACTCTTGCGACATGCCCTAATTGCGGTGCTACAGTAATGTATCACAGAGTATGTCCCGAGTGCGGCTTCTACAGAGGCCGTCAGATCTTTGAGAAGAAAATAGCCGAGTAGGCTTGTCTCATAACGGCCCCGTAGTTCAAGGGATAGAACGGAAGTTTCCTAAACTTTAAATACAGGTTCGAGTCCTGTCGGGGCTACTTGAAAACCGGTCCATTGCGGATCGGTTTTGTCGTATAATCAGCAGAATGGCTCTTAGACTCAGCAGAATGTTTTTTTAGACTCGGCTGGAGGGTTATAGCGCAGCTGGAGGGTTACAGCGCAGCAGGATGGTTATAGCGCAGCTGGATGGTTATAGACTCGGCAGGATGGTCTAAAGACAGAGTATTCAAGGAGTTTCCGGTATATTTATACTTTAAGTCAGCGATGTCTTCATATCTTCATATCTTCATATCTTCATATCGTGATATCGTGATATCGTGATATGCCTTTTGATTATAGTAATGGATTTTCTAATTTTACAGTAAAACGAGTACAATGATGGAGAAGACTACAAAGGAGAACTGTGAGCCAGGAGCCTGGAAAACAATCGAGAGCCAGTACCTCTTCAAACGGCCATGGCTCACTGTCAGGCGTGACGCAGTTGAACTTCCGGACGGACGGATCAATCCCGAGTTCTATGTACTTGAATATCCAGACTGGGTCAACGTCATAGCAGAGACCGAAGATGGGCAGATAGTAATGGAGCGTCAGTTCCGCTACGGCCTCGGCAAGACATGCTACGAAATCCCGGCAGGTGTGATGGAGGCTGGAGAGACTCCCGAGCAGGCTGCAAGACGCGAACTTCTTGAAGAGACAGGGTACGGAGAGGGGGTATGGCAAGAGATAATGTCGCTATCCGGCAATTCAAGCACCACCAATAACCTGACTCACTGCTTTGTGGCGAAAGGTGTCAAAAAGATATCCGGCCAACATCTCGACAGCACTGAGGATCTTGAGATCGTGCTTATGAGCCCTGACCGGGTAAAAGAACTGATGGTTTCCGATGAGATAAAGCAGGCCCTTATGGCTGCCCCACTATGGAAATATTTCTCTGGGAAACTATCCTAAGTAGACTGAAATTTTACAGAACTTCGATAAGCTCTACTTTGAATATTAGTGTAGCGAAAGGAGGGATTGCACCTTGAGCCCCAGCTTCACCATAGGCAAGGTTGTACGGTATGAAGAGCTGCCACTCTGAACCTTCCGGCATAAGTTGCAAAGCCTCTGTCCATCCGGCAATCACCTGATTGACCCCAAATACGGCAGGGCATTTGCGAACATATGAGCTGTCGAATTTCTTGCCATCGGTAAATGTACCCTCATAGTGGCATTTCACTTTGTCAGTAAGCTTCGGCTTGCGACCTGTACCTTCCTTGATCACCTTATATTGGAGTCCGCTCGGCAGCACTTTGACGCCTTCCTTCTTGGCATTTGCAGCAAGGAACTCCTCCCCTTCGCGCTTCATCGTCTCTGCTATTTCAGCCTGCTCGCCTGCCTGACGGTCTTGAAGCTTGCGGAAATATTCGTCAAGGATTGAAGAGGCCTCCTCTAACGAGATGGCGGGTTCTCCTCCTGTGATTGTGGCTTTCAGTCCTGCCACAAAATCATCGAATGCCAGTTCCTTGACTCCTGACTGAATCATATTGTGGGCAATGCTCATGCCCAGTGCATAACTATTCTTGTCCATTTGCAAAAAATATTATTATACAAATATAGTGAAAGCTGAGAGTAATCGCACAAGCAAGCTTGTTCTTTACCGAGTTCTATCCCAGGATGCAGCCTGACAAAGAGGCACAAGATAGAATTGACTCCTGAAATTGACTCGATGAGATTTTGCTGCCCATACGGAAATATACCAGACTGCCCATACGGAAATATACGTATCTTTGAAAGATTTTCCGTCGGAGATCTTGAAAATCCGGCATAATGTTGTCATAGCATGGAGATATTCACACTCGTAACAGGACTCCTTTTCCTTTATCTGGAGATAAGACAGAACAACTGGATGTGGGCGGTACAAGCTCTAACAGGAGCAGCCTCCGTATATATTTTCTTTCAGGAAGGACTTTACGCTACCATGGCACTCAACGCATATTACGTTGCCACGGCAGTTTGGGGAATGTGGAGCTGGCGTAAGGACAAGGCGACTGCAATTGAGAGTCTGAAAATGCAGTCAGAGGACAAGCCGAAACCGGACGAGGACAATATCCACCTGCGCAGACTGCATCTAAAGACAGTCTGTATAAGCATCATCGCACAGATTGCAGGCACAGCAGCACTGTATCACATACTCCGCCCTTTGGGTGATGCCATGTCACTTATGGACTCGGGAATTACAGTGCTTAGCATCATCGCAACCTGGTGGCTGATACAGACATACAAGGAGCAGTGGATACTGTGGATCATCGCTGACTTGCTCACTTTCGTCATGTGTCTGTCGCAAGGCCTCTACCTCATGGCAGCACTGTATATATTCTACACATTCTCAGCCATATACGGCTATATACATTGGAAAAGCCGAGGCATCTATGTAGACACCGCGGCTGATAATTAATCACATATTCAAGCTAAAAAGTCATCAGTCCATGCAGAGGTGGCCAGCACAACTGGTCGACTCCACCAATGGAGAATGTAGGCAAGATGACGAGAGCGTCTCACTTGACAGAGGATGCAGGCACAACGGCTGTCACTCCCGGCAGAGAAAGTCAGCTATGAGAAGAGGTATGAAGAGATAGACTCCGAGCAGCAATACGGCTACCGAGCGAAAGGCAATGAGCCTCCATCCCAAGCCGATCCGTCCGGGACACCTGTCTCTATATGTAGCCCATACAGCATACAAAGCAGCAAGTAGAAGACCTACCCACAACGCCTTAGCAGAGAAGTCATCAAACCTTGGCATAATGAACGAATCCAAAGGAGACTGCATGAATATGGTAAACGGGAAAATATACCCACTTGCCTTCTCCCAACCTGGACATTCATCCACTGTGCCATGTTCATCAACTTTCTCCCATGAGCGGGAATTTACAGCTATTAACCTCTCGTCCGTAAGACTCCGAAGAGATACTGTCCAGTAAAACATATCACCGATTATCATTATGGACTCGGACTTCGGATCATAGCCTCCGATAGGGACTTCATGCAGACCTCCATCAACAGCTTCAACCGCATAGAAACTTCCGTCAGTGCAGGAAAGAAAACCAAGCATTCTCCTATCTCTAAACTCAGTAACGAAGATATGGTCGACCTTCATACCCTCCGGAAGTACAATCTCCCTAACATACGGCTTCCCCTTCACCTGCTTTAGTTGAAAGAGACGCCCGAGGCTGTCATAAATAAGATATCCGTTGTCATATTCTTTCTTCGGAGATCCGTTGCCGGCAACTATCCTGGCAGGGAAACTAAACCCGACAGAATCCAGAGCTTCTGTGAATAGACGGCTTTTGTCCGAATCCAACTCATTGCTTTCTATCCCGACGAACTCGATGCCGTAGTCATTTATCCGGAACACATCCACAGACGGCTTGAAGTCTACTCTGCCAGACTCCGACTCAAGAAGTCTGTAAAGACCCCAACTGGGGGCATTTACTTCAGAGGGATTGGACCTGAATATGAATCCGCTCTTCTCGGCATCTTTTGGAGTGACTGGAATTCCTTCTATATTAGATGGGAAACGTCGTTCTGACACAAGCTGCCTGTAATAGAACATAGGCAGGATACTGTCCATCTGAAACAAAGTGTACCTAACCCCGTTGAAATCCTCACCGTAAGAATCACCGTTCTCGTCAAACTTCAGGGAAGCAAAACTGTGCACCACACAGCTATATAAAGTAAATGGAGACCGGGACGGACTCGCTGACACATAAGCATATAGCCATGGAAGAATACCGGCAAGCAGCGCTGCAGCCAGCAATATTATCAATGTTCTGAAAATCTTTGTCATATCAATTAGTCTTGGCAACCTTTGACAAAACGATCCACGGATACTACGGATGCTGGGAACATCACGGCAACTGCCACTATGATCCACACTATCATGCGGTCATACGCCATCGGTAAGGAGGAAATGAATAATATACGGCACAAAGCCACTGAGAAAAGCAACTGCACAATACGGAATTTCCAGGTAGGTTCCATACAGATCCAAGCCGTACAAAGATATACGATAATACCTGACGCATACCACGGCAACGAGGTCAGCATGATCCCATCCACAAATTCACGCGGCATGACAGAAGCAAAATAGAAGACTTCCGCCGCTGCATGAAGCGCAAATAGCAAGAGCAGCAGAACAACCGTCATTCCTTCCATCATAAATACCGTACCAGTATGAGGCATAGGAAGATGCAGTGTAAGCTTCAGTCTTTTCTGCACTAATTCTGGGACGAACTGTGCCATTCCTACAAGAAGCCCTGCCAAAAGGGGCAGGAATTTCATCCGGTCGACAAGCACGCCCTTATTCTCAAGCAGTACAGACCACACATGGTCAGCCCCACGAAAATCAATCACTCTGTGTACTCCATATAGGGAGAATGCCGTATAAGCAAATAGTACAGCGGCACAGAATAGATAGACATACCGTATCTTCAGCCACTCCTTGTAGAACAAGGAAAGCATCATATGAAACGTATCGAATTTACCACTATTCATAACATCAATATTTTCCAGTAAGACCGATAAATGCGTCTTCGAGGCTCAGAGAAGACTCAGTCATGTCTTTGCAGTCAATGCCGCAAGAGAGCACTGCAGCTGTCACTTCTGCAGCAGAGGCGAATGAATACAGCTCCGCTCTTCCTCCGAGCACTTCGGGATGATACAGTTTCACTCCCGCTGGGCTGCCCTCCAACACGGATATATCAGGAAGGCTGCAAGAGAAAGTAAACCTGTGGAACGATGACAAGAGTCCATCCACGTCCGTCTGAAGGGTAATGCCGCCATAATCCATTATGATACAGTCATCCACAAGCTTCTCAATATCCTGGATAATATGAGATGTGAGGAAGACTGTCTTGCCTCCCGATTTCGCATAGTCTCTCAGATATTCGACGAACAATCTCCTATATCCAGGGTCAAGACCCATGGAGAAATCATCAAGCACAAGAAGGTCAGCATCCTGAGCCAATATCAATCCGAGAGCGACCTGAGAACGTTGACCGCATGACATTCGTGAGATACGCTGCCCGTGTGCGATCTTGAGCTTTGACATAAGGGCATAATACGCATCTCTGTTCCAACGCGGATAGAATCCGGAATAGAACCGTTCTATCTGTTCTATCGTCATGAATGAATACTGCACATGGCCTTCAAGAAGCAGAGAGATGCGCCTCCTAGTAATAGGCGTCATCTTCCTTACATCTTCACCGAAAATGAGGCAGCTCCCGCTACGTGGCTGCAGATATCCGCTCAGAATGTTTATCGTTGTCGTCTTGCCCGTCCCGTTCTTGCCGAGAAGACCAAGTATACGTCCCTTGGGCACATTGAAACTCAAGTCTTTGTATATGAGTCTCTCTCCATAGTAATGGGTAAGGTGTCGACACTCTATTATATTGTCAGACATACAAATTATTTGATTTTACTTCTAAACGAAGATAGTCTATGAATAATTAAATAGTACAAATTTACTTATCATCCAGATATGCGTCAATCGCAACATATAATTATTTTGAGGTAGCTGGAACAAAGGAGGTGCGCAGCAATAAAGTCCAAAAAAAGATTTGTACAAACCGATTTTTCAGAAATAAATCCGGACAGAATCTTGGATATTCAGCAAATATCAGATAAATTTGCAGCTCCGTTCTCATCATCAACAAATGCGGTGAACGAAGCTATACTTGAATATAATTTATTTATTGATATGAAAAAAGGAATCCATCCCGAAAACTACCGACTTGTAGCTTTCAAGGATATGTCTAACGACACAGTATTCATCACGCGCTCATGCGCAACTACAAAAGAGACACTTATGGTTGACGGTGTAGAGTATCCCGTTGTAAAGGTCGAGATCTCCAACACCTCACACCCGTTCTACACAGGCAAGGTAAAGCTCGTCGATACCGCAGGACGTGTAGACAAGTTCTACCAGAGATACAAGTCAAGACAGAAATAAGCACTCACTGTCGAAGACAGACAATAGCGTGGCAGAGTTCTCTGTCACGCTTTTTTTATTGCTCTAGCCTACTTGATACGATAGGGCATATCGTCATAAAGAGTGAAGCGCTTGGCCTTACGCACCCATTTCTGTTCCTCACCTTTTATATATTCCTTAACATCCTGATATGAAATCTCGCCCATCAGGTAGGCAAAAAGTTTCGTATCTCCGAGTTTGCGTTCAAATCCATCAAGGAAAGAGAAGGCCGGATACACTTCTTTGAAATAGCGCATAAGGCGTAGTGTATGCAGCAAGGAATGATACTGAACACCAGGCTTGAGCATTATCTGGTAGCCGTAGCAAAGTTCTCCGGCATATCTTCCGGCAGAAGGCTTGAATGAGCATGGTCTTAGAAGTACACCCTCCTGAACAGGCAACCTGTCATAAGGCCCGTGGCTTATGAACGGAGCTCCAAGATACTCATACGGACGGGCAGTACCGATAGCAGGGGTTATATTCGTATTGTTCCAGAGTCCTCCCCCACTATACATATAACATGTAAAAAGTCCGGGTATGTCTGAAGCCGGGGCTATCGTCCATGGCAGCAAATCCTTGTTGTAGTCAGAAGCATGAGCCGAAATCACATGCAGCGGGAAGCCGGCTCCTATCTCACTATGAAAAAGATTGCAGAGTTCTCCTATTGTAAGTCCGTGACGGTGAGGTACTCTCGGGATATACGGCTCAATATCATCGCCTTCGGGTACTGTTCCTTCCACTACTCTGCCGGCAGGATTGATATGGTCTACCACATACAGGGACGGAGGATCGGGCATTGCTGTCATGACCATCATCAGACGGATGACATCTTTAGTATAGTTGAAATACCTCGCCCCTACGTCCTGTATCTCGACAACCACGGCAGACAGTCCGGAAAGGGATTCTCTGTCAAATCCTATATGGTTTGTCCCAGGGGTAAGTTCCGCATCCTCAGGTAGAAAGAGCCGAACAAGATTGCCTCTCTCCCTGAAAATCTCGTACATATATCTGTCGGAAGCCGTGTCCCAGCAATTCTGGGTGCAGAAACATCCTACTTTTCCCTCGGCCAAAGCCTTGTCAAGCTGGGACTCAAGGGGCGTTGTCCTGAATGAAAACATCAGTTAGAAGCTGTTTTGAAATGATTCGTCTCTTCTCTTATGGTTCTCTCCGGCCATTTTCATCCTTGTCATCAGTCCGGTACCTCCACCTTCTTCCAAAGTCGAAACTGCCTCGAATAATCCTCTTAATAAAATTCGGGAACAATCTCAAAACAGCTTCTTATTGTCGTCGATTATACGTTTCGCCTCGACAATTACGCTCTCGCCAAGTTCCTCAGCCTCCTTCTGTGTAGGAGCTTCCGAATAGATCCTGACAATCGGCTCAGTATTGGACTTGCGAAGATGAACCCATTTCTTCTCTTTCTCGAAAATGACTTTCACCCCGTCAATGTCCACTATTTCCTGATCGGAATATACAGACTTCAATTTCTCCAATACGGAATCAATCAGATGAGCATCAGAGAGTTGGATCTTGTTTTTCGCGATGAAATATTGAGGATAAGTCTTCTTAAGAGCGGATACTGTGATGCCCTTGTGAGCCAGATTTGAAAGGAAGAGAGCTATACCAACCATAGCGTCACGACCATAATGCAGAGCAGGATAGATAACTCCGCCATTCCCTTCACCTCCTATAATAGCATGTTTCTCCCTCATCAAGGTTGTCACATTGACCTCACCCACAGCTGAAGCATAGTATTTACCGCCATAATGCTCGGTAACGTCACGAAGTGCCCTTGTAGAAGAAAGATTGGATACTGTAACAAGTCCGGTCTTGCCTTCTGCTGCAGCACACGAAAGGACATAGTCAGCCACACTCACAAGGGTATATTCCTCCACAAACGGCTGCCCGTCTTCGCAGATAAACGCAAGCCTGTCTACATCCGGATCCACGGAGATACCGAGATCAGCATGTCTGGCCACGACTGTCTCTGAGAGAGTCTCAAGATTCTTCGGAAGAGGCTCAGGATTGTGAGCAAAATCACCTGTAAGTTCGCAGTTAATCCCGATACAACGAACTCCAAGAGCCTTCAGAAGCCTCGGAACAATGATAGCGCCAACAGAATTGATGGCGTCCAGAACAACGGTAAACCCGGCTTTCCTTACAGCCTCGATGTCTACTGTCGGTAATGCAAGGACCGCTTCGATATGTCTGTCTGTGAAATCTTCTTCAGTTATATTGCCAAGGCAATCCACATCAGCGAAGTCGAAGTCTCCTTGTTCTGCACACGCGAGCACATCCGCGCCTTCTGCAGCGGTAAGGAATTCGCCTTTTTCGTTAAGAAGTTTGAGGGCATTCCAGTTCTTCGGATTATGAGAGGCGGTGAGAATAAGGCCTCCGTCTGCGTGAGAGAAAATGACGCCCATTTCGGTAGTAGGGGTAGAAGCAAATCCGGCCTTGATCACATCAACTCCGCAAGCCACAAGCGTACCGCAGACAATGTCTTCCACCATCTCTCCTGAGATACGGGCATCCTTTCCGACTACAACTGTGTAACGGTTTCCCGGAGTCTTAGGCCGACGTCTGCGAAGGCAGGTGCAGTAGGCATAGATAAATTTCACGATATCTACAGGCGTCAAGGCCTGTCCGGGCTTTCCTCCGATCGTTCCGCGTATTCCAGAGATTGATTTTATAAGTGTCATGACTATTTAAGGAAATTTCATTACAAAAGTAGAGAAAATATTTGCAAATCGAAAAAACTTGAGTACCTTTGCAATCCAAACTTAAATGCTCGGTTCGTATAACGGTTAGTACCCAAGATTCTCAATCTTGTAATATGAGTTCGATTCTCGTACCGAGTACTTCTATAGAAGCTGACTTTTTCCGGTCAGCTTTTTTTATGTAGTATGACATTCCTTTTCTTCGGGCTAATAGACATTTCCCTAACGCGGTTCAGCAGTATTGTAGAACGGGACTACAGGATAATCCGCATGGTTTTTGTAAATTTGCAGAATGCGCATATTTGCGCGGGTGATAAAATCCTGACTTTCTATGGCAGACATCAACTACAGTGACAACAGTATCAAGACGCTGGAATGGAACAAACATATCCGGCAGCGTCCGGGCATGTATATAGGACGTCTCGGCAACGGCAACAACCCCGGAGACGGTATCTACGTGCTACTGAAAGAGATCATAGACAACTCGATAGACGAGTTCTCCATGGGATTCGGCAAGGAGATCATTGTCACCATAGAGGATAACAACGTTACAGTACGTGACTTCGGGCGAGGCATACCGCTCGGCTCTGTAGTCAAAGCTACCAACAACCTCAACACAGGAGGCAAGTTCGACGACTCGGTGTTCAAGAAGTCTGTCGGACTCAACGGTGTGGGTACCAAGGCTGTGAATGCATTGTCCTCATCCTTCTATATAGAATCATTCAGGGAAGGTCAGAGTTCATGGGCCAGATATGAACGTGGCGAGCTCAAAGACTCCGGCATGAAAGACTCTTTAGGAGAGAAGAACGGGACATTAGTCAGATTCACCCCTGATCCCGAAATGTTCGGAGAGTATGCTTTCAACTTTGACTTTGTGGAAAGCATGGTCAAGAACTACTCATACTTGAAGAAAGGTCTTACCATTGTGTTCAACGGCACACCGTACAAATCCGAGAACGGTCTGCTCGATCTTGTCAATGACAGGATGAGCGAGACTCCTCTCTATCCGCCCATACATCTTGTCGGTAACGACATCGAGATTGTCATGACTCACGGCAACAGCTACGGAGAGAATATAGCCTCATTCGTGAACGGGCAGAACACAAGGGACGGAGGCACCCACCTTGCCGCATACAGAGAAGCCGTAGCCAAGACGCTCAAAGATTTCTTCAAGAAGAACTATGCCCCAGAGGACTGCCGTCAGGGGATTGTGGGAGCGATAAGCATACAGATACAGGAGCCCAATTTTGAAGGACAGACCAAGACTAAACTCGGGTCTACATATATGTGGGAGAAGCCCGAGAGGGATGCTGAAGGCAAAGAGGTACGTGGTGCAGACGGGGCAATCGTGATAGACCGAGGCCCGACAATCCGGTCTTTTGTCAACGACTTCGTATCGAAAAATCTTGACAACTACCTCAGAATCCATAAGGAAGTTGTCCCGATACTCGAGGAGAAGATCAAAGCTTCCCAACAGGAGCGCGAGGAGATATCCGGAATCCAGAAGAAGACACGCGAGAAGAACAAGCGCGCCAATGTATACAACAAGAAACTTAGGGACTGCCGCTATCACTTCTGCGACAAACTGCCCGCATCGAAGATAGAGGAAGGCGAGAAATCCAGCATTTTCATTACTGAGGGAGACTCCGCGAGCGGTACGATTACTCAAGCCCGTGATGCCAATCATCAGGCAGTATTCAGCCTAAGAGGCAAGCCGATCAATTGCTTCAAGGAGAGCCGACGCAAGGTTGCCGAGAACGAGGAGCTTAATCTGCTAATCTCTGCGCTTGGCGTTGAGGAGGATCTCAAGAACCTCAGATACAACAATATAATCGTGGCTACCGATGCCGATGACGACGGTATGCACATTCGTATGCTCGTGGTCACATTCTTTATGAAATATTATCCTGAACTCATAAGGAGAGGTCATGTGCATATCCTTCAGACGCCTCTTTTTAGGGTGAGAAACAAGAAGGAGATGAGGTACTGCTATTCAGATACCGACAAGGCAAAGGCGATAAAGGATCTGAAGAACGGTATCGAGATCACCAGGTTCAAAGGACTCGGTGAGATTTCCGCCCCAGAATTCAAGGATTTCATAGGGGAGAATATGCGACTCGACCTTGTCAAGCTTGCCGAAGACGAGTCAATATCAGATATAATGGAATTCTACATGGGTGACAATACTATTGACAGACAGAATTTCATCCGTCGCAACCTGCGATCTGAAGAAGAACTTGAAGACATAAACGTATAAAGGATTTTCTTAATATGGAATACTCAATAAAAGTCACTCCGTGGTGTCGCTTCTGCGGGTTTCTTCTAAAGAAAATGGGATGGACAACGGTAGGCGGCCCTGCTCCCGAGAAGAAATGCGTCATACTCGGAGTACCTCACACATCGGCATGGGACTTCGTAATATCATATCTGTTCTACACTCAGTTCGGGACCACTGCCCATGTGATGATAAAGAAGGAGTTCTTCAAATGGCCGCTGGGCTGGTTTCTCCGCAAGGTAGGCTGCATACCAGTAGACAGATCAAGCGCCACTGCAATGGTCTTCAGCCTTATCAACGAGATGGAGAAGGTAGACGTATTCCATCTTGCCATCGCGCCCGAGGGCACAAGGCATGCCGTAAGGAAGTGGAAAACAGGCTATCACCTCATAGCGCAGAAAGTAGGATGCCCCGTGTACATGGGGTATTTCGACTGGAAAAGGAAGAGAGTAAGTATTGGAGAGAAAGTAGCCCTCACAGATGACGCCAGAGCCGATACAGACAGGATTCAGGCCCTGTATGAGAAGATGCATATGGAGGGAAAGCATCCTGAAGGCTACGTAACACATTGATTTTCACATGTCATTATATAGAAAACTAACGACAAACAGGGAACATTATATCAATACCCTGTCAAGGCTTTTTGACTATGGGACAGCGGCATTTCCGAAAAGAACGGCTCTAAGTTTTGTTGACGGAGGGCAGAGATATACATATTCGGAGATGAGAGCCAAGGTTATGGAACTCGGGCATCTATTCTCTAGATACAGCCTCAGCGCAGGAGACAGAATCGCGATTCTATCCCAGAACATGCCGAACTGGACCATATCCCTGTTCTCTATCGTATCGTTCGGGAGAGTTGCAGTGCCCATACTACCGGACTCTTCGGAAAATGAAGTATCCAACATCCTCAGGCATTCTGAATGCAAGGCTATATTCATATCCCAAAGGATGAGGCAGAAACTTTCAGACGAGTTTCTGAAGAAGATGTCTCTTGTGATAGATATGGATACCCTTGAGATCATCTATAAGGACGACTCGGAATTTACCTGCGATGGCTGGGGCAAGGAGCCTTCACCTGATGATCTGGCAATGATAATCTACACTTCTGGGACATCCGGCAAGGCCAAGGGAGTAATGCTGAGCCACCGCAATTTCTGCCAGAATATAATAGAAGCCTGGCACGCTCAGAAAGCCGGGAAGAAAGACAGATGGCTTTCTATCCTGCCCATGTCGCACACTTATGAGATGAGTTTCAGCGTATTGTATCCAGTATTTGCCGGAGGATGCGTCTACCATATACAGAAGCTGCCGACACCTTCCATACTTGTGGACGCCATGAAGAAGGTCCGTCCTACCATCATGTGCTCCGTGCCTCTTATCATAGAGAAAATCTATAAGTCAAGTATAGTGCCGACAATTGACAGAAGCCGAGTACTCAGTTGGATGAAAACCCATATGCCCAATCTGCTATATACTATGATAGGCAAGAGGTTGTACAGGACATTCGGTGGCAAACTGCGTTTCTTCGGCATCGGAGGCTCTAAACTTGATCCGATAGTGGAGGAATTCCTGCAGAAGGCCCATTTCCCCTATGCAATAGGCTACGGTCTCACTGAGACTGCACCGCTAATCTGCAACGCCTGCGTCGGCAAAACCAAAGTAGGTTCTATCGGTGTGCCTGCATATAACGTACAGGTAAGGCTTGACAATGTCAATCCGGAGACTGGAGAAGGTGAAATAGTAGCCAAGGGTGACAATGTCATGCTCGGTTACTACAAGGACCCTGAAAGGACAAGAGCCGTGCTCACCGATGACGGATGGTTCAGGACAAATGACCTTGCCACCGTTGACTCCAAGGGGAGGTACTATATCAAAGGAAGACTCAACAACATGATTCTCGGACCATCTGGAGAGAATATCTATCCTGAAGAAATCGAGCAGGTAATCAATCATTTCGGAGGCGTGAACGAGTCATTGGTGATGGAGAGAGACGGGAAACTTGTAGCGCTTGTCAAATTTGATGACAACGTGCTTGACTGGGATCAAGAATACGAGGACAAATTCTTCGAGAATCTTCAGGCCAAAAAGAAAGCTGTACTGGACTACGTCAACAAGCATGTAGGCAAGTCATCGAAAGTCAACACGGTGGAAGTAGTGAAAGATAATTTCGAGAAGACAGCTACGCATAAGATCCGCCGTTTCCTCTACAAGGGAGCCCACGGGGACGAGCCGACAGGAAAAGACGGACAGGAAAGGGCAACAACAAATAAGCCTCAATCCGAAAAGATCGAGGCTAAAGATAATTGACGTCAAGAAGTCCTGTTAGAGAATTTCAAGCACTCTTTTTGAGATGTAGAAGTTCTTGTTTTGAGGGACATACACTGAGACGCTTCCCAGAGGAATTTTCTTACCGTCCTTTATGGCGTATGACCTGTTTGCTGGGATTCTGACGTTGCCGTCAATCACCAGATCAGGTTCTTTCTCATCACCTTCCACTTCTACCTCATGTCCTTTAAGAAGGACATCAGACTTGACATACAACTCGGAGGTAAGCCAGCCCCTAGGCTTATCAAGCCCCAGCACCTCCCACATATAGCCGGCAAGGTCCGTTCCTTCCATCCAGCCTCTCGGAACCTGTCCGTTGGGATTGTAAACGGCGAGGAATACGTCTTCTGCTGTATGACTTCCGCTGACATAACCTATGTGCGTATGGGCATTCATGATTGAAGTAACGGTCGCTACAAGATTACGAGAATAAGACACATTCATATAGTTCTTCTCTATATGCGCCATGGCTGCAAGCAACTTCAGTTCTTCGCTCTCACTAAGGTCTATCCCGGTATATTCGCGAAAAACCTCGCGTACTTCAGACTTGTCACAGAGTTTGATAGCATTGGCTATGCCGTTCGCTGTGGCCTTGTATTGGGGAAGCATAACGAACGCTGAATCTATCCCTTTCATGTCATAGTCACGATAGAACCTGTCACCTATATTTGGCGAGGCATTACCGTGATCCGGTACGACTACTACAGTAGTATTGCCGTCCTTCTTGGCAAATTCAATCGCCTCGGCAACAGCCTTGTCAAACTCGTCAAACTCAGAGATAAGGCCGGCCGGATCGTTGCTGTGGGCTGCATAGTCCACCTTGCTGCCTTCGACCATGAGGAAGAAACCTTCGGGAGATTTTGAAAGAAGTGATATCGCCTTGGCAGTCATCTCCGTAAGAGAAGGCTCCTTGGTGCTATCCCTGTCCATCTCGAAAGCGAGATCCTTGTCAGCAAAGAGAGCCCAGGCCTTATAAGTATCGAGGCCGCGGAATGCATTCACATCCTTCTCTATATACTGTGTCCCTTTGTCTTTGAGAATATCCCTTACATCATCGTCAACGTATGCAGTACCGCCACCGAATACAAGATCCACTCCGTTTGAAGCCATCTGGCGGACTATGTTGAAGTCGTCATACCTCGACACTACATGTGCATAAGTTCCTGCCGGGGTCGCGTGGGTAGCCTTTACCGTAACTACCAAGCCGGTAGCCTTGTTAGCAAGTATCTTGGCCCCCTCAAGCACAGTGGCAAGAGGCTGCCATGTACTGTCTGGAGAGACTTTGAGAAGGTCCTGTCCTGGATGCGGCTTAGGATAGACGCAGATATTCGGACCCTGTACCCTATACCCTGTCATGAAAGAAGTCATTGCCGCAGATGACTCTATGACAGGAGCGTCTGAGCAATACTGCCTTACAAGCCCACAGATGTACGGGTCGATGGAGAGAGTTGCCTTGCAGTCCTGAGGATTGAGGTACTCCCTGTACCATCTGAGCACAGAGAGGGTGCTCGTAGAAGTGCCGTCCGGAATCATAAGGATAAGATTCTTTGTAGGCTTTACTTTCTTGCCTTCCTGACAGTTTCCGCAGGAGGCAGTCAAACCGGTGCACAGGCTTACGAGAGCCAGCGCAGACAAAAAGCCGGTCAATTTGTTGTTCTTTTTCATATAATGCATTTCATTACACTAATACGCTTTTCATAAATATATTGTACTCCTAATTGAGCTCTTGTCCAGGATTATCATACCTGTCAGATCGTTCACTGGTTCAATAGGGTAAGTTGTGCATCCATTTATAGCAACATAAGTCCCGATGGAGTCTGGCGAGGAAGGGCCATAAGGCGGATATTGTACTGGGGAAATGCCGAAAGAGCCGCTGTAACGGCTTCAACAGCGAGTTCCGGAGTGTTGTTGTGCTCGCTCAGATGACATAGGAAAATGTTCTTGAGTCCGAGATGCACGAAACGGCTTACTGCCGCTGCACATTCATCGTTTGAAAGATGTCCGTTGCCCGAGGAGATTCTCTCTTGAAGATCCTTGGGATACGGCCCGTTTGCAAGCATCTCCTTGTCATAATTGGCCTCTATAACTACTGTATCCGCGAGAGAAGCCCATTTCTCGGCTTCAGGTGTCATCCTGCCGATATCAGTCATTATCACGAAAGTCTCCCCAGCATACTTTATTACATAGCCGACAGTCTGGGTGGCATCGTGGGGCACATAGAAATACCTAACGTTGAAGCTTCCTATCGCGTTCCACTCTCCTTCAACAAGATCTTTTCTGCAAGCGGCAAGATTGTCTCCTGCAAAAGAGCGCCGTGCCAATGCCTTATGCAGTACTGTTGTGGCATATACAGGCTTTCCTATCCTCTTGCAGAATGATGCCAGACTCCTTATATGGTCTGCATGATCATGAGTTATAAGGACTGCCGACAATGATTCAGCGTCAAGACCACCGAGTGAGAGCACCTGCTTCAGACGCCTCGCACTCACACCAGCGTCAATTATAAGTCCATCCTTATGCCCGCTTTCGATGTCATCGAACCCGAGATAGTAGCAATTGCCACAACTCCCACTTGAAATACTCTGGAACTTCAGCATCAGTCCATTTCCTCCAAAGCTTTGCGGACCACGTCTCGAAGATCCTGACCGCTGCCGAAAAGCACTGCCCTTATACCCATCTCCGAGGCCACCTGCACATTGTCGGCTGCATCGTCAATAAAAAGGATTTCTTCTGGAGGGAGACCGATATCACGGAGCACAGCCGTATAGATACGAGGATCAGGCTTGAGAAGTTTCATCTTGAAAGATAGATACTCGCGGCTGATAACTTTCTGCCAGTCGAGCCCTGCCCGAGTAAAAATGTCATGGCAGTATTTTATCGAGATCTCGTTGTTGTTGGATAATATACAGACCTCATAATGTCTGGACAGTTCTGTCAGAAGCTCCGCTTTGTAAGGGGGCATCTCCTTGAGCAGGGCTGCCACACAGCGATCCACATCGTCAGGAGTGCTTCCCGGTCTGGAATGGGAAAGGATGTAACGTCTGAACTCATCCGCCCCTATTTTGCCTTCCTCCAAATCAGAATAAATTCCTCTCTGATGGCAGGGATCGAGCAGATCGTCAATCCCCGAGAAGCCAAGAAGCTCGTGGTACATTTTCTTGTCATACTCGATGTCCACATCAATGAGGACACCTCCGATATCGAAAATTATTGCCTTTATCATAGTCTTTACTGTTCTGACGAAGATTCACAATATTTCTTGATCACGTTATAGGATTCTGGGATTCCGAGTTCACCGGCACGGGAAAGGTCCAAACAGCCTTTCTCTTTGTCTTTCAAGTAGATAAGCACCAATCCTCTATTGAAATAAGCATCTCCCATATAAGGATACAGGGAAATTGCCTTAGTATAGTTGTCTATAGCCTCAACATAGTCTGACGAGAGGCTCTGAAGCCCGGCAAGGTTGAAATACAGATAAGGGATGTCATCTACTGTCTCAAGCGCATGTTTCATATCATCTATTGCCTCAGAGTAGTCATAAGTCCGATTAACTTTGTCGCTTACCCTTGCCCTGGCGGTACCCTGATCGTCCATCGTAAGGGTCTGCACATTGCTCTCTATATTGGAGATGAAATCAATCATGTCAGCCCTGAGAACGCTTCGATTCATATAATAGAAAGCTTTGTAGAGAGCATCGTATTTGTCCGTTGCCAGAGCATCAATAGCTTTGCCGTATAGAGTAAGAGCCGAATTGTACTGCTTATCACCGGCATCGGACAATGCCCGGACAAAATCTCCCATTGACGGACTCCCACTTAGACTCGCAGGAACAGAGGTAGATACAGACAGAGTATCCGAATTGGTAACTGCGATAGGAAGAGGAGAGTCCTTTTCAAATTTGTCTATCAGGGGATTATCATACCCATTCTTGAGCGCATACTGCACGCTATCTCTACCGGCCGTTATGACAAATCGGTAAAGAGGGCGCAGCCTTATATCCACGTCCCTGTGCTGCAGCATCTCGTCATCAAAGTCTTTCTTGGCAAAATCAGCGTCGAGAGAGAGAAGCGAACTGTATTTCTTTGTAGTGTCAGCAAATGATACCTCCCCTTCCGAAGTCTTGGTGCGATATTCACTCACCTTACGCTGAGCCGTCTCATAGTCACGACGCGAAGCCGACTTCATTCCAAGCATATTCTCGACGTAAGAGCGGTTCATATACGCCTTTGCAAAGTCAGGATACAGTTCTATGGCCTTGTCATAGTCATCAAGAGCGTCTCTCCAACGCTGCATCTGCACGAAATATGAAGCCCTGTTGTAATATGCCAGGACATTGCCGGGATTGATGTCTATGACCCTGTCCATATCTTCGAGAGCGTCTTCAAAGTTGCCGACCTGCGCACTGATAAGACTCCTGTTGTAGAGGGTCAGGGCATTGCCTGGCTCATCTTTGAGGACACGGTTCAGGTCTGACATGGCCGCATTGTAGTTCTTTCTCTCATAGTGCATGATGGCACGGTTGAAATATGCGAATGTATTGGCGGTATCAAGGGCTATGGCCTTATCCATGTCAGCTATCCCGGCATCATAATCCCCTTCCGCTGCATAGAGCCTTCCTCTACGGATATATCCTTCCGGCTCGAAACGGTCAAGGGAAATGGCCTTGTTGTAGTCAGAAAGAGCCTTTGTCGTATCTTTAAGGAAGAGGTAGCTGGCTCCCCTGTTGAGATACGCGGACGGGTCATCGGGCTCTTTCCTTATATACCGGTCAAAATCGCTCACCGCTTTTCCGAACTGCTGAGAGAGAAAATAGGTCACTCCCCTGCTGAAATACAGGCCATCATAACCGGGCCTTAGTTCGATTGCACGCTGCAGGTCCTCAAGAGCCTTGTCGTATTCCCCCGACCTACTCTCCGTTATAGCTTTGTAATGATATCCAGCTGTGAATATAGGATTGAGCCTTACCGAGTTATTGAAATCCATCTGCGCTCCTCTCAGGTCTCCTAAATTGTATTTGGCTATACCTCTGTAGAAAAATGTCCAATAGTCTGTGCTATCTATGGCAGCAAGAATATTGAAGCTGCCTATAGCCTGTGAATATTTGCCATCGGCAAGAGCCTGCCTTCCTCTGAACATGAAAACATCTTTATCATACTGGGCCTCTGAGATCATCGGAGATACCAGCATGAACACTATCACGGACACTGCACACTTGGCTGTGAATTTCATATTTCGCAAGTCATGTATAGTCCCTGCTTGGGGAAATCGGCAGGATTGCTTAAATTTGAAGTCGCAATTTTACAAAGATAATCAATTATCGTGCACGAATAGAGACGAAGATGAAAAAAATCATACTGTCTGTAATTATCTCATTGTTCCCATGCATGCTGCCTGATGTCGTCTGTGCTGACGGTCAATCTACTGTAGGGGTGATCAACACGTCTGTAGCCCATAATGTTGTCTGGGAGAGCAAGCTATACAGGCAGATAGAGTTTCTGTCCGATTCGCTCTGCTCCGGAAGGGCTACTGGTACTGCCGGCAGCACCGAGACAGCCTTCTATCTAATCCGCAGATTCAGGCGCTCGGGTCTAATACCGTTTGACGGAAAATGGACTTCGCATTTCTATGAGCCATTCGGTCGCAATGTGATGGGATTCCTTCCAGGTGCGTCAAATGGACGCAACAGTTCATACGTGATAGTCATGGCCCATTATGACGGGCTCGGCACACTCGATGGTACACTGTACCCCGGAGCTGACAGCAATGCCTCAGGAGTGGTGGCTATGCTCGGTATAGTCGACATGTTCTCCACAATGAGACTTATGGGGCAGGCTTACCCACACAATTTCATCTTTGTAGCTCTCGATGCCAAGTCTTCAAGCATGAAAGGGGCACGTGCCTTATGGAATGAGATAAGCGAAGGAAGGCTCAAAGATCCTTCCAACGGGCACACAATCTCCCCTGACGACATTGCCCTTGCAGTGAACATTGACCAGATAGGAGGCACTTTAAGTACTCTTCTGTCAGGACGCAAGGATTATATGATCATGCTCGGAAGGGAGAGCGTCGGAGAAGACAACCGGGATCTGCTGAGCCTTTGCAATCTCGAGTCTGGTATCGGCCTTGAACTCGCTTACGACTACTATGGAAGCAAGGATTTTACGAACATATTCTACCGCAAGGTCTGCGATCAGAAGGTATTTGTAGAGCAGGGCATTCCCTCTGTTCTCTTCACTTCAGGAATCACAATGAACAACAACAAGCCTTATGACGATGTAAAGTCAGTAGACATGCGGATTCTGAAGCTTAGGACATGGCTCATATTCCATTTTATCGAGAGATTTTCTTAGAACTGGTTTTATAATGGTTTCCGAATTTTATTATGAGGATTTTTCGAGGCAGCCACGACTTTGATAGAAGGATTGTACTGGAGGTACTGGGCTGATGATAAAGATGAAAATGGCCGGAAAAGGCCATAAGAGAAGGGACAAATCATTTCAAAACAGTTTCTTAATACCAGAAATGATGTTTGTTATTTTTTGAAATTTACTAAGTTTGCAATATTAATAATTAGAAGATTCCAAAGCACATGAAGGAATTCTGGCACGTACTGAAGAAGTATGTCAAACCTTATACAGGATATCTAGGCGGTTCGATAACGCTCAATATACTTTCGGCCATCTTGAATATATTCTCATTTTCCTTGATTATCCCTATTCTGCAGATACTGTTCAAGATGAACACGGTTCATTACGAATTCATACCTTGGGACAGTGCTGATGCCGGATTCAAGGAGATTCTTCTCAACAATGCATACTATGGGGTCACCGTCCTTATACAGAATATAGGCGCCTCAAATACCTTACTCCTGCTTTGCGTAACATTGGGCGTGATGACATTCTGCAAGACAGCCTGCTATTTCGGTTCGTCGGCTATCATGATTCCTATCAGGACAGGTGTCGTGAGGGACATAAGGAGAGAGCTTTACAATAAGATTCTTACACTTCCGCTCGGATTTTTTTCGCAGGAGCGCAAGGGTGACATAATAGCAAGGATGAGTGGAGACGTAGGAGAGGTCGAGAACTCTATAATGAGTACTCTTGACATGTTGCTCAAGAACCCGATTTTGATCTTATTCTATTTCGGTGCCCTTATCGTTACAAGTTGGCAGCTAACTATCTTCACTATCATTGTGGCCCCACTTCTGATCTGGGTGATGAGTGCCCTCGGAAGGCAACTGAAGAAAAAGTCTCTACAAGCCCAGGCTCTCTGGAGCGACACTATGTCCCAACTTGAGGAGACTCTTGGAGGACTTCGCGTCATCAAGGCTTTCATAGCCGAAGACAAGATGCAGGCTCGCTTCGACAATATAACTGAAGCAGTAAGGAAGAAGACAGGGAAGGTAGCCACCAGACAAGCTCTCGCGCACCCGATGAGCGAATTCCTCGGTACTGTACTGATAATGATTGTCCTTTGGTTCGGAGGCACCATTATCCTCAATGACAAGGCATGGTTCGATGCTCCGTCCTTTATCTTCTATATGATAATGCTCTATAGTGTTATCAATCCACTGAAAGAGTTTGCAAAGGCTGGATACAACATTCCCAAGGGTCTGGCTTCTGTTGAGAGAATCAACAAGATCCTCGATACGGAGAGCAGCATAAAGGTTCTACCTGACGCCAAGAGAATCGACGATTTCAAGGACAAAATAACGTTCGAGCATGTTAGGTTCTCTTATGAGAGCGGACGCAAGGTGCTGGATGACATCAATTTGACAGTAGAAAAAGGCAAGACCGTAGCAATTGTCGGAGAGTCCGGAGCCGGCAAGTCCACGCTTGTGGATATGATCCCGAGATTCTATGATGTAACTGAAGGATGCGTGAAGATTGACGGCACAGACATACGCGAACTCAACCTGCATAGTCTGAGAAGCCTGATGGGCAATGTAAATCAGGAGCCGATACTTTTCAATGACACTATTTTCAATAATATAGCTTTCGGTGTAGAGAATGCCACCATGGATCAAGTCATCGAAGCGGCCAAGATAGCCAATGCCCATGACTTCATCATGGAGAAAGAGGAAGGTTACAATACCAATATAGGAGACAGGGGCATGAGGCTTTCCGGCGGACAGAGACAGCGACTGAGCATAGCGAGAGCGATACTTAAGAATCCGCCTATCTTGATTCTTGACGAAGCTACAGCTTCTCTCGATACCGAATCCGAGAGGCTGGTGCAGGAGGCACTTGACAGACTTATGAACTCGCGCACGACGATTGCTATTGCGCACAGGCTCTCGACTATCAAGAACTCTGACGAGATTATTGTACTGCACGAGGGACATATCGTTGAAAGAGGACGCCATGAGGAGCTTCTTGCCCTCGGTGGCTATTACAAGAAACTCACCGACATGCAGAGCCTGTAGCAGCACGCCGGCACTGAATAATCAGATAATAAGCGATGGCAACTACAATACTTATAGCCCCGTACATACCTGGGATAGAAAAAGCCGGAAGCTTGGAAACTTTCTGCCGGCTGATGGACAGCAAAGAAGGCGGTGAAGGGAAAGCCGAGATTGCCGAATGGGCAGACCGCTATCCATACAACCCGGAAGTCAGATTCAAGGCCGCATGGTGCGACAATGGCTTGGGGATAATATACAGCGTACGAGGCATGGACTTACGGGCCAAGGCAATGGAAGACAACGGAAGAGTGTGGGAGGACAGCTGCTGCGAATTTTTCGTAAGTGACCCCTCAGACGGGACCTATTACAATTTCGAGATGAACTGCATCGGTACCTTGCTCGCTTCCAAAAGGACAAGTAGGACGGACTGCGTGCACTTCACTCCCGAGCAACTCGCTTTGGTACACCGCTTTCATTCCATATCCCGCTCCGAGTTGGAGATAGCGGGTGGAGACTACAGTTGGAAGGTCGGCATGTTCATACCATTTTCCTTGATAGGAGTATCCTATCCGGAAAGCTCGAAAAGACTGAGAGTCAATTTCTACAACTGCGGAGACCTGACTGCGCACCCACATTTCCTTAGTTGGACTCATATTCAGAGTGCAAATCCCGATTTTCACAGACCCGAGTTTTTCGGAACTCTCGTCCTTGGGGACAAAAGTGCGACAAAGAAGGGGGCAAGAATATTCCCGTCAGTCCTATTCATGATATACCTTGCCGCCCTGTGCTTTGCCTGCTTCTGGGACTTTGGTGACATGGAGAGTGTCAACGAGACTTTCCTCGGCATACCGAAAGACAAGATAATACACGCTTTCTTATTTCTTCCTTTTCCCCTGCTTACCGCTTTTGCCACTTTCAAGGACAAGGGCTATGGACAATGCAAGGAACTTATATTCACGGCCTTGACATTTTTAGCAGGACTGGCTGCTGCAGTATTTACTGAGCTTGTACAAGCGACCACTGACTACAGAAGCTGTGATATGACAGATTTCACGGCAGATACCGTTGGATTAGCAGTAGGGACGGCAATTCTGGCGATAATCATGCTTTGCAGACGAAAATAATGAGAAAAATTGCGGCATGCGTCGTAGCAGCGGTATTCTGCACTACGGCTTGGGGACAGGGCACACTACTCGGAACATACAGGGACAGCTGCAAAAGGCTCTCTTCCATGATAGAAGAGCGGACAGGAGTACGGACAGACCTCAAATTGAGGACTCTGATGCGCCGCTCAGAGGTCATTGACTATTATTTCACCTCAACCATCGGGGACATACCGTGGCGGAGCGAAGACATACCGTGGCTCTCCAAAGTTCTCCAAAGTTTTGCTCCAGAGAAATACAAAGGATACCGTACAGGCACGGTATATTGTGGCAAGCTACCCATCAGATCACTGATTATCAATCCTATAAGCTATGACGGAAAGCCAGTTGCAAGCAAATGGACGACAACAGACCCGAGGATTACCACACGCAATAATTTCGTGTACAACCCTAAGGAGACACACTATGGCAAAGGACTGTCGGGCAGATGCATAGCACTATGGCATAGCCACGGAAGATATTACGATGAGCATAGCGACATGTGGTGCTGGCAGAGACCACCGCTCTTCACGACAGTAGAAGATCTTTACACACAGAGCTATGTACTTCCTTTTCTTATCCCCATGCTGGAAAATGCTGGAGCCTACGTTCTTACCCCTCGAGAAAGGGATACTCAGGAGTGGGAAGTCATCGCAGACAATGATGAAAGCTTCTCACACACAAGAGAAGGTATGACAAGACGGCTCGGCGAGTATCAGGAGAGTGGGACATGGAAAGACGCAGGGACTGGATTTGCCGATGTGAAAGAGATTTATACCGGAAACGACAATCCTTTCACCGAAGGAACAGCCCGTAGCATTGCCTGTGTAAGGCAACATGGGGGCAATGCCGCTGCAACTTGGACAGCCGACATTCCAGAGAGAGGAAGATATGCAGTATATATCTCATACAAGTCATTGGAGAACAGCACTTCTGCTGCACACTACACTGTACAGCACGCTGGGGGGACAACTGATTTTATCGTAGATCAGCGCAAAGGTGGAGGCACATGGATATATCTCGGGACTTTCGAGTTCCTTAAAGGCAAGAGTGGACAGGTAGTGCTTGACAACGGTACTTACAAGGGACTGCCTTTCCACAGCGGAAGAGTTGTATCCGCTGATGCCGTACGATTCGGAGGCGGCATAGGGAAGATTGCAAGAGGACGTACAAACAGATCGAAGGAAGAATATACTACCTCAGGACTACCATCTTACATGGAGGGAGCCCTATATTGGATGCAATGGGCAGGCGCGGACTCTACTGTCACCAGAAGTCACGAGGGAGACTATACCAATGATTATGCGGGCAGAGGAGCCTGGGTATCAATGATGAGCGCCTCTTCAAGGTCTAACCCGAAAGCGGAGGGCAAAGGAATCCCTGTGGATCTGTCACTCGCCTTTCACTCAGATGCAGGAATGACACCGAACGACTCCACAATAGGCACCCTGGGTATATATACGTTATATTGCAACGGAAGCCGCAAGCTTCCTGACGGAGAGGACCGTATGACTTGCAGGATGCTCACCGACAATGTACAGAGCCAGATAGTCTCTGATATACGGACAGATTTTGATTCAACCTGGAGAAGACGTGGAATCGCAGACAGGTCATACAGTGAGAGCCGCACAACCAGTGTGCCAGCCATGATACTTGAACTTCTATCTCACCAGAACTTTGCCGACATGAAATACGGACTGGATCCGGCTTTCAGATTTACGGTAAGCCGGGCAGTATACAAAGGAATCCTAAAATATCTGAGCAGCAGATACGGCTGTCATTATGCAGTCCAGCCACTGCCGGTAAACTCCATGTCCGTATCGCTCTCGGATGGCAATAAAGCGAAGATAATGTGGAAGCCCACCTCTGACCCAATCGAGCCGACTGCGATGCCAGAAGGATACATTCTCTACACAAAGGTGGATGACGGAGCATATGACACGGGCAAGATCATAAAGGACGCCATACCGACAGATGATTGGTGTAACACTGAGGTGCAGATATGGCCTGGGCATATCTATGAATTCAAGGTAGCAGCCTACAACTCAGGAGGAAAGAGTTTCACAGGAGAGAGCGTCGCTGTCGGAATCCCGAAAAATCGGAACTTGGCCAAGACAGCACTTGTAGTAAATAATTTCGACAGAGTTGCCCCTCCTTCTTGGTATGATTCACCGGAATATGCCGGGTTTGATGAGGTTAAGGATGGCGGAGTCCCTTATATGTACGACATAAGCCGTATAGGGTCTATGTATCTATGGCAGAGGAATGTACCCTGGACAAGTGACTATACCCCGGGCTTCGGTGCATCATTTCTCAACGATGCAGGTAAAATTACGGCTGGGAATACGTTCGATTACGCTGCTATTCACGGAAAGGCGCTAATGAAGTATGGCTACAGTTTCTCTTCATGCAGCGCGAAGGCCTTTGCCGACAGACCTGCTCTTGCAGAAGGCAGCGGACTGATCGACATAATATGCGGTAAGCAGGGTTCGACACCTCGGGGCAAGAAGGGTCTCGTATATCAAGTATTTCCATCAGGGCTGCAAAAAGCAATCAAGGACATGGCTGAATCGGGCACTGATATCATTGTCTCCGGTGCCAATATCGGCACCGACCTTTGGGACTGCATCTATCCAGTCAAACCTGACAGTGTATATCAGGCTGAGGCTCAGAAATTTGCAAAGGAAGTACTCGGATACCAATATGCCGGAGGCAATGCTACAAGGACAAGTAATGTGATACGGGCAGACCGTAACGCCAATGGGATAGAGCCATTTAGCTTCAACATGAGCAGAAACAGCAGCATATACTGCATCGAAGCTGCGGACGGTATAGTTCCCTCTGGACGGTCATCTCATGCATTTCTCCGCTACGAAGATTCCGGCATTCCATGCGGCATTTTCAACGATGGCGAAAGTTACAGAAGCGCAAGCATTTCTTTCCCGATCGAAGTGATTGACAGCGAGAAAGCTATAGAGAAACTTATAGAGACAATCGTAGCCTATTTTGACAAGCCTTAAAAGAATGAGCAAATGAATCCCAGCTACTGGCAAGAGTGGGGTGAAAGTTGCCGCAGCACTCGGTTTAATTGGTGGAAAATCCGCCTCCGGACTTGAAGCACCGGTGTGCTGATCCAGAAGATAATGATAGAAAAATAGAAACCTGTATTATGGATATAGATTTCATCGTCACATGGGTCGACATGAACGACCCGATATGGCAGGCTGACCTCGCCAAGGCAAAGGGTGCCATAGACAACTCGAAAAACCCGACTTCGGCCGCTAGGTTTAGGGATTACGGATTCCTGAAATACTGGTTTAGGGGTGTGGAGAAATTTGCTCCATGGGTGAGATATATTCATTTTGTCACATGTGGACAAAAGCCAGCATGGCTCGACAGCTCGAATCCGAAGTTAAGGTTAGTCTCGCACAAAGACTATATACCGGCCGAGTATCTGCCCACATTCAACTCTACCGTAATGGAATTCTATCTGCACAAGATACCCGGACTGTCGGAGCATTTCGTCTATTTCAACGATGACTTCTACCTTACATCTCCTACCCCGCAGACCAGATTCTTCACAGAGGGTCTTCCCAATGACATCGCCGCTTTCCGTCTAAATACAGGCATGAGCCTATGGGCCAAGACATTACGTAACAACATAAAGCTTATCAATAAGCACTTCGACAAGCGCGAGGTGCTAAAGCGGGATCATGACAAATGGTATTGTCCCGATTACGGATCACGAGCCAACCTTACGCGATTTCTTTGCTGGTGGGGCCGATTCGTAACGCTCATGATACCTCACAACGCCCAGCCTTATCTGAAATCCACGTTCGAGAAGGTATGGCAGACCGAGGGTGATGCACTGAGAGAGGCCTCTACGCACAAATTCCGGTGTAAGGAAGACCTTACCCCAGAACTTTTCAGAACATGGCAGATCTGCGAGTCTGATTTCCACCCTTACAACACATATAAGGATACGAGGATGTTTCCCCTTCTTATAAGGTCAAAGGAAGCCGTCAAGGCAATACGTGAGCAGAGTTACCGCCTGGTATGCCTTAACGACAACATTCACATCCGCAACTATGATGAAGTAATGAGGGAACTGGACAGGGCTTTCGCTTCCATCTTGCCCGACAAATCATCATTCGAACTGTAAATAAGCAGACAAACTAATACGTATGAAGCCATGACTGCAGAGAGAACTGTCTAAAATCACTTCGCCTCGGCACGCACATGAAATATATCTCACTTTCCCGAAAGGAAATCCCTAAATATCGAATATATCTGTAGACTTAGAGATTTACCCGAGAAATATGCCGAGGGGTCATAATTTATGTCATACGAATATTCCGGCATAGATATGGGCAAAGGAAAAAGTGAGCCTACCGTAATATCGTCAGCAGCAGCGCATCCAGGGACTAGGCCGACTATATCAGGGACTTTGCGAGTTGTATCGCAGATTGTTCTGGCCGAATCGGAGAAAAGTACTGTTCTGGCAACCAGATCCTCTGTAAGAAAAGACTTGTAACCGGACCATACCGCAAATCTGTATCTTACCGGTATGCCGGATGGTGTGGAAAACGGACATGCTCCTTCTCTATCCGCCACCCCGACGAGACGACTTGAAGACGAGACGACAGCGGAGGCTTCCATGACTCCGGCAAGGCGTGTATCGTCTATAAGTGCCTGTCCCTTGATCGGAGACAGAGATATATAGCAATCTGCTCCTTCTGGAGGCCTGTCCTGCGAATACGATGGCGAGTCATTCGCATCCTGTGCCTGAGATTCTCGATCTTGCCCGATGTAAGGGATATCGGAATCGCTTGATACTACAGAGAATGAAAGCTCTGGATGGGAGGACAGCAGGAGTGAGAGCATACCTGGCAACAGATAGTCAGCCACAACAGGATCGGACAGAATCTTCACCATAGTGCCTTGAGAGATCCGTCCCTCCTCCCCGAACATAAGTCTTGCCGAAGAATACCAATACAGTATCTTGGCTGCATATGCCTTGAAAGCTTCTCCCTCTGGCGTGAGTACAGCCTCTGCGCGGAGTCTGTCAAAGAGGACGACACCGAGATCCTTCTCAAGGGCTCCTATGTTCTGGCTGACGGCCGGTTGGCTGACAGCCAAAGATATGGCAGCCTTCGTAAAGCTTCCGCTCTCCACCACTGCCATAAATATCTTCAGTCTAAAATCTTCCAACATTGGACTTTGATTTGAATCGTGTCTCTATCATACTGAGCTTGCCTCACAGACCCTGTCATGCACATATCGATAAAAGCACGCTATGCATCAAGACAAGATGCCATGCACTAAAGAGCTAATCTGTCACGGCTCTGATGCATCGGCCGAACTGGCGTCCGACATAGTCAACCACCCAATACTTGCCGAGAGTAATGGCCGTATCGTCATCCAACGTCAGAGCATACGCATAATAATTGTCCTCTACAGATGTAGGAGTGGCAGAATGATATGTGCCCTCATCTTCTGGGTGAAGGAGTAACTTTCTGTTCATATAGCCCGTGGTAGGCAGGAAGATACTGTTACCATTAGGTCCTGTTACTTTGCGGCCGTATTCACCGTTTACAGTCACCTTCTCCCAAGTACATTTCTCGGTAAGTTCCATTATTTCAGACTTCTTGGGAATACGCCACGTAGCTCCCCACTGTACTCGTGCGGCATCATAGTTCTCGTCCCCGGATATATCTTTCATAGCCTCATATATCGTCTTGCTGGTAGCCTCGCTATAATCTTCCTTAGGCTCCAGTTCGCCCCAGGCAAAGAAAGTACCCGTCTCTTCAGGTTTGTCAGCGCCCACATTGCAAGTTGCCCATTTCACGCTTAGTCCGAGATCTACATACTCATGTCCGGCGACAGTATTACTGTTCCCCCTACGGAAAAGGAGTTTGCGCATGATTGTCTTCTCCTTGCCATCGGATGCAAGAACTATGATTTCTCCGTCTTCCATCGGTGTCGGAGCAATTACAATGATGTTGCCAGAAGTGTCATCAGTCTCTTCTACATATGCACTCCAGGCACCTCCTGCTATGGCCGATACTTCTGTGAGTGAGTCTCCGTATGTCAGAGTGTATGGGACAGAGACCGTATCACCGGCCGCACATACGTATTCATTGCCGGTAGTAAAGGTTATCGAGAACTCGGCACCCTGTCTCGGTATTGTCAATTTGGTATTGTCCGCGAGAACGAGATAGACGAAATCATCATCGTAGGTCACGCTGCTGAAGGTGGCCTCATCTTCACCGGTTGCCTTCCTCAACTCTTTCCAAGTGACTCCGTTGTCATATGATACATACCAGTATCCATCCTCGATTTTTAATTGAGGAGTATTTTCCGGCTTTCCGTCCTGAGAGTCGGCTGTTATCTTGTTGCCATCATCATCGAGCAGCCATTCTCCTCCTGCGGTCCAATAATATTTACCGTCAGAATCCTTCCTTACACCGACAAGAAGAGTTCGGCCTGTGCCATGATATATCGTGACTGATCCGCTTTTCGAGAAATTGATAGTATACCCGATTGTCTCGTCCCCGGATATGACAGGAGTGACTGATGTTACATAATCGTTGGCCTGTAAAGCCGAGACAATTGACTGCAATGATGATATGTTGGTATTCATTTGGCTGCAGAGTTCCTCCAACTTGGCAATCCTATCTTCATGATCTCTTACTTCATTCCAAAGGTCAGAATCGTCATACCTGCATGACGGCAGACACACAGCAGCAATCACCACAACAGACAGCGTAGCAATAAAGTTAATTAAGTTCTTCATATTTTATTTTTTTGGAATTGCGGCAAAACATCTTTAGCCAAAATAACTGTTAAATATACAATATTTTGGTAAATTTCTGGCCCTCACCTGCTTTTCGATTCAATTGCTTCTCTCCTTCAGATGCTTACAACAAAAGCAGCAGGACAAGAAGGTAGTCCCCGAGCGAATCACGCAGCTCCTCAAGTGCCTTCTGGATCTCACGCTTAATCTTGCGTGTAGTCACTCCGTATTTTTGGGCGATCTCTTCGTAGGTCAGATCCTCGAAGCGACTGGACATAAAGAGCTGCTCACGAGGCCGCGGCTGGCCACGCTCTGTTGGAGCCTTCCGGCAACGACACAACGGACTTTATTGCCGGTTTATCAAGGCATACAATTCAAGGCATGCAATTCAAGACATGCAATAGGAATATCATTTCAGAAACGGCAGAAGAACGGGACTAAAAATGGAACGCTGGAATCCATGGCAATGCCGTTATAAAGGGCAGCAGGGACAGTTTTAGTCCCACAAAGTCGGGAGATAGTAGGAAGCACCACATCCATGCTTGTAACGCCACATGATGAGATAAGAGCTGAAGTGCCACAATACTTATATATCAATGGTGCACATACAAGAGCTGTCATTTCCCTTATTATATTGCATAGCAGGGCGACAGCGCCAAGCTCGGAAGCTGCTACAACCCCGTCAGTCGCTGCCTTGAGCTCTGTTATTAGAATAGAAGAAAGAGAATAGTAACCGAAGCCGCTTCCGACAGCGAGGCAGTCCCATACATCCCTGTCCCTCAAGAGCAAAGACGCAATTGCCGAAAGCGACAATGTCCCAAAAGCCGTACCTATGGGAAGAACTAACATCTTTATATCTAAACTTCGTATTGCCGTTCCCAATCCCCTGTCAGCACCTGCCCCGGCTCCAACTTGAAACATCAATGCAAAGAGAACCGCTAATGATATGCTATGCAAGTCAGCCTCCGGCCTGAATACGAAGCCTAAAATGCAGCCCAAGCAGAAGAACCCTAGAACAATAAGGCTTCCTGCCATTCTGAATCCACCAGAATCCTTCCTTTCCTCTTGCCTAGAGGCAGCATTGTCGGTCTCTCCAGATGTGCTAATCGCCGTATAGCTGTCTATGACAGACCCTTTTCGTGTACCTATTCTTGCAAAAAGCTTATCTAAAAGTATGGCAGCCATAATGCTACCGACCATGCCTAATAAAGATATGAGCAGAGCCTCTGCCCCGATCAGCCCGATTTTACCGATAACATTATTGTCGCTTCCTACCGTCAAACCAAGCAAAAACAGCATTAACCATATTGTCCAAGTGGTTGTCTTGTCAAGAACTGAACGTATCCCTGTCTTCCTCAATAAATATCCTGCTGCAATACCGGCAATGAATATGGCAATTATCTCTATCATACTATTTGATAAAAAGAGCAGCTAAGATAGCCAAAGTCAATGGCCTGACAAAACAGCCACAAGGTGTGTTGGCTCATTTACCAGCACAGCGATGCGTCACGTCAATGATTAGCCCAACGTATAACTACAGTTTCTTCGGGCTCTATGAAAAGCATGCCTTTTCTTAGATGTCCGCATTTTGATGCGAATACTAAAGAGCTACGGCCTACATTTTTACCACTACTGCTGTTATATTCCGGGACAAAGAATCTAAGTTTTCTGCTGACATGAGATTTGTTCACTATAACAGAAAATTTCCCGGCCCGACCTTTTGCGGTCTGCATAAATATGTCTTCCTCGTGCTTTGAAAGACGGATATTACTATCAAATAAAGAAGGCAATGATCTTGCAAGCAGCCGGGCAAGCGGAGCACCATCACCACTTCTTCGTGCACCCATACCAAGAAGTGATGGTAGCCATATAACTTTCCCATTTCCATACTTATTGACAAGACCTACCGTATCTGCTCCATCCAGAATAAGGTTATTGGAAGAACAAGAACTTGCCGGAGTAGTATAACCTTTCCATAAATGTACAGGTAATTTGTCTTTGACGAGGCCGGAAGGATCACGAGATACCACATCGATAGTAAAATCCCCTGGAGTACACCTAAACTCAGAGACAGTTCCGCCAAAAACATCCGACAGTGGAAAAGACGTTGAATACAAAGATCTCATATTCTCGTCATAAAAACAGGTAAGCCCCTCAACAAAAAGACTTCCTCCCATAGCGACAAACTGCCTCAAGTGTTCCCAATGCTCTTTTGGCACAGAAGTCATGTTTGCCAACACGATCGCTTTGCCAGAATAATTATCCTTGGTCCAGTCGTATTCGCCAATCTCCATTAAAGAGGGTGTCATGCCGCATTCGCTTAAGATCTCATAATATTCAAGAACTGATTTCATCACGCCACCACTCTGACGTCCCTCATAAAGAATATTATCATTATAACTTACTGCATTCTCAGTCCATAGTGAACTGCGGCTATACAATAAGGATATTCCATTGTCCTGCGGACTAACATCTGAAAAAAGACTGATATCATCTTCCAATACGGCAGCCACTGAAGATGCGGCCTCTATACGGTCTGTAGGGGAATTCTGAAAATCCAGCAAAGCCCATTCTCCTGCCTCCTCGCCTTCAGAGCGGGAATTCAAAGACCAGAAAATCGTACCTCTTGCGCCTGACACCACACTTGTCCACAACCATTGTACTATCTCATCTGCTGTGGGACAGAATGGATTCATTCCAGAATATGTATTATTACCGCCTTGCAGTTCTGTTACCCAGAAAGGTTTCGTACCTGCTCCTGATCGGACTATTGCACAATTCGCGGACATCGCATAGGGGTACTCGCTCCTACAAAAATAATCGTAATGCCAACTCGGATGTGCGGATGCACCAAACGTAGAAAGGAATGGTCTCCATGATGAAAAATCATACTCAGCCACATTCTCGAATATCTGATGGTTGTTGACATGCAATTCATGGGAATTGTCGTTCTCAAGCACTTTTTCTGAAAGCCATTTCAGATACGAGGTATTCAAATACACAAGAAATCTTCTATCTGAGAATCGTCCACCTGAATGACAATCCTGCCATTGATGGCGCATGTAACGAGTATACTCGTTGTCAGGCACATATCCACCAGTACCGGGCTCATTCATTAGCACCCATGAGTACAAAGCAGGAAAATTTTTGAAATGAGACACAACCTCTGCTATATATCTTTCGATACCCTCCCTATGCCGGAAACTAACAGGAAACTTAAAGCCGCCGATTGAATTGTCTGGAGCTGAGGGGAAAAGAGTAGCAAAAACCTTTATACCATGGCGATGTGCAGCCTCAAAGGCCTTATCGAACAAGGAGAAATCCCATTGGCCGGAAGTATCTTTCATATAATCCTCAAACATCCGGATCCTACATACTTTCATACCGGATTCGGAAAGCCTCCTGAACCATAATTCAACGTCCTCTTCTGACTGTCCAGGCTCTATTATTACCTGTGCACCGATAACCGGCAATCCATCCGGAGGAGCAACTGTAGTTCCAGCTGACAAAGAAACACTAAAAGACAACCCGACAAATAGCATATACAGATTCAGTCGGAATGATGAAAATGCATTGCTATTCATCTTGATTCTTCGCTTGATATATTTTGACCCAATCAACAAACATTCTTGTAACTCCTGTCATCTCAGGCTTGAAAGCATCGTACTGGATGCAAAGATGATGAGGCTTGTGTATGAAGTCCTTTCGATTGTCAAGCCTCCATCGAAGTCTTCCATCTATATAGAAGCGCATCATATCTTCCTGCCATTCCATTGCTACCACATGCCACTCTGAAGCATCGACATCGTCATACTTTTTATTAGACCACTTATTGAGAGGAAGTCCTGACAAAATATTAGTTGTAAGAAATTTTCTATCCTTATTTTGCTCCGAATGAGTTTCATAAATATCATTTTCCCCACTGTCGGGCCAAGATTCATCTTGAGGCCAAGTCAGGACTACCGCACTCATCGCCCCGGATGGATCCGGTTCACATCTCACCCTGAACTCGAATTTACCGTATGTATAATTCTGCTTATGTGCCATGGCACCAGAATACAGCACGCCATCTTTCATTGAAGCTGTGATAACGAAAAGTCCATCCTCAACCGAAAGTGCTTCCGGACTTCTAAGGCCATTCCCGGCATGGCCGGGATAATCATATATAGACCACACCGTTTCATCCACACAGTCTCCATCAAAATCATCTTCAAAGACTAGTTCCCATTCCAGACGTTTCTCCGAGTCGGGAGGAGGAGGGATATTCCCTTCATCGTCACGTCCGCTACACGAAACCGCAGCAAGAGTCATAGATACAAAAGCTACAACAAGTTTCAAGTTTCTCATAATAAATTATAAATCAATTTCCTCACTTACCAATCCGTCAGCACTGGCTACAAGTCTGAAATGAGAGCCAAGCGTATCGCGTCTCACTATTATCTGGCATGCCCCAGCAAAAAGACTACGACCCCATTTGCCCGGCATGCACACATCTGGTTCATGACATGACGGATCACCGTTTCCAACGCCAGCAATCAACGCATTACCTGAAATATCAAACGATATGTAATCTGAAGCATCAGGAACTGCTCGTCCCTGCCTGTCCACCACTGACACATTCACTACAACCGCATCATTGACACCTGAATAAAAGGAAGGCATCGGCTCAAGCACTATTTTGTATGGTTTGCCTGTTGTAGACACTGTCTTCACAATCTTCCTCCCGTCCTTATAAGCCACAGCTTTCAGAGTCCCAGGCTTATAAGGTACTGTCCACTCCAAATGACCGCCTCGCGGCATGATCTGCCGGCCGAAACTGCGCCCGTTACAGAACAGTTCGACTTCATCTGCATTGGAATTGACCCATACACTTATATTATCGCCTTCTTTTCCAGACCAATTCCAATGAGGGGAAATATGCAGCACATCTTTGTCCGTCCACCAAGACTGATAATAATAGTATAAATTCTTAGGGAAGCCGCATATGTCCATTATACCGAAATGGGAGTTAATATTGGGCCATGTAAATGGAGTTGGCTCTCCCCTATAGTCGAATCCGGTCCATACGAATCCTCCTATCAGCCATGGCCTTTCCATGGCAATCTTCCACCAACTCTCAGCCGTTGATGCCCAGAAAGGGAAATTCTCGTCCCTGTCAGGAAGATAACACCTTACGGTATCTTTAGCATATACTCCTCTTGTAGTCACCGTACTTCCTACTTCCGAGCTTATGATAGGCTGAGAAGGATTGGCCTCATGGTAGGCATCAAGGGTATACAGGTTATAATTAAACCCTCTTACTGGGATCACACTGTTGACGCCATTCTTGACATTCCCTATATTTGCACCGTAGGTAAATGTGCGTGAAGGATCAAGTGCGCGAATCCTACGCATCATCGAAAGGGCAATCCGCCGCCCTTCTTCCTTTGTCTGCAAACTTTCTTCCTCATTCCCTATACTCCACATGAAGACTGAAGGGTGGTTTCGGTCTCTTTTTACGAGGAATTCAAGCTGCGACATATACTCTGAAGACGAGTTGAGAGTACGCACTTCATCAAGAACCAGCATACCAAGATTGTCACAGGCGTCCAACAGTTCAGGTGTAGGAGGATTGTGGCTTGCCCTATAGGCGTTTGCTCCCATTTCCTTAAGCAGCGAGATTCTGTAATATTGCATATAGTCAGGCAATGCCGTCCCTATTCCGGCATGATCCTGATGGCAACAGACGCCCTTTATACGGATATTGCGACCATTAAGGAAAAGACCACTGTCAGCAGTTACCCTTATATCTCTGATTCCAAATCTTTCTATAAGTACATCCAAAGTATCCTTTCCTGATATAATATAAGACTTCGCTTTATACATTCTCGGGGCGTCTATATCCCAAAGCTCCGGATTATTCAAAGACACGGAAGTTTCAGCCTTCAGAGACTCACCTGAGGACAACTTTGCTACTATTGGACTAGAGGTCGCAACAAGGGTCCCGGAAGGAGAGAAAACTTCTGTTGTCAGACTGAAATCCGAGGACGAGTCACACTCATTTTCCACCTCATAAGAGACATTTACCTGCGCCTTATCAAAAGATTTGGACAAGGCAGGGCGTAAGGCTACTCCGAACTCGTCAAAATGAAGAGGAGAGAAGAGTTCAATCCAGGCGTGGCGATATATGCCGGCGCCTTCATACCACCATCCTTCAAATTGGGAAGCATCTACTCTTACCACTACCAGATTATCAGATCCCGGATTTACAAAGTCACTTATATCATAAGTAACTCCGGTATATCCACTGAAATGCCGTCCGCAATAAATATTGTTGACCCAAACCTCACTATCCCGAAATATGCCATCAAAGCGGAGAACTACTCTCCTTCCTTTCAGATCAGGGACAGAAAACGTCTTACGATACCAACCGATGCTTTTGTCCGGATACAGACCGGCACCAATAGTCTTGTACCCGTGAGACAGAATATCTCCATTCGGAGAGTACTCTACCGGCAAACCTACAGCCCAGTCATGTGGAAGATCCACATCATCCCATGATGAGTCGTCGAAGTCGGCTCTGATTGCCGTCCCTTTATTTTCGGCTGCCTTGGCAAACATCCTGGCATGACCATAATTGAAATCTTTGGAGAAATCATACTGATGGCCAAAAGCGAACTTCCAGCCTTTATCAATACATATCTTCACTCTCTCTGGAGATGTACTTCCGAACATATTAAATGTTGAAAGAACAATCCCAGACAACACAGACAATAATACAAGCAGTTTTCTCATTTTTCGTTAATTAATATATTATCTATCTCTATACGTCCTGTAGGGCTGTTCCACGCCGCCAAACCAATGACAATCCAACCTGTACCGCTAAAAGTAGATGTAAAGGAGCCGGTAGTTTTGTCAATACCAACCTGCCATCCTCCATTTTGCGGCAATTTTCCGTTTATCGGTTTGGACAGTCCGTTCCATGCGTCCGTCATAGTGTAGAAAGTGTTATCTTCATCCTTATAGGTAAATCCGTCCTCAGGATCTTTAGGTCTCAGCAGAATATAGAATCGGCATCCGGTAGCTGTGTTTATCTCTTCTGCAGAAGAACTGAAATCACAAGAAAAACTATATTCTCGTCCTTCCTCAAGAGTAACTTCGGTACTCCACCAAATTTCATTATTTGCAGCGACAGTCTTATAGTCAAAATACAGCTTTCCTCCGGATATTCCCGAGTCGTTTCCAATCGCGACATCACCGGACTTTACATGTCCGGTCCACCAGTCTTCGCTTCCTGTCTCGAAATCTCCGCCTTTGACAATACGCGGCACCGGCATGAACGACTTTCCGTCTATGACAACAATTGCCGTAGCAAGTTTCCTGTTCAATTCATACTTTGTAGGATTGTCAATATGCACCGCCAATACTATCTTTTTCTTGCCGTAGTCAGGATATTCTTCTATCATCCTGTTCATATCAACTGTGAGATAGAATATAGTCTCTCTCCTTCCTTCGTCAACCGTGACTCTTGAAGGAAGTTCATATAGACCCTCAGGCAAGGCCACAGCTCTATCTATTGAAGCTACCGCAGCCGTCGTAGCTTCAATATCAGCGGAAACATCAACCGAGAATCCCTCCAGTTTTTGCAAACCAGATCTATAGACTCCGAGTACAATCTTCAATGCCCCGGTCTCCGGATCGATCTCATAATTATCTGTAACAGGATTATTCGACATCGGTACCGGGTAGGTGTTTGATTGGCCTCCATCATTTATTGCTGCCTGGGGAATATAGACTTTGGCAAATCCCCATTCTTTGTCTTTGTCATCTTTGCCGCACGAGAATAAACAAAGTATTGCGGCAATCTCAATCAATAAATATTTCTTCATCGCTAAAAGATTCTTTTAGAAGTTTTTTGATTTATTTGTTTGAAGATTTAAGCATGAAAAGCTTTAGACTCAACCGCTTATTCCAAGGAAGATAGAGAGGTACTATCTGACTGAAAAAGTGAGAAGAAAATGAAGAATTTTCACCTCAAAGAACATTTCAAACAAATCAAAACAACTTTTTAATCACCAACCGGCATTTTGAACAAGGACTCCATGGGATTTGCTTATTTCCTCATAAGGAATCGGATAATAATACATCTTGGACGCATCGAATTGACGTTTTTCCACCTCAACTTGTTCATAAGTAAACTTTACTCCTGCCTTGGAAATCCTGATGCCATACACGGGTGAACCAAGCACATCCCCCGCCTTTTCTGTGCGGATAAGATCCCAGAAACGATGCCCCTCAAAAGCAAGTTCTACCATACGCTCATTCATGATACGTTTTCTCATAGATGCTTGGTCCGAAGCTTCAACGTCTGGCATTTCGACTCCTTTGCGATGACGTACCTCATTTACAGCCTGCCTTGCTGTCATCCCATACCCTAATGGATCGGAATCAGGGCCATACGCCTCATTCATAGCCTCAGCATAAGAAAGTAGTATCTCGGCATAACGGAAAATAATCCAATTGTGCATTCTCTTCTCATCCTTTGCCAGGTCTATATTTTCTGGCATGAATTTCTTTAGATAGTATCCTGTCCTGGAGGCATTTTTCTCCGACGGGTCGTCGCTTCCTCCTGACCATATTTCCAATTTTCTCCCATTCCATGCACTTCCGTTTACCGCAATAGAATATTCGAGACGAGGATCTCGCCCTAAATAAGGATTATCCTTGTCCTGCACAGACTTATAACCATAAGCATCTACCATATTCTGAGACGGCGTGACACCTGAATTACCACCTGGCGTGCCAACGGGGTAATTTTTCCTCTCCGGAAGGTTCACCGCTCCATAACGGTATGACATTATAACTTCAGGAGATAACAGACTTTCACTTTCCAAAAACAGAGCACGGTAATCCGAAGCCAACGAATAACGTTCCAACGCCATAACATCGTGAGCCGCCTTTGCCACCTTTTCCCATTTCGAGACATCATTCCCGGGATTATTTCTCGAGCTTGCCGCATACAGCAGAATACGAGCCTTTAGGGCCAAAGCAGCGCCCTCGGTAAAACGGCCGTCTCTCTCCGAATCAAAATTTCTCCAGTCTGACTGCAAGTCTTGCGAAACTGCATCAATCTCGGCTACGGCATAATCAGTTACTTCATCAAATGTAGCTCGCGGCAGATTATACGCATCCGGTTCACTGACTTCCTTCACTATCGGCACTCCCCCATAACGTTTGGACAGTTCAAAATAGAACCATGCTCTTAACACTCTATTCTCTGCACGAAGCCATTCAATGTCTTGCACTGAACGCCTGTAAGAATATCCTCCGTCAGACAAGGTATCCCTTCCTGTAGCAAGCATATTCTTGTAGTCAACAGAATACTCAAGAAAGTAATTGGCTGCCCGTATACCTTTGTAACAGGAAGCCCAGGCATTGTCAGGATTATTATACTGATTCCAAGTTCCCTCGTTAAAATGCTGCACATTAGGGGAATCACCTGTAGATACAGCTTCGTCTGACTTTGGAGCGTCTATATTGCTATCAATTGCATAAAGTCCTCCAGACAGATAGGTATATGCCGTATAACCGACATTCTTTAATTTTGACCAGTCCGACTCCAGCATAGCCCTGTCCATCATAGTATCCTCACTCGTATCAAAAAAAGAGCAGGAAAGAGTCGTTACTGACAGAATTACAAAAAAGAATATATGCTTTTTCATTAGAAAGTGAGTGTAAGACCTAAATTATAAGATTTGACACCAGGATATCCGGACATAGTCTCAGGATCAATATCATATTTTCTCAACAATTTACTGAATGAGAATAGATTTATCCCAGAGATAAAGATCCTGGCAGATGAGAGTTTCATCTTGGATGCAGCAACAGACGGCAAGGACCATCCAATTTCGATATTTCGTATTTTTATAAAATCTGCATCCTTGACCCAGAAATCAGAATTGACATAATTGTTCTTATTGTCTTGCAGCGACAGACGTGGATAAGTAGCTGTTGCTCGGGTATCAATTCCTTGCTCTGGATAATATGCCCATCTTCTGCGCGCGAGGGGATAGACATTGGAATTATCCTTGAAAGCTACGACCTTATTGTATGCTCCAGACAGAAGATTCACATCCCTGCCTGCCTCTCCTTGGATGACAGCCCTAAAGTCAAAACCAGCATATCCTGCCTGCACGATTATGGATCCATAAAGAACAGGCAATCCGCCTTTCCCTATTATAGTCATGTCCCTTTCGTCTACAATATTATCTCCATTGATATCCTTATAACGCATGTCTCCTGGTTGTACTGACCCCATGGACGGTTGAGGAAGAGTCCCGATCAAAGTTCCATCCGGATTAAAATCTTCTATTCCATACAATCCGTCATACCTGTATCCCCTTATCGAGCCGATAGCCTTAGCTGTGTATGCCGCAGCAGGTGATGCCGGAGGCAGTTCAGACATATAGTCAATCCTGTCACGGATCCATGTTCCAACGGCTGTAATACCATAGTCAAACTTTCCTGCTCTTCCGTTCCACGCAATAGACAATTCCAGTCCTTTTGTCGTCGTCTTACCGAGATTTCGATAATATGGAGGTTCACCAGAAGCGGCCATGATCGAATTATCCTCAGACAGAATACGACTCCTCTTGTCCAAAAAGGCTGTCGCACTGAATGATAGTCTTGAAAACAGAATAGCATCAAGAGACAGATCATATTTTGCGCTTTGTTCAGGACAGACATCGTAATAAGGAATATATGGCATTTCTATGCCACTTTGGCCCTCAGGCGTAGAGTTTCCGATAGGGAAGGTTCCTGAAGTCTTATAATACTCTCTATACAGATATCGTCCTCCGTCAAACGAGTCATATCCAGATAGACCCGCTGAAGCTTTGATGCGAAGTTGCCCGACTGCCTTTGCCCCCGCCATGAAATCTTCAGCACTGATATTCCAGGCTGCTGCCACAGAAGGGTACATGTGGAATCTTTTGCCTTTCCTATAGTTGTCAGAACCACTATATGATCCAGATAATGAGACAGAATATCTATCGATATAGGACCAGTCCAAGACTGCGGCAAGATTGGCATGGGCATACCTTGTATCTATCCCGGCATCTCCATTCATATTCTTGTCTACATTGCGGACAGACTGCATCCAGGTAAGCCTTGCAGTCACAGAATGAGGTCCAAACTCACCTGCATATCCCGCTTCTGCACGGAACTGGAGATGATTCCACTGGTTTGTTCCGTAATCGTCACTTATGCTGTAATTTGTCTCTTCATCAGACGTCTGGGCCACCGAATCCAGCATACGGGCATAGTTCTTCGTCACATTACGGCTTCCCCTGTTCCATTCTGAAAATGATATGGCTTCCGAAATATACAGCCCCTTCGCAATGAAGTCCAGCCTTTCTTTCAGAGTGAGGTTACTTTGCAGAAAAGTGTCATGCTTAGTCCAGATCCCGAGTTCTCGTATTGATGCCAATGGATTGTCTGGATATACATTCGTACCCGTCCAAGATCCGTCAGCATTTCTTGAGGGATAGATATTGGAAGGATACCTCTCCAGGTTTCTCCATAATGATGAAGTGGAATAGGCAGGGGCCTTTCTCGTCTCTATCCTTCCTCCAAGATCTACCTTTCCTTCCACAAAATCGAACAAAGAAAAGTCGAAGTTAGAACGGAGACTATACATTCTGAGAACTGAATTGGAATGATTGTCGTCATTGCTGACATTATACATTCCATTGGTCTCCGTAAAATCCGCTAAGACAAAATATCTGGCATTCTTGTTTCCTCCCGACAATGATATGTCCCCACTATAGTAAGGAGCAAAATCCCTGAGTGTCTTGGCATACCAGTCCACATCCGTGGCACGTCCTTCCTTGTACCTCGACAACTGTGATGGAGAATATGCCGGAGTCCATTTCATTCCGTTGTCATTTGAGAGTGCCTCGTTGTACAAAGACGCATATTCATATGAGCGTAAAGGCTCTGTTATATTGGACAGACTTGTAATACCGCTTCTGAATCGGACATCGGACATCAGGCGTCCCTCCCTACCTCGTTTGGTCGTTATGTATATTACCCCGTTGGCACCTTTAAGTCCATACAGGGCGAGAGCTGAAGCGTCTTTGAGAATTTTCACACTCTCGATCTCGGAAGCCGAAAGATATTGGACATAGTCCATGGAAGAATAGAATCCATCCACCAGAACCGCATAGGAGTGGCTGCCGTAAGATCCTGTCCCACGGATTGTCAGAGTCGCGGCGTCATTGCCTGGCTCTCCACTTTGTTCTCTCACATGCAGTCCAGGCAAAATCCCGTACAACGTATTAGTAAGGTTGGGTACAGGCGTCTTGAAAAGAATGTCGCCTGGTATACTATCATTAACAATGCCTGTGGCCTTTGTCTCAGGGACAAAGAGCAGCGAAATGGCTGCCAACGCGAGAATCTTCAGACGCAAGACTCGTTTATTATGATTAGTCATATCGTATATTCTTATTTATCAATACCCAGGATTCTGGACAATATATCCTTTGTTCACCTCAGAATTCGGGATAGGATCAAGATATTGGCTTGGTGCCCAATAGCCCTTGAATCTTTCCTTAAGGGAATATGATATATAGTCCTCAGACGTATAACCGTACCGCCCAGATTTGTATGTATATACAAATGAACGTCTCGATCCGCCTATAATCCCATCTGCTATTCCTTCGTGCTTCCAGTGCTTGAGATCATACAGAAGATGCCCTTCTTCATAAAGTTCTACAGCTCTTTCCCTCCGTATCGCATTTCTTATATCTTCATAGTCACCGCCCTCGAATTCAGGTAGCCCGGCACGCGCAATTGTCTTATTGAGATAGAACAAAGCCGAGTCAGTCTTGCCCATTTCATTATAGGCCTCCGCAAGATTCAGATGAAATTCCGCAAGCCTGTATATAGGATATTCAAACCAGTCTCGTTGGCCAGCCATATACCAGAATTTAACTCTTCTTCCACAGCCTTCATTATTTGTACGTCCTTCCCATGTCGATCCGTCAGCAACTGTTCTGCATGACCAGTAGAAACTACCCGGATTATTCCATGCATCTATCCCTGCAGCCATCGCCGAAGCTTTATACCTGGGTTCCATCTCCTCTATCTTCTGTGCAAAATCAGAATAAGGCCTTTCCTCTCCCAATTTAGGCCAATCTTGGTCAAGGCCATTTGTCTTGCGGTACTGGCTAAGCATATAATAGCTCATGCTGTTTGCGCCACCGCTTTGCGTATGAGGATCATATTGGGAACCTATTCTCTGATCCTTATACGCGAGTATTATCTCTTTATTACCCGGAACAGCCACGGCAGTGCCATAATCGTCAAACGGATTGCCGGTATCAATAAGGGCATAGCCATTTCGGACTGCCCAGTCAAGCACGTCCTCAGATGCTTCTGCAGCTACCTTCCAGCGCTCTGGATCCGCATCTCCAAAACAGACCAATTCTTTGTCCGACTCATAATCCATATACGGCTGCTCGGAATTGAACAAGGGGCGAGCGGCAAACAGAAGCGCTTCAGCCTTTATAGCCAGAGCAACGCCTATGGTCACTCTTCCCTTATAATTGGAAGGCCAGGAATCTGGAAGACCAAGCGATATGGCCCTGTCACACAGAGACAATATATGATCCAGCGTGTTTTGCAATGAAGAACGCCCGATTTTCAAATTATCCTGGAGTGAAAGGACTTTATCGACTATTGGCACACCGCCATATCGTTTGAACATCTGAACATAACGGTAGGCACACAGCACCAGCATCTCGGCCTTGACTTTGTCTTTTCCTTGCTGAGACATATCGGTCACAAGGTCAATATTGTCATAAACAAGCAGACACTGCCTTATTGCTTTGTAATTGAAATTGAAGCCATCCTCACTCCGGACTTTTCCAGAACCGTTATCTGCGGTCATGCCGCTTCTGGATATTATCCAGGCGTCTTCCCAGTTGAATTTGACAGGATTGACTTCACCGCTCAGGTGGGACACACTTCCCCATATAAGGCCTGTATCCCAATCATCTCGCCCAAGAGCTATTCCTGAGGCAAGAGACCAGGCATAAGCCTGAGATACTGCCTCCATCGCTTTCTGTTCTGTCGAGAATATATCAGCTTTATCTTGATCACTGCCCAACGGCTTTTCCAAAATTGCGTCACAGGCACTTATGCTAAGTGCCAATATTATCAATATGTATATTTTGTTCATGTTTTATCAGAAAATAAGGTTAGCACCTATACTGAATGTTCTCGTAGGAGGATAAAGATATCCCATACTTGCCCCGTTTGCATCTTCCTGCTCAGGATCAAATCCATCGGGCAACTTAGATCCCCACGTACACAGATTATTACCGTTTAGGAAAATTCGCAACGATGATATGCCATATCGTCGGATCTTGTCAGAGAACTTGAGAGTATAGGACAATTCAGCATTTTTAAGTCTTATGAATTGTGTCGACCGAACCCATAAGTCATTCATCGCTCCATTTTGAGAGTCATACGTCCTCATGGACGCTCTCGGGAAAGTTGGCTCGATTCCTGCTGCGGCTTTTTCTTCTGTCCATCTGCCGTCATACTGAAATTCCATAGCAGCACCATTATTCATATAGAAAGGATTCTGGATATAGAATGATGTCATAGGCATTGATCCCTTATACGAGCCTGTAAACAATAAAGACAACGCTATTCCCTTGTATTCGAGATCGATATTTGATGAAAATGAATATCTCGGAAGATTGGACCAACCTATTGGCACTTGGTCATTTGCGTCTATAACCCCATCACCATCTATATCAATATAACGAATATCTCCAGCTTGCACTTTGTTGCCATCTCTACTTACATAAGGACGGTTGGAGGCTTCGGCAGCAGAATTATAGAATCCGCCTGTCTTGTAGCCCTTGTACTGTCCGTACGAAAATCCAGTTGTATTCATCCACTGATACGGATAAGCAGGCTCGTCCATATAGTCAATACGATTTTCCGCATATGAGACATTCGCAGATACCGAATAGTTGAACACGCCCCCGATATCATCGCTCCACCTCAATGAAAGTTCATAGCCCTTATTTGTCATCCGGCCTATATTTGCAGGCGGAAGATCAGCCGCCACTATTCCCGGTACGGTACCAAGATTCCACAATATATTGTTACGTTTCTCCATGAATAGGTCAGCCGTAAGACTAAGGCGACTAGAAAGGAAATTGGCATCAATACCTGCATTTGTTTTTTTTGCCACCTCCCATGTGACGTCCGGATTGCCTATGACATTCTCATAGGCTCCAGGGTAATACGGATCCTTAGAAGATCCGTCTGTAGAGCCGAAATAATAGCCGCTTCCAGGCTTTGTTCCTGTCAGATTTCCCCATGAATCATTCAGATACAGGAAGCGTCTTCCACCTATCTTGTCATTTCCGACTTCCCCGTAAGATGCACGGACTTTGAACCAAGTAAGAATATCATTTTTCGGCATAAAATCTTCATTTGTCAAGACCCAACCCAACGAGAAAGCAGGGAAGAAACCGAATCTGTGGCCTTTAGGAAAATTTTCTGATCCGTTGTAACCCATATTTACTTCCGCGAGCCATTTGTTCTTATACGCATAAGTCAGACGTGATGCCATACCGACAAGCCCGGCAGGAGTGTTATACGCAAGTGAAGGATCGTATATACGCGAAGCATTGGCTATAACCATTGCTGTCACATTATGACGGTCAAACATTCTCTCCCACGAAATCTTGCCCTCAATATATAGTTTTCGCCATTTGTCGTTGTATTTGTTATCCTCAATACTCTTCGGTGACGAAACTCCTCCTGAAAAAATGTACTGCATCGGATTATCTGGATTCCTGTATACAGAATAGACCGGCACATTGTTCCATATAACACGTCCTTTTCTATACATTCCCTTATATGACACGGTACCCGATAACGAGAGTCCTTTGGTCAGATAATCCATTCTGTGCCGAAGAGAAAGGTTCACGTTTATATCTGTTGTAAGGCTTTCAAGTTGTCCAGCTGTCATGAGGGAAGTTAGAGGAGAATAGCCGTAACCGCCTTTGCTCTTAAGAGGCGATGACGAATAGTTGTTCACCAAATTGTCGTCCACCTTACCAGGGCCCACGAAAGGCGTATTGGCAAGAATATTTACCATCATAGCCTTATACCGTGCATAATTGCTAGTCGGATCTCCGTCAGAAGAGCTTCCCATGATGCCAGCTTTACTATAGATTTGGCCGCCGAAATCAATAGACATGTCCGTATTGTCCGCAACAGCGATGTCAAGGTTGGAACGGAAATTATATCGGCTATATTTGGAATTGGCATCATACCCTCTATATTTGGCATTTTGAAAGGCGCCTTCCTGATCAAGGTAGCCCAAAGAGACGAAATACTTCATGACATTGCCACCTCCCGAGAGGTTGATATTATATTGCTGTTGTGGAGCAACCCCTCCAAACTGTTCTTTTATATAGTCATGACTTCCGTAATAAAGGGCTGGGGAGGTAAGCAGCCTGTGTCTATCCTCTTCACTAATGTTCATCATCTCTACCTCATCCGGCGTATAGTCTCTGTTATAGCGGAATTTCCACAAGTCTATATCGCTAAATATATATGCTTCCTTTCCAGGATCAGCATCCATAGCTATAGCCTCATTACGGTACAGAGCATATTCATAAGAGCCGAGAGGTTTCAGTAAGGAGACCATGCTTGTAAGACCGAACCTGTAGGTAAAATTGATCCTGACCTTTCCGCTTTCTCCTCGTTTAGTTGTGATCAGAATAACTCCATTTGCTCCCCTTACACCATATACGGCAGTGGAAGAAGCATCCTTAAGCACGCTTATATTCATTATCTCGTTAGGATCAAGTGCATTCATTGTCGCAGCGTCTGACTCTACGCCATCTATGACGACAAGAGGTTCCAGACCTGTAGAATTGAATGTCCCTATTCCGCGGATTCTAATCGTTGAAGCATCATTTCCAACCTCTCCGCTTGCCTGATTAGAAATAATGCCTGGGACTCTACCCACAAGGGCGTTGCTGATATTGGCTGTTGTGGATTTAAGTACCGATTTTGAGTCCAAAACGGCGATAGAACCTGTGAGAGTCTCTTTCTTCTGCGTACTGTATCCGACAACTACTAGCTCATCAAGATAATTTCCGTCCTCCTTCAAAATAATCTTCAATGTAGAGGAAGAAAGGGGGACAATTTTTGTCTCAAAACCGAGATACGAGACTGTAATATGTTTCGTACCTGGAGGAACTGACATACTGAAGTCTCCGTCATTTCCGGTTATTGCCCAACTCTTTCCTTTGTCGGTAGTGACGGTCGCGCCAACGAGGGGAAGCCCTTTGGCATCAACGACAGAACCTTTAATAACGGTTTCGGACGCTTGTCCATAGACATCACTATCGATATAAATACCTGTCAGAAATATAGACAGGAAGACGATTGCCCTTACTAATATAATGTTTCTCATTCTGTCAATTCTTATTAACCTTCTCCAACCTTGCATTGTCGAAATATCCTACAAGCGGTTCACTCGAAAGGCCCCAGTCCCAGGCAGACATTCCTATGACAAACCACCATTTGCCAGAAGTTTTCACTTCGATCTCACAATTGTCTGGGAATCCATTCTTCTTGCTCCAATATGATGATGACAGATCCACCTCAGCACCGGTAGCTTCAGAAATCTGATTTCCGTCAACTACGAGATGAGGAGCATTCTGCACATATGACGTGAAATAATTCACACCAGCCTCTGGCTTGTTCTCGGAGAGAATTACATAGAGTCTCGATGACCATGCTTTCGCCCCGCCGTTTCCTTTGAAAGCCAATGACATTCTATAATATCCAGGTTCAGATATCTCAATGGCGTGCGAACATGTATAGCTGTATGCTTTGCTTATGTTCAGGTTAAGGACATCTCCAGCAATGAAAAATTGTCCTTCAGGAACGGGGTCAGATGCTGAGGAAGCATTGACAATACTCCACTTTGAGGCATCACGTTTAGAAAATCGTCCACCCTCAATAAGATTTCCAGGATCCGGAAGATATAAAAATTTGTCTGCGTCAATGATTATATTTATACAAGACAATTTTGGGTCAAGTTCATATTTGTCCGGATCGGAGAGAAGCAAAGACAGAACCAACTTCTTTCCTGCAAACTCAGGATGATCGGCTGATATCCTATCGAAATCGACAGAAAGCGTCACCTCTTTCTCAGAAGTTGCAGCATCAAACTCAACTGTCTCTAGCGAGCCTACATATCCCTCTGGTATCGCCACCGCATCCTCAATTCCTGCAGCTATCTCTGCCGACTTGGCATAATCCTGTACAATACCGACAGAGAACGGCTCGTATATTACAGTCTCTTCATCGGTCCTCTTCACATGCAATGGAACGCTTAAGGACAAAGTCATATCATCAAAAGAATGCCATGTTCCTGGCTTTGATGTAAACGGTATCGGAAAATTCTGAGTCATTCCCCCGTCAAGTAAGGACGCCTCCTCCCATGAAAGCAATACCACCGGCTTTTTCTCAATAAAAGATTTTCCGTCAATCAATACAACAATAGCACTTCTGTCCGGATTCAATTCATAGTCAGTCGGATTCTGTAATCTTAATGATACGACGAAAGTTTTGTCTGGATTCCGGCCGTAAGCGTCATTCATTTTTGACAAATTCACGTCAAGGCTGAAATCCGTTCTTTTCTTTCCCTCGGGAACAGAGACCTCTTCCGGAACGGTATAGAATTCTGCTCCAAGGACAACAGCATCATTAAGTGACGCTACTGAACTTTCGGAGAGAAGCTCGTCAGGAACGATCTCTACCTCATAAGGGAATGAGTCTTCGCCCTCATGAGCGACTTCCAATCCGATATGGAGAATATCCCCCTCTATCTCATATCTTCCAGACTCTTCAGAAGAAGAACTGACGCTATAAAGGGTATTTACCTTACCCGCATCAACAGTGGTCTGAGGTATATATATTCTTCCTGGCATATAGTCATTAGCGTCTTTTTGAGTATAGCATGAAACCATACATAATGACAAAGACAAATATGACAAGATAAGATTATTAGTTTTCATGAGATTCGGATATTATCTGTAGACAAGTTCTGTTGTGACTGCCGTATCAGTGTCGGACACGAATCTTATCCACCTTCCTTGTACGGCATCAGGAAAAGTGTGCTTCATAACAGTTCCGCCATTGACGACAAACGTCCGGTACTTCATCCACTGCCCGTCTCCGACAGGGTCAATCTCTACCGTAATCGATACTGGATGGGCTTGGGTATGCGAGAGTTGAAGTTCCCTTTTGTCATAGCCGCCGAAAAGATAAGGATCAGACGGTACGCCCTTCTCTACCTTTGAAGAGAGCCATGGACCACCATGGCCAGTAGGCTTACCCAATTTCCATAGATCATCTATAGCACCTGCCCAAACCGCAAAGCCTCTGTTCTTATCCGTAAAGACATGGGATCCGCTTGCATTGTTCTTCAAGCCTGTCATCACGAGAAGCCCACGATATGACGCAAAGTCTCTTATTGCAAAATCATGAGATGCAATAGGCTTTATCTTCGCATAGCCGTCAGCATTTTCAGCTGGCAATTCATAGAAAGTTCCATGACAATTGAGAAGATCTCTCTCCGTAGCTACCTCTCGGCAGATGCGCAGTTTCTGCCCGTTTACAGTACGTGTAAATACGTTGTCTCCAAGAGGAAGTCTCCACCGTCTGCCTTTGTCATCCACCACGAGCACAGAATTACCGTCAACACTTACATCCTTGTATTTGATTCCTTTAGCATTCTTGATCTTGTCCGCTGTTTTCATGTCATTAGAGGAAGCTATCTGCATCAAGCTGTCGGCTTCATAATATCCGCTTACACAAAACTCTCCGTTCGCTGCCTTCTCGCCAAGGATACCAAGCCTGCGCTTATCATTTCCGAGTCCCCACAATAACCCACCATTGAATGCTTCTCCTTTTGCAAAATCATCTATTGAAGCAAGCTGTGAGAATATGCCATCAGTTTTAGTTTTCCTTTTTTCTTTTGGAGCATATACAAAGGCTGCTGTAGCAATTGTAGAATCAGAAGTCTTTATTCTTATCCATTCACCTGCCATATTAGCCGGGAATTCGACATAGCCTGTTTCTCCTTCACCAAGAATTATCTCCATAGATTTCTTCCATACGCCCGTTCCGTCTTCGTCAGTCTCAAAAGAGAAACAGCAAGCCTTACTACCTTTATTTGCGATCCAACAGCATCTTTTCTCCCAACCTGAAAACAGAAAAGGATCTGATACGTTGTCCGCCTTCACATTATCATCAAGCCAGACATAGCCATTGGCATAGGTCGGGCCGAAACTGTCCGGACCGTCAAGAGGCATGAACCACAAATTGGAATTCGACTGCCCTGGTCCTCCAATATCCCCCTTAGCCTTTCTGAGATTCAAGAATTCTTTTTCTGCAGAATCATCACACCCCATAACCAAACCGTCTTGCCAACGGGCAAAATCGCCTACGACTTTAAGATATGAAGAACGAGGCCTTATTCCTTTTGAATTGTTAGCAGTGAAAGTTTCCGGAAAATGCCAGAACATACCATGCATAGTCATCAAATAATCCGGATCAGTCTCCCTACCTACATTCCTGATACGTGGCCACTCGGTATTCCAACCATGAGCCCCGTCATAAGCATGGCTTGCCTTTGGAAGTCGGAAAAAGTTCCATCCTTCCTCCTTGTCTCTCACCGCTATCAAAAGAGACTTGCTATCAAATCCTACTGACCATATCGGATCATTTTCAGGATCGCTGTTACCGTAAATTCCTCCCGGGCCTGTGACTTCCGTAAACTGGTTACGCCGCACTACCTTCCATTCTTTGCCGTTCCATTCACTAAGCGAACCTGAGACCGCATCGAACTTTTCCAAAGCCTCATCGGTCTGTTCTCCGTTATTCGAATATACGAGCACACCTTGACCAGAATACAGTCCTTTGCCATGCCAACCTGGAAGCTTCAACAATTTCTCCTCAAGTATGGGAAAGGACTCTGGACGACGGTTCACATTGTCATCGGACCACAGCGTCTTAGTCTCTAATGTATTGACATCTACTTCATAGAAGCCCTCCTCCATAGTGGCAATGTAGACTTTGCTCTCTGGATGTTCAAGATGCCTTGCTATCCCCGTATACCTCCCTGGAGCCGTGCGATATGACAACGACCGTATATTCTTGCTCCTATCTATTGCATAAGGCCCTATGAAAAGTTGGTCGCTCTCCTTATGTATCATTCTGTCAGCCGGAGTACCTCCGATACTGCCATCATATACTATTCTATATAATTTAGGTGTTATTTCATACAGTTTGTCAGAAGAACCATATGGCGAATGCGGTGCATATGTGATTGCCCAAAGGCTGCCGGCCCACGGAACAACTGCGCCGGTACCACATTCTGCCTCATGGTTATAAAACGCAAGATGCGGATAGATTCCGCTAACACAAGGGAAGTCACTGACGCTATGCTTGACCTTTGCATCTTTAGAGTGCGCATATTGTGCGCATACGAGCATCAAAACCACAATAATGGATTGACGTGTTATCAGTCTCATGTTATATAAATTATGGTTAATAGTTGAATAAGAGAGTTCATGCAAGCCGAAGCATAGCCGATACTCTCAATGCAAAGGTATTGGCCAAATAGATATTATCTCTTATCTAAAATCGGGAATTATTTATCATTTTCCTGAAAAGTCCTTTGGAGACACTCCATAGGTCTTTTTGAAAGCTCTGCTAAAATTGGATATCTCATTATATCCGACAGACCAGGCGACTTCAGATACAGTCATCTTACCTTCCTTCAATTTTTCAGCAGCATTGTACATTCTTCTTTGCAATATCATGTTGCCTGGAGTAGAATTTACCAATGCTTTCATCTTGCGAGAAAGTTGATCAATGCTCATGTTGAAATGCGAAGCGATATCACTTACAGCAAAACCACAAACAGAGACCCGCGAATCAATAAAGGAAATTACATCCTCAAGAAAGTTACGATCCAACGGGTTCAATCGGTCCATACCAGTGGCATCAGAAGTTTCTTGTGAAGCATTCCATGACTCCCATAGCATCTTCCTTCTTTCCAGAAGATTGCTAATCCTAGACAGAAGCACAGCTGAAGAGAAAGGTTTTGTAACATAGTCATCAGCACCAGCATCAAGGCCGGACATGATATCTTCTTCGTTATTTCTAGCCGTAAGTAACACAATTGGCACGTGACTGGTTCTCTGATCTTGCCGTATCTTGGCAAGCATCTGCACCCCATCCATTTCTGGCATCATTACATCACTTATTATGATGTCCGGGATATCTTCTACTGCTGCCTTAAAACCTGACACTCCATCAATTGCCTCTGATACATCGTATTTTGAGGAGAGTATGCCTTTGAGGTATCTACGCATATCCGTATTATCATCAACCACAAGTATACGCTCACGGTCATGAGTTATAGAATCCTTTACGGAATCTAACGATTCGTCACAAATGCCACTGATCGGAATATTAATGGTAAAAAGTGATCCGACACCCAATTGGCTTTCTATCGATATTGTTCCTGACATCGCGGAGACAAGTTTCTTAGTCAGATACAATCCCACTCCGAAACCGTCAGGAGATAAGGTTGAAGCTTCAGGCTCTCGATAGAACCTGTCAAATATATTACGTTTACCAGCCTCTGAAATTCCGATACCAGTGTCGCGAACCTTTACCGTCATCATCTTGTGATCCAAGTCAAATTCAAGTGACACTTTGACACACCCTTTCTCAGGGGTATATTTTATTGAATTGGAAATCAGATTATACAGAATCTTATCCAACTTATCAGAGTCAAAATCTGCTTCAAGTGAAGGGATTGTGGAGCAGAAACTATAATCAATACCTTTTTCCTTTGCGGCTATTTCAAATGTTTTCGCTATCTCTGATACAAATACAACAATATCTCCATGTTCGGCATGAATCGACAATGTTCCTTCCTGAGTTTTGCGCAGATCAAGGAACTGTCCGGTAAGACGTTGTAGCCGTCTTGCATTCCGATACATCATTTCCAGTACTGAAGCATTTTGGCCATCGTATTTCCCCGTTCTCAACATATCCTGTAACGGAGCTATGATAAGAGAAAGAGGTGTGCGAAATTCATGAGACAAATGAATAGCCATATCAGTCCTGAATTTCTCTATTTCCTTTGCTTGAATAGCCTCCAGCCTCGCTATCTTGACTGCAGCCTTTTCCTTTTCCCTTATGACTAAATACCTTAAAATAAAACATATAGCTGACAGTACAAATAAGAAATAAAAAATATAGGCTAGCGTTGATCGGTAGAAAGGAGGGACGACTGTAATCGGCAACTGTGCAATTCCATTCTCATCCCAAATCCCGTTCCGGCCAGAAGCTTCAACCTTAAAGACATATTTTCCTGCTGGTAAATTGGTATAGACAGCCGTATGCCCGTCTGCACCATCTGTAACATAATCAGCATCCAGGCCGTCAAGGATATATCTGTATCGCACTCTACTAGGAGCCTCAATATTTGGAGACACAAAGTTGATTGCAGCCATATTCTGTTTTGGCCCAAGTCGAATTCCTCCTTTTGTACTGACAGGTTTCCCCATGACAGTAACCTCGGATATGACAACCGGATTCAACCTATTTTCCTGCATCAAGATATCCAACTTCGCCACGCTTATACCCGATACTCCACTTATGATAAGATCTCCGCGCGAGGACACAATGAGTCCACTGAATCCTATTTCCTCCAGGCCGTCAGACGAATCAAAGGATGCAAAGCGCTTCAACCTCGTGTCGTATCTCAATATCTCATTCGGAGTCGAAATCCACAATCCATTATTAGAATCCAAGGCCATGCTCTGTACTATGTCGCCATACGCTCTGTTATCACGGTATATATATTCAAGTCTACTTGTTAGACTGTCATACCTATGCAAACCTTCTCGCGTTCCTATCCAAAGAATGCCATCTCGACCTTCGACAATAGCTGTGATAAAGTCATTTGCAAGACCATCGTGTCTCTCGCCAATATCTTCGACCTCTCTGTACGAGTCATCCTCATTTTTCTCAAAGCAGCGGAGTCCCCCCTCAGTTCCTACCCACAAGAGTCCACCCTGATCCTGAAGTATGGTTCGGGCCTTGTCTTCTGGATATATTAGTTTCTTACTTTGAAACAGAGTTGTAAATTTTCCGGTAAGCGGATTGTAATTGACAACTCCAGTCTCTGCACCTATCCATATTGAGCCATCACAGCCCTGAGCCAGAGAAAGTATATTATTTATTGGTAGGGCAGAGGTATCCGGATTCTCGATCCTTAAATAATGAAGCCGAGAATCCTCAGAACTCACAAATACAACTGTCTCTGAAAGTCCTCCCGCCCATATATTTCCGCTTTCATCCTCCAGTAGAGTCTGAGTCATAAACGGAATGCTTGTCTGAGTTGCGTTACGGATTGCATAGGTCGCATCCTGAGTCCAATCACTTCTGTAATGCTTCAGGGAATATGTCTCCCCTACCCAAAAATCTCCGTCTTTATCCTCCAAAACGGAACATATCACTTCTGACTTATCAGTTACTGGGACAAACGAAAATCTGTTGAAAGTCTCGTTATAATAGCTAATACCGACATCATGTCCATACCACATTGTCCCGTCAGGAGCACTGTAAATGCATCTTACTGTCTCTGACAACAATTCTGCTTTAGTTCCATGTGACGATGAAACCAAGTAAGAATCTATGGAAAGCGAACCACCGTCTATGATAGCTTGTCCAAGCCATATATCTCCGCTTTTATCGGACCCAGCTGATTTCTGTGATAAGGCAAGGCCAAGTCTTCGTGAGACTGGTATCGTCACTCCATAAGTACTGTCAGCGAGACTCACAGCAACAAAGCCGTCATGAGCCGTTGAGACAAGAAGTCTGTCGTACACCTGATCATATTGCAAATCAAAGACATGATTGCATAATGTATCTGCCTGTACACGACTAAAGCATAATTTTTCAAGGTTAAAGCGCAAAACGCCCCCTCCCCATGAAGCAAGATACAGATTCCCACGTTTGTCAATCACCATCTTGACAAGGGCATTATTGAGACTTCTACCTGTACTATCGATAATTCTATAATGAACAAATGAGTCATTACTCCTATCATACAAATCCAGACTTCCTCTGTCAGCCGCAACCCATAACCTCCCTTGCCTGTCTTCTATTATTGCTGATACGTCATTATAGCTTAACGAAGCCGTGTCATCCTGTGAATGCAAATAGTTTGTGAATATTCTGGTATCTGGTTCATATCGACTCAACCCTCCTCCTTTAAGTCCAATCCAGATATTACCGTCTCTATCTTCGCACAGTGAACGGACATCGTTTCCCGGTATTGAGTTGCTCTGAGAATGAATATGCTTGAAGACCTCAATACTACTTCCGTCAAAGCGGTTCAATCCATTGTCTGTGCCTATCCATAGAAAGCCTTTACTGTCCTGCATGAAACAGTTGACGATGCCACTCGACAAGCCGTCAGATACTGTAAGATGACGCATTTGATGCTGTAGGCTTGCGCTTAAATTAGATGACAGGCATGAAAACGACAATATCAAGAAGACAGTTATCAGTTTCATTATTAAGGAAATGGTATCGGTTATTATTATGTCTCTACTTAGAAGCTGCCTAAAATTTATAATAAAATAAATTTAAACGGCTTCTTACAAAGATAGCATTTTCTGCACTTGCGCAAAAATTGTCATCACTTCCTATACAGGCATACAAAACGGGACCGGCCGATAGAGCCAGTCCCTGAAATATTTGTCTCGTCCTCACGAGACTTGATATAAGCAATTTAAAGTTCCCAAGCGAGGGCAGAAGCTCCGAGGATGGCAGCGTCAGACTCCTTAAGCTGGGAGAATACGATCTTCACCTTATCGCGCCAGAGAGGAAGAACATTTGCATTCATAGACTTCATTATAGGAGCGAGCAGGAATTCCTTTGCACGGGCAAGACCTCCGAAAAGCACGATAGCCTCCGGAGCACTGAAAGCTATGAAATCGGCAAACGACTCACCAAGCATAGTCCCTGTAAAATCGAAGATTTTCTTTGCCAGGTTGTCTCCGTCCTTGGCGGCCTCATATACCTCTTTGGACGAGATAGTGTCAAGGCTGCGGAGAGATGAAGGCTCGTCACTAAGTTCAAGCCACTCTCTGGCAGTACGGGCGACTCCAGTAGCCGAAGCATAAGTCTCAAGACAACCAGTCTTACCACAGTTGCAAAGACGGCCGTTATGCCTTACTGCGCATGTATGACCAAGTTCACCGGCAAATCCGTCATGACCATATACCACTTCTCCGTTGATGACGATGCCGCTTCCGACACCGGTACCGAGAGTGATCATTATGAAATTCTTCATACCCCTTGCAGCACCATAAGTCATCTCACCCATTGCTGCGGCATTTGCGTCATTGGTCAAGGCCACAGGTATGCCATTCATCCTCTCGGTAAGGAGTCTGGCAAGCGGAATGCTACTCTTGGACCCCCAGGAAAGATTGACTGCATTCTCAACTTCTCCAGTATAATAATTGCCGTTGGGCACACCCATTCCGATACCACGAACATTTCCATCAACACCGGCTTCTGCTATAAGCCTCTGCAAAGCCTCTGCGAGAGTATCCACATAAGGCTCGACCTCAGTATATGTATCAGAACGGATAACTGTCTGGGTAAGCACATTACCCCTGGCATCAACCACACCGCACTTTGTTGTCTGTCCACCGACATCAACTCCTAAAACTGTCTGTTCTACACTCATTTCTGTATAATTCTCTTTATAGGGATTCATGCGCTATAGCTTACATTAATGTAACTCTTATGCGCATTGCCGATCCGACGTCCACTCGAAAAGACAGTCAGAATCGGCATTATGAAAATTAAGCTCTGCGTACTGGCTTTGAACCCCATACTGCATACCAGAAAAGATAAGCAAGACATGCAACGATAAGATAGTAGCTTGTCAGGTATGAGGTAACATCTGCTATTGCATTCTGTACTAGAGGGATGACACCTCCACCGACTACCATCATCATGAAGATTCCGGAAGCGAGAGATGTTGACTTGCCAAGGCCTTCAACTGCAAGGTTGAAAATCACGCCCCACATCACTGAAGTGCAAAGACCGCAGAGAACAAGAAGAAGGGCGGAAAGAGGCACAGACTCGACACCGAACCCATCACCCTTGAATACTGGCATAGAGGCTGTCACATCCGCAGGAGCGAATATTGCAGCCAATACAAGGAAGAATGCAACCGCAGAAACGACAATAAGTTGCATACGGCTTGATACCACTCCGCTTATAAAGCTTGACACAAACCTGCCTATAAGCATGAGGAACCAATATGTTCCTGCCACGAAGCCAGCAATGCTTGTTGCCATAACAGGGTCAAGACCAGCTCCTTTCTCTACATCAGAAAGGAAGAAATTAAGAGTCCCAGGGATACCGACTTCCACACCCACATAGATGAAGATGGCGATTACTCCGAAAAGGAAATTACGGAAATGAAGTGGGCTCTCGACCTCGCCTTCTCCTATAGTCTGCTCAGGGTCTTCCACAGGAATGAAATAGAGAATCACGAAAGCGACAAGGAAGATTGCCATTGCTATAAAGAGCACAGGATCAACATCCTTTATTGCGGTATCGGCAGTAACCTGACCTATGAGCGCACCGACAAACATAGGGGTAAGTGTCGCCATAAGAGAATTGAAAGTACCGCCTATCTGAACGAGTTGATTGCCTTTGTTGCCACCGCCACCGAGAAGGTTAAGCATGGGATTGACAACGGTATTGAGCATACATACAGAGAAACCTGCGATGAAAGCGCCCAACAGGTAAACAAAGAAATTGGTAGGAAGTGTGAACATAGTTGAATTGACACCTACCTTGCCTGAAAGGTACTGTACAAATACACCGATAAAACCTACCGCGATAGCTACAAGTGCTGTCTTCTTATATCCTATCTTGGACAGAAGATTTCCTGCAGGAATACCCATAAACAGATAAGCAAGGAAATTCATCATATTACCCATCATGCCCAAAGTATTGGAGCCTGCTATAGCGGGGGCATTTTTCCAGATAACGCCAATCGGCGCAGCAAGGTTCGTAACGAATGAAATCATTCCGAACAAGAATATCATCGTTACTATTCCGATGACATTTCCGTTTCTTTTACTCATATATAAATTGTTTTAGTATCATAAATCAGTAGCAACTTGACGATCTAAAAAAATCACGCTAATATAACACGTTTCAACAATTAATGCAAATTTTTCATTATCCGCAAATCGAAGGCAAATCGAAAAGCGACTTGGATAGTGTTAGAATTGTCAAAACGGAACACCATTGACAACCCCCTCTGCCTAATACAGATCAGACTGTTAAGCTATAGCCCGCACAGCATCCTCAAAATCTCCTCTTGAGCCCTTTGCCTTGTTCTTGATCTTTGCCCTGTAGTTGTACACAGTATTCGCGCTATAATGAAGAAGAGAAGCTATCTTGCCCGAGTCGGTCACCCCCAATTTGATCAAAGCAAAAATCCTTAACTCCGGCGTAAGGATATCCGAATCTTTCGGCAATATCTCGCATCCATCCGCCAGCAAAGCATTGAACTGGGCAACAAAACTGGGATAAAGCTTTATAAAGGCATTGTCGAACATCTTGTAGAACAGACGGATGTCATCCTCGATGGAAGGCATAGCCACAATTTCGTCCATGAGGTATTTGTCATTTCCCCTCTTGAGGTATTTCATCACATGATCTCTGTACTTTCTCTCCTTCGCGATATTTTCCGAGACTGTTCCTAGAAAAAGAGCTATATACTCGTCTTTGACTTTATCAGATTCCTCCAGACGGGAGTTGAGCGCTGCGAGACGTGCATTTGCCATTAAAAGGACATGATGATGACGGTAAATATACACCAACATAAGGCCTAGCGAAGAAGCAAGCAGACACATGAACACCACAATCACAGTCATCCTGCGATTCTGTCGTTCCTGGAGATGTTCATAAGCATTCTGAATTTTCGGAAAGAAAGTAGACACTTGCCATAGCCTCAGCTTACCGTTGAAAGCCAAGGCATCCTGCATACAATGGTCTGCAGAATAACGGAAGGCTCGCGATATATCTCCCTTTTGGAACAGGATTTCTGCCAGAGTATTGAGAGAAGCATAATCCTTTGTCGCCGCCTTCACATCCGCAATTGCAGAACGGCAAAGATATTCCACAACCTCATCCGAGCCTCTCGGCTGCACACCTTCCGAATAGAAATAACAAGCCGCTGCATATTTCCTAAGATCATCGCCTGCCAATGAAAGCATCTTGGCAGCACAATCCCTAACAGAAGCCGAATCTCTGGCAGAAAGAGCAACTTCCCTATTGAGATCATACCAGGCGTATGAACCCGGTTCTGTATAAGCAAACAGAGAATCTCTCATCATGTTTCTCTCGGCATAGGCCTTCTCATACATATCGATACTTCCCGAATAGACCATCATCTCTCCGGCAAGTGAATGCCTTACCTCAAAATACAGACGCTTCAGAGAATCCGGAACTTCAGGGTAAAGAATATCTGACAGTTCTCCGATAGCCTCAGAATGATATCCCGCCCTTATATATGCCTTAATCTCAAGTAGAGAAGACTCCATCTTCCTGTATGCATCCGCATGAGCAATTGCGAGATCACAGTTACGATCCAAATAAGCCACTGTAGAGTCATAGCTAACAGCCGAATATTCATCTGCTATCATTTTGTTGAGTGAATACTCATTTGTCCAAAGCATGTCTGACGAACGCATCTTCTTCATCGCCTCTACCTTGTCCACAAAAGCCTTTTCATAAACATCCTTAAGCCTTAGGACTTCATCCAACTCGCGAATAATTTCATCGCCCGAGCCACCTACAGTACAGGAGAGACATAACGGAAAACACAATATAATCAACAAAATTCTACTCATAGCTATCTATTCTTAGGACAAATTTACAAAAAAGCCAGCGGGAAAAATATATTTTCCCACTGGCCGAATATCAAGCTACGGATATTATTCTTACTTATTGAAGAACGCGTCAGACAAAGCCTTGAGCTCCTCAGGTTTGTCCGTTGTTATATAGTCAGCTCCCATCGCGATGCCGTTGACCATATCTGAATTATTGTTCAGAGTCCACATATTAACAGTAAGACCTGCCGCATGAGCTTCCCTTATCCATGAAGGATTGTTCTTAAAGATCTTAAGCTGATAGTCAAGTCCGCTTATGTGACTCTTGGCAAGCTCAGCCGGAGTTTTATCACCTCCAAGATACGATACTATGGCAGTCGGAACACTAGCGACTATACCGGCACAGGTCTCATAGCTAAATGCGATATACTCGACATGATCTCCTAATCCCTTCTGCTGAACAGCTGATACAACTGCCTGTGTTGCCGCAGTCTGTTTCTCTTCGCTGCTATGAGTCTTGATCTCGATGATCAGCTTCATCGCAGTGTTCTTCGACAGCAGGTCAAGCATGTCGCTGAGCTTAGGAAGAGACTCTCCGTTGGACAGTTTGATATCCTTGATCTGGTCATAGGTACTATTCTGGATGGACTTTCCGTCAATCTTCTCGTCATGGTTGACCACAATCTCCCCGTCTGTCGTCATCCACACGTCTATCTCGGCACCATATATTCCAAGAGCCTGGGCAGCTTCTACTGCCGCAACGGAATTTTCCGGTGCTTTGGCATGATAGCCCCTATGGGCTATGATTTTAGGAGACTTTAGCGCAGGTGCATCTTCAGTAACGGTAAGCTTAGTCGTCCCGAGAGGATAAAGTATCTCTCCCCTCTTAAGCAGGACCTTATAAGTATCGCTCGCCATATCTGCCGGAATCTGGGTGGCAACCATCTGATCCGTAACGGCACAGTCAAGCTCACACTTGTAGTCAGAATAAGGAGACTGGAACACAAGCTTATCACCAGACTTAAACCCGCTTCCGGCCACTATATACTGACTTCCAGCCTTGACATCCATCATCCCCACGACAATAACATTAGAAAGAGCTATATCCGAGACAGGCAGATTATAGTTCCTTACTCTCTTATAGAGAGTCTCCACATCACTCTCTTCCAAAGCATTGTCATAGATTCTCGCTATGGCTATGTCTCCGTTCCATATAGCCTGCGCACCGCTTGGGCCGGCATCACCTCCGATACAGAACCACCTGCACCCGTCTTTGGCAGGATTAAGATTGCCATTGGTATCTACTTCTCCGGCTTTCTTTCCGTTAAGATAGACTATTGACTTATTGGCTTCCTTGTCCCAAACGCCTACAAGATGGTAGTATGTACCTAATGATGGTGCAACTCCTGTTTTTGTCCATATCCACTTGCTCTTACCATCGGCACTTATATTAGGCAAGTATGTAAGTTCTTGTCCATTATTGGATTTTGCAATCAAGAATCCGACACCTCCGGCCTCCATTGCGCTGAAAGGCTTCACTTCCTTGTCAAAATCAGCATATTTGGAGTCGTACCTTACAAGAATTTCCATACTGTGCCCGTCGGCCAAAGCTTTCCATAGGTCAGAATCCACAGGAGCATCTACTCTGTAGTATCCTGTAGAAGAAGAACCGCCCGGAGTATTATTAAAGTGAGCCACATAACCTCCCGTTGATTCGTTGTAGTATGTGACAAGATTGCTTCCTGGGATTGTCTCTATCTTATTTTGCTTGTCTGAGATGTCCTCTGCTGTTCCGTCGGCATTGAACTTAACGTCAAGAATTACACTCTCAGGAATCGGAGGATTGGGATTCTCCATACCTTCCTGCTCGACTGACACCTTCATAGAGCCAGCCTTTCCATCTACAGAAAGTGACACTACTGCCTTTCTTGTAACATAAGATTCATTCCCTGTCACGGTGAAAGTAATGTCCTTGTCATCCTTGCCCTTGGTCGGACTGACCGTAAGCCAATCGGCTGTAGAAGGCACTGAGATTTTCCAAGATGTATTGGATACTAGATGCAGCGTCTGCGATCCACCTGCTGGGTCGACGAAGGCAACTGTAGATGCCCTCTTGCCTCTGTCGTCGAGTAGATCAAGTGTCTGGTCACCCTTGGCGACCTTGTCGCACGAATTCAGGAACGCCAGTCCGGAAATCATGCATAAAGCGTATATTAATTTTCTAAACATAGATATCTGTTATTTTAATTTGGTACATGTAAGGACAACACCAGTCGCTGATGTCGAACCGTCGACCTTTTCTTTCTTAGCTTTGGTAAAGTCAACAATGAACCTGTATGTATCGCCTGCTGCAAGGGTTGAAGCCACACCGATATTGCCATCATCTGTAATACCGAACTCAGCAGGTATATTCACCTCGGAGTATGAGCCCTTACGAAGCTCTCCTCCCCATGTCCTTTGGAAGAAGAATTTGAATCCTTTGCCAACTTCTATACCGATATTCTTACCGGCCACAAGTGTTATCTGGAACTTCTTAGGCTCTATCTGTGAGCAGCAGAGACCACCGATCTCAGGATTCCAACTCACGCCAGAGCCTACTGGCTTGCCTATAGTTTCATCTCCTATAATCCACAGACCTCCGGAAAAATCATCGTTAAGGACAGGATAGCCCGCGGTAAGATCTGTCGTGGACGTAGTCGGACTGATCCTTATGAATTTGTTGGAAGTCTGGAGTACAACCCTGTAGGTGCCTTTTACAGGCAGGAACTTAAATTCACCCTTGACAGGATTAATTGCCTCCAGATAGTCCGGGTCTATTGTCCAGTCACTAAAACCGGGTTTATGCCCTTCGATAGTAAACGTCTGTCCTTGAGTAAATTCAACAATAGCCCCATAACTTTCTGCCGGTATTTCATCTTTCTTTTCCATATTGACAGCCTCCACGCCATTGACCTTGACCACAACGAAAGGAGACGATGCTAATGAAAGTGTATTGAAAGTTATAGTATATGTACCTGGCAGGCCGTTGGAGAAAGGTATGTAAGAAGTTCCTCCCTCAGCGATAGCGTTGTTCTTATATCCGAATGTAATAGTCCTTTTGTCATCACCGAATTGGCTCGAGACAATGCGAGAATACACCTTGGCCGGAAGCTCTCCTGTATAGGAATAAACATATTTCTCGGAAGTCTTGTCAAGCCTGTATTCCTTGCCATCGTTGGAGATGAGAGTCATATAGTCAAATATCGGTCTGGACACATTCACTTGTAAGGTCTGCTCGGTTATACCGAACTCAATGTTCTGACCGACAAACTTAAGATCTGCCTGACCGTCTGACACATTGGCAAGGAAAGGCACATGAAGGGTATCTTTATAGACACCACTTTCTTTTGTACGGATAGTTATGTCACTGACTACAGTACCATCAAACGAAAGAGATGCCTTCAGTGTCGAGAGAGGAATCTTGTCATTGAGAGTGATCTCAAATGGCAGAGAGGCGCCCATCAGCGTACTTTCTGGGATAGAGATCTTCATATCTGGACCTTTGTCCGTGACCTTGAGCTCAGGTTCTTTATCACACGAGACTGCGAGCAAGGCACTCACAACCAGTGCTGATTTCAATATATTTTTCATATAAGTTTGCATTTTTTAGTTTATTTACCGAATTACAACTTCCATCTTACTGATGCTATGGACTTTGCCGGGACTGCAAGCTTCACTGAGTTTGTCTTGTCCGAGAAAGTAAACTGGAAATCCTCAGCACCTGTATTGAGGGCAATAATACCATATGAATGGTCAGGATTAAGGAAAGCAAGATACGAAATCCCAGCTGCATTGACTCCAGTAGCGGAGATCCTCACAGCTCCTTGACTTATCACCTTGGAAGCATGGGCTATCTGGTAATAATGCGTATTACGCTCTGACACCTTTCCAGTGTTGGTATCCAGAGTCACCACACCATAGCAGTTCTGACATCCGCCCGGACGTTTCGGACCACTATTCTGGTCAAGCATCAGATTCCACAGAGTGACTCCTTTGTTGCCACGGGACAAGGTCTGCATGAAGATATTGTCAAAATCATTTATGAGGGTTTTTGCAAAATCATAATTCCATCCCCCGATAGAGGCCTCCGTGAAGAAAATATCCTTGCCAGGAGCTTTGGAAGCGATCTTGTCAAGCTCGGCCACATTACCTGAATAGTTATGCCATGCAGTTCCCGCTACATATTTCGCTGCCTCGGGATCGGCAAGTATCTTCAGTGGATACTCTTGCTGATCAGCAAGATTGTCATAGTTGTAATTGTGGTCAAAGAGCAGGATCTTGGTATCAAGCCCAGCCTTGGCAAATGCCGGACCGACAGCTTCTTTGATAAAATCTCGCTGTTCCTCCCAAGTCATGAACATGGACATGGAATTGCCCTTATTCAAAGGCTCGTTCTGCAGAGTAACAGCATAGATATCGAAGCCCTCTTTCTCCATTGTCTGTATCCATTTGACGAAATACTGGGCATAATCCTGATAGCAGGACGGTTTCAGACGCCCGCTTGTCCAAGAATAATAGTCAACATTAACATTGACGCCCCTCTTCATCCATCTCGGAGCTGTCCAAGGAGTACCTATTATCTTAACATCAGGATTGATAGAATAAATCTCCTTCAGCACGGGGAAAACATCCCTCTTGTCGTAAGTATTGACTGCAAAGTTGCCGATACCTTTGACATCGCACCACGTATACTCATCAAGCCCGAAGTCAGAAGAACCGATAGACACACGTATAAGACTAACTCCCAATCCGTCTTTCTTGTCGAAAATCTCTTTGAGGAAAGTGTTCCTTGCGGAAGGTTCCATCTGCATCAGATTATAGCAGGAAGAGCCTGTAAGAGCTGCACCGAATCCGTCTATAGTCTGATAGCGTACCGTCGAGTCAAGCTCGACTTTATTGACAGCCATAGATCCTGCTTTCCTTATAGGGAGCGCGCTCTCCTCGAAGAGCCTTGTCTTGTCGGCCGTAGTCACATAGGCAACGGCCGAAGACTCTTGTGGCTTTTCCGGAGGAGATACCGGCTCTTCGCTTCCTTTTACGCTCGAGCTCTTATTGCAGCACGAGCATAGAAACGGAAGCAGGGCCAAAGCTGTTAACAATTTGGTATAACGCATGGTATCTGACATTAATATCCGGGATTCTGCTGAATATTCGGATTATTATTGAGGATCGTGGTAGGCACAGGATAGAGCATGGAATTCTCATCGAGAGGCTCCCTCTGGATATAATAAGGATCATCCTGCCATACCGTGTTGTGTACCTCTATTATCTTGTCATGACGAGCCAGATCAAAGAACCTATAACCCTCAAAGGCAAGTTCCAGACGTCTCTCATCAAGCACCTTGTCGATCATTTCTTCCTTGCTGGCTGCAGCTACAAAAGAATCGAGCTTTGCCCTAAGCCTTATGGCGTTGACATACTTTCTGGCTCCTTCTATATCCCCAAGCTCGGCCAAAGCCTCGGCATGGAGCAGATAGATCTCACCAAGACGGGATATCATGAAACTCGTTGCATTTGTCTCCATCTTGCCCATGAAAGCATATTCAGTCTCAGGATAATACAGACTCCATGTACATGCGTCCCATAAGATGTTCACATTCTTCCTCTCAGTATCATTCTCTGCATCATAGGCAGCTATAAGATTCCTCGAAGGTGTGCACCACTTGGACCAGGTGTAGTCGGCTGAGGGATTGAACTGGTTTCTGTGGAACATCATTGCCGTCCAGTTGCCTGAAGTGGCGGTCCAAGTCACCTCGAAGATAGACTCTTTAGTATTCTGGGCAACAGTCTTGGCTTTCACATCATAGCTCCACATATCTTTGTAATTCTCACAAAGAGCACTCCTCAGGGTCTCGGCAGATGTTGCATCCACGCCCATATCAGTCTCTACAGCCTCACACCACACTTTTACTTTTTCCCAATCCTGAATTGGAGATTTCTCGGCATATATATGGGCCAACAGACTCTTTGCAAATGTCTTTGACAATTTAAACTTGTTGGCAGGGTCAAGATCGGGTGCATTGCCAGCAGCGAACTCAAGCATCTCCTTCATCTGGGTATATATGTCTTGCTTACTAGCCCTAGGGGGATAATACTCAGGATATACCTCAACTACATTTTCTGCATTGATTGCCGGCGGTATCGTATTGAGCACTGGAATCGTACCGAAAAGTTGTGAACCTCTCAACATGAAGAAAGCTTTCATGATGTTCGCCTGTGCAACATAGAGGTTTCTCTGATCTTCAGTGAATTCAGGATCAATTTTCAGAATCCTGTCCGCATTGCAGATTACCTGATTGGCTGCATTTATACCGTTCTGGATATAATCCCAATCACGGCCAACATTCTTGTTGGAACCGTCTATATTGTTGGACTCAATCCACACTAGCTCTGAAGTATTGGGAGAGCCATTGTAAGCGTTGTCTGCACGAACCTCGGTAAACATAAGCCAATCGGTGAAATTACCCTCCTGCATTATGTTGCTCTTGAGTGTGTTACTGTAGAACCCGTTGACAAGATTAGCCATCTGTTTTCCGGTAGTATACTGTGAAGCGGCAGCAGAAGACGTATCCTTAGGAATGAAGACATTCCCCTCATTATAGACTGTTTCAGGATAAAGATCCAAGTCGCAAGCCGACACAATGACTATTGGCAGAGCCGCTACTGCTTTAAATATGTTTTTCATGCTCATTATTCATTAAAAGTCAACATTCACACCAAACGTCACAGTTCTCACACAAGGATAAGTACCCCAGTCAATACCGAAGTTTGTAGCGGCCGCATACTGGCTCATCTCAGGATCATATCCGGAATAATTGGTGAAAGTGACCATATTGTCCAAAGTAAGATAAGGTTGTATCCTTGATATATTTATCTTCTTGAGCCTCGGGCCCTTAATGTCGTATGACAGAGTGATGTTCTTGATCTTAAGATACGAACCATCTTCCACCCAGCGAGAAGAAGCCTTCACGTTCCACATCTCACCGGACTTCGGGATATCTGTTATCTGTCCGGGGATTTTCCAGCGACGGAGCACTGAGGTAGTCTGGTTGTATCCTGTTATCATACCCTCCATATCGACCTTGGAAGCGTTGTAGATGTCATTTCCGACCGAACCTGTCAGCAATACACTTAGGTTCAAGCCTTTCCACGAAAGGTTATTGGTCATACCGAATGTAAAGTCAGGATTAGGATCTCCTATATAACCCTTATCGGCATCGTTGATCCTGCCGTTTCCGTCCTTGTCTTCATACTTCATAAGACCTGTCTCAGGATCTACCCCTTCTGCCTTAAGCCCCCAAAACTGCGACAAAGGTTTGCCAGGAGTCATCCTTACGATATTCTCATTCTGGATATCGGAAGGCTTGACATACATGTACACCTGCTGCAGGCCGAGCTTCTCGAGTTTGTTCCTGTTCATGGAGATATTGAAGTCAGTGTTCCACCTGAAGCCGTTCTTGTCAATATTCGTAGAAGATACGGCAAACTCAAGACCCCAGTTGGACATCTCACCGTCATTCCTTGTAATGCTTGAATAAGGACTTGGCAACGGTACGTTGAGAATAAGGTTAGTCGTATACTTGTAATATCCGTCTATAGTGAAGTTGAGGCGGCTATTGAGAGTAGAAAGATCTATACCGACATTGGTCTGAGTAGTAGTCTCCCAAGTAAGACCCCTATTGCCGATATTGCTATTGCCTCCGAGGGAAGGGGTTGCCTGAGCGTCCTCGGACTTTGTCCAGTCATAGTATATAGTTTTGTATTTCTGAACCCATGCATAGTCACTGAGACCTCCCTGGTTACCCTGCTGTCCCCAACCTGCACGAAGCTTGAGATCGTTGATCCAACGTACGTTCTTCATAAATTCCTCACCTGAGATACGCCATGCAACGGAAGTCGAGGGGAAATAGCCCCATCTGTGTCCAGGAGCAAGTTTGGACGAACCGTCAGCCCTCATATTGACAGTCACATAGTATTTGCTGTCAAAATTGTAGGAAATTCTCCCGAGGTATGACATTATAGACCAGTTGGAAAGTCCCTGAGAGTTGCCCCTTTTTAAGGAAGAGTTTCCTCCATTGAGCCCGTATATAAGGTTGTCGTAATCAGCAGAGAAATACTGGCGCTTACCGTAAAGATTCTCCCAATGAGATACTGTAGCGGATGTACCGCCCATTGCCTCGAAGTTGTGGCGTCCGTTCCATGTATTGGTATACGTGAGGATATTATCATAAAACATCACCCTGTTGTCAGCACGAGTGGCCTCAGCAACGCCTTTCTGACTACGGCCATAAGAAGTCTTGATAGGATCGAGGAACTTGTAGTTGAATGTCCATGTCCTATCCATCGTGGCGGTAGACTTGAACTTCAACTTGGGGGTAAATGTAATCTCCGCATTTCCCGTAAGGATAAGCCTGTCGTTCTGATCATAGAAATTCTCCTGACGGGCAATATTCTCCGCCGGAGTGGTAATATTTGCGCCATAGAACCTTGTCCAATACCAATCAGGATTGTCTTCATCCCAGACCTTGGCATAGGTAGGGGTATTGATGACAGACATAACGACACCCGCTCTATTGGCACCCTCTCCAGAGATAATGCCATTCTGCGTCCAATGAGAGAAAGTGACATCAGCACCGACGGAAATCCATTTGAAAAGTTGGGAGTTGACGCTACCCCTTATATTGTATCTCTTATAATAAGAGGTACGTATGATACCTTCCTGATCCACATAACCGGCACTGAGATAGTAATTCATCTTGTCGGTAGAGTTGGATACGGACACCCTGTAATTTTGAGATACAGCAGTCCTGTAAGTCTCGTCAAACCAGTTGGTCTCGTCCTTGAGGCCTTCGGGAAGAGTGACTCCAGAGTTGAACTCGTCCATGAGCTCCTTATACTGGGCTACGTTCAGCACGTCATACGTCTTCGCCACGCGCCCAAGTCCCACATACGAATTGAAATTGATCTTCGGGCCTTTCTGTGCCGAACCTTTCTTGGTGGTAATCAGCACAACGCCGTTGGCGGCTCTTGATCCGTATATCGCTGCAGATGAAGCATCCTTAAGAATCTGCATCGTCTCGATCTCCTGAGGCGAAAGATAAGTGATGGATCCGTTTCCTGCGCCTACCGGAACACCGTCAACAACATAGAGAGGATCATTTCCGGAAGTGATTGAAGAGTTACCTCTCACTCTCACAGTCATACCACCCCCAGGAGTACCGGAAGTCTGCTGCACCGTGACACCCGCAACCTTACCTTGAATTATACCTGATACTGAAGGTACCGGACGGGTATCTATGTCTTTAGTCGAGACGGTGGAAACAGCTGTTGTAAGATCCTTCTTCTTTACAGAACCGTAACCGATAGCAACAACTGCATCAAGCGCGATTGCCTCCTCATCTACTGTTACATTTACTATCTGACGCCCCTTTGCTGCCTCAGACACAGTACTGTATCCGAGTGCTGAGAATTCAAGGACGGCGTCTGGAGACGAGAGGTTGATACTATAATGGCCGGAAGCGTCTGTTGTAACGCCGTTCGTGGTACCTTTCTCAAGTACGGTCAACCCGACCACAGGCTGTCCATTCTGGTCCACTACCGTTCCATTGACTGAATGCTGCTGGGCAAATGCCGTTATACCGGCAAACATCAGCAATAAAACAATTAAATTACGCATAATAATATTGGTTTATTCTTTTTGAAGCGTTTATTGATAAAATTTGTACTTCTAAAGCGTTTCAAATTTATCAATCTTTTCAATCAGTTTGACTAAGAGTGGATAAAAAGTGGAAGAAGTGGAAGTTGACTGCTCATTAACTTATAGATTATCTGATTGTTGTGTTTTTATATTAAATCTTTTTAAGTGGTTTGTCGCACTTATAAAATTAGATAAATAAGGGTCAATAATACCTTATTTTAAAATACACATAGGTAGAAAATCACATTTTATTAAAATAATCACAAAGAAAAGTATTGCATAATAAAGAAAAATCAGTACCTTTGCATTCCTACATGGTGAGCGTAGTTCAGTTGGTAGAGCGCCAGATTGTGGTTCTGGTTGTCGTGGGTTCGAGCCCCACCGTTCACCCCACCGAGGGATAGCAGGTTGACATGCTCTCCCTTTTTTTGTATATACCATTATAAAATTTCGTATATACTGTTATGAACACTGATTTGCTATACATATTGGCCATCCCGTTCGTTGGCACCACGCTTGGAGCCGGATTCGTATTCATGATGCGGGATGTCTTTTCTAGGAAGATACAGAATCTGCTTCTGGGTTTTGCCTCGGGAGTAATGATTGCGGCCTCGGTATGGTCGCTTCTTATTCCCGCAATAGACATGAATAGCGATTTGGGCAAGTCTGCTGTCATTCCAGCTGTCATAGGATTCCTTTGCGGGATTGGCTTCCTTCTGTTAATGGACACCATTACTCCGCATCTTCATCTCAACTGCAATGGGCCTGAAGGTCCGAAAAGCCACCTTTCCAAGACTGCCATGCTCACCTTGGCCGTAACCCTCCACAATATACCAGAGGGCATGGCCGTAGGAGTGGCATTCGCAGGAGCGTTGGAAGGCCAGACAGACATGTCATTTGCGGGAGCATTTGCATTGGCTGTCGGGATTGCTATCCAGAATATACCAGAAGGGGCGATAATCTCAATGCCGCTCAAAAATGCTGGCAATAGTAAGTTCAAAGCTTTCACAATAGGGACGCTCAGTGGAATAGTCGAGCCTATAGGAGCTGGTATCACTATATTGCTTGCGACATTAGTAGTGCCGATTCTTCCCTATCTTCTAGCATTTGCAGCCGGGGCTATGATATATGTTGTAGTTGAAGAACTTATACCTGAAGCCTCAAGTGATGAGCACTCCAATCTATGCACTATCGGCTTCGCTGGAGGATTCACAGTTATGATGATTCTTGACGTAGTATTCGGATAGATGCTACGTTAGGTCTGAACTGGCATTGGATAGCGTATATGGATATGACACCATACCGAGTATCGCAGATGACACACTCGTACTCAGAAACTACTCAATCAATTTCATTATAAATACTGCTACCTGACAGAGCTAATACTGCTGTCTGACAGAACAAATACTGCTGTCTGACAGAACAAGAGTCTAACGAAATAGACAGCCTACAACTTATCTCCATAGGACAGATCCCCTGCATCTCCAATACCAGGCACTATATATGACTTGCTTGTAAGTTCCTCGTCTATAGCTGCAGTCCAAAGAGTGACCTTATCGTCAGGCATATATTTCTTGAGATGTTCAACAGCATACACACTTGCAACGGGGCACACAAGATGGGTATGAAGAGGCATCCCTGACTCGCACAACTTATTGTAAGTAACCTCAATCGAGGCTCCAGTAGCAAGCAGAGTGTCTGCTATCACAAGCACCTTCCCTTCGACATCGACAGGAGTTGCATACTGCACCTTGATATGGTAGTCATCCTCTTTGTCGTATTTTCTGAAAGCAGCCACGAAGACGCTGTCAGCCTCGTCAAAGCAATCAAGCAGTCCTTGATGCAGAGGAAGACCGGCCCTAAGTATAGCTGCAAGTACAATGCGAGAATCGCACGTAGGAACATCCGCAGTACCAAGAGGCGTCACTATCGGCTTTGCGGAATAGTCCAAAGTCTTGCTAAGTTCGTAACCGAAGATCTGCCCTACCCTTTCCAAGTTGAAGCGGAATCTCTGACGGTCTTTCTGAATCTTCTTGTCCCGAAGCTGTGCGACATAGTTGCCAAGAATAGATACTGACTCTCCCAAATTGATTACTTTCATAAGGCCTCCTTTTAATTGCAGTCGCTAAGATAGCAAAAAGAGTGGGATTCTCATCGGGTATGATCAATCCTTCAGAACACCATCAAGTCCAAAACCCGAACCTCAAGCAGAATCCGGGATATTAGGATCCTAACATGGTATCAAACACGGTACGGGCAGTTCATACTGGAGACACGAACTCGTCTGAGAAACTGTAATAGGAGCTATCGGCCACTATGACATGGTCGAGAAGTGAAAGGCCGCAGGCAACTGCGGCTTTTCTCAGCTCTACTGTACGCCTCACATCATCATCGCTCGGGGTCGGGTTGCCGGAAGGATGGTTGTGGATCATCACCATGGATGAAGCCTTCTTAGCGATTGCACGCCTGACTATTGACGGGACATCGACTACGGTAGAGGCCATACCTCCCGACGACACTATGTCTTTGCCAATGACCATATTGGCCCTGTTGAGATATAGTATCCAGCACTCCTCGTGATCAGCTCCCTTCAGTAGAGGAGACATTACAGCGTATACATCTGAGGACGAAGTAACCTTGCGCCGCACTATATTCTCCGCCATGAATCTCCTGCCGAGTTCAAAGGCGGCTGCCACAGTCGCCGCCTTATCCAGACCCACTCCGCCTACCCGGGTCATATCCTCTACTGACATAGAAGAAAGTACAGTAAGCCCTCCTGCCTCGGCTAGTAGCTCGCAAGCAGTCTCTACCACATTTTTACGGGCAGACCCTGTACGGATAAGTATCGCTACAAGTTCCGGAGTACTAAGGGCCGATGGCCCTTTGGAAAGAAGCCTTTCGCGAGGCCTCTCTGAGAGAGATAGTTCCTTTAGTTTCATAGAACATAGATATTGTATCAGCAGGGGCACGTAAACAGCTGCAGCATTATGGCAGCAGCGGCAGCATCGCGGAAACCAGTAATAACATTGCGCATGGTAGCAGCG
>DJOF01000008.1:0-270340 GCA_002439585.1 Bacteroidales bacterium UBA6445 | reverse complement strand
CAGCATCGCGGAAGCCAGCAACGGCATTGCTATCTGTGCGCAATATAGGCACAAAAAAGGCCCAAGCCACAAAAAGTAACCTGGGTTTTATGATTTTTAAATAAATTTTGAAACAAATTCTTAAGATTTTGCTTCTAATATCAGGTCACCGAGCTCCCGGATATCCCTGACAACAAGATCCGGAGGATAGAATTCAGGGGCCGGATCAACAGCTGCCCTCTCTGCCACGCGGTGAACCGTAGCCACATCAGTCTCACCTGAGAGCACCAACACTCCGAAAGCACCTGCATTATGTGCCATTGCCGTATCCGTATATATCCTGTCACCTACCATAGCCACTTCATCAGGCCTCAACCCTCTCTTGTGCATAATTTCTTGAAGCATAGTGGGATCTGGCTTACCAAGGACAATGTCAGGATGTCTTCCTGTTGCGTGCTCGATACATTTTTGCAATGAGCCACAATCTACAAGCACTGTCCTCTCATCAGTCGGGCAAACCCTATCAGGGTTGGTCGCCACATAAGGTATTCCCTGTGAAGCCCACCATGCGGCACGACAAAGCGAACTATATGTAAGTGTAGGATCAAAGGCTACGACAAGAACGTCAGGAACATCGTCCGCGCTGTCCTCACAGTTTCTAAACCCTGCCTTGGCAAACTGGGACACCATACTCGGAGTACCGAGAAGATACAGATTGCGAGCAGAAGGATACCGACCCTTTATATAGTCTATTGCCGCAAGAGAAGTTGTATACATATTGTCTTCATCGGCACGTATCCCCATGGCGGCAAGTTTGGCTATATAGTCCGCAACTGAGCGAGTGGGATTATTGGTAAGGAACGAATGGCTTACTCCCACCCTGTCCATATCTTCAAGAAAAGAAATCGTAAAGGGAAACAGTTTCGAGCCCATATATATAGTCCCATCCATATCCAAGGCAATATGGCGGATTTTGGAGAGCCTGACTGCCAACTCTGGAGAAAGTGATTTGTTGTAGTTTGTTTCCATACCTTGAATTTGGTTGTTTCTTATCTTGTCGTAAATCATCTGGCCACTCTCTCGTAGTCTCCCCCCTACCTCTTTGCAGAGAATCTCGTCACCACTGCTGATATTATACTCTCTCGCAGATAAGGGTGGCTGAAGTGCAGGACAGGACTCTCACGTCCACATAATCACCGGCCTTACAGCCTTCACCGACAGGGAATACACACATTTTGTTAGTCGAAGTGCGTCCGCAGAATTCCTCAGAATTGCGTCTTGACGGGCCTTCTACAAGTACAGAAAAGACAGAACCTACATCTCTCTTATTGCTTTCGAGGCTCAGATTGTTCTGGAGCGCGATAATCTCGTTGAGACGCCGTGTCTTCTCACCGGCAGGGACATCGTCTGGATACTTCATGGCCGCAAGCGTACCTGGGCGCTCCGAATACTGGAACATATAGGCATAGTCATATCCCACTTCCTTCATAATAGAGAGAGTATCCTGATGATCCTGCTCTGTCTCACCACAGAAACCGGCTATTATATCAGTGGTTATAGCACAGTCCGGCATAGCCTCCCGTATCCGCGCAACCCGGCCGAGATACCATTCCCTGTTGTAGCGACGGCGCATCTTCTCAAGCATAGCGTCACTGCCCGACTGCACAGGAAGATGAATATGACGGCAGATATTGGAATGAGAGGCCATCGTATCTATGAGCTTGTCGCTTATGTCCTTGGGATGTGAAGTGGAGAAACGCACACGAAGCAAAGGGTTAATCCCCGCAACAGCTTCAAGCAGGTCAGCAAAGTCATATTTTCTTCCATCATCCGAAGTCCAACAGTATGAATCGACATTCTGTCCGAGCAGGGTAACCTCGCGGTATCCTTTCTCTGCCAGAGAACAAGCTTCCTTTATGATCGTATGGGCATCACGACTCCTCTCACGCCCTCTGGTATAAGGCACTACACAATATGAGCACACGTTGTTGCAGCCCCTCATGATGGAGATAAAGGCCGAAACTCCGTTACGGTCGATCCTCACAGGTTCGATATCGGAATATGTCTCTTCCTTGGAGAGCTCCACATTGATCTGTGGGCGCCCGGGAGCTATGGCCTCTAGCATTCTCGGCAAAGAGCGGTACGCGTCGGGACCTACCACAAAATCCACCCTTCCGCTTTCGAGAAGCTTGTCTTTCAGACGTTCGGCCATGCAGCCAACTATGCCGGTGACCACTCTGGGTCTTTCTTTGCGATATCCATAGAAAGCGTCTATTCTTCCCCAAATCCGCTGCTCGGCATTGTCTCTTATTGAGCAGGTATTTGCCATTATCACATCTGCTTCCTCTATATTGTCTGTCTTCTGATAGCCGTTCTTGCGCAAGATGGCGAAAATTACTTCTGTGTCATTGACATTCATCTGACAGCCGTATGTCTCGATATATACTTTCTTTCCTTCCATAAACATATATGAGGGGCGACTCTAAAGGGAACTATCTGCATTATGCTTAATTTAGGGTCCGTCTCCTGCTGTGCAAAGATAAGTTATTTTTCTTATCTTTGTAAGCAGCGGTAGCATCACACCGATATTTGGAAACTATTTAAATTACTACAAATGAGAAGATTTCTAATATCAGTAATATATGCAGTGACAGCCTTAGCTGCCATCGGATGTGTATCGCCCGACAAGCTGTCAGTAGAATCCTGCCGCATCGTTTCAGTAAGCCCAGTAGGATTGCGGACAATTGACGCTACACTGAAAGTAGGGATAGGCAACAAAGGCATGGCATTCAAAGCCGAGGAGCTGAAGGCCAAAGTATATTATGACGGACTGCACATGGCGGACGTTTCATGCGAGCCACTCTCTATCAAGGCACGAAGAAGCGATACATATGATATCCACCTGTCAATAACACTTGCCAAGGGTGTATCTCTGCTTACTGCAATGGCACTGATACGCGATTATGACATCGGCAAAGTGACAGTCGATGCCGATGCCAGACTGAGGAAGGGAATTTTCTCGAAGAAAGTGCAAACGCAGGGATTCCCTGCCACAAAATTCCTTAAGTGACAGAATAGACAATCAAGACAGAAGATGAGAAAGACAATCATATCCATTATCATATTGGCGACTGTATCCGCAGCCGCGATGTTTGCGCAGGAAGTGGACGAGAGGGTCGCTACAAGAGACTCAGTAGTATATAGGCATGCCCCCTCAGCCGATTCCTCCCTTGTGGGTAAATCGATATTCAGCCTTATCTCGGAAGGAGGGTCGAGAATCCACCAGTCACAGGCAATATCTTCCGCTATGGCTCGCCATATAGCAGCCAACCCAACACGCAAGTTAAGCGGCTACCGTGTAAGGATCTTCTTCGACAATAGTCAAAATGCCCGCAATGCGTCAGAAAGCGTAGTGCGCGATTTTGCCTCAAGATATCCGGGCGTACATGTTTACAGAAGCTACCAGAATCCATTCTTCAAGGTTGCCGTGGGTGATTTCAGGACAAAGAGCGAGGCCATGGAATTTCTCTCCGAAATCAAAGCCCAGTATCATTCCGCCTTTGTGATAAAGGAAGACATCTGCTTCCCGGTTGCCGATAAGGAGAATTCATACGTGACGGATACTGTATCTGTCCATGTTTTCAAGGAGGATTAAGATGCTGAAGCAGGAATTAGGGTTAAAGCAAGTACAGAAGCTCTCTCCGCTACAGATCCAGACAATAAAACTCATCGAGCTTCCTGTACAGGACTTGGAGCAGCGTATACGCAAGGAGATAGAGGAGAATCCGGTATTGGACGACTCTGCTCCCGAGAGCAAGGACGAAGACGGAGATGACCAACAGCCAAGGGAAGTGTCGTTGTCGGAAGTGAAGGACGACGATTCCATACCCGAATATCGGCTTCATGTCAACAATTACGGAAAGGACGAAAGGCCCGAGTACAACACTTTCTCTGTAAAGGAAAGTTTCACTCAGAGCCTTATGGATCAGCTCGGATTCAGAAACCTAAACGAACATCAGCACGATGTGGCAGCATTCATAATCGGAAGCCTAGATGACGATGGATATCTTAGAAGGGATATAGACAGTATTGTGGATGATCTCGCTTTTAGGATGAATATAACTACGACTCCCGAAGAGGTTCTGGACATGCTGCACATTATTCAAGAGTTCGACCCAGCCGGTATAGGAGCAAGAGACTTGAGGGAATGCCTGCTCCTACAACTCAAGGCTATGAAGCAGAGTCCGGATGTAGTGAACGCAGAGCGGATACTCTCGGATTATTTCCAAGAATTCTCCAACAAGCACTTCCAAAAGGTGATGAACCGCCTCGGCCTATCCGAAGCCGAGATGAAGGCTGCGACAGCCAAGATTGTCAAGTTGAATCCGTCACCAGGAGGGCAGATCGATGATTCCTACAACGACCAGGCCATGCAGATAGTCCCAGATTTCGTACTTACGGTAGAGAACGGAGAACTGAAGCTCACCATGCCGAGATTCTCCATACCTGAGATAAGGATCAACAAAAGATACGCTGAGATTCTGATGGATGCCGCCAATTCTTCGGAACGGCAGAAGAAAGAAGCCGCAACATTCGTCAAGCAGAAGATGGATTCGGCCAAATGGTTTGTAGAGGCTCTCAAACAGAGGCACAACACCCTGCTCAGCACCATGCAGGCCATTGTGGACTATCAGCACGACTATTTCATGGACGGAGACGAATCACATCTCAAGCCTATGGTTCTCAAGGATATAGCAGCCAAGACAGGATTTGATATATCTACCATATCGAGAGTCGTCAACAGCAAGTACATCGAGACACATTTCGGTATTTTCCCTCTCAAGTATTTCTTCTCGGAAGGACTTGAGAACCAACAAGGAGAGGAAGTCTCCACACGAAAGCTCAAGAAAGTGCTTCAGGAATATGTAGACAAAGAAGACAAGCACAAACCTCTTACCGATGACGAGCTTGTCAATATCATGAATGACAACGGGTACAAGGTTGCCCGGCGCACCATAGCCAAATACCGCGACCAGCTGGGCATTCCGAAAGCCCGTCTTCGTAAAGAACTATGACATAGTTGGAAATCACGCACACCAAATAGCTCCCAAACAATGGAAATAGTATCCGCTATATATACCTTCCTGCTAGTGCTGCTGATGATCGGCACCATCTTCGTTGTCATCTTCGATGACGGGGACTCTTCCAAGAAGATAGCCTGGATACTGATCATAACTGTTCTCCCGATTGTCGGACTGCTGCTATATTTTATGGTAGGCATCAATTTCAGACAGTCATGGTATTTCATGCACAAAAAGCGGAGATTCATACGAATATTCGGAAAGCGAGCAAACAAGCAGGTGCATGAGCTTCTGTTTGGACATCGGCACGACAATCTCGTGAAGAAAGAATATCTTCCTCTGACAAGGCTTCTTGCCAGTGATGAGTCTACCTGTGTCACCAATGGCAACGGCATCGAGATCATCACTTCCGGACACCGCAAGTTTGAACTGCTGATGGAAGACCTAAAGAACGCCAAGGACCATATACACATGGAGTATTTCTATTTCCGTGAGGACAAAGGTAGCCAACAGATCAAAGAGATGCTTATGAAGAAGGCCTCCGAAGGGGTAAAGGTACGCTTCATCCACGAGAACATAGCCAACATTGCCATACGGCCGAGGTATTACAACGAGATGAAGAAAGCCGGCGTGCAAGTAGAGAAATTTACAAAGCCGAGGTGGCCGCTTATCAATCTTGTGACACAGCTCAACTACAGGGATCACAGGAAAATCGTCGTTATTGACGGAAAGATAGGATACACTGGCGGGATGAACATAAGCGATGACTACTTTGTAAGATGGCGTGACACCCACATGCGCATCACAGGCAAGGCTGTAGCCGGTCTTCAGTATAGTTTCCTCAGCACATGGATTACAGCAGACGGCCAGATCGACGATGATTTCTCCTCATACTTCCCCATGTGCAGCAAGGAGTGCGAGACCGAACCGCAGAAAATACTGGAGAACGAAAAGATAGAGAATAATGGGATTCCCGAGGCTCTCGCAAGGACACCTATTCAGAGCCTTGATATGAAATTCCGATTCAACGGACGCAACAAACTCATCCAGATTGTACCTGACGAACCTGAGTCAAGATGGCCGAACATCCATATGGGTGCAGTATGGGCTGTCCAAAACGCAAAGAAATACATCTATATACAGACTCCGTATTTCGTGCCGCCGGAACCTATGCTTCAGGCTCTCCAATCAGCGGCACTGAGTGGTGTGGATGTAAGGGTGATGGTACCTAAAAAGGCCGATCTCTTCTTTATGGGCCCGGCCAACAGGTCATATTTCACTGAGTGTCTCGAAGCCGGAGTGAAGATATATGAGAGAGCCGGCCGGTTCATCCATTCCAAGACATTCGTAAGCGACGACTATCTGTCAGAGATCGGATCCGCAAATATGGATTTCCGCAGTTTCAACATCGACTATGAACTGAACGCCTATATCTATGACGATACAGTTGCCAAGGTCAACAAGGCGATTTTCCTTAAGGACATGGAAGCATCGAGAGAAGTCACTCTTGAGACATGGCAGAATAGACCATGGTACAAGAAGCTGATACAGAAAGTAATACGTCTGTTCGCCGCTCTTCTGTAAGCAATTCCAAGCATTTAAAAATGCTATTTTTAAAACAACTGCCCATAACAATTCCTCTTTACAATCATTTCCACAGAAAGGCGTCTTGTCTCTCTCTCCCATAGCAGAAAGCACATGCAATTCTGCATTGGAAATATATAGCGGGTCTAGGCTCAAGGAAATATCCTAGCTATCCGAGATAAAGACTGGAAAAACAGTCAATTGAGCACGACATTGGGGAAGAATTCCTCGAACAATGATTTCGCTTTCGAAAGTTGCTCCTTTGTATTGAGAGGGACGTCTTCCAAGGCATATTTCTTACCCAAAGCCTTCCATTTGTGAGCTCCAAGTGTATGATATGGAAGTATATCCACTTGCCTTATCATCTTGTAGTCCTTGAAATGCTCGCCAAGTGCCCTAATATCTTCCTCTGCATCGCTATATCCAGGAACAAGCACATAGCGTATACGGAAAGGGATCGAATTGTCCTCCAAATAGCGGGCAGTCTCTAATACAGGGGCATTGTCCCTGCCTGTAAGCGACTTATGTCTTATAGGGCTAATCTGTTTGATATCAAGAAGCACAAGATCCGTCAATGACAGCAACTCCTCAGCATCCCCAGTACGGACTCCCCCATTGGTATCTATGCACACGTGAATACCTTCAGCATGCAGCATCCGGACAAGAGGCACAAGCGCCCTTGCCTGCAAGGTTGGCTCTCCACCTGAGAAAGTGACGCCACCGCCACCGGCAAAGAAAGGCTTCTGACTCACCGCCATCTTGAGAATCTCCTCAGGATCCGTAGGTTTGCCCCCTGAGATGTCGATGGTATCTGGATTGGCACAATACAGGCAGTGGAACTGACAACCCTGCAAAAAAACGACAAGCCGGATTCCCGGCCCGTCGTATGTACCCATAGATTCGTATGAATGTACTTTGATATGCTCCATCTCTACATTGACTCGTGGAAAGTACGCGCTATTACTTCAAGCTGATGTTCGCGGCTTAGTTTCACGAAGTTGACAGCATATCCGGATACCCTGACTGTAAGCTGTGGATATTTCTCCGGATGCTCCATAGCGTCCTCAAGCATGGCTCTGTCGAGGGCATTGACATTGAGATGATGCGCGCCCTTTGCAAAATATCCGTCCATCATTGCGACAAGGTTGCCTATGCGAGACTCCACCGTCGGCCCAAGAGATTTGGGCACGATCGAGAATGTATTACTGATGCCGTCCTTGGCGTCATTGTAGTCAAGTTTGGCGACTGACGAGAGAGAAGCTATCGCACCATGGCTGTCCCTCCCGTGCATGGGATTCGCACCTGGAGCAAATGCTGTACCTTTGGCACGGCCGTCTGGCGTAGCTCCTGTCTTGTGTCCATACATCACATTGGATGTGATGGTAAGAATAGAGAGCGTTGGCTCGGCATTCTTGTATACAGGCAGTGCCTTGAGCTCCTCACTGAAATCATGCACAATCTCCTTTGCAATATTGTCCACTCTGTCATCGTCATTGCCGTAGCAAGGATACTCACCCTCTATTTCGAAACTCTCAGAAAGTCCCATCTCGTTGCGCACTACCCGTACAGTGGCAAATTTGATTGCAGAGAGGGAGTCAGCGGCGATTGATAGACCGGCAGCACCGTACGCAAGATTGATAGCAGGATTGGTGTCCACAAGAGCCATCTGCGAACGCTCATAATCATATTTGTCATGCATGTAGTGGATAATGTTCATGGCATCATTGTATACCCTTGCCACTTCATGCAGCACTTTATGATAATTAGTCATAACCTCGTTGAAATCGAGTTTGTCACTATGCAAAGGCTCTATACCCTTGACCATGAGAGTACCAGTATTTTCGCAGCGTCCGCCGTTTATAGCAAGAAGCAGTGCCTTGGCAAGATTGGCCCTAGCACCAAAGAACTGAATGGCCTTGCCTATGGCTTGATATGATACACAGCAAGCGATGCCGTAGTCTTCATCACCACGCATCTTACGCATAAGATCATCGTTCTCGTACTGCACCGAACTTGTATCAATGGAAACTTTGGCGCAGAAGCGCTTGAACCCTTCAGGCAAAGCGTTGCTCCAGAGTACTGTCATATTCGGCTCCGGTGCCGGCCCGAGATTGTACAGGGTCTGAAGGAAGCGGAAAGTGGTCTTTGTAACCTTAAGCTTGCCATCATTGTACCTTCCGCCAAGAGCTTCGGTAACCCAGGTAGGATCACCGGCAAAGATGTCGTTGTAGGACTTCATGCGAAGGTGGCGTACCATTCTGAGCTTCATTACGAATTGATCCACAAGCTCTTGGGCAAAGGTTTCATCGATAATCCCAGCCTTCAGGTCTCTGTCAATGTATATATCAATAAAAGAAGAGACGTTGCCAAGAGACATCGCGGCCCCGTCCTGCTCCTTTACGGCTGCAAGATAGCCCATATATACCCACTGTACTGCCTCCTGTGCACTCTCAGCTGGACGAGCAAGATCAAGCCCGTACATATTGCCAAGCTCTTTCATCTCTCCGAGAGCCTTTATCTGGTCGGCAACTTCTTCCCTGAGACGAATCCTCGCATCTGTCATCGGCCCTGTGAGGGTAGCAAAATCCTGCTTCTTAGCCTCGATAAGTCTGTCAATGCCATAAAGGGCTACACGACGATAATCTCCGATTATGCGACCCCTTGAATAATTGTCCGGAAGTCCTGTAAGGAAGCCCAACTTCCTGAAAGATAGGATTTCGGGAGTATAGACATCAAATACTCCGTCATTGTGGGATTTTCTGTAATGGGTAAATATCTCCTTAACTTTGGGTGAGAGTTCAATGCCTTTCTCATTGCAGGCCCTCTCCACAACTCTCCAACCTCCGAAAGGCTTGATGGCGCGCTTGAGCAATTCATCAGTCTGCAAACCCACGATAAGTTCATTGTCCTTGTCTATATATCCTGCCGCATGGGAAGTGATAGTAGATATGGTCTCGGCATCGATACTCCTTACTCCACCTCGGCTTCTCTCCTCTTCGAGTGCCTCAAGGCATTTGTTCCATAGTTTTAAAGTTCTTGGCGATGGCCCCTGTAGAAATGCAGAATCGCCCTCATAAGATACGATATTGCGATAAACGAAATCTGAAACATTGATACTGCGACTCCACGGTCCGTCGATAAAAGCTGGTCTTTGATTCATTAGGTATTATAAGTACTTTTTGATTATAACGCTTACAAAGATACTACAATAATTCTCGCTCCACAAGAGGGCCTAAACTTCTCAAAATGTTTTATACCAATCATTTATAGTTATACGTTTTAAAATGTTTATTTTTTAATTATTATAAAATATCAAACTCTTCGGCTCCGTCCGGTCCACTTCCCGCGGACGAATGATTCAGCGTAGATTATGTTTAAACATCTTTCTTTCATTATAAGAATCTGTTTTCTATTACGGGAATGTTTTCTTACATTCGCGTCCGATGATAAGAATTTCAAGCAATTCAGACAGGCAGATACCTGCGCCACCTTTCAGAGCATTAATAGCGGTTTGTCTGACGGTGCTAAGCCCCTTACTTCTACCCGAGAGGCTCTCGGCACAAGAATCCGACAGCATAGGAATAGCAGACAAGACACCTCAAGAGGCTAGAGGACAAGGTCGGCCACAGAAACACAACGCAATACGCAAGAATGGACTGTCATTCGGCCCTCTGCCGATCATATCATACGATGCTATGAAAGGTGCACATCTCGGCGCAATGCTTCACATATACGATTTCGGTGACGGCAAATCATACCCAGACCCGATATGCAGTTGGTATGCAGAAGCCTCCGTATACACAGGTGGCAGCCAGACATATGTAGCCTCATTTGACTCCGGGTCGCTATTCGGAGATATACGCATTGACGCTGCTGCAAGCTACAGCAGAGACAACGCCATGGAATTCTTCGGATACAACGGCAGCCAAAGCATATACGACAGAAGCAGGTCCAATACCTTCTACAGATTCTCACGATCTACGCTTGACATCAAAGCCGATGTAAGTGGACGTATCGCAGGACATCTGCACTGGGATGCAGGCTACCACTTCAACCTTTTCGGTGTCAGTCCGTACGCCAAAGAAGAGAAATCCCTGTTCGGTCAATATCTGAAGTGGGGCATCATCGCCTCTGACGGCAATTTCGTATCATCAGCCATACGGACAGGGCTGACATACGACAGTCGCAACCACAAAGGTGTACCGGACAAAGGAATATATGCAGACGCCCATATAATAGGTGCTGCAAATGCAATAGGATCTACAGATAATTATCTTAAATACAACCTCACATGGAGGCAGTTCGTGCCACTATGGAAAGGCGTCATCCTCGCCTATAGGATAGACTGGCATTCCTTCATCGGCAAGGCTCCCTGGTATGCCATACCTTTCTATACACCCGCAGGCCCAATCTACGACAATAGCGCGATTGGAGGTTACCGCACAGTACGCGGCCTGCTGTACAACAGAGTTCTCGGTCCGGGAACAGGACTCGCAAATATAGAGCTGAGATGGAAATTAGCGGAATTTACCTTCTGGAGACAGAACATCGCACTGATGTTCAGCGGGTTTACCGACGGTGTGAAAGTATTCTACGAATACGACACAGACAACCGAACAGGGGCAGACCCGGAGTTATATGAGACACTCACAGACCGAAACTCCAAAGACAGGTTGCACGTCTCGTTAGGAGGCAGCCTCAAGATCATCATCAACGCCAATTTCGTCCTCAACGTAGAATACGCACGATGCACGTCCCGCGAGGACGGAGGTGGAGTCCTGTACCTCAATACAGGATTCTATTTTTGATTATTTCTTCAGACTACCGGTAAATGACGTGGGGACAGAGCCGAAGACAAGAGACACATTAAGTACGTCTCCGGACACCGTACCCTTAAGCCCTCTCACCATGAAACGGTCGTAAGGTACTTCCCCCGCGAGAGGTACAATTCCGTCTCCAGAGAAACTTACAATTCCGTCCTTCTCAGTAAAGGCGATATCGGGAATGGTAACAGTCACTTCCGGCATCTGAGGCACGAATTTAACTTTGTTCCATATTAGGTCAAGAGTCTTTGCGATATCATCGCCTATTACCTCGACATCGACCCCAGAAGTCTTATACTCTTGTCCTTGATAGGTCACGCTCATGTCTCCAGCATATATAATCTGCTGTGGGACTGCCGCCTTAAAGTCATTATTCTTGGCACATGAGACGACTGTGAAGGCCGCGTAAAGGAGCAGTACATTCTTTAATTTCCACATATATTTCATATCATTATCATATTTCCAATCAAAAGGTCTGAAGATAGGCTTGATATCAACAGACTTGGAGTCCATATCACTATCAACAGCCTAAAGCTCGACCCTAATACCAACATTAAAGCGCCGCGGCTTCCCTGTCTGAAAGAAAGAATTGCCGACAGACTTGAAGTAGAATGTAGAGTAGTTTTGGTCTGCTATATTAAGGCAATTGGCATAAAGCTCAGATTTTGGGAGCTTTACCCTTATCCCTGCACCGAGAAGGCAATACGGATTCTGACTTATGTTCCCAGCTTCATTCCATACGATGTCTCCAATCATATTCATATCAGCATCAAGTACAACTTCCCTCACCACCCTTGAAGAGATCCGAAATGCATACTCCGCCCTTACATAAGCCTTGGATGAGGGGGTATACGGAATCCTGTTGCCAGAGTAGTCATACCTCCCGTCATTGTAACTAACGAATACCGCATCCAAGAGACTTCCTCCTGCAGAAAAAATGAAAGGGCCTCTCTTCCAGAGAGCAGAGGCTTCTATACCCATACTCCTTGAGCTGCCTGCATTTGCCATCATTCGCCCTGTCCCCTTGTCATAAGGGAAGACTGTAATCTGCTGGTTTCTGCAAGTGACAAGATAAGCCGACAAGGATGCTTCAATACGATGTCTTCCAGTGATTATCTTTCCACGTCCGCCGATTTCAAAATTCATACTAACCTCTGGCTTGTATTCCGTCTTTGCCGCATCTATATCCCCAGTCCAGTCTGGAGTCACGCCAAGCTTGCGCATCATTCCCACTGTCATTCTATTCTGCAAGATGTCAGAAAATATCTGAGTATTGAATCCTCCGGAGCGGAAACCCCTTGACACAGTCCCGAAAATAATGGCATTGCCCTTCTCCGAAGAACACAGGGAATATGAAGCGGAAAACCTTGGAAGCAAGGTGAAATGCCCACCCTTCAATCTGCCGACATATTTCTCATGATACGGAAGATAGTCTTTCATAAAAGGCGAGACTATAAAGCTAAAGTCTGCACGTGAATCATAGCCCATCACATTCCTCTCATAATCAGCCCTAAGTCCTACCGTAAGTCTCCACCGTGAAAGAGAAAACACCGACTCATGGAACAATGCTGCATTATAAGCCATTATGTCAAAATCACTTGATATAGGAAATGCAGTCTCCGCTATATCGAGACGTCCGATTTCTTCAGGAATAGCTGAATTGGCATTGTCTTCTATCAAAGAGCTGATACCGTCTTCAAGGAATCTAACTGGAGCAGACACACCGTTGTATTTCACCAAGGCAAATGCCCCCGTCTGCCACTTCCAAATGCCTGAATCACTCAGCGGCCTGAGTACAATTTCTTGAGTAAGGGCAGCCTGATTCTGGATCTGTTGAAGGGTAAACATAGACTCAGGCGTGAAATCATTGTCAAGGCGAAGCTTGTCATAAAGCAACTGTATCCCAGACACTGACACAAACTCAAATTTGCCTGCCAGAAGAGTTGCCTTGAGTCCATCAGTCAATGAAACCCTCCTGTACTCGCATGGGTCATTGTACATTACAGGCATGAGGATGCCGTCTTCAAGCCACCGTCTGTAGGGATATCCACCTTGACATGTATGAGAGAAAGAAAAGGTATTGTCTATGGCAGCCCTTCCAGCCATGCCGGCATACCGTACTCTAAACACGGCAGAATTAGAGGCATCGGCATCCGAGCCATCGTATTCGTTGGTATAGAAGCCTCCGTCACGCCTAAATGCCAATGTCACCCCCAATGACTTGCGATATACTGATGCTTTCAATGCATACGAAGCTAAACTCCCGTACTCGGCAGAGAACCTTGCACCCTGATAATTTTCTGGAGAGAGAGTTCTTACGGAGATAAGCCCTGAAAGAGAATTACGCCCGAATAGTGTGCCCTGAGGGCCAGAGAGCACATCTACAGCCCGTATATCCGCAAATAGAAAATCATAATTGTCCTTATCTACCACTGGCACATCATCAATATACAAAGCGACCGAAGGATCACCTATCCTGGACCCAAAGCCTCTCATGTATATAGAAGATGTCATTGCGGAGCCATAATCCGGAACATACAAGCCCGGAACCACCGCACTAAGATCTTTAGGCGAAGTTATCCCGCTTGTCTCAATACTTGCGAGTCTTACTGAAGATATGAAATGCGGAGTATCATCCCTCGTGCCCTCAAGTTTAAAGGAAGACTCTATCAAAGAACCTGACAAGGTATCAATGGGCTGCGACAATCCAGCCAACACCATGCAAACAGCTATCTGTCCTAACATAATCAAGCAAAGTTAGGATTTTTTTCAATGAAAACCACTGTCTGAGATGGGTCGATGATAGATTCAGGCTTTCAAGCTGCAATGAAGCAGCGTTACAACTCAACTATAGAGCGTGATGCATACGTATCACTACGACGTCCAATATTGAATGACATAGAGAACGTCAGGTCTACCTTTGCCTGCTTGTAAGGATAATACGGGATTACCCCACCCTTGGAGATATTGGTAAATATACTGTCCGTTCCAAGGAAGAAACTGAATCCTCCTGTATGAAATCCCATAACCGCACCGAACGAAGAACCAGTCGAACCAATACCGTAATTGGCACCGAGGCTGAACCACCTTGTGGGCTTCAAGTTGGCATAGAGCCGTCCTTCCGCATAAGTATAGGGACCGTTGAACACAGTAGAGCTCAAAATGCCGGCCGTAAGGCCATGGTAGAAAGGCATCTCGTATTCCGCTCCTATATTCATTGTCATCGCAAGCATCCTAAGTTTTGTAGCATCTGTTGACTTACGGTGGAAATTAATCATGTCAGAAAGGTCATCTCCAAGATCCTTGAACTGCTTGCCTATAGAATTATCGCTCCCCTCATCAAAAGATATATCGTCGAATCCGTCAAACATCCATGCCTTCTCACCAGTATCAGCCACAATAGTTCCATTCCAGGACATGAACCCTATATCATTGAAAGCAAACGAGGCCCTAAGTCCTGGAATCACCTGCACGGCCGCTCCGATGTCTATTGCTCCACCCATGCTGAGATTGGATGTCATTTCTGAGGGAGAAAAAACGTCTTTCGTATCTATACTGTCAAAATCGATAACATCAGCATCTTCTGGACTATCAAATTCTTTTCCAGATTCTCCGCGAGTTTTAATATCAAGTCCCGGCACAGAAACCTGCATAGAACCTTTAGACTGTATTGCCCATTGGTCTCCAGACATCGTAACCTTCATTTTGTCCACGCGGATATCGGCATCTATAATGCCAACAAGGAATTTAGCCCTTACTCCTATATCCACAAGATCAGCTATTCTGTGTGAATATCCGAGGGCAAATTCCATTCGTCCTGTAGCGGACGCTGCAAGATTAGAGATATCATAGACCTGTGACTTGCCGACATTCTTCATGAACGAGAAGAGAGAATATGGTAGGTTGGCTCTGACATCCACCTTGGTATTGATATCAAATGTCCAGAAAGAATTTTTGCCGCCTATCCCGATAGACAACATATTGACATTTTCCCTGGCAAAAATCTTATTATTGTCTCGGAGTTTGCCAAGGAACTGGTCTGCAGACACACTCTCGTTCATGAAAGTAGTCAAGCCATCTCCATACGGGTAAAGGAACATGTCAACCCCGAGATTGGAATTGACTCCAAGGGAAAGATTACCGATACCCGGAATCGCAAAATAGCTTCTCTGAGGTCTGAATGCGGGATTGAATTCATGTCTGAAATTGTAGCCCTCCATGAAATATGCAGACTTGAGTCCCTGCGCATTCGCACCCACAGTCAAGGATATTACTGCCGCGGCGGTCAAGATTCTCTTCTTCATTTTGTCTTTATAGTTAGATTAGAGTTGTATATCTGCAGAAGCAACAAGTCTCAACGACATATCCTTGAATCTTATTCCCTGATTTTCGTTGAGAGGCTGCCCCTCAAAACCGCTGTCAGGCCCCGTAGCACGGATACGAAGCCTTATCCCGTCAAGCCTTTTCATGGCATGCTCCCCACATTTTATCACGGCATGCACGGGATTTGAAGACGGACGGTCAACAGAACCGGAGGAAATGTCCGCGTCCATCTCTACATCCACATCAGTCATGACCGTTCCAGTTGTATCTATGGCTTCTGCAGTCACACCAAGCCTCAGAGGTGTAGAATTTTCCATATTGAAGTCTATAAAAGCCTCCTGCATAGATATTTGAGTATTCTCATCCGACAGACTAAGGTCAGAGTTCCATCCGTCAATGTCATAATTATATTCAATCATGAGATCCTTACCGAATGAAAGCGGTGCCATTGCCTCATACGAATACGTCACTCTGTTGCCGGAGGTGCCTATCTTAACGGTGAAATACTCTTCAGCCGGGGAGACAGCGATGTCTGCAATCTCGATATAAGACAGGGGCTTTCTGAAAAGTCTTGGAAGAGAAGGCAGTGTTATGCCGGCAAATCCGTCTGGGACATCTTCTCCAGTCGCAGATATATAGTATCTGCTATTGGATGGGACTATATTTATAGGCTTAGAAGCGTCAGCCGATCCATCATCCCCTATATGGACACTCTCGGTAGCTCCTCCTTCAGACACGGCACGGACATCAGCATTGAATGTCATTGCGACAGAAGATGAATTGTCAGCAATCAAAGATAGAGAAGGATTGTACAGGTCAAGCACAATATCCTCATTCTTAAGGAAATCCGGAAGATCTCCGACACTAACTCTCTGGTTCGGCACGTTGATACTGGGATCTGCCTTTACAGTGATGTTAGAAATATTGAGGACAGGAATCGAAAGGCTGATATCCAAAGATACAGATTGTGGTATATCCCCAACATATTTGCCAAATGACGAAATATCAGAGGAAACGGTAAATGCAGACAGCCTAACAACATCATCAATATAGATCTTATGCGACTGGGGCAGAAAACCTTGTCCCGTGGGAATCTTGGAAAAATCTATTCCTGTCACCTGCATTGACACAGTCTTAGTCGCACTGACAAAATCTATATTATCGAAAGAGAGCACGTTGGCATTCCTGTCGAAAGCCCTGTATTCACCGCTAATATCCCCGAACTTGAGATATTTAGGGAAAGAAAGCGAGAGCCCACTAACAGATGTCTTTCCTGCATTTGCACTGAATGATACCGTAAGAACAGCAGATGCATCTACTGATTTAACGTCCTCTATAAGAGCACTTACGGGTTGGTCCACATTGACTGGAGTAGTAACCGACTTGAACGACTTGGTATATACCACTCCGGTGGGAATGGGATATGCCGAGATGTCTGATCCAGCAGCTCCAGGAATGATAGAAGCTATGATATCACTTCTTTCATAAGTCGCCTCAAACCCACCATTTTCGATAAGCGGCCTATCGATTGTGAATGAGGGAATATCAAAAGACGAACTCTGCCCACTTCCTGATACAGAGAAATAATAATTACCTGCCGGGTCTGTCTTAAGAGCAGTTCCCTCTTCTATATCAAAGATATCCGATACAGAGATAAGTTCAGTACTGCCGAGAGGCGCGCTCATGTCTCCATCGAAATGAATGCTCGTATTTATATCCTTTGAAAGGTCATAGTCTTGATTTATACAGGAAGACAAGATCGCAAGAGCAGAAACCGACAAAAAGACACAAGCGATGTAGAAGTAATACCTCTTAGTCATATTTATTAGTTGTAATTTGCTCAAAAATAAAACTTTAGTATTAAAATACAAAAAAAGGTTAGGTGATTTTCGCAAATGACCTAACCTTCATATAAAACGAACTTAACAAATAGACATAAAAACCTTATTTTGTCTTATGCAAAGTTATAGCAATAAAACGTTAACTGCAAATTTTTTTCTATAAATTTTTAACAAATTCATTTCAGACGATTACAGATTTTTCTAATTTAACGTTTGAGTTATCAAATAAAGATCACTCTATCACAGCCTTTAGCATTATTCTTCCTCTTTAGCATTATTCTTCCTCTTTCCTATATTGTCTTTAGGTCCAGACTAATAAAGACAAGCACCGTGGTAATCGTTTTGAGTCAGACATTCTCTCTCGGCGACATCTGCCACCAGGAAGTATCATCACTTCCTTACGCCCGCACGTGTCACTGCTACCACCACGCGGTTGAGATGGTTAGCAGAGACGCCATACGATATTGAGCATACTTACAGCAAAGTCACTCGTTGCGGTACTGAGAAGGGGTCATCCCGGTATGTGCCTTGAAAAACTTGTAGAATACCGATTGGTTAGGGAAATTGAGTTTATTCACAATCTCTTTGATAGAGAGGTCAGAATATTTGAGAAGGTTCTTCGACTCAAGTATAACAAAGGCGTCTATCCACTCCGGTGCCGAACGCCCACTTACATTCTTAACAAGTTTGGAAAGATACTTGGGCGTAAGACACAACCTGGCCGCGTAGAATGCCATAGCTCGCTCTGAAGTATGATAGTCAGTCACAAGACGAAGGAACTGATCATAGATATACTTTGCCTTGGCCGAAGGAGCATGAGGTTTGTGCTCAGCCTCAGTTAGACGACTTGTCCAGATCGTCCCGAGTACATATGACACCGATGAGACAAGCGCTCCGACAGCCTCTTTCTTGTTGTACACATTGCTGGAAAGAAGCTCCGACCCAAGGTCAAGATATTTACCACAAAGCTCCCTCTCAGCATGATTGAGCATTATACAAGGATTGTCCATAAGAGCCACACTCTCGTTGAAGAGCTTGTTGAAATCGAACCTAACACTCGACATGAAGTTCTTCGACATGGCAACTATGATGAAATGAAAATCCTTGTTGGCCGTACCCGAGACGCGGATTATATTACCCGGGACATTGAATACCAATGAATTGGCCGAAATCTGGAAAGAATCCAGATTAACATCGAGGCGTATCTTACCTTTGATACAGAATATTATTATGTATCCGTCGAATCTGAAAGGATATTGAAAGACCCTTAGTTCCCTATCATATTTGAGATCCGCTATTAGAAGATCCTCACCGAGACCGGTGCCCGGCATGTCGGGAAAAAGTTCCTTGAACCTCTTGATGCTTATATTGTGCAGAACTTCACCTTGCTTCATCATAATTGATTTGAAACATTCACGCAAATATAGTGCAAGTTATATGTTAAGCAACAAGGTTGTTTGCGTGCTCTTCCAAGACGCAGCCTATATTTGCAAAAGACAAATATAGCATAAATTCACAAAATATCGTTTTTTACCTCTTTTATACCAATAAAAGTTCCATGAGAATATTCCAAAAGGCGAATATGGCAACTTTTTTGCATATTGAGCGCGACGTTGAACTTATGATTTTTATGACTTTTTTTTACAAAATGTCTTCCGCAATCATACTCTGTCTTTCGATTGCGACCGCACTTCAGGCTCAGACGAGGCTTACTCTTGACGAATGCCGAGACATGGCAGTCAAGAACAGCAAGACTTTGGAGCAGGCGCGTACATCCGTTGAGATGGCAGGCTATGACCGCAAGATAGCAAGGGCCAACTACTATCCCAACATCAGTGCCACTGGGGCATATCTGTACAACGAGAAAGATCTGTCCCTAATAAGCGATAGGATGTCTGCAGCTTTGACTGGGGCAGGCCCCGCGATACACAGTGCCGTTACAGGCAAACTCACTGAGATAACGCAGGCGATACAACAGCTTCCAGGAGGAGCCGAGATTCTTCAGAGCCCGATTTTCCAGGCAATTGCCGCTGAAGTAGCAAAAGGCGACTTGTCATCAGCAATCTCCAAGATAGGCAACGAGATAAACGATGCCTTCCAGCTCGAGGTCAACAATGTCTTTGTAGGGGCTGTATCCCTGCAGCAGCCTATTTTCGTGGGAGGAAAGATCATAAATGCCAACAAGATCGCGAAATTGGCCGAAGACCTTTCAAAATCCAGATACGACCAAGAATATCAAGATCTCATAGTAAAGGTAGATGAAGCCTACTGGCAGGTCGTCTCCATATCAAACAAGAAAAAGTTGGCGGAGAATTTCTCCGATCTGCTTAGCAAGATGCAGCGAGATGTTGATATCTCTGTCAAAGCAGGCGTTGCCACCAAGTCAGACGCACTCTCCATCAAGGTAAAGTCCAATGAGGCTGATATGATGAAAACCAAAGCCACAAACGGACTTACGTTAGCCAAGATGCTACTATGCAAGGAGATAGGCATAGATCTCAACAGTGACATAACACTCGCTGACGAGGGGCTTGATGCCGTTCCTACTCCGCAGATGTCCCCAAAGAAGGATATGGAGCAGATATTTGAAGACAGACCCGAGACAAGAAGTCTCAGCCTTGCTACAGACATTTACGCCAAGAAAGTCAGAATCGAAAGAGCCGACATGATGCCTAAAGTCGCTCTCACCGCTAATTACCTAATGTCCAACCCAAGCAGTTTCCACGGATTCGACAATGTATGGGGTGGGATGTTTAGTGTCGGTGTCGCTATCAACATACCCATTTTCCACGGGTTCGAGGCCTTGCAGAAGACCCGCAAGGCAAAAGCCGAAGCTACCATATACAGAAGCCGCCTCGAAGATGCGAAGGAGATGATAAACCTTCAGGTCACACAGCTCCGCAAGCAACTTGATGAGGCTCTTGAGAAGGTAGAGATGGCTGAGAACAATCTTGCAAGTGCAGAGGAGAATCTCCGCACCGCATCCATAGGGTTTGAGGCTGGAGTCGTCACCGCCAACACGGCCCTCGCAGCCCATACAGCCTGGCTTCAGGCTCATTCAGAATATATTGATGCAGGCATAGAACTACAGATGACCCATGTCAATCTGCAGAAGGCCGAAGGAAACTATATCACTACAGCAGACAATGGAAAACAACAACAGTAGATCTTACAATCTTATCATAGGGGTTATCGCCCTTATCGTCATCATCCTAGCAATAGCGGTAGCAGGGTATTTCGTATCACGGCCCAGGCCACTCGTCATACAAGGCGAGGCTGAAGCTACAGAATACAGAGTTTCAGGCAAGGTCCCCGGACGTATCGAGACCCTGTTTGTCAAGGAAGGTGATACTGTACACAAAGGAGATACCGTGGTCTTCATAGATTCTCCCGAAGTAAGGGCAAAGCTTGAGCAGGTAACAGCCCTGAGGGATGCCGCCTCGGCACAGAACGCCAAAGCTATCAACGGTGCCAGAAAAGAGCAGATCACAGGTGCATACGAACTTTGGCAGAAAGCTCTTGTCGCCGAGAATGTGATGAAGAAATCTTACGACAGAATGAAGAGCCTTTATGACCAAAACGTAGTTTCTGCACAGAAATTCGATGAGGTAGAGGCGCAGTACAATGCAGCTGTAGCTACAACCAAGGCTGCACGAAGCCAGTACGATATGGCAGTCAATGGAGCCAGAGCCGAGGACAAGGCTGCAGCCGCAGCACTAGTCAAGCAGGCAGAAGGCGCTCTGAGTGAAGTAAACTCATACCTTTCCGAGCTTTATCTTACTGCCCCCGCTTCAGGCATAATATCCGCCACATTCCCAAAACAGGGAGAGCTCGTGGGCCAAGGTTCGCCCATAATGACTGTGACAGACTTAGATGACGTGTGGTTCACATTCAACGTAAGGGAAGACTATCTGCACGGCCTCCGTCAGGGAGATGTTATAACAGTAAAGATACCGGCACTCGACAACATCGAATGTCAGGCAGAGGTTACATATCTGGCAGTCAGAGAGTCATACGCCACCTGGAAAGCCACGAAGGAGTCTGGAATGTATGATGCTAAGACATTTGAGGTGAGAGCTGTACCCGAAAGTCCTGTAGACGGGCTCAGGCCCGGGATGACAGCCATAGTCAGCGGACGGGAGAGATAAGATGAGTGTCTGGCATGACATAAGTGCGGTTGTCCGGCGCGAGTTGAGGATAATGCGCAACAGGCCTATCTACCTACTTGGTTCGGTAGTTACTGTGGCTTTCTGTGCAGTTTTTTTCCTCACATTTCTACGAGACGGAATGCCGCACGATCTACCAATCGGAATTGTTGACTATGACAATTCTTCACTGTCAAGGAATTTCCGGAGGCAGCTCGATGCCACCCAGTTAGGGCGTTGCATAAGGTACGAAAGCTTCGAAGAGGCAAGGGAAGAGATGCAGAGCGGCAACTTGACCGCAATATGCGTCATACCTAAAGGTATGTATGCTGATGTTCAGTCAGGCAGAAGACCAACATTTACATATTATCTCAACGGCCTGTATTTCGTAGGAGGAGCACTATCCTACAAGAACATCCTCACCATGATCAATCTTGCCGATGGTGCAGTACAACGTGAGGTCTTGAGAGCCAAAGGATTGAACGAGGATGCTATCATGGGACGGATTCAGCCTGTCCAGGTTGATATTCACCAGATAGGCAACCCTTACACCAACTACGGATACTATCTGACAAATATTTTCCTGCCAGGAATCCTCGAGGTTTGTGTTATAATGATCATGATCTACAGTCTCGGGGCCGAGTTGAAATACGGTACATCAAGACACTTGCTTCATACAGCAGGAGAATCCATGACAAAAGCCTTAGCTGGCAAGATGACCGTGTATACAGTCTTATTTTCCGTATTAGGACTTATAATAGTCCTGCTACTTTATGACTGGATGCATTTCCCCATCAACGGTTCAATCTGGAACATGGGTCTTGCCATAGTACTGTTAGTACTTGCAAGCGAGGGGGTTGCAATCTTTCTTATAGGGCTGCTTCCAGTACCGAGACTTGCTCTGAGTATAGGTGCACTATACTCAGTCATGGCTTTCTCGATGTCCGGATTTACCCTCCCTGTGGAGACCATGCCACCTTATATTCAGGGACTTGCAGCGGCTTTCCCTCTAAGACACTATTTCATGTTCTATTCAAGGGAAGTCATATTCGGCACCGGCTTTGCTGGATGGTGGCAGGAAACCATTCACCTGCTAATATTTCTGCTGTTGCCTCTTGCAGTAATGTATAGGCTCAAGAAGGCATACATACTTCAGAATTTTCCCAAGAAATGAAGACTGACAGCTATATACGGTCCTGGATAAAGGACTACAGGGATATTCTCCGCCACGAACTGAAGCTTATATTCAGTGACACCGGAGTAATGATCATATTCTTCCTCGCGGGACTTGCCTATCCTCTGCTTTACAATATAATGTACCTCAATGGTATCCTAAGTGATACCCCTATTGCAGTCGTGGACAATTCAGACTGCAGCGATAGCAGAAGATACATACGGGAAGTGGATGCGACCCGTGAATGCGAGATCAAGTATCACTGCACCGATATGGATGAAGCTGAGAGGCTAATGAAAGAAGGAAAGGTGCACGGCATACTTTATTTCCCAGAGGACTATGGTGACAAACTTGCCCGTTTGGAGACCGCCACGGTATCAATGTATGCGGATATGAGCAGTTTCCTTTATTACAAGAATGTGCTCATGGCCACCAATATGGTGATGCTGAACGAGGTTGGCAGCATTCAGATGGAGCGCTATGCAGCGGCCGGATTTACGGGACAGGAAGCGGCACAGCTCATACAAGCTATCCCCTATGAGGAGAACAACCCATACAATAGGGCTTTCTCATATGAATATTTCCTTATCTCGGCCATCCTGCTTGTCATTGTACAGCAGACCCTCTTCTATGGGATGTCTCTTCTCGTCGGCACAGCAAGGGAAGAGAACAGGAGTTTCGCCACACTTCCGGACACGATAGAGGAGCACGGAGTCTGTCGCGTTGTACTTGCGAGGGGGACAGCCTATTGGCTAATCTACATGGCCATATCTATATATATAGCATGCATCGTTCCTGCTCTCTTCGGTATTCCACAACGGGGACAATTCATGGACATTATCCTCCTGCTTCTATTCTTTGTCACGGATTGCGTTATGTTTTCATTCACATGGAGCACATTCATAACACGCAGAGAATCTGTATTCCTTCTCTTTCTAGTGATGTCTCCCGTATGCCTTTTCCTGACAGGATTTTCTTGGCCGAAAGAGGCTTTCCCCGGATTCTGGAGATATTTCTCATATATATTTCCAACCACATTCGGTGCGAGGGGCTTTATCAATCTCAGTACTGCCGGTGGAGACTTATGGACAGCACACAAAGAGCTTACAGCGATGACGATTCAGACAATTGTGTATTTCGGGACTTCATGCATAGCGATCTATGCCGAGAACTGGATAGTCAAGAACAGAATCCATTTCAACAGGCTGAAGATACGGATTGCCGAGAAAGCCGGATTTGACATTGATGAAGACAGAAAAATAATTGCCGGGACAAAAGAAGACAAATAGCCAAATAGCCGTAGCTCTCGATAGAAAAGATACTGACGGTATTTGAAAAGCTATCCGATTTTATTAAATTTGAAATTATTCTAAAATAAACGCAAAATTGATATGAAAAAGTACGTATGCAACATCTGCGGATATGTGTATGACCCCTCAGTCGGTGATCCTGACAACGGAATCGCACCTGGGACAGCATTTGAGGATCTTCCAGACGATTGGGTATGCCCCCTTTGTGGAGTAGGCAAGGAAGATTTCTCCCCTGTTGAAGAATAAGACTAAGAAGAGAAGAAGTCTAAAAAGGAAGAGTTTACAAAGCTTGCAGGTCAAATTATGGCAAGCCTTGACTCTTGAGTCAACCTATACAAAGCGAAAGGCCGAATGAAAGTAATATACTTTCTGACGGCCTTTCGTTGTCTGACCTTTATCTAATCTTTATTAAGATAAAAATCGTTTTCTGCATTTTTTTTATTATATTTGGCTAACGCTGAATTATGATACGACTCTGTGATGTTCTCGAACAAGTTCGGCACATTGCTCCCGAGTCTAAGCTTTAGTTGACTTTGTCGGACATATAGACAGGGAATTTCATGAAATATTCGGGCCAAGGCCGCTTACACGCAAACATTTATCTGATCAAAAGCAAGGAACTATGCCATTTACACCAACCATGGTTCGCGAGAAACTGAATAAGTTCTTTGGATTCTCCTCCTTCAAGGGCGATCAGGAGAAGATAATAATGAACCTGCTTGCCGGCAATGACACTTTTGTCATCATGCCGACCGGTGGAGGCAAGTCATTGTGCTACCAACTTCCGGCGTTGCTTTTGCCCGGGACAGCAATAGTCGTATCCCCGCTTATAGCACTGATGAAGAATCAGGTGGATGCAATCCGAGGCTTTGTGTCAGGCAACGGAAGCATAGCCCATTTTCTCAACTCATCGCTCAATAAGGCTCAGCTTGCCGAAGTCCGCGATGACCTTGCAAGTGGGAAGACCAAGCTTTTGTATGTCGCCCCGGAGAGTCTCACTAAAGAGGATAACATATCAATTCTTAGGGATATCCACATATCATTCTACGCAGTTGACGAAGCTCATTGCATCTCGGATTGGGGGCACGACTTCAGACCAGAATACAGGAGGATCAGACCGATTGCAGACGAGATCGGCAAAGCCCCTATCATAGCCCTGACAGCTACAGCAACCCCCAAGGTCCAGAATGACATCATCAAGAATCTCGGCATCAGAGACGCATGTGTATTCAAATCGTCATTCGACAGGCCCAATCTATATTACGAGATCAGGGACAAGATAGACCAGGACAAGGATATCATAAGATTCATCAAGCAGAATCCTGGCAAGTCAGGCATCATATACTGTCTCAGCCGCAAGAAAGTGGAAGAGCTTAACAACATACTTAGCATCAACGGCATCCGTTCTGTCCCATACCATGCCGGCATGGATGCCAAGATGAGGGCTGAGAATCAAGACAAGTTCCTAATGGAAGATGTGGACGTGATCGTTGCGACCATCGCTTTCGGTATGGGCATAGACAAGCCGGATGTCAGGTTTGTCATTCATTATGACCTTCCACGAAGTCTAGAAGGTTATTATCAAGAGACAGGAAGGGCAGGCAGAGACGGCAAAGACGCCATCTGCATAACTTATTACAGCTATAAAGACATTCGCAAGCTTGAGAAATTCCTTCAGGGAAAGCCCCTGTCAGAACAGGAGATAGGCAGGCAGCTTCTTGACGAGGCAGTAAACTATGCCGAGTCAGGAGAGTGCCGCCACAAACTCCTGCTTGCCTATTTCGGAGAAGATTACAAGGGTGAGAATTGCGGTTGCTGTGACAATTGCCGTAATCCGAGGCCGAAGTCTGATATCTCAGCAGACCTTACCGCACTGCTCAGCCTGGCAGATACAATAGGCGGCAAGTTCAAGGCAACACATCTTGCGAGCATTCTTTCAGGAATCCTTACATCAAATATCAAGCTTTATGGACATGAGAAGCTTGCGATGTTCGGCAAAGGAAAGGACCACAGCCCGAAATACTGGGATATGATTGCCCACCATGCAACCATATCACACCTATTAGACAAGGACATAGAGAACTACGGGTTACTTGGCATCACAGAGGCAGGAAAGAGATTCCTCGCGTCCCCTTATCCTGTATTTGTAGCTACCCCAAGGACTTTTTCTGAGGCGACAGAAGAAGATCCAGATGACGAGCCTTCTGCACCGAGGTCATCTTCAGGCGGAGACATGGCATTACTCGCGATGCTCAAAGAATTGCGAAAAGACGAGGCCCACAGACTTCATCTGCAGCCTTGGATCATATTCAGTGACTCTTCACTCGAGGATATGTCCATACTCTATCCTGAGAATGTGGACGAGCTCAAGACATGTCAGGGAGTTGGGGAAGGGAAAGCGAAGAAATATGGGCGGCCATTCATGGATCTGATCCGCAAATACGTGGAAGAGAATGACATCGAGCGGCCAGTGGATTTCGTCGTCAAATCAATGCCCAACAAGTCCTCTGACAAGATCGCCTTGATACAGAGCATCGATAGACGTATGGATCTTGCTGATATTGCAGACAATCGCAATATGGATATAAACGAACTTATCCAATCCATTGAGGAGATTGTTGAGTTTGGAACTAGGCTCAATCTCGACTATTATATAGAGAACAACATAGATCCGGACGAAGTCGAGGACATCTACAATTATTTCAAGGAAGATGCAGAGTCTGACTCACTTGAAGATGCATTCAGAGAATTTGGAAACGACTACGACGAGACGGACATAAGACTCGTGCGCCTCAAATTCCTTTCGGAAGTGGCTAATTAGTCGCCATAGACATATCTCACCCCCTTAGCATGCAGAGATACCAGCCCTTCCACCCCGTAATATCGCGACATGTCTATTTTTTAGCCTCGCAGAGTTTGAAATTAAAGTGTGTTGTGTTACTTTTGCACGCAATTTGAAGCAGAGAAATTTCGGCCGAAGTGGCCAAACTGCTGACAATTCAGAAGTTTAATGAATAAAAACGCTATAATTATGAAGTTTTTAACTAATGACAAGTTGACTATTGTCGGTGCAGGCGGAATGATCGGGTCCAATATGGCCCAGACCGTAATGCTGTTGGGACTTACCCCGAACGTATGCCTTTATGACGTATACGAGCCGGGTCTTAGAGGAGTTGCTGCCGAGATGAACCACTGTGCGTTCGATGGTGCCAATATCACTTGGACAACTGACCCTGCAGTAGCATTCAAGGATGCAAAATACATCATATCATCAGGTGGTGCACCTCGCAAAGAGGGAATGACTCGCGAGGATCTTCTCAAAGGCAACTGCCAGATAGCAGAAGACTTCGGCAAGAATGTAAGGAAATATTGCCCTGACGTAAAGCACGTTGTAGTGATCTTCAACCCTGCTGACCTTACTGGTCTTGTAGTTCTCCTTCATTCAGGACTCAAGCCTTCACAGGTAACTACACTTGCAGCCCTTGACTCCACACGTCTCCAGACAGCTCTTGCAGAAGAGTTCGGAGTACAGCAGTGCAAAGTGACAGGTTGTCATACATACGGTGGCCACGGAGAGCAGATGGCAGTCTTCGCTTCCCAGGTTAAAATTGATGGCACACCTCTCTCAGAACTTCTCGGAACAAAGCTTTCCAAGGAAAGATTCGAGGAGATCAAGCATGACGTAATACAGGGTGGTGCTACCATCATCAAGCTCCGTGGACGTTCTTCATTCCAGAGCCCTGCCGTAAACGCAGTCAAGATGATTGAGGCCACAATGGGCGGCGAGAAATTCACATGGCCTGCAGGAACTTATGTCAACAACGATAAGTTCCACAACGTAATGATGGCTATGCCTACCGTAATGGACGAGACAGGTGTTCACTATGGTGAGATCCACGGTACAGCAGAAGAACTTGCTGCTTTGGATGCTTCTTACGCTCATCTCTGCAAGATGCGTGACGAGATCATTGACCTCGGTATCATCCCTGCAGTAAAAGACTGGAAGACATTGAATCCGAACCTTTAATCCACATGTCCTGGCATTTTGATTAGGACAAACTAAAAAAAGCCGTCCCTCTTGGACGGCTTTTTTTAGTTCAAAAGTTGCAAATAAATTTGTCACAAAAGATTGCGATGCCGAGATGGGTCTCTCGGAATCCCAAACAACATCCAAAATCATTACTTACTGCAATTTTCCTTTGAATGAACCTGTCACAGAATGAGGTGTCGCAGCATTATCATATAGAGTAAATTTGATCTCTGCATTCATATTCTCATCGCATGACACCACTTCAATCTCTCCGCTTACGATAGCCGACTTCGAGGTATAGTCGGATGTATAGTTACACCCCAGCCAAACGTCAGGCACATTATCTGACTTGACATGATATCCGGCAACACCAGACAGTTCAGGAACTATGTACTGATACCAAGGATACAAGGGATATTTACCGACAGGAAGCACTTTGTCTCCAGTATATTTGTCACTATCAATCAGAAGGAACAGATCCAGACAGTTAGCATAATTATTGTCGGCATATAGCTGCAGGTAAAGTTCCGTCCGTTTCTTGTCAACGTATCTTGTCGTGCCGTAATTGTAGTAATAAGCCTCAACAATATTAAGTTCGAGATTCTCTGTCAGAGAAGTCTCCGGAAGAGGGAGCTCGTCTGAAGGAGGCACCTCACTGGAGCCGTTCTCCACAAGGATATATCCTTCAAAATCAACGGTTAGCTTCGTGCCATCTTCATACACAAGTTCCCCGGAAATATTGTATTTGCCGAGAGCTCCTGTAGATACAATACTCAACTTGCCATCCTTTATAAGATCGACTCCGATCTCACCGTTTTTCTCCTGCTGTACGGCCACATAAGAATTGTAGGCCGCCTTGCCGCTCTCATCGAAGATGCCAGGGAAGAATTTGCCAGCTTCTGGAGCATCCGCATCACCCGCTGTATATTCACCTTCAGGAAGGGTAAGTTTAGTAAGATCGACCCCACTAGGTCCCCCGAGTGCAACATAGAGATGGGTCACCGGCCATTTGTCAGCCTCTCCGTTATAGCTGTATTCATTTGTAGAAAGGTCTAGGACATATACGGCGGTACCGTTACTTTCTCCCTGGAATTCACCTACAGCACTGAGAAATTTAGCTGACACAACCTCTGTCTCTTGCCCTCCTTTAGAAGGATCCTGACTGTTGTTATCTTTGTCGCAAGAGACATACAAGAATGCCGTCACAATAGTGGCAACGGCTAGGTAATAATGCTTCATAAGATATAATTATTTAAGTTCGTTACTTCGTGTGCAGCTTATGGCATATCAGTCCCATCAGCTACTGTATGTGCTGAGATAGTCACAGCGAACTTCGTCTCAACTTATTTGACAAATTTAGAATTTTTTCTCTAATATCAAGCCAAAAAGAAACAGAAGCTATGTATATTTGCGAATAAAAACGAGTAAAAAACCTCAAACCAAGATGCAAGAAACACAGCACGCAATGCCCAGCAACATTAAGGATGTTGCTCCACGGCTCATGAATGACAGCCCCTTAGCAAGATGGACTGTACTTATCCTTATCGCCCTTATGATGTTCTTCGGATACATGTTCGTAGACGTCATGTCTCCGCTAAAGTCACTTATAGAACAGAGCCGTGGCTGGGACAGCACAGTATTCGGCACATACGCCGCATCAGAATATTTTCTTAATGTATTCTGCTTCTTCCTAATCTTCGCCGGGATCATACTGGACAAGATGGGAACCCGGTTCACAGGCCTGCTGTCTGCTTCTCTCATGGTTGGCGGTGCTGCAATCAAATATATAGGAATAAGCGACTGGTTTCAGGCCACTGCCCTTTGCGGATGGCTTGATAGCTGGTGGGTAGCCCTTCCTGGAAGTGCCAAGATGGCATGCCTTGGATTTATGGTCTTTGGCTGCGGCTGCGAGATGGCTGGTACCACGGTATCCAAAGCCATAGCCAAATGGTTCAAGGGCAAGGAGATGGCACTTGCAATGGGACTTGAGATGGCTATCGCACGACTCGGCGTCTTCGCTGTCATGTGGATCTCCCCTATGATCGCAGCCAAGTTCGACGGTTCTGTTGTAGCTCCTGTCGGATTCTGCACGGTTCTCCTTATCGTAGGACTGCTTTTCTTCCTCATATTCACGTTCATGGACAGGAAATTCGACTCAGAGCTTGTAAGTGCCGGCCTAATGGCAAGTGAGAAGTCACCTGAGGACGAGTTCCATATAAGCGATCTAGGCAAAATCTTCAGCAGCAAAATGTTCTGGATTGTAGCCCTTCTGTGTGTTCTTTATTACAGTGCCATCTTCCCTTTCCAAAGATATGCTCCCAACTACCTTGAAGTGACCCTCGGTATTAGCGCAGAACAAGCATCTCGCCTCTTCAGTTGCTTCCCTATATTGGCAATGGTACTTACCCCGTTCCTCGGGCTTTTCCTCGATTTCAAAGGCAAAGGAGCTTCCATGCTCATGACCGGTGCGGTGATCATGATATGCTGCCACCTCGGCTTCGCATTCCTCCTCCCCTTATTCCCGAGCAAGGCACTTGCCATCTTACTCATTGTCACATTGGGAGTATCATTCTCATTGGTTCCGGCTGCTTTGTGGCCTTCTGTGCCTAAGATCATTGATGACAAGATACTTGGCTCCGCATACTGCCTTATCTTTTGGGTTCAGAACATAGGCCTCTGCCTTGTACCTCTTCTTATAGGATTCGCACTTCAGGAGAGTGGCGGTTACACCCTGCCTATGATCATATTCTCCTCATTCGGAGTTCTTGCATTCTTCCTCTCAATCCTTCTAAAGATTGAAGACAAGAAGAAGGGTTACGGCCTTGAGCTTCCCAATGTAAGGAACGAGAAGACAGAGGAAGCATTCGAGGAAGACATGGCAAAGGATGAAGAAATATAGTTGGATTGCACTTGCATGTCTGGTAGTACCCATGTTCGGGTCCTACTTCTTCGATGACATGTTTTCCTCTGTGTCCTACCTATTCAGCAACCCAGAGATGCTCGCATTGGGGTGGGACTCATCAGACTACGGCTTCTACGCAGGGGGATATTCATTCCTCTGCGTGTGGGGCGGTCTGGTAATCTGCGGAATGCTCCTTGACAAATGGGGTGTCCGGATCACGGGATCGATATTTACAGGGATGATGACTGCCGGTGCAGGCACTGTAACAGTAGCCATAACCTCAGGACTATCTCCACAAAATTCCCTCATACTGGCCTATACAGGCTGCATGCTCTTCGGGCTTGGCAGTGAGATTGCCGGAGTTGCCGTGACTCGGTCGATCGCCAAATGGTTCAGAGGGCGCAATATGGCCTTTGCAATGGGTCTCCAACTTGCAATAGCAAGGCTCGGAACGGCTCTTGCTCTGCTTCTATCTCCAGCTCTTATCGGAGCCAAAGCTACAGATGGAGCGTTCTATACCCTATCAGAGACAGCAAGACCGGCATTCGTAGGTCTTCTGTTACTTTTTGCTGGCACCGTAATGTGGGCCGTTTTCGTTGCGATGGATGCCAAGTTCGATGCCGAGAACATGACCTCGGAAAGACAAGACAAGAGGCAGGACAATGATTTCCGCTTCAGAGACATTTTCAGGGTTCTTGGCAACAAATTCTTCATAATGTCAGCACTACTGTGCGTATTCTTCTATTGCAGCATCATTTCATTCAAGAAATTCGCGACAGCCATACTCATACCTAGATTTGGACTGGACGTAGAGAGCGCAAGCATAATGGTGTCCCTAATACCCTTCTTTACAGTGGTATTCGCTCCTCTTTTCGGTTTCGTTGTAGATAAGACGGGAAAAGGAACAAGATGGATGATTGCAGGTTCAGCGCTTGTACTGATATCGCACTTGCTGATTGCATTTGCCCCGGCTGGGATAAGTGTCCTCGGATATCTTGCCATAGCCCTTCTCGGGATAGGCTACTCACTCGTGCCTGCAGCACTTTGGCCTACTGTACCTAAGATAATACCGGAGAAGAATCTCGGCACAGCCTATTCCATGATCTATTGGATCCAAAACATGGGAATGCTTGTGGTACCGATCATCGTCGGAAACATCTTCGACAAGACAAATGCCAATCCCTTAGGAGCAGCCATTCAAGCGGAATATGTATTCCTGACTCTTTGCACCCTCGCAGTAGCAACATCAGTTGTGCTGGCCAAGGCATCCGACAAGAATCCATCTCTTGGAATCGATGCGGCAGACACCAGACAGGCTAATTACTAAGCGTCGCTCAATAAGAATCTGGATAGCAGCTGAGCCTGCATCAGCATAGGCATAACATTGGGAATCAGATACAAAGACACCACGTCTTAGATATCATGATGTAGTATGGATGTTATACCAAGTTCTCGGTGCACAACCCTAACCTCCACATTGAAATTTGAGACAAGATGGGCAGCAAGATGTTGCGCACTATAGACTGATCTGTGCTGGCCTCCAGTACAGCCGAAGCATACCTGCAGATGAGTGAAGTGCCGCTCAATATAACGGAGGACATGTGCATCAACAATAGAATAGACGTTGTCCAAGAATTCCAGTATCTCACCGTCCTCTTCGAGAAAAGCCTCAACCTCTCGGTCAAGTCCTGTAAACTGCCGATAATACTCATACCTACCTGGATTGTTGATAGCACGACAGTCAAAGACATAGCCTCCTCCGTTGCCTGAGAGGTCGGGGGGTATTCCCTTCTTGTATGAGAAGCTGAATACTTCTACAATAAGCTTCTCCTTTTTGTCAGTAATCAAGTTATCAGGATCACATTGGTCAAGATTACTAACCTCGGTGGAATTTTCAGACTTGACTTTGTCCACCACGTCATCTACCGCGTTGACTTTGCCATCGAATTGGAGATTGGTCCGATCCGCTTGCTTACACATAAATTTGTCTTCCGGTTTGTCTACGGCATCCATATTGAATCGGCTCAGACCGGAAAGTCGTACAAGCAGGTCATTGAGGTAAGGATAAGACTCGAAAGGCCGAGAAAGAAGATGCCTGAGATTCTCCATTGCATACGGGACACTTTCTATGAAATGAGGCTTTCTCTCGAAATATCCCCGGAAGCCGTAAGCACCGAGAACCTGAAGCATACGGAACAGGACGAAGAGCCTAAGACGCTCTCTGAACTGTGTCTCATCAATATCCGGGTCGAACTTCGCAGCCTCCTCGATGTAGGACGTCAACATCTCTTCCCTTAAAGAGTCTGGATACCGGGCTCTCGCCTGATACACGAAAGAAGCCACGTCATAATAGACAGGACCTCTCCTTCCGCCCTGGAAATCGATGTAGTACAACTGTCCGCCTCTAACCATCACATTCCGGGACTGGAAATCCCTGTACATGAAAGTGTCACCGCTATCCTGCGTAAGATCAATTACAAGTCTGTCAAAATCTGACTGAAGGTAGACTTCGTCAAATTCAAGTCCAGACGCCTTGAGAAAACAGTATTTGAAATAATTAAGATCAAACATTACTGTACGGGCACAGAATGAGGGCTCCGGATAGCAGACTCCGAAATCAAGTCCTTGTGCGCCACGGAACTGTATAGATGGAAGCTCTCGCATCGCTCTAAGAAGCAAGGCTCTCTCTTCTTCGGAATAGACTCCCTTCTCCCGTCCTGAAGTAACAGCCTTATAAAGGGACATATCCCCGAGATCTTCCTGGATATAGCACAGGCTGGCATCGTCAACGGCCATAACCTCAGGCACTCTCAGGCCCATAACGAGAAAATGAGAGTCTATTGTACAGAAAGCCCTATTCTCTTCAAGACACTTGCCCTGCACACCTATGACTGAGGCTTCACCCTCAGCGCCATATATTCTGAAATAGCGTCTGTTGCTACCGGCAGAATCAAGTCTGGTCATGGCAACAGGATTACAGCCGGTATATCTCCGGTAAAGTCGTTCAAGAGCCTCGTTCATGAAATTTTGAGTTGTTAGGGTAAAGTTATACAAAAGATTGTGCATATACGTGGAATAATAAGTATTTTTGCGCGGTTACATACTAGTAGACAAATGACAAAAGAGATCGCATATTGCTCGGACAAGTACCAGTATACGATGGGAAAGTCTTTTTTGGAATGTGGAAATGCCGACATCACTGCAGTATTCAACATGTTCTACAGAAAAGCGCCTGAGAACAACAACTGGGCTGTCGTAAGTGGGACTGACGAGGTAATGGAGATGATCTCCTGTCTCGGCTCAATGCCCGAGGATTTCTATGAGAAATTCCTCCCTGGCGATGAGTATGCTGAGTTCCGCCATTACCTTGCAGGGATGAAATTTACCGGCAATGTATACGCGATGCGTGAAGGAGAGATAGCATTCCCAGGAGAGCCGATCATCACTGTACAGGCACCGCTTGTACAGGCACAAGTGCTTGAGACTCCTATGCTGTGCATCATGAACCACCAGATGGCCGTTGCTACCAAAGCATCACGCGTATGCAGGGCGACTGACAAGCCTGTAAGCGAATTCGGATCAAGAAGAGCACACGGACCGTGGGCGGCAGTATACGGAGCAAAAGCAGCGATAATAGCAGGTTGCGCAAGCACTTCCAACATACTCACCGGGATCATAGGCGGCATCCCGTCCACCGGGACAATGGCCCACAGCTTCGTCACTTCATACGGTTCGTCCGTTGAAGGCGAGCACAAGGCTTTCCTCGACTATATAAGGACACACAAAGGAGAAGGAATCATCCTACTTATAGATACATACGACACCCTCAAATGCGGAGTTCTCAACGCAATAAGGGCATTTCAAGAAGAAGGAATAGATGACAACTATCCTTACGGGTACGGGGTAAGGCTCGACAGCGGTGACCTGGCCTATCTTTCCACTGAAGTAAGGCGTATCCTCGACAAGCACGGCATGACCAAGTGCAAGATCTTCGCGACCAATTCTCTTGACGAATACCTTATCTCCGATCTCGAACGCCAGGGGGCCAAAATCGACTCTTACGGAGTAGGAGATGCCATAGCTACAAGCAAGGCAGCCCCGTGCTTCGGCAATGTGTACAAGCTGGTACAGATAGACAACACCCCGGTACTCAAGAAATCCGAGGACCGGGCGAAACTCATAAATCCGGGCTTCCAGATAACATACAGACTCACAAAGCACGATGAAGAGTTCGGTGAAATATACAAGGCCGACGTTACCTGTCTTAGGGGGGATTCTCTGAGCAAGAAGATAGAAGCCGGAGAGACGTTCACCATCTGCGATGAATTTGACAGATACAAGTGTAAGACATTCGAGGCTGGGACATACACTTTCAGGACATTGCAGTCTCTCTCAATGGCGGATGGAGTCCGCTGCATACCGGAGCCTACACTGAAAGAGAAGAAAGAGTTCTATGATGACACCCTCCGCCATTTCAGTCCCTCTGAAAGAAGGCTTATCAACCCGCACTACTACAAGGTTGACATATCAGATGACCTGTACAATCTGAAGAACATGATGATAGACAAGATAATGAAGGAGATCAATTCCTTTACAATAGACTAATACGATAGAGAGGCTGGACGATGCAAGAGATAGCGGCACATTCCATTGTACGATAAGGATATATGAAGATTCCATTGAGTAAATATGATTAACGATTCTATACTAGTAGTTGTGGACATGCTATATGACTTCATTGACGGAAGTCTCGCATGCATGGAAGCCGAGAAGGCCGTGGCCAACACTGCCGCTTTCATTGAGAAGACACGGAACGATGACCTTCCAATCATGTTCGTAAGAGACAGGCATCCGGCAAGCCACTGTTCGTTCAAAGAGAACGGAGGCACATGGAGCGTGCATTGCGTAAATGGGACACATGGAGCGGAGATCCACGAAAGGCTTGCAGGATACGCTGACGAGGACCTTATATTCGACAAAGGCTGCGATCCAAAGACAGAGCAGTATTCAGGAATAGATGCAGTGAATGCAGCAGGACAGACTTTGGAAGAGGTGGCCGCAATGCTAGAACCCAAGGATGTGTATGTGTGCGGCATTGCTACCGAATTCTGCGTGCGTAGTACCTGCGAAGACCTTGCCAAGGCAGGATTCCACGTAATACTTCTTGCCGACTGCCTCGCCTATGTATCAGAAGAAGGACACCGTAAAGCCTTGGAAGAGATGAAGGAAGAAGGAATAGATATACAAAACTAATCCCCCTTCCTAATATATCCACTTATTTACAGCTTAACTGATATATTGACATAAGACTATGCGCATCTATTATGCGCATCTATAGCGGCTGCTTTCCTGCTGCAAACCGCTACATTTGCCCTGACAACCGGCAATCCGACAAAGAGATAGACCAGGCTCTACCTGCTGCAAACCGCTATATTTGCCCTGACAACCGTGTTCTCTGGCAAAGTCATTGATACTGATTGAGAACCTATGCCGAGAGCTGAGACGAAAAACCTTGTCTGCTCAATAGGCAGGGACAAGACAGAGAATCTCTGGATAGTCATAGAATGGAGTAGAACCAGTTTGAATTACTACCTAAGGACGACGCAAAAGAGATGTTGCGCTTCCCTTTCCGTATATCATGAGCTTGGCATTGTTGTACAATCCCTGAAGGGTTAGTATCTTTGCAGGCGGCTTTTTCGGCCTCTTTTACTTACCCGCCACGGGGCTTCCCCGGACGCGACAATACATACAACAATGGCTGACGAAAAGATTATTTTCTCCATGAACAGGGTTGGAAAAGTCCTACCCAACAGCAACAAAGTCATACTCAAGGATATCTGTCTTTCGTTTTTCTACGGGGCAAAAATAGGCATCATCGGACTCAACGGAAGCGGTAAGTCCACTCTCATGAAGATCATTGCGGGAGTGGAGCCAAGCTATCAGGGAGAGGTAGTATGGGCTCCCGGCTACAGTGTAGGCTACCTGGAGCAGGAGCCTCAGATGGACCCAGACAAGACAGTGCTCGAAGTAGTACAGGAAGGAGTAAGCGAGATAATGGCCATACTCAAGGAATACGAGGAAGTCAATCTCAAATTTTGCGAGCCTATGGATGAGGATGCCATGAACGCCCTCATCGAGAGACAGGGAGAACTGACTGAGAAGATAGAGCACTGCGGAGGATGGGAGATAGATTCCAAGCTTGAGAGGGCCATGGATGCTCTGCAATGTCCTCCTTCCGACGCGAAGATCTCCACATTGAGCGGAGGTGAGAGAAGAAGGGTAGCCCTATGCCGCCTGCTTCTGCGTCAGCCTGACGTACTGCTTCTCGATGAGCCTACCAACCACCTTGATACGGAGAGTATACAATGGCTCGAAGCCCATCTACAGCAATACAAAGGTACTGTGATCGCCGTAACACATGACAGGTATTTCCTCGATGACGTTGCTGGATGGATTCTTGAGCTCGACAGAGGCGAAGGAATCCCTTGGAAGGGCAACTATTCCTCTTGGCTTGAGCAGAAGACCAAAAGGCTTGAGATGGAGGAGAAACAGGAAAGCAAGCGCAGAAAGACCCTCGAAAGAGAGCTCGAATGGGTAAGGATGGCTCCCAAGGCCAGACAGGCAAAATCCAAGGCCAGGATCGGAGCTTATGAGAAGCTTGCAAGCCAGGACAGCAAGGAGAAGGAGGCCAGCCTTGAGATCTATATTCCCGATGGGCCGAAGCTTGGCAACAAAGTGATCGAATTCAAGGATGTGTCCAAGGCCTACGGAGACAAGCTGCTGTTCGAGCATCTTTCTTTTGTGCTTCCTCCTGCTGGGATTGTGGGTGTCATCGGCCCGAATGGAGCTGGTAAGACTACTCTGTTCCGCCTTATCATGGGGCTTGAGAAACCCGACAGCGGAGAGATAAGCATCGGAGAGACTGTGAAACTCGCCTATGTGGATCAGCAGCACAAGAGTATAGATCCGGACAAGACCGTATTTGAGACAATTGCAGGAGGCTCTGACTGGATCAGGCTCGGTAAACGGGATGTCAATGCAAGGGCCTATGTATCAAGGTTCAATTTCACAGGTGCAGACCAGGAGAAGAAATGCGGAGTCCTTTCCGGAGGAGAGCGTAACCGCCTGCACCTTGCCCTGACGCTTAAGGACGAGGGCAATGTGCTGCTTCTCGACGAACCTACCAACGACGTAGATGTAAATACGATACGAGCTCTTGAAGAGGGTCTGGAGAATTTCGCCGGCTGTGCTGTTGTAGTATCGCACGATCGCTGGTTTCTGGACAGGATCGCCACACATATTCTTGCATTCGAGGGAGATTCCTCTGTATATTTCTTCGAGGGGACCTACTCGGAATACGAGGAGAACAAGAAACGCCGTCTCGGTGACGAAGAACCGAAACGCTTCAAATACAAGAAACTAATGGAATAAGCCACTATTTTTGGAATTTCCCGAAATTAGGCATAACTTTGCGCCCGCATTAGGAGAAGTTCTGCCTTAGTAAGAGAGCAGCATCTCCATAAAAGCCATCGGCTTTTGGTGCAATGGGGTCCGGCGCGGTGTCGGACTGAGTAACACATTTTAATCATTTTGCAAGATGAAGCATTTTGAACTTAAAGGACAGGTTCGCGAGGCCGGATGCAGCAAATCCGCTATCAAGGCTCTCCGCAAAGAGGGATTTATCCCCTGCAACCTCTACGGTGCTGGTGTAGATAACGTCATCTTCACAGTAACTGCCAAGGATCTCAAAGGTCTTATCGAGACACCTTATTCTCACATTGTTGACCTCGAGCTTGACAACGGCAAGAAATATCAGGCCGTTATTCATGAGCTCCAGTTCCACCCTGTAAAGGACAACTGCCTGCACGTGGATTTCCTCGCTGTCAACGAGAGCAAGCCTATCGCAATCAACGTTCCTATCACAATAACAGGACATGCTATCGGTGTTCAGGCCGGTGGTAAATTCTTCAAGCTTGTACGCAAACTCCGCGTCAGCGCCCTTATGAAGGATCTTCCCGATGAGCTTGTTGTCAACATCAACAAACTCCAAATCGGCAAGAGGATTGTTGCAGGTGACCTCAAATATGACAACGTCACCATCCTCTCTCCTAAGGATACTATCATCTGCGTTGTAAGGTCTTCACGTCAGATTGCAGCCCACATAGCATATGAGGAGGCACTTGAGGAGGCTGAGCATCCTGAGTTGCACCATGAGGCAGCTCCTGCAGACGCTGCTGCAGCTCCTGCGGCACCCGCAGCAGAGACAAAGTAATCTCATTATGAACTATCTGGTAGTCGGATTGGGCAACATTGGCTCGGAATATCAAGACACCAGACACAATGTAGGATTTATGGTATTGGATGCCTGGGCTAAGGCATCCAATATTGTTTTCTCTACCGGCAGATATGGAGATACAGCCGAGATATCCTTCAAGGGAAGGCAGATGACCCTGCTGAAACCATCTACCTATATGAACTTGAGCGGTAACGCTGTAAGATATTGGCTTACAAAGCTGAAACTATCGCCGGAGAACCTTATTGTGATCTGCGATGATCTTAACCTACCTTTCGGTACACTGAGAATGAGACGCAAAGGTAGTGACGGAGGGCATAATGGACTGAAAAATATCCAGGAGCTACTCGGGACGACCGAGTATCCTCGGATCAGGATCGGCATAGGAAACGACTTCAAGAAGGGAGGCCAGGTTGACTTCGTCATAGGGCATATGTCAGATGCGGAGAAAGAGAAGATGCCTGCGATATGCGACAAGGTCATCGAGGGTGTGAAGATGTTTGCAACAGTGGGGATAGACCGAGCTATGAACACTTTCAATACTGTCCCCAAATCCTCTAATAATCTGTAAAACAAAGTTTCTTGTGTTTGGTATTTGCATATTCAGTCACAAATGCCTATATTTCGGAAAAGTTGGAAACTCAATGTTTAACTAATAAATCACACAAATCATGAAAGAACTCGTCGAGAAGATCAAGGCTGAGTATGAAGAATTCGCCGCTAATGCCGCTCTTCAAGTAGAGAAAGGCAACAAGGCAGCAGGTGCCCGTGCACGCAAGGCAGCTCTTGCTCTTATGAAAGACTTCAAGGAATTTAGAAAACTTTCTGTAGAGGCCAGCAAATAATACATCCCCATACTGAACAGTTACTAAGGAGGGAGAACAATTGTTCTCCCTCCTTAGACATTTCTAATCCACGCTGACTAGCGACTGCAACTTCAATAGTTGTACCCCTTGACTGTGAGGAATTCCCAGATGCGATCAAGATGAGTGTAGCTTCCCGTGCCTGGAGAGCAGGCCATCTGGAAGCAGTGGTTGCGAAGGGCAAGGGTGTGAAGTTCAGACTGAATGCCCATCGCCCTCATTTTCTCCCAGCACTTTACTGAATTCATCGCTGCCCATCCGTCAGCATCGCCATGTATGAAAAGCATCGGAACCGTCTTTAGGTCAAAGCTGAATTCTGGGACTAGCACTGCACTGTCATCGTTTCCACCTCCGGTGTTATTTTGATCAATGCCGTCCGTGAGGGCATAAGCTGGATAGATTCCGATCCCCCATTGCACGCTACATGAGAGCCTATCTATATCGTCCATCGGAAGATATGAATTGTGGAGGGACGATGTCACGCCCATAAGCGTGAGATGCCCGCCTGCCGAACTTCCCATGATTCCAATTCTGTTAGGGTCAAGCCCTCTTGAAGCCGCCTCGCTGCGGACAATTCTTATTGTGCGTTGCAGGTCCTCCCATGCGGTTGTGTGCTTTGAGAGCCCTTCTGGACGGGGAGTACGGTACTTGAGAGTCACCACTGTCATGCCCTTGCCATTGAGATAGCGCCGTGCAGGAGTCACCTCAAAACCGTCGGGGTCATTGCCCATGTATGACCCACCTGAATAGATAATCTGAATCGCGGTAGTCGTGAGCTTCGTCGGGATATGCCACTCTATATAAGGCTTACACTGCTGCGCCTGCTCGTCCGGCATCATTCCTTCCGGCCAGACATCTTCACGTATAACTTCCGCTCTGTCCTTGTCTGAAGAATAGACCTCCATAATCGGGACCTCTGCAGGCACTGGCCCCATGAATCCCATCTGTCTCATGAACTCAACGGCTCGCTCAAAACCAAACGCGCCGTGCCCCTTGTCCGCATAAAGATGAAGCTCCGCCGGTATGTGCATGCGGCGAAGTTGTCTATAGACCAAAGTCGAAGCAGTCGGGGAATAAGGGTCAAGCCCTCCATGGTGCAGACTCATCGGGCAGGTCTTTTCGTCAAATTTGAACACGGAACTGAGTTTCACATCCGTTCCATAGCCTTCCCTTGTGGCCGGTGTACCTTTTTCGCCATCCGTGGTTGCGTAGGCTGGAGCATTCACTATTGCCCAGTTAATGTGGCATGGAATGCTATCCAGCTTGTCTACGGGTTTGTAAGCCCTTGTCTGTGACGATGTTCCAAGCAAGAGCGCGAGGTGCGAACCGGCCGACATAGAGATAGTTCCTATCTTTTCCGGATCGAAGCCTCGCTTTTCCGCATCCAGACGTACCAGGCGTACTGCCCTTTGCCCGTCTTCCCATGCGGTCTGCCATATAGGGAGACCTTCCGGACGAGGGGTGCGATAGACAAAATTCACGCACTGGCATCCGAGTTCTGTTAGCTTTTCTGCCCACCTGGCCACGAGATCCACATCACAGCAGTTGTTGTAACTTCCTCCAGAAATTAGGATCATGCAAGTTCCGTTGCGCACGTCAGCCTTCGGAGCTTCGTACCACTCGATGTAGGCCGTTCTATGTTTATTGGGATTGAATCCTTTTTCTGATGCTTCGTTTGTCATTGCGGCAATCTGATGTTCCTGACTGTCAGGCATTTTCCCCTTCGGCCACACAGCTATCCTTTCTCTCGCAAGCGCAAGGGAAGAGAAGAGGATTAAAGCAGCGGCTACAGCCGAAGCTATATAATATTTATGTCTCATAACAAGTGGTTTTATAATATTTATCTCGATTTTCAAGGAACGGCTATCGATTTTCAAGTGCCGAATGGTAAAGATGGCACATTTCGCCAAAATCCACAATACCAAATTGACACTTCTTTGCCATGCTTTTTCAGTCAGAGAGCTCGACTATCCTTTTCAAAAGGTCATAGAAACAACATTGAAAATTCCACTTTATTTCATAATGAAATAAATTCAAACAGCATTATTAGAAAAATATCATTTTTCCTGCAACATTCCGTCAAGTGATTGCATCTATATTATAGGTTTAGGTTTTAGTACACGCTTAGAGGTCGGGTAGTCGTGAGACTTTCCGGCCTCTGGTCTTTCTCGCTTATCGCTGTACCTGTATCCAGGAAGGTGCAACATTTGCTTCGCACCGTCTCTGAAGATGCCAACCCTGGCCCAGGCAATATTCTTGAAGAAGTTCGAGTGATTGCTCTCTCTTTTTATTATATTTGGAGTTAATGAGACGCCTTTACCTGACAATAGTCGCAGCGATGCTTGCCCTTAACGCATCCGGGATACCAGCCTGGAGGGGCACAATTGTTCTGCACCAGCCGGACGGCAAGAGGATCCAGGCCAGGCTCACAGGTGACGAATTTGCCCACGTCATGACGGATATGAGTGGCTATCCCCTTATTCAGGGAGAGGATGGTTATTGGAGATATGCCAGCTACTCCCCTAACGGGACAGCTGCACCGACTACAAAGATCGCCGGCATAGATTCCCCACCAGCAATCGTATCCATACCTTACGAGAGACTCTCAGAGGACGCAAGATTAAGACGCATGGCTCTGTATGAATCCCAGTCTGTCTCAGAACACAAGGCAGACGAGACAGTCAGGAAAGCATGCCTTATAATTCCTGTAAACTATAGTGATGTCAAACTGACTACTCCGGAAGGATTTTTTGAGAGGCTCGTGAATGGGGGGCAGTATAGCATAAGCAGATATTTCTCAGACCAGTTCCCGGACAATTGGGAATTTACTTTCACAGTTGTCAATCCTGTTACTCTGCCTCACAAACAGGCATATTACGGAACCAACAAAGGAGGTCATGATTCATTTGCCTACAAGGCGATAATCGATGCCTGCAAGGCCACTGACGAGGCAGGTACAGACTTCTCCCACTTCGATGCAGACGGAGACGGGAATGTAGACAACATATACCTTTTCTTAGCCGGAAAAGATGAGTCAGATGGAGGTGGAGACGACTGCATCTGGGCTCACTACGACAGACTTTCCCTACACAAAGAAGAACTAGATATAGATGGGAAGAAGATAGATTCGTATGCCATGTCCGCAGAACTTAGCCTACACTCTGACGGAACATTCAACCCTACAGGGATCGGGGCATTCTGCCACGAATACAGCCATTCCCTCGGACTTATGGACATGTATGACACAGACCTTTCCGCCAGTGGCGGACGCACGGAGATGCTGTGGGAAGAGACCTCTCTTATGTATTACGGCAGCCGCAACAACGATGGGCGGACTCCGCCTTATTATGATGCTGTGGACAGAGATTACCTCGGAATCGGCACTATGGAAGAGCTTGCCCCAGGCCAGTACAGACTTGAGCCAATCGGAGAAGGCGGAAGATACTTCAGATACAATGGCCCCAAGGAAGGAGAATACTATCTAATATCTTGCCGTCTTGACAACGACTGGGACATGTTCATCGGAGGCCGCGGCCTTGCAATCTACCATATTGACAGATCCGACAACCCAGCAGGATACTCGGCCTCTCTGGCACGCAACGTAACGGCATCCCAAAGATGGGCCGCAAATGAAGTCAACTGCAATCCTCAACATCCTTGTGCCTATATGGAAGAGGCATACGCGGGCGCAGAAGACGTAAGCCAGATATTCTTCCCATACGGAGAGATCACATCATTTACGCCTAACACTGATCCTGCATTCATATTCTGGGACGGAAGTACGTCAAAGCTTGCGATACGGGACATCGCCTTCGTGGGCAACAGCATAGCTTTCAATGTCGTCGAAGTAGGAAGCAATCTTCCCCCTAAAGCTAACATCACATCCGTCGATGTCTTCCAGGACTCCGCAATCCTGCAATGGAGTGCTGAGGCGGACACGACTTCAGCTATATTCAAGTACAAGGAAGATGGCAAGACATATACACAGAAGAAAGTAAGACCCTACTTACCAGGCAAATACGCCATCTCACTTGAAGGGTTGAAGCCAGATACCAGATACTTCGTACGGATCAGCTACGGAAAGGAAGGAGAGGAGGTTTGCAAAGATTTCGTCACCAAGAGAATATACAGCGGTGGCTATCCATTCATCTATCTCAACTCTGTAAAGCGCTATGAAGACGGAATTTTCCCGAAAGGCAGCCGCCTGCCTTTGAGGCTGTTCAACGCTGACAAGGTCCAGAATGTAGAATGGTTCATGCACGGGGACAAGATCATGCCTTCTGATGACGGTTATTACAAGTGCGACAAGTCCGGCATCCTTACAGCAGTTGTCGTGTATACAGATGGTGCCGTTGACATCATATCCAAGGAAATAATCGTAAAATGAGAAGAATCGCCGCAATCATACTTGCAACAATAGCTGTGCTATCATGCAGCAAGAAGCCTTCAGAGCCTGTTCCCGAGTTTGTCGGCAATGACAACCTTGTGCTCAAGATCAAGGGTAACAACAAGATAGAATATGTCCCGACTTCCTTCCAGATAGGATTCAGCCGGGACAAAAAACAGTTCAGGGTGCACAACGATACTATGTCCGAGTATTACATCCTCACATGTTCCGAATTACCCCAAAATGAGGGACAGACAATCACATGCTCTCTCAAATATGCGGCAAATACCAACATCTCATACAAGGACGGCCTTGAGTTCAAGGTAATCAAACGCTCAGACAACGGGCGATATTGGCTCTGGTGTAGAAGGAAAGATATCAGTATAAGCGTCCAGGAGATTCCTCAACCCTCCGGATACTGAATCTTCTCCCAGCCTTCCGGATACAGAGTCTTCTCTCAGCCTTCCGGATACAGAGTCTTCTCCCAGTCTTCCGGATACTGAGCCTCGCCTACCAGACGAATTCAAACCTTATGTCTACAGGCACATTGCTTCTGTTGACATTTGCAATGTCAGCGGAAAGGGGCTCCGGAACGACAGCGTGAAGACGATCATATTCTTTTGCCCCCTCATAGTCGCCCTTAGCCTGAATGGTAAGGATAAATTCCGCCCATGAGGATATGACTGACGGAGCCTTATCGAAATCTACGTGATAGAGTCCTTCGTCATTGCGTACAAAGGCTCCATTGTCCTTGAGATAATTGTAGCACATCATGTTTGCCCTGCCATGCGCACCTGCGGTACCGAAACGCACGGAACGCACAAGACTGGCTATATATGTACAGATAGCCTCCTCTTTCGTAATTACAGGGATTTCCCCTTTGTCTATAAGGTTGCAGACCATATAAAGTCCGAGGATGTCGGCCTTAGCTTCCTCCCACACTGAGGACATATTGCCAAGAGCCTTATCTACGGCACCTCTACCGTTTACTGTCTCCTTGACGCCCAGTCCGTGAGCAACCTCATGGAAAGTGACATTCCAGAAGAATGCGTCTCCGCTCATCAGTTTTGCCTGCTCTTTCTCGAACAAGATCTGACCGATCGGATAGACAATCTTGTCAAATTTAGCCTTGATCACATTGCGAAGCTGAAGGCGTCGTGTACCCTTGAGGGCCTGTACCCGGTAGTCATTGGGAAGATTGATGGCTATAGTCTTACTGCCTGCATTGGCATCGCCTGAATAATAGATCGCATCATACACGAACATATCCGAAGAAGTGCCCGGTACGAATGTCTTGTACTCCTCTGGACACGGCAGGGATTTCTGCAGATCAGGAAGCATGGCGATATATTTTCTGAGTTCTTCGGTCCGCTTGAGGTCTTTCAGCAGGATAAAACTCTCATACGAAGTCTTGACTCCATGAAGGCCGTCCTCATAATCCTCGATAGGGCCGATAACTAGATCCATCTTGCTGTCCTTCATGTCCATCCACGCAAGATCAGACTCCAGATACGAATCTGTCCTGAGAGCCTCGGCCCTTTTGAGCAGATAATTCTTGACGCTCTCCTTGATGGTCATGGTCGCCGCACTCTCAAGATATGCACAGATCTTGTCGATATGCTCTTTGTAAGCATCATGATACCACACCACTTCGAGGCTTCTGTCAGCTCTTCTGCGGATTAGAGTATAAGGACTGTTCTTTGCTGGGTCCTTGAGGGTGTCAAACTCTGCCGCCGTCATGTCAGCAGGATAGAAACAAGCCCCAGCCGGCTTGGCACCATATCCTTTTATGAAAGGGGCATTGTCATCGAGCCTGTCCCATGGACCGTAATTTAGCATTGCAAATTCCTTTTCCGGTCCATCTGGGAGATCGGTTATCAGACTCTTATCTCCAAAGGACTGCTCCCAGTATATATTGTCGACTTCATCAGCTGCCATTCGGAAAAGGTTGAGCACTTCCTTGCCGTTGTCAGAGATCCCTTCCATATACGGTGAGCCGATCTGGAATACCGCATACGAATCAAGTTTCTCCTGAATGGGGGATTTCTCCTCCTTGCGGGTGCAAGACAATATGGCTGGCAACAGACAGACCATTAGTGTTATTCTTTCTACTTTCATATTGATGAGTAAATAAGAGCTGTTTGCAATTTATTTGACATTTCTTTTATGGACTTTTCTCTCTGTCTCATCAGACTTTTATTCAGTCAGATAGTTCTGCTATCCTTTTCTCAAAGCCATAGAGACATCCTTAAGAATGAAACAAGTTCAAACAGATTCTAAAAGGCGAGGTGCCAAACATCTCTATCCGACACCTCGCCTGCATTGTTTTCTATCGTTTATTAGAAAGAGAGGGCGATCTGGATGAAATCGTCTGCCTTGAGTGCAGCACCACCGATAAGTCCGCCGTCTATATCAGGACAAGCGAAGAGTTCCTTGGCATTTGAAGGCTTGCAGCTTCCACCATAGAGAATTGTAGTGTCGTCTGCAACCTGTGCACCGAACTTGCTTGAGAGGACTTTGCGGATGCATGCGTGGATCTCCTGAGCCTGCTCGGCAGAGGCAGTCTTGCCGGTACCTATGGCCCATACAGGCTCATAAGCTACGATAACTTTTGACATCTGCTCTGCAGAAAGACCGAAGAGGACATTCTCGATCTGAGATGTAACTACGTCGAAATGCTTGCCAGCTTCTCTCTGCTCAAGATTCTCGCCTACACAGAAGATCACTCCAAGGCCATGCTCGAGCGCAAGTGCAACCTTTGCAGTAAGGGTAGCATCTGTCTCTCCGTAATACTGCCTTCTCTCGGAATGGCCGAGGATAGTATATTTGCAGCCGGCAGAAGCAAGCATTGCAGCCGATACCTCTCCGGTATATGCGCCCTTCTCCTTATCAGCACAATTCTCTGCTGAAAGTTCCACCTTAGAATCCTTTACAACTTCTGCAACAGGAACAAGATGAGTAAAAGGAGTGGCTATGATAAGACCTACGCCTGCAGGTACTTCAACTGACTTGGCAACTACTGCTTTCGCGAGTTCTACACCTTCCGGCACGGTTGTATTCATCTTCCAGTTGCCGGCAACTATTTTCTTTCTCATGATATGATGATTTTATGTATTTAGTAATCTTAAAAAAATAACTAGCAACACCTTAAGCAATCTTTTTGGTCTATATTCCTTTTTTATCAGTCATGTGCCACCAGCACACTCTTTCTTCAAAAAGTAATCTATCTTCAAAAATATTTGCCAAATCTGCGGCAACTTATTTTTTGTCGCATACTTAATGGCTGTCAAACGAGCGCAAATTTAGCATTTTCGCAAGACTTTAACAAGACAAGGCAGGCCCATTGCCCCCTCTGCTTCTCTCCCGCCAATTGCAAGCCATATTTTCCAGCCTCCTCTATAATTGCCGGCACGTCTCCTTCATAGAAACCGCTAAGAAAGAGCAATCCTTTCCCTGATTTAAGGGACATTGCATATGTCTTTATGTCCGAGATGATCACATTCCGGTGTATATTGGCCAGAAGAGCATCGTATTTGCCCATCTGGAGCAAAGAAGCGTCACCGCAATAAGTCTCCACCTTCTTGCCGACTCTGTTGAGATGTACATTATCAAATGCCGACTGGGCAGCCACAGCATCTATGTCTATACCATATACTTTAGCAGCCCCTATCTTTGCAGCGAGAATCGAAAGTACTCCCGTACCGCAACCCATATCCATCACACAGGCACCACGAAGCTCATCTTCATGCTCCAGCATCGATTCTATCATCATGTAGGTAGTATCATGATGACCTGTACCGAAGGCCATCTCCGGACGAAGGCTTATATTGAAGCGAGATCGAGCCGCATTTCTGTCTCCGGCCTTCTTCACCGTTACCATACGGCCGACATATATCGGCTCCAATCCTGTCTCCCAGGCTTCGTTCCAATTCTTTGAAGGAACAGGCATGGCGGTAAACTCCGCCTTGAAATGAAGCAAGGAGAGAACCGCCCTCAGCTCCATTCGATTGAACAAGGAACGCTGAATATAGCACTTAAGGACGCCATCATCTATAACGAATGAGTCATACGGAAGATCCGATACCATCGCCTCCGCTATCTCCGCATTTTCCTCCGAGAAAGGATCCATCCGGATCACAACCTCCATATAATCACTTGAATCCATCATTTTTCCTCTTCGAATTTCCGGTCATTCATTTCAACCACGGCAGCCTTGTCTTTCTTTTTTCTGCCTTTGCCTCTTTTTTGCGGGGCATCAGCCTCAATCTGTGTCTTAGTATCAGATTTTTCGCCTACTGACTCAGTGGGCTGAGGAGTGATGGGTGTGACAAGAGAGTCTATCCTTGCATTAAGCGCCGAGTCTACTGGCTGGTCATACGCCGTCTGGAGAGAATCTAATATCTTCATCCGGTCTGACTCAAGAGAGTCTGTCAGCACATCCGGATTGAACCCGAGGATTGCCTTTGAAGAATCGATCCGCATCCGGTCATGTGTATTTTGGCGTATTGCGGCATTAACTCCTTTGGAGAATATATTGTGAATTGACGTTACAAGATTCATCTGCATTGTATCAAGTTGAGCCGTAAATACCGGCACATCAGTATTCTTGTACTGAGCCTTGCCGATACGGTATTTCCAGTCATCAAAATTACCGAATATATTGATCCCGAATCTAAAAGGTATAGGAGACTTCAAGACTGAGACATGATAGCGGAAAGTCTGATCGAAATTCTGCATTCCACTCATGGCCAGAGTATACCTGTCTATCTTCAACACAAACGGGAAAATCTCGATCCTGTTGTTGCTTATAAGACCGCTTACAGAGATATCTGCCAACTTGCCGGATTTCTTATTCTTGAACATCAGCATCTTAGCCAGTTTCTTAAATGCATCGCTCTCTTCAAGGGTGACATCCCGGCCACTGATTCTCATCACACCATTCATACTGCTTGTGACAAAATTCATATTTGTGTCAAGATCACTTGTTGCAGCCATCTCACAGTTTAGCATTCCCTTGAAAGAGGTAAGCATCGGCATAATGGTATCGACAGCAGGGAAAAGCCGGACCACCTTATCTGCGGTTATATCAGACAGATTCAGGTCAAACCCAGCCTTTATGTCTTTTTTAGTCTTGGTGGAATAAAAGCCCTCGAAATAGATATCTCCCATATTTGAGGTTGCTAAAGCATTGGTAAGCTGGATGCAGCGTTCCTTCATAGTCAGATCAGCGGAGAGCCAGGAGATGTCGAGGTCTGAATAATCGATCTCGTTGGCCTGCAAAGTGATATTTGCGATAATATTCGCAGGGACTACCACCAGGGCATAGGAGGTGTCTGCAACCTGGGAGGCAGCAGCGGCAAGACTGTCGAGATAAGCTTCATCTTCCATGTCTGAATGTACGCCAGTATGTGAGACTTTCTCGTAAGCGGCTCCTGCAGTATAGGCCGCAAGAAGTTCATTGGCATCGATCCTTTTGGAAGTGAGACTAAGGTCGAGAGTAAGAGGCCCATGTCCGAGAAGAGCACGTCTGAGACCTCTCAACGCCCCTTTTGCCGAAAGATCAGACTTCCCTGGACGGAAAGTTAGGCTGTCAATGTGCACGGCATCATTACTTACAGAGCCCTTAAGACCGTCAATTTCATTTCTTATGGGGAAATAAGGTGTGATGACCAACGTTCGCTTTACATCTATGTCTCCGGCCATATTCCACTCCTTCATATATTTGGCCATCGTCTCTCCGAGTCTGAAGTCTATATCCTGCTTGCGAAAATCTTCCTCTTTAAGATAATCCGGGATCTCTCGCCCAGACATACGGTTTCTGTAAGCTTTTGCAAAAAGCGAATCCCTCTCGACTCCTGGGTATACTCTCTGCAGAGAGTCGAGCAGTAATTTCCTCCGCTGAGACCTCTCGAAAGTATTCATCCTTGCTGAAGCCGTGAAGCCTGCATCCCGCATTCCTACTCGATTAGGGCCCGAGCGGGCAAATGCCCGTCTCGTATTGCTTGAGAGAGAAATCACTGGGATCTTGAATTCCCCCTTTTCCTGAGTATATATTCGGAAACTGTTCTCAGAGCCTATGACTCCGGCAAACAAGGAATCTGCACCACTAAAGAAGAGTTTGCCGATAGAAAGTCCCGCCACGATAGGATTATGTTCCGTGCCCTCTCTCCCGTGCCTTATCTTAGCTGCATTCTGCACTAGAAACTGCAGGGCGCGACCTCTTATTACGGTTGTGCTGTCAAGTGATGCATACAGTGAATCTGCCTTGGCAGAAAGAGCCAGAATGCGCGTTCCTTTCGGCATATCACCGTCAATCTTGTTGGCTACAGTTGAGAGCCTTATCTCTGGAGAGCCTATCCAGGCATAAATTGAGTCTGTACGTACAGACAGCTCACGGCTGCGCACATACCCGTCAAGACCGGAATGATAGAGGCCATAAGGGGTCAGCTGAGAGAGACGTATGCTTCCGTCCAGAAGTGCGTCCACATCTCCGCTTGCCTGTATTCCAAGTGAATCAGGCAGAAGTTTGCAGGCTTCGCCTAATGAGGCATAAGCTGATCCTTCCACCTCTATAAGCGGATCATTGCCTGTAAGGTCGATTACCTTTGCCGTCATATCAATATCCACTCCGGCAAAAGAGAACTCTGCCTTCTCCACTACGACATCAAGTTTACCTGCGTCATCAGTCCGAGCATCCACATCTATATCAATGTAGCCTTCATGGACGCCTGGGCAACGAATATAGGTCTTGGGGACCACAAGCTCTGCAATAAGTTTCGGAAGCCTGCCCGAAGAAGGATTGTAGAAGCCGTCACACTGTGCTTTGAAAGTTACTTCCGCTTCAGTATCAATGGATTTCGCTAACGTTAAGGCATTTCCTCCAAAATCGGCGATTATGTCGGAGAGTCTGCACGCGTCCGTATTAACCTCCGCCCTTACATATGTGCTGTCCTCACAGATGCGGACAGTACCGTTACCATGCATCTTTAGGGAAGCGATGCTGGCATTGAACTCTTCCAGGTCAACCTCCATATCACCTGATTTTGGCAGACGCACAGCACCGTCCGCATGGATCGGCAATATAAGACGCCCGTAACCGTTCATTCCTGCAAATGCCCTTGCAGAAAGCCCGAAGTGCATCCGTCCTCTCCGCTCCACCACATCGAAGCGGTCCATCGCCATTGCAAGGGTATCAGCAGGAAGTCTTCCGGATACGAACATGCTGTCTATATGAAGACCTATATGATTACTGGAAACCTTGCGGGTGGAGAGTCTTCCATGGAAAGCCATTTTCTTAAGCAGCAGTGCAGCATATACCGTGTCGGCACAGTCGGTATAGATCACACGAGGTCTGCCTGTCATGGAGATTCTCGCGACAGAAATAGGAGGAAGGACCGTCACAGAAGTATCTTCCACTGACTCTGGATCAGAGGCTATATTCTTGAGAATATCCCAGTTGGCAGCACCTCCGATATATGAATGCGCATAGATGCGCGGATGGTCTATACTCGCCTCATGTATCCTTATACGACCGAACATGGCCGCCAGGTAATTGATCGACAGAGTCATCGATCGGAACGATGCCAAGGTATCGGACACATTTCCTCTTCCCGCTCCGCGAAGGACACCCGGCACTCCGATGGAATCAAAATCGGCAAATCTTTCGTGAGGATATGTAACCCTGACATCATCAAGCCTTATGCTCAGATTGGGAAAGCTCTTGACGACTGAAGCACGTATATCCCCGACATAAACATCGGCATCGACATATTCAGATATATATTTGTCCGACATCTTCTTGAGAAAAGATGAACTTAGAATGAGTTGCACCGCCACTAAGAATATTGCTATCAGGGATGCCACCACCACAGCCGCTATCTTCAAACCCCTAAAGCGTCTGCCGCGTCCGGAAGCGTGACTTGTATTGGTCTTGAACATGTATATATCTGAATCTTATTTGTTTGTCTGGCTATTCATACCATGGGGTGGCTCACACTGCCATACGCATGACCCAACGCACAAAGATAGTGAAAAGCCGCTTTCAAATAGCAAAAATTTCCTTCGAGCTGTCTGACTGAATCGGTGACAGACCAAACGCGGAAATGAGCATGTTCATGCATTACCGAGATATTAAGGAAGAAAGTCTCCGACTGAACAAGAGTCTGACGAGACAGACAGTCATAGAAAGCAGAATATTTGAATAAATTTAAACAACTTCTAAATTTGCACTCGGTAATTATGGAGACAGCATTTCAATTCAACAAATTCGTAACAGGGAAGAACTTCATAGGGCGCAAACGCGACTGTGCAGTCCTGGCTGAGTATATTGCCGCTGGGGAACATGTTGTCATTGCGGAGCCCATCAAGACCGGAAAGATGTCACTTGTAAGACAAGTATTGTCGACTATGTCCGCCCCTCCGGTCGCTGTCTATGTCAACATGGTCAATGTGAGGGAGATAGAGCAGTTCATCACCGTCTACCGCAATGCAACACTGACAGCATTTGCCTCTTCAACCGCTGAAAGAGAGGCACTCAGTGCAAGGTATGCTTCGGACTTCGCTATTTCGGGACCTGAAAGCATGGACGATGTACTCACCCTTCCTTTCCGCATATGTCGGGATACAGGTAGGAAAGCAGTCATCATATTCGAGGAATTCCAAACCATTCGAGAGAGCAAGGACCCAGACGAACTGTTATACCAGCCTATTGCCAGGACTATAGACACTTATGCTAGGAATACTCCGTGCGTCTTCATTTTCCTCGGATCGCGTTGCAATGCGATGGACGGAATTTTCGGCAGGGGTACTATTTTCTGGAAAAGAATCAACCGCCTGTCCCTTTCGGAAATCACCGAGGCAGAGATCACGGAGCATATTCTGAAGGGGTTCTCCATAAGCGGAAAAGTTGTGGACCGGGAGCTTCTTCACAGGTTGTGCAGCATCTTCCGCAATAATATATGGTACATTAACCATTTCTTCTTCATATGTGACTCATTATCCAAAGGATATATAAGCGAGATTACGTTCAAAGATTCCCTTTCTGCGATGCTTGCTGTCCACTCCCCGAGGTTCTATGGGACAATGGATTCCTTGACCGAATTCCAGATCCGTTTCCTAAAAGCCGTCTGTGACGGGGTTGTAAAGTTCAGCACATCCCAGGTCATGGAAGAATATGATCTGAGTTCGTCAGCCAATGTCATAAGACTCAAGACAGCGATGATGCGGAAAGAGATATTGGTATTCGGTGAAAATGATGAGCCGAGGATCACTGATCCTCTGTTTGAATATTGGCTTAAGAAGTTTTATTTTGTCTGATATATGAAAAATCTTGTAGTGCTTACTGGAGCAGGTGTGAGCGCAGAAAGCGGGATTGCCACTTTCCGAGACAACGGAGGACTGTGGGACAAATACGATCCACAGGTTGTGGCCTCTATCGAGGGTTGGTATGCCAACAAGGCACTTGTGCTTGATTTCTACAACAAGAGGCGTAAGGAACTTGCCTCAGCCTTGCCTAATGACGCGCACAAAGCGATTGCCGCCCTCCAAGACAGATTCAACGTACATGTCATCACGCAAAATGTAGACAATCTTCACGAGAGGGCTGGATCTTCCAATGTGCTTCACCTACATGGTGAGTTGACAAAAGTACGTCCGGAGAACTGCTGCAATGAGCAGGACGGATTTAGCGAGAAGAGCGTCTTTGACATAGGATATGGTGAGATCCATCTGGGAGACCTTGCGCCGAACGGGCACCAGCTTCGCCCGCATATAGTCTGGTTCGGAGAGCCTGTGCCCAAGATCGAGAAGGCAATAGACATAGTTAGTAAGGCCGACCTGCTACTTATAGTAGGGACGTCCCTGTCTGTCTACCCTGCTGCAGGCCTTTACAGGTACGCCGGCCCGGACACCCCTATATATATCATAGATCCCGGCAGTGTCCCCTTACATGACAGCCGCATCACTCACCTCAAGGAGAAGGCAACTTCAGGAATGTCCATATTCACCGAAAAGGTTGAGAATATGGCCTGATGGTTAGAAAAATGCCATAAGACAAGAATAGGACAAGATTTTAACGAATAAAACCGCCGGTGCGCTTGTAATACCAAGAAATGGTCGTATATTTGCAGCCGCAAATAAAAGGAGGTGATTTAGCGATGATTATAGTACCTATCAAGGAAGGCGAAAACATAGAGCGCGCGCTCAAGAGATTCAAGAGGAAATTCGAGAAGACAGGCGCAATCCGTGAACTCCGTGCAAGGAAGACATTTGTAAAGCCTTCTGTAAAGAGAAGAGAGCAGATCCAGAAAGCTATCTACGTCCAGCACATGCAGCTTGAGGACGAGCAGTAGTCTCTCACCGCTACACTTTGCAGAGATTCTGATAATTTTGATGTATGGCTGTCAAGCTCCGATAAGTCCCGCCAATCGTGGCGAGCGCTTGCAGCTCAAATTTTAATGTTTACAATAACATGTACGCAATCGTTGACATTGCAGGCCAGCAGTTCAAGGTGCAGGCCGGTTCAGAGATCTTCGTCAATCGTCTTGCCTCAAAGAAAGACGAGGCAGTAGAGTTCGACAAAGTTCTTCTTATCGACAAAGACGGAGACGTCAAGGTAGGTGCTCCCTATGTAGACGGAGCCAAAGTAAAGGCTACCGTGCTCGAGGATGACACCAAAGCCAAGAAAGTGTTGGTATTCAAGAAAATCCGTCGTAAAGGATATCAGAAGCTCAATGGCCATCGCCAGAAGCTCACCAAGATCCGCATCGACTCAATAGCTTAACAACAGGAGGACAATTTATGGCACATAAAAAAGGTCAAGGTAGTTCCAAGAACGGTCGTGAATCGCATAGCAAACGACTCGGCCTCAAGAAATTCGGCGGAGAAGTCGTAAAGGCCGGCAACATCATAGTACGTCAGAGAGGTACAGTGCACAATCCCGACAAGAATGTCGGCATGGGCAAAGACCACACTCTCTATGCACTTGTAGACGGCACAGTTAAGTTCACCCGCAAGAGAGAGCACAAATCATATGTTTCGGTCGTTCCTTTTGAGAACTGACTCGATAATTAGGTAATAACGGAGGATTGCACATCGAGTCATGGGTGCGATCCTCTTTTGTTTTGACTTCATAAGAAAGAGTATCATGCTGACACTTAAATTACTTCGCGAGAAGCCGGAGTTCGTGATCAAGAAACTGGCAGTCAAGAATTTCGATGCAAAGGACATAGTCGAGAAGATACTAAAGCTCGACAGCGAGAGACGCTCACTCCAGACAGAGAGCGACGCACTGCTTGCAGAGCAGAAGAAACAGGCCGGACGCATCGGCTCTCTCATGAAGGAGGGCAAGACGGCCGAAGCAGAAGCTGCCAAGAAAGAGGTGGCAGAACTCAAAGTCAAGTCCACAGAACTTCTAGTCAAGGCTGACACAGCCGAGAAAGATCTTGAAGCCCAGCTCGTTCTCCTTCCCAATATTCCGTGTGACCTCGTAGTCCCGGGCAAAGGAGCAGAAGACAACCAGGTAGTCAAGATGGGAGGTCCCGAGATTCATCTTCCCGAGAACGCACTTCCCCACTGGGAACTTGCCAAGAAATTCGACATCATAGACTTCGACCTCGGTGTCAAACTTACCGGAGCTGGATTTCCTGTATACAAGGGCAAGGGAGCAAAGCTTCAGAGGGCTCTCATAAGTTTCTTCCTCGACAACAACACTGCTGCCGGATACAAGGAGATCGAACCTCCTGTCTTGGTCAATGCAGCATCAGGTTTCGGTACGGGCCAACTTCCAGACAAGGAAGCACAGATGTACTATGTAGGTCTTGATGACTTCTATCTTGTACCTACAGCGGAAGTACCTGTCACCAATATATACAGGGACGTGATCCTCACCAACGACCAGTTCCCCCAGAAGCTTACGGCATATACTCCGTGCTTCAGACGCGAGGCAGGGTCTTACGGCAAGGATGTCAGAGGCCTCAACAGGCTTCATCAATTCGACAAAGTGGAGATTGTCCGCATAGAGAAGCCTGAAGATTCTTATGCCGCCCTTGACGAGATGATAGCCCATGTGGAAAGTCTTGTCAATAAGCTCGGACTCAAATATAGGATTCTGCGCCTTTGCGGTGGCGATCTCAGCTTCACTTCTGCCATCACCTACGACTTCGAGCTTTGGTCTGCAGCACAGCAAAGGTGGCTTGAGATCTCGTCCGTATCCAACTTCGAGACATATCAGGCCAACAGGCTTCACCTCAGGTACAAGGATGCAGAGGGCAAGATGCAGCTCTGTCATACCCTCAACGGAAGTTCACTCGCACTGCCAAGAGTCGTGGCAGCCATGCTTGAGGACAACCAACAGGGCGACAAGATTGTGATCCCTGAGATACTCAGACCCTACACAGGTTTCGACTATATCGACTAATGGGCAAGACGATTTTAGGAATTGACCCCGGAACCAATATCCTTGGCTTCGGGGTTATTTATTCCGAAGGCAAAAGTGCCAAATACATAGACATGGGCGTACTGGACTTGAGAAAAGAGACCGTTCCCTATGACAAACTTAGACGTATCTACTCTGAGATAGGAGCAGTCTGTGACAAATACCTCCCTGACGAGATGGCTCTGGAGTCCCCGTTCTATGGCAAAAACGCCCAAGTAGTACTCAAGTTAGGAAGAGCTCAAGGAGCAGCGATGCTCGCCGCACTCACAAGAAACATCCCAATCACAGAATATGCCCCGAGAAAAGCCAAAGAAGCTGTAACCGGCAACGGCGCGGCCTCCAAGATGCAGGTCAACGTTATTCTGCAAAGGATTCTTGGGATTGACATAGAGGAGAAATTCCTCGATGCCACAGATGCGTTAGCCATAGCTCTGTGCCATCATTACCAGATGTCCAACCCTTTTGCCGGGATGAAAAGCTCCTCATCTTGGGAGAAATTCATATCCGACAATCCAGACAGGGTGCGCTGAAGTACAACATACACCACCATGAGGCTGTTTAAATTATAAATTTTAATCAGTTTCTAAACTTTCATGGTGCAGGAGTGTCTAATAACTCGGATTTACAAAAAGACAATAAACAAACGAACAATGAAGAGGATCATAGCCGTAATTTTTGCACTGTCAGCCATGCTCGCCATCTCATTTGCCGCGGCCGCTCAATCAGGCAAAGTAACGATAACCCTTTTGGACAGCAGCAACGGTGCACCGGTAGGCTACGCTACGGTATCACTTACAAAGGCAGGGGCGAAGTCCGCGTACAAATACGCCCTTTCCGGAGAAGACGGGAAAGCAACAGTAGACAAAGTTGCAAACGGAGAATATGTACTAAAGGCCGAGCTTCTGGGATACAAGACTCTCACCCGTCCGGTGACAGTCAATGGCAACTTGGATATGGGTTCAGTCAAGATAGAACCTGACACCAAAGTTCTGGATGCTGCCAAAGTATCTGCGACAGGCAACCCGATAGTAGTAAAGAAGGATACAGTGGAATACACGGCTTCTTCCTTCAAGACTACGGATAATGACATGCTCGAAGACCTTCTTAAGAAACTTCCTGGTGTAGAGGTCAGTGAAGACGGATCAATCACTGCAAACGGCCAGACAATCTCCAAGATCACCATAGACGGGAAGACATTCTTTCTTGATGACCCCCAGCTTGCATCCAAGAATATTCCTTCCAAGATCATAGACAAGGTAAAGGTCGTACAGAAGAAGTCTGACCAGGCCGAATTTACAGGAATAGACGACGGGCAGGAGGAGACTGTTATCGACCTTTCCATACAGGAAGGCATGATGAACGGGCTTTTCGGCAATGTCATGGGCGGCGGAGGCCATGACTGGCCAAAAGGAGGCTCTATCACAGACGGAGACTGGCGGTATCAGGGAGCCGCATTTGCAGGCCGATTCACTGACAAGAGCCAGCTCAGTGTGATACTCAATGCCAACAACACCAACAACCGTGGTTTCAATGACCTTGCAGGCAGCATGATGCGCAATATGAGAGGCGGTGGAGGCGGAATGGGCCGTGGCCAGGGAGGCTGGGGCAGAAGCAATGGTATCACCTCCTCATGGATGGGAGGAGTCAACGGATCATGGGATCTCTTCGATAACAAGATGGATCTTGGTGCCAACTACCTTTACAATCAGACAAAGCAGGACGTAGAGGAGATCAGCGACAAGACCACTTTCCTCGAAGACGGATCTTCGCTACTCTATCACAATGATGGATACAACATTACCAATTCGAGAGGACATCGGTTCGGAGTAAGAATGGAGCATAAGTTCTCGGACAAGACCTCGATTCTGTTTGAGCCTCAGTTCAATTTCGGCAAAGGAGACTATACCGAATTTTCCAAATTTGACACTTACGGAATACCGTCAGTCGGTGCTGACACTACCCACAAGAACAATGGTTTCAACAACAATATCGGCAACAATAACAACTGGAATGCAAGTGGTTTCTTTCTGTTCAGGCAGAGACTCGGCATGCCGGGAAGGACAATATCATTCAACGTCAACTACGATTTTAGCAACAATGACCTTGACGGGTTCAACCAGTCACTGACCCAGAGCTACATCGAGACAGGCAACTCAAGCGCGGTTGTGAACCAAAGGTTCGACCAGAATTCCAAGGCCGCTACCTTGAGGGGAAGGCTTGTATATACTGAGCCGCTCGGTGCAGGCTTTTATTTCGAGGGAAATTACGAATACCAGTGGAGTCGCAACAAATCCGACAAGGATACATACGATTCTGGACTGTCCAGCGGATTTGGCAACATTGACGCATCTGGCAACTACAATATGGCATACAATCCTGTCGGAGAAATCCGCAACAGTACATACTCAAGCAACATTCTCAACGAATCCCAGAGACACAGGGCAGGATTCAATTTCATGTACCAGAAGGACAAAATCCGCGTGCAGGCAGGTGCGGCTCTTGTGCCTACCATAACGCACAACAAGACCAATGGGCAGGACTACAACAACTCTGTGCTCAACTGGTCGCCGACTGCCATGATATGGTATGACATCAACGACAATACCAATATAAGAGGCTTCTATTTTGGCAATTCTTCCCAGCCTTCAACGTCTCAACTCATGCCTGTGCCTGACAACACAGACCCTATGAACGTCTCTCTTGGAAACCCGTATCTAAAGCCTTATTTCAGTCATACAATAAGAAGCAGGTTCGGATATACCAACAAGCAGACATTCCTCTCTGTCAACGGCAATATTGACGGAGGATTCGTGCAGTCTCCCATCGTATATGCCAACTGGTATGGGGAGAGCGGCACACAGTACTCTTTCCCGGTCAACGGGCCTACTTCCAGCTATGCCAATACAAGAGTGTTTGTCAATGCTCCTATTGCGAAATCTAACTTCACCATCTTCTCGATGACTTTCGGAAGCTGGTCCGAGGCCTCTTCATATGTAGGCAAGAGCGCACTTGATATGTCAGGGTACTATGACGGAGACAATTTCGACTACACTCTGTTCCACAAAGATTTCCCCGACCTTGGCAAGAGCGACATGTTCACGGCAAATAAGACTTCGTCAATGAGCCTCTCCCAGAGGCTGCGTCTTACATATCGCAACGACTTTGTAGAGCTGACTGCAGGAGGAAGAACAAGGCTGTCTAAGTCTTGGTACACACTTGCCTCGGCAAACACTGACATGACCCGCAACAACCAGATCGACGCCTCCATGAACTGGACGATTCCCGGAGGGATCAATTTGGTATCGGACTTCAATTACAATTGGTACAAAGGTTATACAACTCCCCAGAGTGACGAATACATCCTCAACGCTTCGATATCCAAGCTCCTATTCAAGAACAAGTTTACTCTCGCCCTAAATGTATATGACCTTCTCAACCAGGCCAAGAACCTGTCCATCACTGACTCGGCAAACTACCATACCGAGACATGGAACAACACACTCGGAAGGTACGTCATCCTCTCCCTCACATGGAGATTCGGTAATATGAGCAACGCGTCCAAAGGAATGCGAGGCCCAGGCGGTCCAGGCGGTCCAGGCGGCCCAGGCGGCCCAGGCGGAAGGCCGCCGATGTTCTGATTATCGTAAATCGGCAGACATATACTGGGTTTTGTCCCTGCAGTCTCTACTGAGTGAAGAGTATTTACGAAAATTTTCGGGAATCGGGGGAAAATGACTAATTTTGCAGCCTGTGACTTATTGATACAAACGTAACGAATTCATTATGCTGTTCTATCTATTACAGGCTGCAGTGGCAGACTCAAGTGCATTGACAGACGCAGTACAGGCAGTACCTCAGGAAGAGAAGATGAACCTTTTGGCCATGGCCGCCAAGGGAGGGTGGCTGATGCTTGTATTATTGGCGTTGTCAATTCTTGCAATCTATATTTTCGGCAAGAAATGGTGGCTCATCCATCAGGCAAGCAATATAGACGCCAACTTCATGAAAGACATAAGGGACTACATCCACGACGGAAAGATCAAGTCGGCACAGTCCCTATGTGAGCAGTATGATTCTCCTGTAGCAAGACTCGTGGAGAAAGGTATATCAAGAATCGGACGGCCATTATCCGACATACAGACATCAATTGAGAACAGTGGCAACACAGAGGTGGCAAGATTGGAGAAAGGTCTTCCGATACTCGCCACGATAGCGGGAGGCGCACCTATGATCGGATTCCTTGGAACAGTTATCGGAATGGTGCAGGCTTTCTTCAATATGTCACATGCTGGCAACAACATTGACATAACGCTTCTATCGGGAGGTATCTACACGGCTATGATCACGACAGTAGGAGGACTTATAGTCGGCATTTTGGCCTATTTCGGATACAACTACCTTACATCCAATATTTCGGATCTCGTCTTCAAGATGGAAAGTGCGACGATCGACTTTATGGATCTGCTGCATGAGCCGGCAGATGGAGAAGGAACAGAAGCATAACAGCACACCATGGGATACAAGCGATCTACCAAGATATTGTCCGAGACATCGATGTCCTCAATGACGGACCTCGTGTTCCTCCTGCTTATCTTCTTCCTCATAACCTCGACACTTATCAACCCCAATGCCTTGAAGCTGATGCTTCCGAAAAGCACCGGCCAAGTATCTGCAAAAGCGACAGTAAGCGTCTCTATCAAAGACTGGCACAACGGAACCTACACCTACCATATTGACGGTAACGAGACTCCTGTGCCATTTTCAGAAGTAGAGGGAGATCTCGTAGAGCTTCTTCAGAACGAGGATGAGCCAACATTCTCCATATACGCTGACGAGAGCGTCCCTGTCAAAGAAGTCGTGGCCGTGATGAATATCGCCAAGCGCAACCATTACAAAGTAATACTTGCGACTCAACCCGAGTAGCGGCAGATGAAGACATACTGGGACATACAGGCTCATTCAGCAAAAATAGGAACGATTGTTGCTATTGCTTCGACCGTCATTTTCCATGTCGGTCTTGTAATCGTATGTGTGACGAGCGGACTTACGTACCTCGATCCACCGCCCCCCGAGCAGAGTATTTTGATTGACTTCAGCGAGACTGACATTCAAGAGCATTTGAGAACCCGTACTGTATACGGACTCGCGCCAAGAGCTGTCGAACCGGACAAGACAAAGCCGGTCAATCTCGTGCAGAGATCTGAAGCCCAGGAGATTGGCAAGAAGGCGAACGAGGCGATGGAAGCTACAGGTGACGACTTCGGAGATGTAGAGAAGTATGAGCCGCCACGGGAGAAGCCCATTGACAGCCGGTCACTCTTCCATGCTGCTGACAACAAGAGCGATAAGGATACACTTGCTCCTCAGACTGCAGACAAGATCAGCAAGGTACTCAATCCAGGGCATCCCCAAGGCAACTCTTCCAACTCGAAGGTCAAGGGAATACCCAATGCACACTTGAAAGGACGTACAGTCAGAGATAAGAACATACCGAGGCCTGCATACAACACGCAAGAATCAGGCATTGTAGTGATGAATATCGTTGTTGACCAGTACGGCTGTGTGAAACGGGCCAATATTGACATAGCAAAGACAACTATTACCAGTCCCGAGCTGAGGGCTTCGGCAAGATCGGCAGCGATGGCTACGCATTTCAACGTCATCGAGGACGGGAGTGCCCCTGCCATGCAGACCGGAACGATAACTTATTACTTCAATTTAACTGAAAGGTAATGGCGTGATGCCATACCATATTATAAATCAGCCCCATACGGGCTAAAACAACTAAAGGCCCAAACGGGCACATCCAAAAATGGAAGAAAACAACAATGGCGGTTATACCGCAGAGGGAAGAAAGTTGAGACCGAGACGGCCTCGCATTTCCGGCAAAGTCTACTCCTCTTCAGAGGGTCCTTCAGAGAGGGAAAGACGCAGAAACAGCTACGAAAACAGAGATAGACACTCTTCATCATCAAGTTATGGAAGAGGCAGGTCTTACGACAACCGCGGAGGCTATGGCCGCTCCGACAGTGGACGCGAATACGGCAACTCTGGGAGTTACGGAAGGCCGTCATACCAGCATCGTAATGACGAAGGTGGACATAGCTATTCACCCGAAAACAATAGAGGAGGACGAAGCGAAAGCAGTTACAGTCGCGATGGAGGCTATGGCCGCTCAGACAGCAACAGATACAATCATCGTCCGGATAACAGCGGATACGGTCACAGTGAGGGCAGGAACTTCGGGCCTTCAGGAAGACGTGTTCAGGCAGGCGATGGTGAGCACCGCAGTTTCGGACCTTCAGGAAGGAGAGCATTCAACGGTGGTGGACGTGACCAAAGAAGACCAGGATTCGCACCTCGTGACGGAAGGCCTTCATTCGGAGACAACAGGGAGAGAAGAGGCAGCAAGTTCGGTGCAAAGCCGCAAAGACCTCAAAAGCCAGCAGGACGTCCGATGCACAAGGCCGCAAAGCCCAATCCTTACAAGTTCAACGAGACTGACGAGCAGAATATGAACATGATGCTCAGCCGCAAACCTCAACTCGACCAGATACCTGTATCGGACAATGACTATGTACAAACTCCTATCAAGGAAGTCATAAGGCTCAACAAGTTCATTGCAAATTCCGGCATTTGCTCAAGAAGAGAGGCTGATCAGTACATCCAAGCCGGAGTCGTAACTGTAAACGGAGACGTTGTCACAGAACTCGGCACCAAGGTCAATGTACTCACAGACGAGATCAAGTTCAACGGAGAGAGAATCCGTGGAGAAGAGAAGGTATACATCGTAATGAACAAGCCCAAGGGCTTCGTGACGACTGCAAGCGATCCTCATGCAGACAAGACCGTGATGGACCTCTTGAAGAAATGCACGGCAAGGGTATTCCCCGTAGGACGGCTTGACAAGAACACAACCGGAGTACTAATGTTCACAAACGACGGTGAGATTGCCGAAAGACTCACCCATCCTTCATACGACAAGAAGAAGATCTACCAGGTTATCCTTGACAAACCTCTCACAGAAGAAGATCACGACAAGATAACCTCCGGCATAACCCTCAACGACGGGGACATCAAGGCCGATGAGTTGGAATACCTCGACCCTGAGGATCACCGCAAACTCGGAATTGAGATACATTCCGGAAAGAACAGGATTGTAAGGCGCATCTTCGAGTCACTCGGATACGACGTGAAAGCCCTTGACAGGGTATATTTCGCCGGACTCACAAAGAAAGGACTCAAGAGAGGAGAGTGGAGATATCTTTCAGAGGGCGAGACAAACGTTCTCAAGATGGGAGCCTACCTATAGTGATGGAGAGCAACGAACAGACGCACAAAGAGCATAGGGCAGGATTTGTCAACATCATCGGTAATCCGAATGTCGGCAAATCCACTCTTATGAATGCTCTTGTAGGAGAGAAGTTGTCGATTGTCACGGCTAAAGCCCAGACAACAAGACACCGCATAAGGGGAATCGTCAACGGAGAGAACTATCAGATAGTATACTCCGACACTCCCGGTATCCTCAAGCCCAATTACCGGCTTCAGGAGAACATGATGGGCTTTGTAGACACCGCAATAGGCGATGCCGACATTATCCTGTATGTCACTGACACGGTAGAAAAAGCAGACAAGAACAGTGACTATATTGACAAACTGAAGCAGGTAGAATGCCCTGTCATATTGGTTGTCAATAAGATAGACATCAGTGATCAATCCAAGGTAGAGTCTCTGATGGCAGAATGGGAGGAAAGACTTCCCTCCGCTATCATAATACCGGTATCGGCAAAGGAAAAGTTCAATATTGACAGCGTGCTCAATGCAGTTGTCTCGAAGCTTCCTGTAGCTCCGGCATGGTTCGACAAGGACGAGTTTACAGACAAAAATCTCAGATTCTTTGCATCGGAGATAATAAGGGAAAAAATCCTCGAAAACTATTCCGAAGAGATACCTTATTGCTGCGAAGTTGAGATAGAGGCATTCAAGGAAGGCGCTGAGCGATATGACATCAGTGCAGTGATATACGTAATGAGGGAATCCCAAAAAGGTATCCTCATAGGTAAGGGAGGACGAGCCCTGAAGCGTACCGGCACGGCTGCAAGGATCGAGATGGAAGATTTCTTCCAAAAGAAAGTATTCCTTTCCATGTTCGTCAAGACTGACCCGGGTTGGAGGGAAGACCGGAAAGAACTCCGAAGATTCGGATACGAGGATTAGGCAGGCCTGCAGGAATCCTACGGTACAAGGGCATAAAAAAACGAATAATCTATGGACAAGAATTGGGATGACGACAACATTCCGGACAATACGGAAAACGATGGAAATCAGGAAGAAGATCTGCCGATAGACGAGACCTCTGCCATTCCATCGGGCAAATACGAAAGACTGCTCAGCGAGGACAGCCGGAAGTACAAGTTGTCCGGAATGTTCAAAGATTGGTTCTTGGACTATTCTTCTTATGTAATACTCCAGAGGGCGGTACCGAACATTGTAGACGGTCTAAAGCCCGTACAGAGAAGGGTTCTGCATGCAATGTTCAGGATGGACGATGGCAATTTCACCAAAGTCGCCAACATTGTAGGACATGCCATGCAATTCCATCCTCACGGTGACCAGTCCATCCTCGGGGCACTTGTCCAACTCGGCCAGAAAGGATTTTCTGTAGAATGCCAAGGTAACTGGGGAAATATCCTTACCGGAGATCCCAATGCCGCTGCTAGGTACATAGAGGCACGGCTCAGTAAATTTGCCAAAGACGTCATCTTCGATCCTAAGATCACACAGTGGATGACGTCCTACGATGGCAGAAACCAGGAGCCTGTCGAGTTGCCTGTACGATTTCCCATCCTTCTTGCACAGGGAACGGAAGGCATTGCTGTGGGTATGGCTTCCAAGATACTCCCACACAACTTCAACGAGCTCATCGACGCATCTATTGCATGCCTTGAAGGGCGTGATTTCGAATTATTGCCGGACTTCCCTACCGGCGGATATGCTGACTGCTCCAAATACATGAAAGGGCAGCGAGGAGGCAGCGTCAAAGTCAGGGCAAAGATTGAGAAAATCGACAAGAACACTTTGGCTATCAAGGAGATTCCTTATGGCAAGACAACTCACATGCTTGTCGAATCCATACTGAAAGCAAAGGCCAAAGGCAAGATAAAGATACGCAAGATAGAGGATATGACTACTTCTACAGCGGATCTTATAATCCACCTGCCCAACGATGTGTCTCCGGACAAGACAATTGATGCTCTCTATGCATTTACCGACTGCGAGACAAACATTGCACCCAATGCTTGCGTCATCGTAGACAATAAGCCTCAGTTCCTTGGCGTAGATGACATCCTCAGATACGACACGGAGCATACCAAGGAGCTACTTGGCAGACAGCTCGGCATCAGAAAGGATGAGTTGGAGGAAAGTTGGCACTATACATCATTGGAGAGGATTTTCTTTGAAAACAAAGTCTACAAGGTACTTGAAGAAGACCAGAAAAGCTGGGAAGCACAGATAAAGGATGTTCTTGCCAAGATGCAGGAATATCAGGACCAGTTGATGAGGAAAATCACCAAAGACGACATCCTCAAGCTTGTGGAGAAGCCAGTAAGGAAGATTTCCAAATTCGACACAAAGGTTATCGACGAGAAAATACTTGCGATCGAGAAAGAACTCGCAATCGTAAAGGACAATATCGAGCATCTTACAAGATACACCATAGATTTCTTCAAGGATCTGAAGGCTAAATATGGCAAGAATTTCCCAAGACGGACGGAGATTACCGGGTTCGAGACAATTACTGCCACAAAAGTGGTAAGCAACAACGCCAAGCTATACGCCAACCTTCAGGAAGGGTTTGTCGGGATAGGCCTGAAGAAAGATGACAACGGACAGTTCATCTGTGACTGCTCGGACCTTTCCGAGATCATTGTCATAGGCAAAGACGGCAAATACAAGATCACTAAGGTTACCGACAAGGCATTCTTCTGGAAAAATCTTCTGTATGTAGGCATTTTCCACAGAGGAGATACGCGCACGATCTACAATGTCATCTACCGTGACGGCAAGAACAGCGTGTACTATGCCAAGAGATTCGCTATCACAAGCGTTACAAGGGACAAAGAATACGACATAACGATGGGGACTCCAGGCTCAACAATAGTATGGTTCACAGCCAACCACAACGGAGAAGCTGGAATCGTCAAGCTATATTTCCGCTCACGTCCCAAACTAAAGAAACTCAATGCGGAATACGATTTCTCGACTCTTGGCATCAAGGGAAAGTTGTCACGAGGCAATCTTGTGACCCGCAATTCAATACTGCGGATCGTGATGAAGACCAAGGGAATCTCAACGATCGGAGGCAAAGATATATGGTTTGACCGTGATGTACAGCGCCTCAACGAAGACGGACGCGGAGAACATCTCGGACAGTTCAGCGGCAATGACAAGATCCTTGCCGTATTCAAGAACGGCACATATTACACCACGAGCTACGACATGAGCAACCGCTATCAGGGAGACCTGCTGCTCATTGAGAAATACGATCCGGACAAGACATTCACGGCACTATATTATGACGGCCCATCCAAGATCTTCTATATAAAGAGATTCTCATTTCCTGTCAGCGACAATTCCCCCACACCGTTCATTCCTGAAGGTAAAGGGACATATCTAGTTGATTTCAGTAGCGACAAACATCCGCAGTTCATGGTAACGTTTACCGGAAGACAGGAACATAGAGAGCCCGAGACAATTGATGCCGAAGAATTCATAGCCAAGAAAGGTATCTCTGCAAGAGGCAACAGATGTCACAGATACGATGTACTCAAGGTCGAGTTCGTGGAACCTCTGCACAAGCCTGAAGACGATGAACAGGAAAGCACTACTGAGGATATGGTTGCAGGCACGGGTGAAGAGATACCGGATACTGATACATTCACCCCAGAGGATCTTTACACACCGGCTTCCGATGAAGACAAAGAGAGCGATACGTCTATAGAGGACGGAGAATCATCCGGTGAGGATGAAGATGAGCCGAACCTTTTCGATCAGCAATGACGGTAGCTCTGTGCGGATTCATGGGCTGCGGCAAAAGCAGCATAGGACGCCTTGCCGGCAGATTGGCAGGGCTTTCTTTTTCTGACCTTGACGACAGGATTGAGAAAGAGATCGGGAAGAGTATTCCGGAGATTTTCGCATCTGCCGGAGAAAAGGGTTTCAGAGAGATTGAATTCCATACCCTCACGAAGGTGATAGAGAGAGACAGCCAACTCAGTATCCTTGCGCTTGGAGGAGGGACGCTGACCGACAGCCGAAGTGCCGCCATCATTAAGGAGAAGACAAAGTGCATCTATCTCCGGGCAAGTATAGACACACTTGTATCAAATATTGAGATGTATCCTTCTCCCAGACCCAAACTCGGAGAGCTACACTCTCACGATGAGCTTGTGGACAGGGTCTCTGAACTTATGAGTGAGAGGAAATCACTCTATGAGGACGCGGCAGATATCACCATCGATACCGATAGCATGGACTACGCGAAAATCGCGTCAGAGATTGCCCAGATTGCCATCAGATTATCTCCTCACGCTCCCTTATATCCTTGATTCTGAGTTGCTTGGTAGAATTACCACGATAGTAGTTCTCCACTATGCTATAACATATATCAACAGGGTTACCGGACTTTATATAGTCAAATCTGTCAGCCATATTGAATGCTATAGCCGGAATCCTGTCGTACGGCTGTGATTCCTGCATCAGTTCAAGCTTTAGATGTGCACCTCCAGGCCCGACCTTCCGCCCGTTACCATCATCATAGACATTTTCCGTCAGGAATACAGGAGTGCTGTTGCCCGGCCCGAAAGGCTGGAACTGCTTGAGTATCCTGAAGAATTTCGGAGTTATCCTTCTGAAGTCTATCTCTGAGTCAACATCTATTATGGGGGTATACATCTCTTTTAAGACATGTTCCCCAACATATTTGTCAATTCTTTTTACAAATTCACTCAGATTCTCTTCCTTCATCGTGAGGCCGGCGGCGTAGATGTGCCCTCCGTAATTTTCCAGAAGATCGGCACAGCTGCTTATGGCATCATAGAGGTCAAAACCGTGAATACTTCTTGCCGAGCCTGTAATGAAACCGTTGGAACTTGTGAGCACAAAAGTAGGCTTGTAATATGCTTCGACTAGTCTTGAGGCGACAATACCTACAACTCCCTTGTTCCAATCGGGGCTGTAGACTACTATCGCATTGGCTGACGTGAGGCAAGTCCCGTCATTGACCATATCGAGAGCTTCCCTTGTTATCTCCCTGTCGATATTCTTGCGCTCGTTGTTGTTGTCATTGATCTTCTTGCCGAGTATATACGCTTCATTCTCACCCTCCGCTGTAAGAAGCTGTACGGCAAGACGCCCTGTCTCCATCCTCCCGGCGGCATTGATACGGGGACCGATCTTGAACACGATATCATCGATAGTGATGTGTCCGAGTTCAAGATTGGAGAGGCTCGCCATAGTGCGAAGTCCTATCCTTGGCTGCTCATTCAGCCTCTTGAGCCCGTAATGCGCAAGTATCCTGTTCTCTCCTACCACCGATACCAGATCAGCCGCAATGCTGACTACCAACAGGTCCAAAAGCGGATGCAGACTCTCGAAAGGGATGCCATGCACTGACGAATAGGCCTGAACAAGCTTGAAACCCACCCCACATCCGGAAAGGTCATCGAAAGGATAGTGGCAGTCTTCCCTTTTGGGATCAAGCACGGCTACTGCAGCAGGAAGCTCGGCTTCAGGAAGATGATGGTCACATATAATGACATCTATTCCCTTCGATGCTGCATATGCTACCTTATCGATCGCCTTTATGCCACAATCAAGGGTTATAATCAGGGAAAATCCATTGTCAGCTGCCCAATCTATGCCCTTGGCCGAGACACCATATCCTTCATCATATCTGTCTGGTATATAGAAATCAACCTTCGGAGTAAGCCTTCTGACAAAAGAAAAGACCAATGCCACGGCCGTAGTTCCGTCAACATCATAGTCTCCGTACACCAGAATCTTCTCTCCAGAAGATACCGCACGCTCCAATCTCTCCACTGCCTTGTCCATATCTTTCATCAGGAACGGGTCATGCAGAGCGGAAAGCTCAGGACGGAAGAATGACCTGGCTTCGGAAAATGTCTTCACTCCCCTGCACACAAGCAAGGCGGCCAACACAGGATCTATCCCAAGCTCTGCCGAAAGCCTGGCCACTATCTCCGGATCCGCCTGAGGCCTCAGCCTCCATTCTTTTTCTTTAGACATAGTATACAAATATACCGTATTTATTTTAATTTGCCGAACTGGTATCCCGTCAAATCTTGCACAAACCAGAGCCGTGTTATTTGGTTGATTTTGCTAAAAGCAGTACTTTTGCAGAATCAACACTTTAGCAAGAATATGGGAAACATGGAATTCAGCGAACAGGAGAAGATCCGCAGAGAATCGCTGGCGAAATTGAGAGAACTCGGTATAGAACCATATCCGGCAGCACTGTATCCGGTGAATGCCACATCAAAAGAGATAGAGCAAGGATATGACCCGCAGAAAGGTAATTTCCAGGATGTCTGCATAGCAGGCAGGATCATGTCACGCAGGATCATGGGCGCAGCCTCATTCATGGAGCTACAGGACTCTACCGGCAGGATACAGGTATATGTCAAGCGCGACGAGATCTGCCCTGGAGAAGACAAGACCATGTACAATACCGTATTCAAGAGGCTGCTCGATATAGGAGATATCGTAGGCATCAAGGGCTTTGCCTTCCACACACAGACAGGACAGCTTACCGTGCACGCAAAGGAGCTTACCGTCTTGAGCAAGTCTCTGAAAGTCCTTCCTGTAGTCAAGGAGGCAGACGGAAAGGTACACGATGCCTTCACCGACCCTGAACTCAGATACAGGCAGAGATATGTAGATTTGATCGTCAACCCTCAGGTAAAGGACATTTTCGTGAAGAGAGCCAAGATCATAGCTACCATGAGGGAATATTTCAACAATGCCGGGTGTCTTGAAGTGGAGACCCCTATTCTGCAGTCAATTCCCGGAGGCGCCACAGCCCGTCCTTTCGTCACACACCACAACGCCCTTGACATTCCGCTTTACCTCAGGATTGCCAATGAGCTGTATCTCAAGCGCCTTATCGTGGGAGGCTATGACGGGGTATATGAATTTGCCAAGGATTTCAGGAATGAGGGCATGGACAAGACTCACAACCCAGAGTTCACCTGCATGGAGATCTACGTCGCGTACAAGGATTATATATGGATGATGAATTTCATCGAAGGACTTCTGGAGAAGATCGCGATGACCCTGTACGGCAAGACTACAGTCATCAATGATGGTGTGGAGATTGATTTCAAGGCTCCATACAAGAGGATTCCTATCCTTGAAGCCATCAAGGAATACGCCGGAGTAGACGTAAAAGGAATGGATGCGGATCAGCTTAGGCAGACATGTAAGAAATTGGGTGTAGCGACTGAGCCTTCTATGGGAGTCGGCAAGCTTATAGATGCGATCTTCGGAGAATTCTGCGAGAAACATTTCATACAGCCCACGTTTGTTACCGATTACCCGGTAGAGATGTCTCCACTTACCAAGAGGCATCGCAATGACCCTACCCTTACAGAAAGATTCGAGCTGTTCGTTTGCGGACATGAGCTTGCAAATGCTTATTCCGAACTTAACGATCCTATTGACCAGAGGGAGAGGTTTGAGGAGCAGGCAAGACTCAAGAGCAACGGCGATGACGAGGCTATGTACATTGACTACGACTTCCTCAGAGCTCTCGAATACGGAATGCCTCCTACATCAGGTCTCGGCATGGGCATTGACCGTCTTACAATGCTGATGACAGGCAAGAATACCATCCAGGATGTGCTTTTGTTCCCACAGATGAGGCCGGAGAAAAGCCTTACAAAGGCCAAAGACTGAGGCTTGGCCTGATGAGCGACTGTACTGTCATAACATCCGCACGCAATCCCAAGGTAAAGGCCTTAGCCGATCTTTGGGAAAGTTCGCGAACAAGGAGAGAAAGGGGGCTTTTTGCCGTTGAGGGCAAGCGGGAAGTTCTCCGCTGTGCTACAGGAGGCTATAGTATTGATACTCTTTATTTCTGCACTGAAATAACCTCTGAGGCCGAAAGGGCGGAGATTGTAGCCAGGTGCAACGGAGTTTCAGACATTATTCTTCTTGACGGATATGCATATTCCAAGGCTGCCGTCAGAGGAAGCACGGAAGGTGTCATGGCAACCGTCCGGGCAAAAACACTGAGTTTGAGCGACATAAAGTTAGAAGACGCTCCCCTCATACTTGTGGCCGAAAGCGTGGAGAAGCCCGGCAATCTGGGTGCGCTGTTAAGGACCGCAGATGCTGCCGGTGCTGATGCTGTCATAATATGTGACCCGCTCACAGATCTATATAATCCCAACCTGATAAGGGCAAGTCTCGGGGCCGCATTTACAGTACCGACCGTCGCCACCACCTCAGAAGATGCGATATTCTGGCTAAAATCTCACAGCATCCGGATCTACACGGCCCAACTTCAGGATTCTGAGTGGTACTACGATACTGACATGAAATGCGGTACCGCGATAGTGCTCGGCAGTGAGGCTGACGGCCTTACGGATATATGGAGGAAGGCCGCCGATGCACATATAAGAATCCCGATGCTCGGGGTTGTTGATTCGCTCAATGTATCCGCGTCAGCTGCAATCCTTGCATATGAGGCTGTACGTCAAAGACAATGCAAATGAAAAAGTTCGGCTTGATTGGCGACCCGATCGCTACATCTCTCAGTCCTGCTCTATTCAAGGCTGCCTACGGAGATGAATACAGTTACAGCCTTATAGAAGGAAATGATTTCTCCGAGTCATGGCAGAAGTTTACAGACTTCTACGATGGGATCAATGTTACCGCCCCTTTCAAGACTCTGGCTCTATCCAAGGCTGATCTATGTACTTCATATTGTGGCAAGACAGGAGCTGCCAATATAATTGTCAAGACTGACAAAGGTCTGTTGGCTGACAACTCTGACTTCACGGGTATTATACTTAGTATATGCCAGGCTTATTTCCCAGGCCTTATAGACAAGCTTAGAGAGACTTACGGAGACGCGGCCCACATCAAGGCCCACCAGTATTTTCGTCAGGCAGCAGGAGCCATGTTTGCTCGCAAGCCGATTGCACTAATTGTGGGATGCGGAGGAGCCGGTATGGCTGCTGCGGTGGCAACAGCGGAGCTTGGCTTCAACACAGCTATCATGAACAGAAGTGAGGACAAGGCGGCAGCTTTCTCGGCCAGGCTTCCGGAATACAATTTCATCATTGACAGAATGTCAGATTTCAAGGATGCTTTCCGCGAATGTGACCTGATGATATATACCCTTCCTGTGAGGCTCGACGCCATAGATACTCTGGATGCAGCCGACTATGAGGGAGAAGACAGGTACAAATGGCCACGCCCCAGCAAGGTAATACTCGAAGCCAACTACAAGACTCCGGCATTTGACAGGAAGAGGGTCGAAGAGTTCGGAGCTCAGTACATCTCTGGCAAGACATGGCTTTTCTATCAAGCACTTACAGGATATGGAAGACTTACCGGAAAGTCTCCCAACCTTAAGGAAATGGAAAGAGTCATATACGGTGATCCAAAATAATTTACTAAATTCGTATGCCGGTACTTATAGCCGGTATTTATTCTGATTCCCTCTATGTCACTGAACAAAGTAATGCTGATAGGCAATGTGGGCAAAGAGCCTGAGATCCGCTATCTTAAGTCGGAGACCGGGCCTCAAGAAGTCAATCCCAAAGTGGCCTCTTTTTCTTTGGCAACCACGGAGAAATACCGTGACCGAAGCGGCAAGCCGGCTGAGATTACAGAATGGCACAATATCGTAGCTTGGCGGGCTCTCGCAGATCTGGCCGAGAAATTCATTCACAAAGGCACTCAGATATATGTAGAAGGACGGATTCGCACCCGCTCCTACACTGACAAAGGCGGCAATACGCAATACCGCACAGAGATCATGGCAGATGCTATACAGTTGCTCGGACGAAGATCCGACTCTCAGGCAAGAGCAGGTGAAGATACTAGTCGAAGTGAAGTCTCGGCAGCACCAGCCCAAGCTCCAAGGACAACCGAAGGGGCTGGAACGGACGACCTACCGTTCTGACTTGCCGATTAGACATTTATACAAGAAATTACACAATCATCAATATGAAACTTGACGTAGTTCTCGGCCTCCAGTGGGGCGATGAAGGCAAAGGTAAGATAGTTGACGTGCTTGCTGGACGTTATCCGGCAGTTGCTAGATTTCAGGGCGGACCGAATGCCGGACATTCACTTCATTTTGACGGCCATGTGTTCGTTGTAAGGAGCATTCCATCTGGAATCTTCCGTGAGGGCTCGATGAATTTCATCGGCAACGGAGTGGTTCTCGATCCTGTGACTTTCAGGGAAGAATGCGGCAATGTGGCCAAGATGGGAATAGACCCGGTCAAGAAGATAGCGGTCTCCAAGAAGGCGCATCTTATCCTGCCGACCCACAGGCTTCTCGATGCTGCCTATGAGGCTGCAGCCGGGAAAGCGAAGATCGGATCTACGCTCAAGGGAATAGGGCCTACCTATACTGACAAGATCAGCCGTCACGGCCTAAGAGTCGGTGATATTCTCGCTCCTGACTTCAAGAGCAGGTTCGAGAAGCTTAAGTCAAGGCATCTGCAGCTTCTGAAGGATCTCGCATTCGACTGTGACCCAGAAAAGGGAGAGGCAGAGTGGATGTCAGCGATTGATTTTCTTAAGGGTTTTGAGCTTGTTGACTGCGAATATGCAGTAAACAGTTGGCTTGAGGAGAAGCCTATGCTTGCAGAGGGAGCACAGGGCTCACTGCTTGATATTGATTACGGATCTTATCCTTTCGTCACCTCATCTTCTACAACTATAGGAGGTGTCTGTACAGGATTAGGTGTACCTCCTTCAAAGATCGGCCATGTATACGGCATATTCAAAGCCTATTGTACACGAGTCGGAAGCGGCCCCTTCCCGACAGAACTCTTTGACGAGACAGGTGAGAAGCTCAGAAAGATAGGACATGAGTTCGGTGCCGTCACCGGCAGGCCGAGAAGAACAGGGTGGCTAGACCTTGTAGCTCTCAAATACACAGTAATGATTGACGGTGTCACTGACCTTATCATGATGAAATCAGACTGCTTGGACAGCTTCGACAAGATCAAAGTCTGCACTTCTTATATAATTGATGGCAAGGAGACTGACCGTTTTCCGTTCGACACTGAAGCGAAGATTACTCCTGTATATACCGAGTTCGAGGGTTGGAACAAGGATCTTACAGGTATCCGCAATGAAAATGATCTTCCTCAGGCATTCAAGAAGTATCTGCGATTTATCGAGGAATATATCGGTGTAGGCGTGACGATCATATCGTTGGGGCCGGACCGAGAGGCTACAATTGAACGCTAATGCGTTCAATTGTAGCAGCAGGCTCAATCTCGGCCTCCTTTTCAATCCCGACCTCCTTTTCAATCCTCCCGGCCTCCTTTTCAATCCTCCCGACCTCCTTTTCAAGGAGGCGATCTGGGGGTTTTCGCTCCTGCGGCCCCGCAACAAGGAGATGGTTACGTAGAATATTTTCTGCAATGTATCAGAGATCTACAGAAAGGAAATACCGCAAAGGAAGCAATATGGCACAAGTTTGTTTGTAAGAAGCGCAGCCACCTAATCTCTGTGACGACTTACACATAAACGAAAAAGTTAGCAATATGTCCAAGTTGAACGATCTGTCTGAGCTGAAAGCCTTGGCCAAGCAGATGAAGAAAGAAGAGAAAAAAGAGAAGAATACGCAGATTTACACTGTTCAATCCAAAACCGAACGACATCCCCTACAGGACGGCAGCGATGCGACACTTGCGGATTACCTTACAGAAGGGGACATCTTCCTTGAAGACAAATATGAGGGTGGACATATGCCTGTGAAGAAAACAGTGGGCAGAACAGGAGGCGCCTTATCCAAATATCTCGTAATCGACCTTCATATAGGAACTTTGGAGCATCCTAAAGACCTTCCCAAGGAAAAATACCTCGAATGGCAGCTAAAGACATTCCGGCAAGTAATGGAAGCCAACGAGTCCCATCTCGGGCGCAAGATCATCTTCATACACGGAGAGGGAGACGGTGTACTCAGACGTGCCATAACTAAGGAATTGGACGAACGGTGGTGGACATGCTCCTACGCACCGGCACCGGAAGAGCGTTTCGGATTCGGGGCAGCTCTTTCAGTTACAATAAAATAGCACATTACTTTCCCGCATGAGTAAATAAGTAAAAATCAAGGGCTTCCGGGCTCAACTCAGAGGTGTATCTGATCTGGCATTTTTCATGTTCAGGCTATGCACAATTTTCGGGTAGCCTTCCTCTGATCTTTGCTGGTGAGCCAAATAATGACAGTATAGTAATGCAATAGAATATACCAATAAGCGGAAATTATTACTAACTTAGAGAATTCAAAACCAATCAAAATGAATTACTGTCCTAAATGTGGGGCAAGAATCAATGACAACATGAGATTCTGCCCAGAATGCGGTGCTGAACTTCTCGGCAACACTTACTTGGAGTCTACTCAACAAGATCAGACCTCGCCACAATCAACAGGCAATACTCCATCCTCGCATAATCAGGCCTCATCTCAATCAACGTTCTACACACAGGCAGATCCCTGCCAGAACGATCCCAACAAACCTCTCAGGCCGGACAACTACCTGATTATGGCTATATTGGTTACTATATTCTGCTGCCTTCCGTTCGGCATAGTCGGCATAATCAAAGCCTCAGATGTCAACGGACTGTATGACAAAGGAAGATATGAGGAGGCTGAGAAAGCCTCAGCCGATGCCAAGAAATGGAGCATGATTTCACTTTTGTGCGGTGTAGCAATAGTTGTGATATATATTATCCTAGCTCTAATAGGTCTGGGCAGTGTCAGTGAATATATAGGCGGATACAACATATAGGCCACTTACCTTTGAATTTGAAGCTGAGAAAAGTTATCAGTAATAAAACAATGCCCCTGTGCATAGGAGCAATCCTATGTGCAGGGGCTTTGGTGTTGGTATATTTCACCTTTGACCCGTCAGAAGGCAAGCTGTTTCCGAAATGCCCGTTTCTCCTGCTCACCGGATATCAATGCCCTGGCTGCGGCTCTCAACGCGCCATCCACTGCCTTCTTCACGGAGACATTATCGGAGCCTGGAGATACAATGCATTTCTCGTGCTTTGCCTTCCTATAATTGCAACTATGCTCCTCGGATGGCTTCTTAGAAAGAAAAAACCTGTATTCTATAATGCCGTCACCGGCAATGTCATGGTTTTCGTCCTCACTACGTTGATAGTGGCATGGTGGATACTGCGCAACTGCTGGATATAGACCGGAAAACGGAATCTATTTCAGTTATGCTCTTTTGACTTGGCCTCGTCCCAAAGCTTGTCCATCTCCTCAAGCGAAAGTTCAGACAAAGAACGCCCCTTACGTATTGTATTTTCTTCTATATAAGTAAAACGGCGTCTGAACTTGTCACACGTCCTATTAAGCGCAGTATCCGGATTGAGGCCGTAAAGGCGGGCGGCATTGATAATGGAGAAAAGGTAGTCTCCCAACTCCTCCTCAGCCCTTGCACGACGAAACTCCGCATCAACACAGTCCTCCTCGTTGTCAAGTCCCTGAAGTTCGGCTTGAAATTCGGCCTGCTCTTCCTTAACCTTGTCCCAGACCTGAGAACGCTCTTCCCAGTCAAACCCGACTCCTCTCGCCTTGTCCTGCATGGCAAGAGCCTTCAATACCGGAGGCATGGCATCAGGAACTCCGGAGAGGACTCTTGCATTGCCGTCCTTCTCCTTGGTCTTGAGCATCTCCCAATTCTCCGATACCTGTTCCGCATCACTGACTTTCACATCTGAGAATACATGCGGATGCCTGTATACCATTTTCTCGCAGACCTTGTCAAGCACATCGGCAATGTCGAACTTTCCCTGTTCACTGGCAATCTTCGAGTAGAAGACGACATGGAAAAGCACGTCTCCAAGCTCTTTCGCCAGATCCTTGTCATCTTTCTTCATGATCGCATCCGAAAGCTCATAGACTTCCTCGACTGTCATCGGACGTAGAGACTCCATCGTCTGGGCAGCATTCCAAGGGCATTTGTCCCTGAGCTTGTCCATTATGTCAAGAATACGGGCAAACCCTTCAAGTGCTTTCTTTCTTCTTTCCTGTATATCCATACCGTATAACTTCAGTCCTAGGACTGTTTAGATTTTTGCCTTCACTCATCAAGAAGTTGCCATAATTTTATTATGCACGTTCTTCAAAGAGCAGTTTTTGAAATGATTCGTCTCTTCTTTTATGGTCCTTTCCGGCCATTTTCATCATTATCGTCAGCCCAGTACCTCCACCAGTACACTTCTTCTTCCAAAGTCGAAATTACCTCGAAAAATCTTCATAAATTGCCTCGAAAAAACCTCATAATAAAAATTCGGAAACCATTTCTAAACAGCTCTAAACAACCCTCAAATGTCGGAATAATTTTCCATACTATTGCATATGGTCGCAGCGCTTTTGACACTGTCGGCTTCATTTTTGATAGTGATGGACTGGCAATATTGAAGTTTTTGCGTATGTTTGCTATGGGACGACTCCGGAGTACTACTTGGAAATAGTCCGTGCATCCGGGAACGCAAAGGTTTCTATAGAAGGGATAGAAGTATGGAGATATCAATATCAGAAGAACTTAACAAAATCATTAATTTTGCAAGGGAGGAAGCTCTGAGGACAGGCTGCTACGGGATCGGACCGGACCATTTGTTCCTCGGACTTATAAGGCATAAAGAAAATGACGCATATCGTACTCTCATCGGGCTCGGAGTCGATACCGGCTCAATGAAAGTATTCATAGACAATCGGATATTTACCAACGAAGAGATTCCATATAGCGAGATGGAGCATATAACATTCTCACGCGGAAGTCAGAATGTTCTTAGCCTTGCGGTCATGGAAGCCACAAGACTGAAGTGCGGCCATGCAATGTCAGTACACCTCCTTTTGGCACTGTGTCGTGCTACCGGAAGCTATGGTGCTGCTTATCTGCGCAATATAGGAATAGACTATGCCGCTATCCTCTCTTATATGGAGAAGAATGGCATGCTCGCAAAGCATACACCCAAGACTGAAGGAGAAGAAGAGACCGAAGATACTACTGACAGTTCCAAGCCTGAACAAAAGGACGACATAAGCGAGTTCGGTACGGACCTTACCAAGGCAGCTGCCGAAGGAAAGCTCGATCCGGTGGTAGGACGAGACAAGGAGATCTCAAGAGTAATCGAGATCCTCGGAAGACGCAAGAAGAACAATCCTATGCTCATAGGAGAGCCTGGGGTAGGCAAATCAGCAATTGTCGAAGGAATCGCGCTCAAGATCGCAGACGGCAGCATTTCCCCTGTACTTGCCCAGAAGAGAATAATATCACTGGATATAGCCTCTGTCGTAGCCGGAACCAAATACCGTGGTGACTTCGAGAAAAGGCTCAAGAGCATCATCAAGGCAGCAAGCGAAGATCCGAACCTTATACTCTTCATCGATGAATTTCATACCATTGTGGGTGCCGGAGGAGGTAACGGAAGCCTCGATGCGGCAAATATGCTCAAGCCTGCCCTCGCAAGAGGTGAAATCCAGTGCATCGGAGCTACCACCTTGGACGAGTTTACCAAGATTGTCGAGAAAGATGGGGCTCTTGACAGACGTTTCCAGAAGATTATCGTCGAGGCTACCGACATTGCTGAGTCTACGGAGATACTCCAGAGGCTCAAGCCGAGTTATGAGGCTTTCCATAATGTCGCCTTTACCCAAGGGGCGATAGAGGCTTGTGTAAGACTTACTGACCGTTATGTACCTGATCTCAACCTGCCGGACAAGGCAATTGACGCTATGGATGAAGCCGGATCGATGGTAAGACTCCGCTCTGGCGTCAAGAAAGATACAAGTAAGGCAGCCAAGACAAGGAAAGCCACTGTATACGAGGAGGACATAGCTACAGTTGTATCCAAGATGACAGGAATTCCCGTCAACAAGGTAGCCGAGTCAGAAGGCAATCGGCTGATAAAGATGAGAGAAAGGCTCAAAAGCCGGATCATCGGCCAGGACGAAGCTATAGACACGGTAGTAAGCGCCATACAAAGGAACAGGGCAGGACTTAAAGACCCTGGAAGGCCTATCGGTTCTTTCCTTTTCTTCGGTCCTACCGGAGTCGGCAAGACAGAACTGGCCAAGAGAATTGCAGAATATCTGTTTGACTCCGAGGACAATATGGTTCGGATTGACATGAGCGAGTATACGGAGAAATTCACCGTCTCTCGTCTTATCGGTGCGCCTCCTGGATATGTAGGCTATGAGGAAGGCGGCCAGCTTAGCGAGAGAGTAAGACGCAAGCCCTACTCCGTCGTGCTTCTTGACGAGATAGAGAAAGCCCACCCTGACATTTTCAACCTTCTGCTGCAGGTACTTGACGATGGTCGTCTAACTGACAGCGAAGGCCGGACAGTAAGTTTCAAGAATACTATTGTCATCATGACATCGAATGTCGGCAGCCGCGAGATAGCAGAATACGGGCACGGTATCGGATTTCGCACCTCTGGACATGACGTGGAAATTGATAGACAGATGGTGCTCGAGAATGCCGTCAAGAAAGTATTTCCTCCGGAATTCATCAACAGGGTCGACGAGAAGGTATTCTTCCGTTCTCTTGACAGGGATGATCTCGGCCGAATAATAGACATTGAGTTGAAGGATCTCAAGAAAAGGGCACTTGAAGCCGGTTACAGACTCAGCATCTCAGCTGGTGCAAAGCGGCTCACTGCAGAGGCTGGATACGACCCGGCATACGGAGCAAGGCCACTCAGACGGGCTGTCATGAAATATATTGAAGACCCCGTATCCGAGTTCATCATATCTGACAGGACAACTTACGGAAGCCATGACAAGGAGATCCGCACACTCAAGATAGGCCTGACTCCTGACGAGCAAGGTACTACAGTCAGCCTGCAAAGAAGCAAAGACACAGTTACAGTTTAGAGGAGACTTATGAGTACAAGACTTGTTATTTTCGATCTGGACGGGACACTGCTCAACACGGTAGAAGATCTCGGCAACGCCACCAACTACGCCTTGGAGAAATGCGGTTTTCCCACGAGGCCAATCAATGATTACTATACTCTCTGCGGAAGGGGAATATATAACCTATTCAAAGGAGCCGTTCCCCAAGGCATGGACGATGAGAAGACCATAGCGGAGATGAAGAAGTATTTCATAGCGCATTACGAAGCACATATCTGCGACTTCACAAAGCCGTATGACGGGATAACCAAGATGCTCGGAAAGATCAGTGAGAAAGGGATAATGCCTGCTCTCGCATCCAACAAATACCAGCGTGGGGCCGAAGAGTTAGTCGCACATTTCTTCGGGAATATACACTTCATCAAGATACTCGGACAGAGGGAAGGCCAGCCGATCAAACCCGACCCTAAGATAGTATACGACATAATGGCAGTAGTCCCTGACATACGCAAGGAAGAGGTCATCTATGTAGGAGACTCTGATGTGGATATGCAGACTGGGGCAAATGCCGGTGTCAGAACTGTCGGAGTGACATGGGGTTTCCGCTCGCGAGAGGAGCTTGAATCTGGGCATCCTTGGAAGATAGCTGACAATGCTGCCCAACTTACGTCTTATATACTCGAAGAAGTCTAACATGCATAAGAAGCCGTTTGAGCAGGTCTCAGACGGTTTTTTTGTATAGTTAGCTGCTTGTAACGAGGATTATTCTTATATTAGCAGAATAATCAAAACGTTGCAAAGCATGAAAATACCCGAATCAGAACTTATTATCAACGCGGACGGCTCGGCATTCCATATACACTTAAAGCCAGAGGAATTGGCTGACAAGGTAATACTCGTAGGCGATCCAGGCAGAGTGGATATGGTCGGAGAATTTCTCGAAGACAAGGAATTCCGAAGAGCATCCAGAGAATTCGTATCCATCACGGGCAAATACAAAGGTGAGAGGATCACAGTCTTGTCGACAGGTATCGGTACAGACAATATCGACATCGTGATGACAGAGCTTGACGCCCTTGCCAATGTGGATTTCGGCACAAGGCAAGTACGACCAGGGCACAGACGGCTCACGATCCTTCGCATAGGCACTTGTGGGGCAATCCAGCCAGACATACCAGTAGGCTCATACATATTCTCGGAGATTTCCGTAGGCTGCGACGGGCTTATGAACTGGTACGCAGGGAGAGAGAAATTCAACCTCGAAGACATGGAAGAAGCTTTCAAGGCACATGTAGGTTGGAACAGGCACATCGGATCTCCATATTTTGTAAGGGCCGGACAGAGGCTCACCGAAGCTTTCCGAGGAAAGACAGTACCAGGAGTAACCATATCTGCTCAAGGCTTCTACGGGCCTCAAGGACGAGTCGTAAGACTGCCTCTCTCCATGCCTGATATGCTCGAAAAGTTTGAGACATTCAGACATAACGGCTACAGGATCACCAATTTCGAGATGGAAAGTTCGGCAGTTGCAGGTATGGCTGCCCTACTCGGTCACGAGGCAGGTACGGTTTGCTGCGCCATCGCCAACCGTTATCTCAAGAACAGCAATACAGACTACAAGCCTCTGGTCCGCGACTTAGTAAGGCTCTCACTGGATACTCTCAGTGCAAATGACTCTATTTGAGGACGACTGAGAACGAATCTCCAGTAAGGATTTAACGCAAGAAGCCGGATTGATATAGCATTCTTTGCATGACTTACAGACAGCGGCTTTGAGCGGTCGCATTAAATGCCGAAGCAGAAGATCAATATAGTTCCTTAAGGTTTCGTACGGCATCACCGAATGGGACGGCAGGGTCATCGCTGAAGATGTCTGCCGTCCTTACTCTACCTTCAGACAACTCATCCAGAAAGCGGAGTTGGTCCGGAAGTGTAAAATACATCAGGTCAGCAATATCATGTCCATGATCCTTGTATCTCACTATTGTGTAAGGATATCCTTCTTTGTTGAGTCTGCGGGCAATTGCATCGGAGCCGAACAGGCCGATATTGAACAGGCGTATCTTCTTGTATGTCACAACTTTGTCAGCAGTACCGTGCAACAGAAGCTGCGGAGCGGGAGGTTCGGCATAACGCACCTTACCATGAGTGGAGAAGATTGCCCCAGAGAAAGACATGACTCCTGCATATCTGAAACCTTCGGGTAATACGGATACAGGGCCGTAGCCGTTACAAAGGTCATATTCAGCCTGCATTGCTATGATCGCTCCGGCAGAAGAGCCGCATACGACTATCCTCTTTGGATCAATCCCGAACTTGGCAGCATTGTTCACAATATACGCTGTTGCCGAATACATATCCTCGACACCGATGTCGATAGCCTTGCCGATTGCCCCTATCATCTTGACACCTTTGACATTTTGCCCTTTCAGGCCAAGACGATAGTCTATGGAGAATACTGGATATCCCTCATCATTGAGTCTCTGTATCCACTGGCGATAATGCAGCCTGTCTCTCTCCCCCGAGACAAAGCCGCCTCCGAAAGCGAACAGGATTGCTGGCTTGACTGTGCTTCTCTGCAACTCTGATGCAGGACATGCGTGGCAGCCCTGGGTGCTTGGAGATGGGACACTACTGTGCGATGAAAGGCATGCGTGGCCGCTCACTGGACAGCTATTACTACCAAGAGTTGGCGGATAAAAGTCCAGGTACAGGCTGCAAGTATCCCTGACTGCATATCTGCATGTCATTGCAGGCTCAGCAGCCGGTGCTCCATCGGCTACTTTCCATGACTTTGCAGCTGCCGGGATGGAAGCTGCAGCGACAAGTAGCAGGACCGCTGCAAAAGGCACGGCAAAAGATAGCGGGTGAATATGTCTCATTTTTATGTATAATTTTATAATTTCCATATAAGTCGGAGTTTCGAGACTCTGCGTATGCCCGAGAAAGAAGCCCAGTACTTCGCTGAGACGAGACTCAGGAAGCGTACTTACACAGCCTCACTCATTAGGCTTTTCTTCTGGAATAAGACGTCTTATAGCCTTGATGTGATAGAAGAAGCGACTCGCAATCACCCTCACTACCGTATAGGCCGGGATTGCCACAAGCATTCCGAGAATACCGCCGAGATTACCTGCCACAAGAAGCACGATGAAGATCTCAAGTGGCTTGGCCTTGATGCTGGTAGAATATATAAGAGGCTGATACACAAAATTGTCAACAAGCTGCGTTACATAGAATATCACTATTAACAGGATAATGAATCCCCAGAAATTGACCGACAGTCCGGCAACGCTGAACTTCAGGACCATGGCAAGGATAGTGCCGATGATTGTACCGACGAGAGGACCTACATAAGGGATAATATTCATAATACCGGCAATAAAGGCGATGCCGACCGAAGCATTGAATCCGATGCCTGCTACGAGCCACAGCCCGAAGAAATCCAGAACCGCAACCCCAAGAACCTCTATAAGCAGACCAGCGAAATAACGTGAGAGCAGATACTCCATCTCCCCTATTGACTCTATGACCCTGCTCTCGATTCGGTCTGGCACTAAAGCACCGATTATCTTGCGGAAGAGTGTAGGGTCTTTGATAAAGAAGAAAGAGATAAATACGACGGAGAAAATCCCGACTCCGAATGAGACAAAATATGAAGCCACCTGTTCTATAAGTGACGGTATCGATCCGAAATCAAAGACATTGCTTATAAACTTCCCAACAGCATTCTCGATCTTGAAATCTGGTCCGAACTGGGGAAAATGCGAGATAAGCCAGGCATTGACATTGTCCACAGTCATCATGAAAGCATCGACTGGGAGGGAATAGTCCGAATTGGAGAAATTGTCGCTTATACTCTGAACAATCCCCACCACAACAGGAATTATCCTCGTGAAGATAAAGAGGAAGATGCCAAGAATAAGGAATAGCGCAACTATCGCAAGCAGCCAGGGCGGGGCCGACTTCTTCCTGAGGTGAATCTTACCGAGCAGATGCATTACCGGCTTACCGAGCAACGAGACTACCGCTGCTATAATTATATATATGAGGACACTTCTAAAATACCAGCATAATGCCAGCACGACTGCTGACACCACTCCGTATATTATATACCGGGCAAGCCGATCTACACTTCTTTCCATAATTTAGCGTTTAATCCCAACTCCAAATTTAGGAACACTTTTGAAAATTTGAGTAATTTTGCAAGCGGATAAAAAACGAATATCATGTGGCAAAGAGTTCAGACTTTATATCTTGCCGTATCGGCAATCCTTACATTAGTGATGCTGCTGAGCGTCAAGGCAGTGGCCTACACTTCAGACGGGGCGGTGATGGAAGAATACAAATATCTTACATACGCTCCTTTTGCAATCCTGCTAATCATCATTCTCATTTTAGAGATCCTATCTATAACCACCTATAAGATAAGGGTTTTCCAGTATAGGACCACTATCCTGACAGCACTTGTAACACTCGGATTCCAGATCTGGCTCGGAGCGGAATTCTTCGTCAATCTCCATGCAGCGGCCGAAGGAGGGGCAAAAATTATCTACCGCCTCAATGTCGTATTCCCTCTCGTATGCGTGATCCTGGATGTCCTTGCGGCAAGGGGAATCCTCGCAGACCAACTGCTTGTGGAAAGCGTCTCAAGACTTCGGGAAGACAGACGCACGAAGAACAAGAAGGGAAATCATTGATGCGGCTGACTTCGGCAATTAAGAAGAGAGCCTATTTGGATTTTAGCATTTTGGGGCATTTTACATACTGTCAGCACGCTAATTTTATTACAATTGGCTTATAATGCCGTTATTTCGCGCAAATAGGCCTAACTTTGCAACGACAGATGTATTAAAACATAAACGGAACACAGATGAAAATTATCGGTACGGGAAGCGCTCTTCCCAAGAAGGTTGTCACGAATGACATGCTCTCCGAGTTCCTCGATACGAGCGATGAATGGATAATCCCACGCACAGGCATCAGAAGCAGGCACGTGATCAGCGACGAGAACATTGAAGACCTTGGTGCTCAAGCTTGTTCAAATGCAATGGATATGGCGGGCGTCAAGGCTGAAGACATAGACTACCTCATATGTTCAAATGTAGTAAATGAGAACGTGACTCCTGGACTGAGCTGCATTATAGCCGAAAAACTCGGCCTCACTTGTCCCTGCATCGACATCAACTGCGCCTGTCCTGGCTTCGTATTCGCGATGGATATTGCCGATTCGCATTTCAAGAGCGGCAAAGCAAGGAATATCCTCATAGTGTGCGCTGAAGAGCCGACCAGAATGACAGACTGGAGCGACAGGTCTACCTGCGTTCTCTTTGGAGACGGAGCCGGTGCAGTGGTATTTACCAAAGGCGACAACTTGAAGGGTATACGACTACACGCACAGCCGTCAACACAGAAAATTTGGGAGAAGCAGAAATTGCTCCCTACTCCGTATGTCACAAAACAGGAAGAGACAGTGCCCCTGCAGATGCGCGGTCGTGAGGTATTCAAGTTCGCAGTCAGCGCTTCCACTACTGAAGTCGAGGCTCTTCTTGCCGAGCTTGGAATGACCAAGAACCAGGTAAGCTATTACATGATTCATCAGGCCAATCAGAGGATCATCGATGCAATCAAGCAATATCTCGGTGAACCGGAAGAGAAATTCCCGTCCAACATCTCCGACCATGGCAACTCCTCTTCCGCTTCCTGCACGATCCTTCTTGACGAATGCAACAGGAAAGGAATGTTCAAAAGCGGAGACGTACTGGTCTTCAGCGCCTTCGGTGCCGGTCTTCTGTCCGGTGCGGCTGTGATTGAATGGTAAAATTGAGTATATTTACACTTTGACAAACAATAATCATCATTATGATAAAAAGTCCAATTTGCGATATGCTCGGCATCAAATACCCTCTGTTCCAGGGTGGTATGGCATGGATTGCCGACGCTAAACTTGCCGCTGCTGTATCAAATGCAGGCGGACTCGGCCTTATCTCGTCCATCAACTTCGGCACAGAGGCTGTGAGGGAAGAGATTCACAAATGCCGTCAGCTGACTGACAAACCTTTCGGAGTCAACATTATGCTGGCTGCACCCAATGCCGGAGAGATCGCAGACATGGTAGTAGAAGAGGGTGTCAAGATCCTGACAACAGGAGCAGGCTCCCCCGGTATCTACATGGATAAATGGAAAGCCGCAGGCATAACAGTAATCCCTGTCGTGGCATCCATAGCATATGCGCTCAAGATGCAGGAACTCGGTGCCGCTGCCGTTGTGGCAGAAGGTGCAGAGTCTGGCGGACATGTCGGCGATCTGCATACAATGCCTCTCGTACCGCAGATAGTTGACGCCCTTGACATCCCTGTGATGGCTGCAGGCGGCATTTTCGATGGAAGGGGCGCAGCCGCTGCCTTCATGCTCGGAGCTGTAGGCGTACAGGTAGGCACAAGATTCCTTGTTGCAGATGAATGCCATGTACATCCGAACTACAAGGAGAAGCTCATCAAGGCATCGGATATCAGCACTATCGTCACAGGAAAGTCATTTGGAGATGCCTGCCGCTGCCTTAAGAATCCGTTCTCTAAGAAATTCTTCAAGATGGAATATGACCCTGCTGTCTCTAAAGAAGAAGTACTTGAATTTGGCAAGGGTTCACTCCGCAAAGCCGTATTTGACGGTGACAACATGGGCAGCTATCTTGCAGGAGAGGTTGCCGGCATGATCAGAAAGACAGAGACAGCCAAAGATATTGTAGAAGACATCATGGGCGGAGCTGAAAAGCTTCTCAAGAACGCTCCCTCACTCATTTATTAACAACACACTTACAGAGATTTATGGCAAGACGAGTCGTAGTGACAGGCATGGGTATTATCTCCCCTGTCGGAAATGACACGAAAACATTTTGGAACAACCTTGTAAGCGGTGTCTGTGGAATAGACTATATCCATGACCTGCCCGAGGACAGCATGTTAGTCAAGATAGCAGGCAAAGTCAAGGATTTCAAGGGCGAAGATTATGGCATGGACAAGGGCTTCATCAGGAAGCAGGACAAATTCACCCAGTTCGGAGTGGCAGCAGCCTTCCAGGCTATGAATGACTCCGGGCTCAAGAGTGAAGGCGAAGGACAGAACATCGATCCTTTCCGCCTCGGAGTATATGTAGGCTCCGGTATCGGTGGCTTCGAGATCCAGTTTAGGGAGACAATGAAGATGGTAAACGATCCTGCAGGACAGTGGGTATCACCTCTATTCATCCCGACAATGATCTCCAACATGGCTGCTGGCAACATCGCCATCAAGAACCACGCTGAGGGGCCATGCCTTGACATAGTGACAGCCTGTGCTACATCTACCAACAATATAGGTGAAGCATTCAGGGCCATCAGACACGGATATGCAGACGCCATCATAACTGGAGGCAGCGAATCAGCTACTATTCCTCTCGGAATCGCCGGCTTCGCAAATGCAAAGGCTCTCTCCAAGGCAGAGAATCCTAAATATGCATCGCTTCCGTTCAACGCCAACAGGGCCGGATTCGTCATGGGAGAAGGTGCCGGGGTGATTGTGCTTGAAGAACTTGAGCATGCAAAAGCACGCGGTGCTCATATCTATGCAGAGATGGTAGGCTACGGCAACACATGCGATGCATACCACGCGACTGCACCGAGGCCTGACGGCACTACACAGGCAAAATGTATAGAGATTGCACTTGAGGAGGCTGGATTCAATAAGGACACCGACAAGCTCTATATCAATGCCCACGGTACCGGCACCAAACTCAATGACGCTGCCGAGACTCAGGCTTACAAGCTTGCACTCGGAGACTACGCATACAAGACACACATCAGTTCCATCAAATCCATGACAGGACATATGCTCGGAGCTGCAGGTGCCGCTGAGGCAATAGCAACCATAATGGCAGTCAAGGACAACGTCATCCCTCCTACTATCAATCTCGACACACCGGATCCGGAGTGCGACCTTGATTACACGCCCAACAAGGCTGTGGAGACAGAAGTAACTATCGGAATCTCCGATTCATTGGGATTTGGCGGACACGATGCCTGCATAGCTTTCCGCAAATACAAAGACTAAATATTACAAACCTAAATCATGAATAAAGACGATATCAAGAAATTTCTTCCTCACAGAGAGCCTATGCTTCTTATAGATGAGGCGGAAATTGACGAGAACGGGGTTGCGCACTGCAAGTACACAATCAAGGACGACGAATTCTTCTGCAGGGGACACTTTCCCGGCAATCCTATTGTGCCGGGGGTTATCCAGTGCGAGATCATGGCACAGAGTTGTGCTGTACTCGTAAAGGACGCAATACCCGGCCACCTCACATTCTATGCCGGCATAGACAAGGTTCGCTTCAAGAACCTTGTAAAGCCAGGTGATGTATGTGAGATCAGCGCAAAGCTCAACGAGCAGCGTGGCAATCTATACTTCTGCTCGGCCAAACTTGAGGTTCGAGGCAAGCTTTGCTGCAAGGGCGACCTCACATTTGCCCTCGTTCCCAAAGAATAAGCTTGCAACCGATCAGATCCTAAGTTTGGATTTTATATCGCAACTATGGCTATTGAAATAGAAAGAAAATTTTTGGTATCAGGAGAATTCAAGAGCCTTGCGAAGTCATCCACAAGGATCTGTCAGGGCTATATATGCTCCACACCCGAGAGGACGGTACGAATCCGCATACGGGACGACAAAGGCTACATAACTATAAAAGGAGTCGGTGACAGTAAAGGTATGTCACGCTTCGAATGGGAGAAGGGAATCCCACTGAAAGATGCCGAGGATCTTCTTAGGCTATGCGAAAAAGGCGCTATCGACAAACGGCGCTATCTCGTTGACCACAAAGGACATACTTTCGAAGTGGACGAGTTTCACGGCAACAACGAGGGACTTGTCGTGGCAGAGATTGAACTTCGCTCAGAGGACGAGGACTTCGAGAGGCCGTCTTGGCTTGGCAAGGAAGTCACAGGAGACAGCCGCTATTACAATGCAAGCTTGGCCAAGGTCCCCTACTGCATGTGGAATCCCTCAACCTCATCGGAAGAGTCATAGGTATGCTACATATAGCAAGTGGCAGGCTCAAGCCAAGACGTCTCAATACTCATAACGTCATATATAAATATGCGATATGAGACGTCATTACATTAAGGGTTCTGTTCAATAAAGATATAAGCACAAGAGGATGGAATCTAAGGATGCCATCGCGTCAGGAAAAGACCAAACCTCTTTATTTCCTGTAGATATAGACATCCTCATCGGGACGATGGAAGTAGAAATTCTCTCGGGCAAACTGCTCAAGAGTATCGCGGTCATTGGAAAGCCTCTTGATCTGTCGGTCCATATCGGCTATCTCCTCTCGGTAGCGCCGTATCTGTCTATCTTGTCTGCGGAGTTCTATCTCTGCCCGGATCCAACGTACTGCATTCTCTTCCCGAAGAAAGCCAACTGACAATAGGAAGATGCCGGTAGCGAATATTGCATACCGAAAAAAAGACTTCTGCGGGCCGTTCCACAACTCTTTGAATTTTCCCATTGTCTGTAGAGGAATGAATGACAAAAATAGCTAAATTTGTCGAACGGTACAACCGTAAATTATGCAGTTTGATATAAAACATTATACAGAAATGAAACCTACATTATTGGTACTTGCAGCCGGAATGGGCAGCAGGTATGGTGGCCTCAAGCAGATGGACGGCCTCGGCCCCAGTGGGGAGACTATCATCGACTACTCAATCTACGATGCAGTACACGCCGGTTTCGGCAAGGTCGTATACGTTGTACGCGAATATTTCAAGGATGAATTCGAGAAGACGGTAAGAGAGAAATACAGCCATGTAAAATGCCTTGACGGCAGTCCTCTTGAGTTTGTATTCGTAACTCAGGAGCTAAACAAGATACCCGCAGGATTTACCCTCAATCCAGAAAGGCAGAAACCTTGGGGTACCGCACATGCAGTACTTATGGCAAAGGACGTGATCCACGAGCCGTTTGCAGTGATCAACGGTGACGACTACTACGGCAAGGATTCTTTCCGGATTCTCGGAGACTGGCTTCGCGCTCATGAGGGAAGCGAGGGAGTCTATAGCATTGTAGGTTTCGAACTTGACCATACACTCTCAGAATCTGGTGGTGTGTCAAGGGGAATCTGTTCATACGACAAGGAGCAGAACCTTACCGGCATAGTAGAGTGCCTCAATATTGCAAAGGAGGACGATGGGAAGGTATACGGCGACAACTCCGTAACAGGTGAGAAGCACATCGAGTTGGTAGCTAAGTCACTATGCTCCATGAATATGTGGGGATTCACGCCTGACTATTTCGTCAAGAGCGAGAAGATCTTCAATGATTTCCTGAAGGAGAATATCAGCGAACTCAAAAAGGAGTTCTACATTCCTTTCGCAATCGACTGCATGATAAAGTCAGGCGAGTCTCGCACTGAAGTTCTCTCAACCCCGTCACACTGGTTCGGTGTAACTTACAAGGAAGACCGCCCAGGCGTAGTCGCCAAGTTCAAGGAATTTGCAGAGAGCGGCATCTACCCCACTCCTCTCTACGGGGAATAATCATTCCGAATAGATGAAGAATCGCAATTTCGACTTGTTGTCCGCCTATTCCTGGTTCATCCCAGGATATGGCGGGCTAGGTTTGATAGTAGTGTATCTTATAATAGGTACGCTTATATCCAATGCGATAGCTGCCCTGTTCCTTATGGCATTTCCAACGGCAGGGATAGACGCTGTCACGCTAATATCCTATCCTCTTATATTCATACCGGCAATGATGTATGCATCTGTCACAAGTCGCAAGAATGCCATTTTCGGAGCTCGCGGCATTAAGATGGACAGTGGACATTTCGGCAGCTTCGGAGGATGGGGATGCGCGTCCATATGCATGATAGCCACAGTTGCCATGATGTTCCTGACAGACATCTTCAACTCGATGATGCCTCCAATGCCATCCTGGATCGAAAAGATACTCAAGGATATGACACAGGGCAATCTTCTGTTCAATTTCATAAGTGTAGCCTTATTCGCCCCGTTCTTCGAGGAATGGCTTTGCCGTGGAGTTGTCCTGAGGGGACTGTTATATTTCAAAAAGCAAGGCGGAGATCAAGGAATTCGGCCGATTTGGGCCATCGTAATATCCGCTGCATTCTTCGCTGTCATTCACATGAATCCTTGGCAGGCAGTGCCGGCATTTATGCTTGGCTGTCTTTTCGGGTATGTATATTTCAGAACTGGTTCTCTCAAGTTGACCATGCTGATGCATGCAACGAACAATACTATCGCTCTTATAATAGGACAGATAGACTCGCTAAAGGATGCCAATACAATGCTTGATATCATGCCATTGTGGATGTATGGTGTGATAGCTTTGGGCTGCGTGGGCTATCTCTACTTTTTCTTCCTTATCATAAGAGGCATAGAGACATCGAGCTCGCAAGGCAACTGCGATGAGTTAGCTCAACAGAACTGATAGGCAGGCAAAATTCCAGAAAGAACAACGAGATGTGCTACTTACGCCTCAAAAAAGAATCGGCTTCAGCAAGGGTATCTATCTTACCTGCGTCAATAAGTGTAAGATGCTCAGGTTCGTACATATAGATATGATGCTTGGCAGCAACCCTAAGATAGAAGTCTATTATAGAGAATTTCTCTCCTAAGGGAGTCAGCGATGAGGGTATAAGCCGTCTTTCTGAGTCATACAAAGGATAATCTTCCGGGGAGTTATCAACATCCCGGAAGATTTTGTATATATCCCGTGAGATCAAATGTATCCCGCCAAAGGCTCTCATGATACATCTTTCAGGCTCTATATCTTGCCATGGGGTCTTGACCTCTCCCGTCGATATATTTTTCCAACCAGCAAGGGTACCGTCTTTGGCAAATAGCAGATAGCGCGAGGTCTTACGCTGGCTAACAACAAGCTTTGCCAAAGGGTGCTCGTCTATCTCTCCTGACAACATCGAGGCACGAGTATTTGAAATGCATTCTCGATTATCAGCCAAGCCAGACGGGAATGGAGATAAACCCTGGGGATTGGATTTAGCACCCTCACTGACTGGCGGAAAGTTCATTGCAGACATCAATGGAGTACAAAATGCAGCGATATCAAGGTCAGACACTATATCAACATTGTGCACAAGAAATTCATCGGCACCGGTAGCTTCTACCAGATTCTCGGCAAAGCGAATACCACCTCCCGTATCCCGGAGGAGGTCACTCTCGTCAGAGACATACACATGAAGGGAAGAAAGAAAAGGGTCTTCCTTGATATAGTCGATTATCTTATTAGGAAGATGATGCACATTCACCACAAAGTGTCTAATCCCTGCCCTGTAGAGCTTCGCTACGAGACAATGTAGCAGAGTACTACCACCTGCAGGCGCGAGTGCCTTAGGAATGCTGTCTGTAATGGGTCTGAGCCTGGTTCCAAGCCCAGCCGCAAATATCATCGCCGTATCTGTCATAGCAAAATCTATCAAAAAAAGGCCGGCACTTATCATGCCAGCCTTGAATTATATGCAGATAGTGCAACAATTAGTTGTTGTCTCTGTTACGATTGTCCCTGTCACCACGGCCTCTACCGCCTCTGCGACCACCACGGCCTCTGTCGGAACGTCCACCCTGGTTGGAAGAAGGTGAAGAAGCTGAAGAAAGACCTGCATTGGGAGAAAGATCCTTCTTGCCGTAAACCTCACCGTTGCAGATCCAAACCTTGACTCCAAGAGCACCTACCTTAGTATTTGCAACTGCAAGTGCATAGTCAATGTCGGCACGGAATGTATGGAGAGGAGTACGTCCTTCCTTGAACATCTCGCTACGAGCCATCTCTGCTCCACCAAGACGACCGCTGATCTGAACCTTGATGCCTTCTGCACCGCCTCTGATAGCACTCGTAACAGCAAGCTTGATAGCTCTCTTGTAAGAGACACGACCTTCAATCTGGCGTGCAATGCTATCAGCAACGATATTGGCGTCTACCTCAGGCCTCTTGACTTCAAAGATGTTGATCTGTACATCCTTATTAGTCACTTTCTTGAGCTCTTCCTTCAGTTTGTCGACCGCTGTACCACCCTTACCGATAATAACACCCGGCCTTGCAGCCTGAATTGTCACGGTGATGAGCTTCAGTGTCCTTTCGATGACTATCTTGGATATGCTTGCGTTTGCAAGACGGTTGACGAGATATTTACGGATCTTGTAGTCTTCCTTAATCTTCTCGGCATAGTTACCACCACACCAGTTAGAGACCCAACCACGGGTGATACCTATTCTGTTGCTTATAGGATTAGTTTTCTGTCCCATTATTTATTGTCCTCCACTGTTGTAGGTTTGTTTTTAACATCAAGGATAATGGTAACATGGTTGGAACGCTTGCGTATCCTGCCGGCACGACCCTGAGGACAGGGACGTATTCTTTTGAGGGTACGGCCTTCGTCTACCATGATAGTCTTGATATAGACATTACCGTTGTCCAGTTCGTTACTCTTGTCCTGGTTCTTTGACTCCCAGTTGGCGATCGCACTGCGAAGAAGCGTTCCGAGTGTAGTGGAAGCAGCTTTCTTCGAGAATTTAAGCAGATCAAGGGCATGATTGACCTCGACTCCCCTTACAGTATCCGCTACAAGGCGCATCTTACGGGGGGATGTGGGCACATCCTTAACCTTTGCGATAGCTGTCTGCTGCTTAATCTCTTTCAGTCTTTCGGCCATCAATCTTTTACGTTTTCCCATAATTTCTGATCAATTAAGCGGTTTTACTTCTTATTGTTTCCTGAATGGCCTCTGAATGTCCTTGTGGGAGCGAATTCTCCGAGCTTGTGGCCTACCATATTCTCTGTTACATATACAGGAATAAACTTATTCCCGTTATGAACCGCGATAGTGTGACCTACGAAGTCAGGAGAGATCATGCTTGCGCGTGACCAGGTCTTCACTACTTCTTTCTTCTTGCTGCCATCATTCATAGCAAGAACTCTTTTCTCCAGAGCTTCCTGGATATATGGACCTTTTCTTAATGAACGACTCATAATCTCTTAAGTTTTATTCCGTTATTTCTTTCTTCTTTCAATAATGAACTTATTCGAAGTAGCCTTAGGATTACGTGTCTTGTAGCCCTTTGCAGGAAGACCCTTACGAGATCTAGGATGTCCACCGGAAGCACGGCCTTCACCACCACCCATAGGGTGATCTACTGGGTTCATTACGACACCACGGTTGTGAGGACGTCTGCCGAGCCATCTGCTGCGACCTGCCTTTCCATAAGACTCAAGGTTGTGTTCAGTATTGGATACCACACCTACAGTTGCACGGCAAGTAACCAATACCATCCTAGTCTCGCCTGAGGGCAGACGGAGGATAACATGGTTGCCTTCACGTGCGGCAATCTGAGCGAATGTACCTGCAGAACGTGCCATAGCACCGCCCTGACCAGGATGAAGCTCGATATTGTGTACGAGGGTACCTACCGGAATCTCACCAAGAGGAAGAGTGTTGCCGACCTCAGGAGCAATACCTGAGCCGGATTCTATGATCTGGCCTACCTTTATGCCGTTGGGGGCGATGATATATCTCTTCTCGCCATCCTCATACTGCACTAGCGCGATACGTGCGCTACGGTTAGGATCGTATTCTATTGTGAGGACTGTTGCCTTGCAAACATCTTTAGCACGCTTAAAATCGATGATACGGTACATTCTCTTGTGACCGCCACCGATGTAACGCATGGTCATCTGACCTGTATTATTGCGTCCACCCGTGCTTTTAAGAGGTTCGAGCAATGATTTCTGGGGGCGCTTTGCTGTAATGTCGTCAAAAGCGCTGATCACCTTATTCCTTGTACCGGGGGTTACCGGCTTGAATTTTCTTGTTGCCATTGCCTTCTCCCTTAAATATTGCTATAGAAATCAATCTTATCCTCGCCTGCCAGGGTAACGTATGCCTTCTTGAAGTGGTTCATACGACCTCTGAGCATGCCGGACTTTGAATAACGGGATTTTCTTTTCCCATGGTAGTTCAATGTGTTGACCGAAGCTACAGACACATTGTACATCTGCTCTACGGCAGATTTGATCTGAAGCTTGTTTGCATCACGGTCAACTATGAAGCCATAACGGTTCAACTTCTCGCCTTGAGCCGTTAATTTCTCTGTTACTATTGGCTTAATGATAATTCCCATTTCTCAACGTTTTTTATCGTCTTACTCTTGCGGAAAGGATATCCTGAACGCCGTCTACCAAAACGAGTGAGTAGGAGTTCATGATAGTGTATGTATTGATCTCGTCAACTGAGATTACATTCACTTCCTGAAGGTTACGAGACGAAAGATAAATATTCGGGGAATTCTGAGGAAGCACGAAAAGCACTTTCCTGTCCCCAGCCTTTATGGCTGAAAGGATCTGTATGAATTCCTTTGTCTTGGGAGCGTCCATCGTGAAAGGCTCTACGAAGATGATCTTGTTCTCCTGTGCCTTATACGAGAGGGCTGATACCCTTGCAAGAGACTTAAGCTTCTTGCTAAGCCTGAGGTCATAGCAACGCGGCTTTGGACCGTGGGCACGACCACCACCGATATAGATATTTGCCTTCAAGCTACCGTGACGTGCTCCACCGCCGCCTTTCTGACGACCCTGTTTCTTCGTACTGTGAGCCACCTCGCTACGGTCCTTAGTCCTTGAGGTACCCTGACGCTGATGTGCAAGATACTGTACGACATCAAGGTAGATAGCGTGATCATTCGGCTTCACACCGAATACCTTCTCATCGAGGACGACCTTCTTTCCGGACTCTGATCCGTCAATCTTCAAAACTGACAATTCCATAATTAAGCCTCCAACATTAGATAAGAACCCTTGGCTCCGGGAACAGAGCCTTTTAATACGAGAAGGTTGTTCTCAGGAATCACCTTGATGACCTGAAGGTTGAACACCTTAACCCTTGCATTGCCCATATGGCCGGCCATTCTCATACCAGGGAATACCCTTGAAGGCCATGATGATGCACCCATAGATCCCGGGTGACGGAGTCTGTTGTGCTGACCGTGTGTAGCACCGCCTACTCCGGCAAAGCCATGACGCTTTACAACGCCCTGGAATCCTTTACCTTTGGAAGTTCCGACAACATCAACGAACTCGACACCCTCGAAGATGTCGGCTACAGTGACGGTGTCACCCAATTTAAGATCCCCTTTGAAGTCTGCCTCAAACTCGGCCAACTTGCGGTGGGGTGTGGTTCCTGCCTTTTTGAAATGCCCCATCAAGGGCTTGCTGGCATGCTTCTCGGTAATTTCGTCATAGGCAAGCTGTACGGCGGCATAACCATCTTTCTCTACCGTACGCACCTGCGTGACAACACATGGACCAGCCTCAACAACGGTGCATGGAATATTCTTTCCATCAGCACCGAAAACGGAAGTCATTCCGATTTTCTTTCCAATTAATCCAGGCATTGGTTTGATAATTAATTGTTTATAAATACTTTAAGTATTCCGCATACTTTTTGCGGCCTGCAAAGTTACGATTATATTTTTAATTTACAATGCCTTGGATGTTGTTTTGACCTTGTTTTGGCCCGAATTGACAGCCGTTGACACTGTAATCCTAAACTGATCATTCTTGCCGGTGCGGCGAGCGAGATGGCGTGTGGACGGGGAAATGCCGAAGAGAGGGGAATAAGTCTTTACCTGTATAGTCTTGCCGTCAGGCATGAATTCAAGTACGCGAAGCCAGCCGTCACCACCGTTGCCTTCCCATCCGCCTCCAAGAATCTGCACATTGAACATCATCTGGAAAACTTCCCTTCCGGCATCGTTCCTGTCCACCCTATATGCTATCGACCTGTCAAAATCCCCAGGCTTCCCGGTATGGCCGCAAAGAACAAAGAAAACGTTAGGCGAGACATTGACAAATTTATCCCAGAAATCCTTGCCAGAAGTCTGAGGAGCAATCTTGTAACGGGAATTATCAGTATATTCCGCTGTCTGTTCCTTGAGATAGCTGTGCGTCATGGCTATGACCTTGTAATCCTTGAACTCTTCTCTTGCTGCAGTATTCCTCGCCCATTCAAGTACCTCTTCTCGAGGGGCGAACTCAGTTGTAATCACAAGGATATCTCCCCAATTGGCGTCATGGAAAGCGAAAGCCGCGTTCTCAATCGATATATCACCGTTCCTATTAGGAAAATCTGCCACAAGACAGTCTCTCCAACACTCATTTCTCTCCATAGGGAAATATTTCGGGAACTGCGTCCTTCCGTTTTCGGAGTTGCGATAGCCATAGTCATGATTGCCAGCCGAGATGATATATGGGACTTTACCGTCCAGCCGCGCCATGCTTCTCGAGGCTGACTCCCACATCTGGGTACTGGTCTGATTGAGCATCTTACGGTTCATGGTTATGTTCTCGTTCTGCTCAACAAGATCACCTGTACACAATACAGCCTTGATATTGAGATGATCGATATTGTCGGCTATCCATGCAGTACACAACTCGAATAGAGGCTGGTTTATGTCATATTTGGTATAGCCTTGGGGGTCACCAAGTATAACCATTGAGAACGAGCCTTCGTCTTCAAGATTGAGTCTGTCCGCCCTGTGTTGGGAGTAGGCTCGGGATGGATACAGACAAGCTACCAAAACAAGGAGTGTTGTCAGCAGGCGAGCCCTGAAAGAGAGATCTGTAAAAGGATGATTCTCAAAAGAATGTCGCCTTATAGAAGAAGCTGGACTTTTCATAAAAAAAACAAATATTTCAGAATGAGAATGCCAACACTGCCCTGACCGTCAGAGGAGAATGTCTTGGCTGCTGCAACAGTCTACCGGACAAAATCATGAGGACGCACCATGCAATGACTGGCTACAATCATGCAATGACCGGCTACAATGAAGACAGAAGCCTCTTGACAATAGCCGAGACAGTCTTGCCATCTGCACGGCCGTCAGCTTTCTTGACTGAAGCTCCCATAACCTTTCCCATATCGGCCATGCCTTTAGCACCAGTCTCTTCGATCACTGACTTCACTATGGCCTCAACTTCCGCCTCGCTCAACTGGGCAGGAAGATAGGACTCCATCACGGCAGCTTCTGCAAGCTCGTTGTCAGCCAAGTCTTTACGGCTTCCCTGAATATACATCTCCGCGCTCTCTTTGCGCTGCTTGATAAGCTTGCGGATAAGTTTCATCACATCTTCATCTCCTATCTCGCTTCCGGCTCCGGAAGTCTTGGCGAGAAGAATTTCTGACTTGATGGCTCTTACGGCATTGAGTCTGACCTCATCATGGGACTTCATTGCCTCCATGATATCTTTCTGGATTGTCTGTTCAAGTGACATGATATAAATATTTTACATAAGGCTACTCATAAAGATGCTTCCATTGTCAGAAGCTTGTAGTCAACCTATTAATTCTATGATTCTCTTAACGATATTTCTCAAATCCTGGCATACGAGTCGCGTTGACAAGCTCCTTGTATTGTCGATCGTCTCTCGGACAGATGAGAAGGACATCATCGGTATCGACCACTATACAGTCTTTCAACCCCTTGATGACCAAGAGTTTATCCTTCTTAGACGAGAGTATTATATTGCGGCTGTCATTGCGGAGGATCTTGCGGTCAGTATTGAGAATATTTCCGTTCTTGTCCTTGGCCTGTACGCTCGAATAGAAATTCTCCCAACTGTCTATGTCCGACCAGCCGAAATGGACAGGGAAAATCCACGCTCTGTCGGTCTTTTCCATCACTCCGTAGTCGATAGAAATCTTCTCTATATCGGAATATGCACTGGCTATGAACGCTTTCTCCGAAGGACTGCCAATAGCCACTTCCCAACCTTCGAACGGGCCTGTAACCTCTGGGACATATTTCTCCAATTCTTCCTTGATAACAGAGGCTTGCCATACGAAAATACCTGAATTCCAGAAAAACTCTCCGCTCTTGTAGAACACCTCGGCTATCTCCTTGTCCGGCTTCTCAGTAAATGTCTTCACTTTCATCGGTTCGTTGCTCATACTGGCCACCTTTCCCCCCTCGCACTGAATATAGCCGTATTCCGTATCTGGGCGGGAAGGCTTGATACCCAATGTCATCAACACTGGATGGGTAGCCGCATAATCGAGTGCACTTGAGAGAGTCGAACGGAAAAGAGGCTCGTCTGCAATAATCAGATCTGCTGGAGTAACTGCGGTAACAGCCGTGCTGTCTCGCCTTAGAATGGTATATGTAGCATAAGTTATACAGGCAGCTGTATTACGAGCCATCGGCTCAAGAAGAAGGTTCTGCTCAGGAAGTTCCGGTATCTGCTCTGCTATAAGATCCTTGTACCGTGAGAGGGTTATAAGGATTATGTTCTCCGGTGGCACTACTCCGCAGCACCTCTCGTATGCCATCCTCACCAAGGATTTGCCACTGCCGGCAATATCTAGGAAATGTCCCGGCATGTCTTCCCTACTGATAGGCCAGAACCTGTTGAGATGCCCTCCGGCCATTATGACACAATATTGATTATTCTTCATTATGAAGATGTTTTAAAGTTATCCTGGTCTTCTACAAATACAAAGGCTGCACGGCACCTGGGAAATACTCAATCCTAGTCTCACCACCGTCAAAGACTACGGCCGCGACATCAAGCCAAATCTCCTTATCTCGGAGCACGGGAGACACGACATGTCCCATATACCTTCGTGCAGCTGAGGCAAGATTGCGCTGCTTCCGCCAATCGACAGCATCCTGAGGTGCTGCATTTACAGGTGCTGTGCGGCTCTTAACTTCTACAAAATGTATTCCATCGTCAGCGGCGGAAATGACGTCTACTTCGAGATGCCCATAGCGGTAATTGCGTTCGAGTATTGTGTGCCCAATACCTTCAAGATAAGTGCAGACCTCATCTTCTCCTCTCTTGCCGAGTGCAGACTTTCCGGATACTTTCATATCCTAATTGTCAAATGTCACTACTGTAACACCCGATCCTCCAAGTTGTACAGACTCGTCCTTTGCGGAGATGACACCTGGAGTTGACTTGAGAAATTTCTGTATCTCTTCCCTCAACGCCCCCGTACCTTTGCCATGTATTATCCTCACGGAATGGACATTGAGCATAATGGCATCATCGATATAATGCATCACGTTCTCGATGGCTTCCGCAGTCCTCTGTCCCCTTACGTCAAGTTCCATCTTGAAATTGAGTTTTCTCTCCGAAAGGGAGCTATCTTGCGGAACTGACTGAGTCTGAGGACGAGCAGCCCTCACGGCATCCTTGTATTCGTTGGAAGATATGCGCTCTACCCGGGAGAGCGGAAGCTTTGTCTTGATACTGCCAACTATGACAGTGACGGCCTTGTCAGACACGAGGGCGACCTCTCCGGCCATACCATTGTCCTTGATCCTTACCTTCTCACCGACTTTCAGAGGACCGCTTCGGAATGCCGCTATCTTCTTCTCCCTCTCAGTTTCCTGTACTATCTTCTGCAATTCCTCCGGAGTAGTATGACGTAAGCGCCTCTGCTGCTGTCTCTGTTGGCGCTCGGATACCTTGCGAAGTTTCTCCTCTATATAGTCTTCCCTCTCTCTCTCGTTCTTCTCTTTGGAGGATACCAGGGCGCTAACGAAGTTCTGAAGCCCTTCCCGGGCCTTTCTTGTCTCTTCCTTTGCAGCCTGTTTCTCCCGAATCGTCCGGATGGTGCGCTCAACTTCCCTATTGGCACCTTTGATTATCTCCTCGGCCTCCTTGCGGGCATTGTCAAGGATCTCTTTCTTCATAGAGGATATAGACTCAAGCTCTTTCTGGTAGCGTCCAGTTATATTTTCAAGAGTCTTGTCAGTATTGCGGATCTTCTGGAGTTTCTCGTCAAGGGCCTTGCGGTTGCGGGCTATCTTGCGAAGATTGCGCTCGATACCAACAAACTCCTCTCCGGCTCTTGTCTCGGCATCCTTGACCACCTCTTCGGGCAGCCCCATCTTGCGTGCCAATGCAAATGCAAACGAATTGCCGGGAAGCCCGGGCTCCAATTTAAACAAAGGCACTATATTCTTGTCATCGAACTGCATGGCAGCATTGAGCACTCCTGAGTCAGGAGCTGAGGCATATAGTTTCAGATTGGTATAATGCGTGGTAATGACCCCGTATACACCTGCCTTGTCGAACTGGCTGAGAATCGCTTCTGCGATAGCGCCTCCGGCTGTGGGCTCCGTACCGGAGCCGAACTCGTCTATCAAGACAAGAGTCTTCTTGTCTGCCACGGCAAGCATTTCCTTCATGGATGCGAGGAAAGAGCTGTAAGTGCTAAGGTCATTTTCTATTGACTGTCCGTCTCCTATATCAGCCATGACCCTGTCGAATACTGTCATCTCTGAAGTTTCTGACGTAGGTATGAGCATTCCGTATTGGAACATGTACTGAAGAAGACCAACCGTCTTGAGGCACACAGATTTACCACCAGCATTGGGGCCTGAGATAAGGACTATGTGCTTCTGGGGCGTCAGGGTTATAGAAAGGGGGACAATATCGCGTCCCTCTTTTCTCAAGGCTCTCTCTAGCAAAGGATGGCGTGCCTTGCGCAATATAACTTCACCAGCATCGGAGATTATCGGCATTCCTGCAACAAAATCAAGGGCTGTCTGAGCCTTGGCAATGATAAAATCAAGTTCTCCTATACACTCAGCCCCTTTGAGAAGATCGGGTACATAAGGTCGTACCCAATCGCTGAATTCACTGAGGATTCTTGCTATCTCTCGATTCTCGGAGAAACGCAGTTCACTAATTTCATTAGTCAGTTCCACTATCTCTGCCGGCTCGATGAACGTTGTCTTCCCTGATGAAGACTCATCGTATACAAAGCCTGACACCTTTCTCTTGTTTGCAGAGCTGACAGGCAGTAGCATTTTGCCGTCCCTCATCACTATCGAAGCATCCTGCTCCACAAAACCTGACGCTTGAGCACTCTTGAGAATAGATGCCATGCGCTTGGAGACTGTGCCTTCTTTCTCCTTGATTGCACTTCGTATTCCATATAGGGCATCCGAAGCGGTATCCTTGACATTGCCGTATTTGTCAAGGATTGAGTCTACCTTATGCAGTACCTCTGGATACAGGACAATGGCGGATGTCATCTTCTTAAGAGCAGGATATACTCCATCCTTTATATCCACGAAGAAGTCCGAGATCTTCTGTAGGGTCTCAAGCATTGTCCGAAGCTTGGCGAGACTTACTACGTCTATGTTGGCCCCCGCCTTGGACAACGTCCTGAGGAATGATGTCGCATCTATATAGCCGTTAGAAGGGAATGATTCCTCGAACATTACTATAAGTCGCATTTCATCGGTCAGAAGCAGCCTGCGTCTTATCTCTTTCTCATCGGTACAGAAATCTTCAGCCGCCGCTCTTGCAGCTCCGTATTCAGTGCTGCACCTGTCAGATATTATCTTGCGAACTTTGTCGAATCCAAGGATTTTCTCGATTTTCACGTCACTCATACTCTCTCAATCAGTTGTTTCCGTTCTTTTCGGCTGGTCATTCTGTCTCGTTCCTTCTGACAGCGATGCACCGAGCTTGAGCTTCAACTCATTGATATTGTTAATCTTCTGCAGCTCTCCTCCATGACCGAAAGAGACTTCTCCCGTCTCCTCCGATACCACTATGACATCAGCATCAGTTTCTTCAGTAATGCCTATTGCGGCTTTATGCCTCATTCCGTAACTCGCAGGTATATCGGTTCGCTCCGTTATCGGAAGTGTGCATCTTGCCGCTATTATATGGTTGTGGTCGATTATCACAGCACCGTCATGCAAGGGGGAGTTCTTGAAGAAAAGGTTCATTATAAGACGCCTGTTGATAAGGGCATCTATCCTGTCACCGGTCTGAATGACATAGTCAAGGCTCACTCTATGTGGAATCACTATCAACGCTCCTGTCTTGCTGTCGGACATAGCTCTGCAGGCCTCTGCTATCTCGTTCACAGAAGCATTGTCTATCGAATGGTCTTCTGTGCCGAAAAGCCTATTAAAGATTGCTCTTGTCCTGACCCCCAAGGCAGTCCTACTGCCGAAGCGCATGAGAAAATGCCGTATCTCCGGTTGGAAAATGACTATGACCGCAAGCACGCCCACATCTATGAAAGTACCTATCAATGCGCTGACTAACTTCATGTTAAGCGCTCCAGCAATAACTTTCAGCACATAGATTGAGATGATGGCGACAAATATGTTCATAGCCGCCGAGTCTCTTATCCACTTGAAGATAAAGAAGATAATCAGGGCGACGATGAAGACGTCCAGTATATCTGTAAAAGAAAATTTCAGAAATCCGAAAATTTCCAAAAGCATGGCACAATTCTATTTCTGCACAAAGATAGCAAAAGTTCGGGGTGGTAAGGTCCGACTTTTCGTAACTTTGCAGGACAAACACATTCTTATACTATGAACACAAGAGCAACCAGACTCACTGCGGCAATTACTGCAGGGACAATCCTCATCTCAAGCTTCTGCAACAGCCTCTACGCCGATGAACCGGACTGGGCATTCTACGGCAAATACGCCGGAGAGAACAAGACTCTCATCGAAGAAGGCAAGGCCGGGCACATCAAAGCCGTACTCTACGGTGACTCTATCACGGAAGGCTGGGCAAGACAGGACGCCAAATTCCTAAGTGACAACAATTTGGTAGGCAGAGGCATCTCGGGACAGACCACCACACAGATACTTGCCCGCATGAATCAGGACGTAGTGAGCCTAAGGCCGGAATATGTGGTGATTCTCTGCGGCATCAATGACATCGCCAAAAATGGCGGCTGCGCTCCCGATGTCGAGAGAGCTGTCGGCAACATCAAGTCTATGTGCGAGATAGCATTAGCGAACAAGATCAAGCCCATTGTATGTGCACTTCTGCCGTCTTACAAGGTTGGCTGGAGACCTGCTTGCGGAGACATCAGGCCTCAAGTGGAGAAATTCAACTCCCTGCTCAAGGAATACGCCAAGACTCGCAAGATATCTTATGCCGACTATTGGACACTATTCGCTGACAAGGATGGGAAAATGCCGGAGAAATATTCTAACGACAGCATTCACCCCAACATAGAGGGCTACAAGATAATGGAAGAATACATACTATGTTTCATCCGCAAATAGACATCTCCAGCGGTGGATATTTTAGCAAATGGCGAAGAACTCCTTTCCTGTATCGATCTCCGATCTCACCTCCCCACAAGAGGACTGTGATGCCTGGAAGATATACGTCACAAAGGACAAATCCGGCAGTATGTGCCGGATTTGTCTCTATGCGGATTTTTTATCCTCAACTTTGCAGACATCATAGGCTTCAAGCTGCATCATCCTCGAAAGCAGTTTGCGTAGCACAGGCTCGTCATTAACGACAAGCACTGTGCCTGGCCAGTGCTGCATTGGATTCTATTTCTTCTCTATGATGCCGAGATGCAACTCATCCAACTGGGAATCGTCTATCTTAGACGGAGCGTCAGCCATCACGTCCCTACCCTGGTTGTTCTTCGGGAAAGCTATGTAGTCTCTAATGGAGTCACTACCTCCGAAGAGGGCACAGACACGGTCAAAGCCGAATGCAAGACCTCCGTGAGGCGGAGCTCCGTACTGGAACGCGTTGATCAGGAAGCCGAATTTGTACAGGGCTTCTTCCTTGCTGAATCCAAGGATCTGGAACATCCTTTCCTGCACATTAGAATCGTGAATTCTTATTGAGCCACCTCCGAGTTCGGTGCCGTTGAGCACAAAATCATAGGCATTTGCACATACCTTTGCTATATCCTCGTTGTTGTCGCTGAAGAAATAGTCAAGATGCTCAGGCTTCGGTGCAGTAAACGGATGATGCACAGCATTCCATCTGTTCTCTTCGTCATTCCATTCAAACAGAGGGAAATCCACTACCCACAAAGGGGCGAAGACTTTCGGATTCCTGAGGCCGAGACGGTTACCGAGTTCAATTCTGAGAGTTCCGAGTTGCACTTGCACCTTGCGCTTGTCATTACCGCAAAGCACGAGTATGAGGTCTCCTTCTTTAGCCTCTACTGCATTTGCGATGACTCCTAGGTCTTCGGGAGAGAAGAACTTATCTATTGAAGACTTGAAAGCACCACCTTCTTCGACCTTAATATATACAAGACCCTTAGCCCCTACTTGAGGCCTCTTGACCCATTCAGTAAGTTCGTCTATCTGCTTCCTGCTATAGGACGCTGCACCAGGCACTGCTATCGCACCGACATACGAACTTCCGTCAAATATCGAGAAACCATGACCGTGAGAAAGACCGGTAATCTCGTGAATCTTCATACCGAAGCGCACGTCCGGCTTATCTGAGCCGTAATAGTCCATAGCATCGAACCATGTAATGCGCGGAAGAGGATTGGGGATCTCCACCCCAAGTACATTCTTGAACAGGGTGCGCATCATCTCCTCGAATGTATTAAGCACATCCTCCTGTTCAACGAATGACATCTCGCAATCTATCTGCGTAAACTCAGGCTGCCTGTCGGCCCTGAGATCCTCATCCCTGAAGCACCTTACTATTTGGAAATATCTGTCATAACCGGCTACCATCAGTATCTGCTTGAACTGCTGGGGAGACTGCGGCAACGCGTAGAACTCACCAGGATTCATCCTAGAAGGTACGACAAAGTCACGTGCGCCCTCGGGTGTGGACTTAATAAGACACGGCGTCTCAATCTCCATAAAGCCCTTACTATCAAGGAAGTTACGCACTTCATGTGCTATCTTGTGACGTAGCATGAGGGCGTTCTTTAGAGGATTCCTTCTAAGATCAAGGTAGCGGTACTTTGCCCTTATGTCATCTCCGCCATCGCTCTCGTCTTCGATAGTAAATGGAGGAGTAACCGACTTATTGAGAACGTGTATGTTCTCCACCTTTATCTCAATATCACCGGTATCCATCTTCGGATTCTTGCTTTGCCTCTCAATAACCTCGCCCTCTGCCTGTATGACGAACTCGCGGCCAAGCGAATTGGCAATAGCTACCAAATCCGATGGAGCATCAGCACCCACGACCAGCTGGGTAATCCCGTAACGGTCTCTCAGATCGATGAAAGTCATGCCACCGAGTTTCCTCGTTCTTTGCACCCAACCTGAAAGCACTACCTGCTTGCCGGTGTCGCCTAATCGCAATTCACCGCAAGTGTTTGTCCTGTAATACGTATTGAACATATCTTTGCTGATTTTAATCAGTTTATTTATCAAAACCTCACAAATTTAGCAATTTATCTACAAGAAGACGTTTAAATTTTCCGAAATGTCCTTTTCTCCGAAATAAGTCCGTATTTTTGCATTGTGCATCTCCCCGACCTTACCCCCCCCCGCATAGGTATGAATAGCCGGACAGCAGAGTAACATGGACGACCGCAAAAGAAGACTGGAAAGGTAAACTGAAAACGGCGTAAGTTTAAAGGCGGTCGGAGGATTTCAGCACACAAGGAGAACGAGAAGATTGAAATTAAGAGATCGGGCACTGAACACCCGAATTAATATATAAATGGAAGTCAAAGCAAAAAAGGCGTTGGGGCAGCATTTCCTAACAGACCAGAAAATAGCCAAGGCAATAGTGGCGGCCTTGGACAAAGACACATGCAAATCCAAGGAGAATAGGCTTCCTGTACTTGAAGTCGGTCCGGGAATGGGGGTTCTGTCTCAATATATGCTTGCAGACCCTGCCATTGACCTTAAGATGATAGAGATCGACACTGAGTCTGTCGACTATCTCAAACGCACATTCGGTCTCACTTCAACCAGGATCGGTGACAACAATCCAAAAGATAGAATCATAGAGGGAGATTTCCTTAAGACTGACCTTGCGACGCTATTCGGATCGCCATTCCGTATAATAGGAAATTTCCCGTACAACATTTCTTCCCAAATATTTTTCCGGATCCTCGACTATAGGGATCTCGTCCCCATGACGGTCTGCATGATTCAGAAAGAAGTTGCAGAGAGAATCGCGGAGAAGCCCGGAAGCAAGACATACGGCATCTTGTCAGTACTGCTCCAAGCCTGGTATGATATAGAATATCTTTTCACTGTAGGACCGGGGGCTTTTGCGCCACCACCTAAGGTCCACTCTGCCGTTATCCGACTGACACGCAACAGCCGCACCTCACTCGGCTGCGATGAGCCCTTGTTCAAGACAATCGTCAAGACATCATTCGGACAGAGACGCAAGACCCTGCGCAACTCCCTCAAGCCGCTAATTGCAAAAAAAGAGGCCAGCGGAGATCTTATCCCCACTGACCTCGAAATTCTTGGCGAACGTCCAGAGCGACTTAGTGTCGAAGACTTCATAGTCCTCACAAACATGCTGGCATAGACAACTTTGATACCTGCATTTAGTCCGGAACATATCCTCCAGCATAGCTCATGTTGTAGCACCAAGGCGCGACCTATGAGCTGTAAGGGCTACTGAAAACTCCGAAGTGGCGAAGCATACATAAACTATAGAGGTGAGACCTCACAGACTCAGCGTACAATAGTGAGTATGTCTTCTGCTATCAGTTCTGGAGTAAGTCTGTTCTTCTCGGCCAATGTCTTATACGGAATTCTGTCATAAAACTCCTTCTTCAGACCTTTGCAAAGCACTTTCATATCCGACAGGCCGTAATAAGCGGCTATCTTCTCACCAAAACCTCCAGCAAGGACACCATTTTCAAGGGTCACTACAAGATCATGACTTTCCTTTAGGCTGTCAAGTAGATCCTTGTCAAGCCCTGTTATGAAGCGAGGATTGACGATTGTCGGCTCGATACCCTCCCTCTCAAGCAGGGAAGCTACTTGTTGCGCAAGAAAGAGGAAATCTCCTAATCCTATGATAGCCACATTAGAGCCTTTCCGTACAGTCTTGTAAGTATTAAGGGAGCTATAGTCAGTATCGAACACTGCATTGGGACATGAAGTGACCGTACTCGGCACTCTTACTGCAACAGGATGGGCGGTCTGAGCTATTGCCCAATCCATCATAGCATAATACTCCTGCTTGCAGGTAGGCGCAAGATATACAAGATTGGGAATATTTGACATCATCGGTATATCGAAAATACACAGATGTGTCGTGTCATTCATGCCGTCTGCCCCAGCCATCGTCACCATAATTACTGCCGGGTTGTTGTTGGCACAAAGATCCTGAGAAAGTTGGTCATAGGTACGCTGTATAAATGTACTATGCGTACTGTATACTGGTCTTGCCCCACCTCTTGCCAGACCTGAAGCAAATGCAACGGCATGTTCCTCAGCAATTCCGACATCGACATATTGCTTGCCAGCTTCTTTTCTCCTCTCCGGGCCGAATCCGATTCCTGCAGGCACTGCCGAATGGATCACGACAAGATCAGGATTTTCATGGATCTTGCGCATCAGATATTCACCTATTATCTCGCTATAGCTCTCTCCTGTTGGATGAACAGTCAACTCGCCTGTAGGAATATCAAACGGCATGATCCAGTGGAATTTTTCCTTTTCGAGCTCAGCCCACCTGTATCCCTTGCCCTTGAGAGTATGTATATGCACAACGACAGGGTGCGTACTGCCTTTCACAGCCTTGAATGCACGGATAAGATCCTGTATGTCATTACCTTTCTCTACATACATATAATCCAGACCGAGAGCCTTGAAATAATTGTCTCCGTCAAGACCTCGGCTTTCTCTCAACTTGGCCAAAGAGCGGTAGAGTCCACCGTGATTTTCGGCTATAGACATCTCGTTGTCATTGAATACGATTATGAGATTTGTCCCGTACTCCCCTGCATTGTCAAGCCCCTCGAAAGCCTCGCCGCCACTCAGCGAGCCATCCCCAATGACAGCAATGACATTGTCGGATTCTCCTCGGATGTCTCTTGCCTTCGCAAGGCCGAGAGCCAGACTGATTGAAGTCGACGTATGGCCTACCATAAACCAGTCATGTACACTTTCTGAAGGCTCGGTATATCCGGAGACGTCATTATATTTGGCAGGGTCTGTAAAAGCCGACTCCCTGCCGGTAAGCATCTTGTGCGCATAAGACTGGTGGGACACATCGAACACTATCTTATCCTTAGGAGAGTCGAAGACATAGTGCAGGGCAATCGTAGCCTCAACCATGCCGAGATTCGAACCGGCATGGCCTCCACGAGCCGAAAGCTTGTCTATCAAGGCTTTCCTTACTTCTTTTGCCAGCGTATCCAACTGCTCCACGTCAAGTTTCTTGACATCAGAAGGAGACTTTATATTTTCAAGTATCATTTTTTATTTCCTTAAAATCTTATTTATCACAATCCATCCTCCTACTACTTGCAAGGCCATGCCAGGAAGTCCTATCCTGAAATCCTGCACTGCCAAGGCAAAATCTCTGCAGATAGCCCATTCGCCCATCGTACCGGCAACCTGATAAGCAAGCACAACAGCCGTAAGAAGGAGAAGTGTAGCTTTCCTGCAACGGGAGGCAACAAACCCAGCTCCCAGGGCCAGCAAAACGGACTTCAGCAATATAGCCGGGAGTACAGCCGGAGTCGGCATCCCGAACAACAAAGAATTTGCCACCGGAGACAAAAACGCAGTCAGAAGCCCCACTTTCCAACCATATTTGTACGCCCCTACTAATGTAAAGAAATAGATAGGAAGGAAAATCATGCCGCCTTTCGGAATAAGGTGGAATAACTGGGGCAACAATATATTGCCAACGGCAAATGCACATGCTACTATATAGGTCTTGACCTTATCATAGCCGAGCGAATACAATTCCAAAGATTTTTCCATAATAATATATTTAAGCTTCGCTTACAGTGCGTCTTTTTTACTCATAAATAATTCTATCGCTTCGACACATTGTGACGGACAAGTGCAGTCTTGGCAGATCATCTCCATTGGACACCAGCCTTGCCCATCGCGTCTAAGTATCTGAGTAACAATCGAGATATGATTCACTTTAATACCAGCGGATTTTAACATGGCCTCTGCCGGACGACTCATCACATCGGCATACACTTCTCTTACTCCGCCCATCACCATAAATGCAGCCACGGCTTTGCCTACAACTTTGTCTGCCACGCGAGCCCCTTTGAGTATTGCCGGAGATTCATGATACAATCTGAAGATATCACTTATACCTCTCCCGTCGTAAGTACTGACAGACTCCGAATGTTCTTTGTCATGGCAGGATTCTCTACTTACGGCCTGTCTTGAGACGCGGGAAGGTACTTGCCTTGAGACTTCACTGTCCGATTGCCTTGAAGCCTCTTCAAGTACAGGTGTAGCGATGACTATAGAGTGCCCGCCATCGTGCAACAAGGCTACAATATCTTCCATTATCCGTTCTGTTTTAGCTTTTCGGTATATCTATCTATCTTTCTCATCTCCCGTGGGATAGCTATACGCTGCGGGCAATGGGGAACGCACTGTCCACAGCATATGCAATGGTTTGCCTGTCGCAACTTCGGGACATCCCTATCGTAGCTTATCAGGAAAGCCCTTCTTGCCCTTCTGTAATCCGGGTCCTCCTGTCTGCTTGGAAGATTCCCCTCTTTTATACATTTGTTATAATGAGAGAAGACCGCCGGAATATTGATACCGTAAGGACATGGCATGCAATAGTTGCATTCGTTGCAGGGAATTGTCTTGAGATTGTATATATCATCCGCAATCTGCATAAGGAAAGCGTTTTCTTCCTCAGTGATAGGCCGCAAAGGTGAATAAGTGCGGAGATTCTCACGTAGATTCTCCATATATGTCATGCCACTGAGCACTGTAAGCACTCCGTCGGGAGTACCCGCAAAACGGAATGCCCAACTTGCCACTGTGCTTTCAGGCTCTCTTTCCTTCATCTTCGCCACGATATTGTCGGGCATCTTGGCAAGACGACCTCCAAGAAGAGGCTCCATAATCACGGCCGGTATATTGCGCTTGTGTAGCTCGCCATACAGGTAGACCGCATCAGTATTGCGATTATTTATCTCGTCAGCATAATTCCAATCAAGATAATTGAGCTCTATCTGTGCAAAATCCCAATGGTATCGACCTTCGTCATGCCACTTAAGAGCAAGATCAAATACATGTATATCACCATGATATGAGAATCCCAAATTGCGTATACGGCCTTTCTCACGCTGTTCCACGAGCCAGTCGAGAATCCCGTTGTCTATATACCTGCTATAGAAATCGGACATTCCGTTGGCCCCCATTCCGATTGCATGAAGCAGCAGATAGTCGACATAATCCACCTGAAGCTCCTTCAACGAGTTCTCAAACATTTCCATAGAAGCCTCCCGACTCCACGTCTGCGGCGAGAAATTGGAAAGTTTCGTTGCTATGAAATATTCCGATCTGTCATGACGATGCAGAGCTATGCCTGTCGCTTGCTCTGACTGCCCCTTACAATAAGCAGGAGACGTGTCTATATAATTGAGGCCATGGGCAAGTGCATAGTCAATCTGCCTGTTGACCATATCCTGATCAATCGGTGCATCCTGATTATTCTGTACACCTCCTCCATCCACGACAGGAAGGCGCATCATTCCATAGCCGAGTATCGACACCTTCTCTCCAGTCTTGGGATTGACACGGTATGTCATCTTATCTTTATCCGGTTCTTCCTCAGAAGCTACATCATTGCCTCCCCTTCTGCAAGATGACAGAAGAGCTGAAGTCGACAATGCACTTGCTCCGATGACTTTGAAGAAATCCCTTCTATTGATATCTTTTGCCATAATCTTCTTGACTGAAAAATCTAAACAACACTGTGAACTTCATGTCCCTCAACATAGATTGCACTGAAAGGACGGGCTGGGCAAAGATTTTCACAAGCCCCGCAGCCGATACATCTACTCGTATTTACTGCCGGAATTCTGAGCGAATGCGGGTCATTCTTATCCATTCTTACCATAGATATTGCTCCACTAGGACAGTGTCTTGCGCAATTGCCACAAGAGACTCCGTCTGTGACAGGAATACAGTTTTTCCTAATCCATACAGCATGACCAAGCTGAATAGAGGATTTCTCTTCCTTTGTAATCGGACGGATTGCTCCTGTGGGACAGACACTGCTGCACTTAGTGCATTCGGGACGGCAATACCCTCTCTCATAAGACATTGTCGGTTGCATAAGCCTCATAATGTCTCCAGAAGGTCTTAGCACATCATTTGGACACACCGAGACGCACAATTGGCATCCTGTGCAATGAGAGGCCATATTGGATGCTGACATGGAGCCTGGAGGCGTAAGAGGAGTATTCCTGTCCGGAGCGACTTTATCCTCAATAACTGCAAGTCCCCCATCAACCTTCTTCTTCTCCTGCGCTATAGCAGCTGTTGCTGTGAATGCAAACAGCCCGAAGAGAAAATTACGCCTTGAAGTGTCAGTCGTTGAACCACTGTCTGCCATTGCACTATTGGAGACTGATGCAGCCATTTCATTTGTGGGAGAAGTCTTCCCCTCCTTGTCCGGACGGCCATAAGAGATAGCCTCCTTGTGGCAATTTCCAATACAGTTGCCACACACCACGCATCTTGAATAATCCACTCTGTGATTTTTATAGTCAATGCATGATGCCTTGCACACCCGAGAGCAAAGACTACACTTGTTACATTTGTCCACATCAATCCTTACCTTAAGCCATGAAAAGCGGGCAAAGAAACTAAGGACAGTTCCGACTGGGCATATAGTATTGCAATATGTACGGCCGTCTCTCCAAGCAAGTACTGCGATGACCACGAATGTAACCGCAGCTATGATGAATGTAGGCAGACTACGAATCCATATATCTCTTTCGTAGAAAGCATAGCTTCCAATCCTCTCAGCAAACATTGCCATAAGATTGTTGACACCTGTATAGATTGGGGCGAACAGATTGGAGACTATCCTTCCATATGCACTGTATGGAGCAAGCAAGGCCACAAAAGACCCAACACCGGCAATGAGAGCCACTATGAACAGGGCAAGTAGTCCGTATCTTAGCCAAGACTTGGCCGGAGAATAGGAGAAACGGTATCTCTTCTTCTTGCGGAAGCTGCTAACGTGTGACACAAGATCCTGAAAAATTCCAAGAGGGCATATTACCGAGCAGTAAATACGTCCGAATATTAGTGTAAGCAGTAGCAGAACAACCACTATAGCAACATTCAGAGCCAATAGCGCTGGCAGAAATTGGATCTTGGCAAGAAAGCCGAACCAGACATGCAGTGTTCCCGTAAAGTCAAGAAACAGACCTGTAATCAGCACAAAGACCGCCACTGCCAAAATTATTCTTGTCTTTCGTAGCATAATCATTAGATTGTTAAGAAAGCCATATATGTTATTTCAATATGCAAATATAGTCCGATTCCTTAAGACATCTTATAAAATTTATTTCATTATAAGAAGCTATCTTGAAGCATAAAAAATAAGCCGCATCAGATTTGTCTTTGATCCCCGAGTATAAATTTCTTATGGAAGAGTGTACTGGATGTACACGACTGATGAGAATTCTGTGCAAAGATCTGACGAGGCAGATAAATAAACCCTTAAAAGATAGCGTTTGAATAAATTTCAAACAATTTCTATATACAAAACGAGCGGGAATAGCCTTGTAGCCACTCCCGCCCGCATTGATTGCATTAGTCAGCAGAATCAACTGCTCCTAAAGGTCATTCATTTCCTTCAGATAGTCTTCTTTGCTGCTTACTACGATATCCTGATATTCTTTCTGACCTGTTCCGGCAGGTATCAGGTGACCGCAGATTACATTTTCCTTAAGACCCTCAAGGTCATCCTTGCGTCCGCGTATGGCGGCTTCGCTAAGGACTTTCGTAGTCTCCTGGAATGAGGCTGCCGATATGAAGCTGTCAGTCTTGAGTGCTGCCCTTGTGATACCCTGAAGTACCTGACTTGCAGTTGCAGGACGAGCCTCACGTACTGCCATCATCTTGTGACCTTGTCTCTCGAGAGAGGCATTCTCGTTGCGCATCTCTCGGGCCGGAATAATGTCTCCTGCCTTGTATCTCTCGGAATCACCGGCATCAAGTATAAAGTACTTGCCATAAATGTCATCGTTGACGTCCATGAACTTCCACTTGTCCACAAGCTCCTCGGGAAGGAACTCTGTGTCACCAGGATCGTTGACCTGAACCTTACGCATCATCTGCCTTACGATGATCTCGAAGTGCTTGTCATTGATCTTCACACCCTGAAGACGGTAGACAGCCTGTACTTCATTGACAATATACTCCTGAGCCTTAACAGGACCGAGCACGTTCAATATATCTGTAGGAGAAACTCCACCGTCAGAGAGTCGAGAACCAGCTTTCACATAGTCATTCTCCTGTACAAGGATCTGCTTTGTAAGGGGAACAAGATAGGATTTCTGCACTCCTGACTTATTCTTGACAATGATCTCCCTGTTACCTCTCTTGATCTTACCCATGAGAACTTCACCATTGATCTCTGAAATGATCGCAGGGCTTGAAGGAGTCCTGGCTTCAAAGAGCTCGGTAACACGGGGAAGACCTCCGGTAATATCGTTTGACTTGCCGATCGCACGAGGGATCTTGATGATAACGTCACCGATTTTGACCTTAGATCCGTCAGCGACAGGGACATGCGCACCAACAGGGAGGTTGTACTGCTTAAGCACTTCTCCTGCATCATCGACGATCAAGATTGAAGGGTTCTTGGTCTTGTCCTTTGCCTCGATGATGACTTTGTCCTTGTTGTTGGAATACTCGTCTGCTGACTCTTCACGGAAGGTAACACCGCCAATCATATTGTCGAAGCGTACCGTACCGGCAGTCTCAACAATGGTTATGGCATTGTACGGATCCCATTCGCAGATCAGATCACCCTTCTTGACATTGTCTCCGTCTTTCTTGTAAAGAACTGAGCCGTAAGGCACATCGTAGGTAGAGAAAGTAATGCCGGTATTCTCATCTATAATACGGAGTTCCGTCATTCGGCTGACTACAACAAGCTGTTTCTCACCGTCATCAGTAACTCTCTCCAAAGTCCTAAGTTCATCAAACTGAAGCTTTCCGTCATACTTGGACTCTATAGAAGAGTCTGCAGCCGTACTTGAAGCCGTACCACCGACGTGGAAAGTACGGAGAGTAAGCTGCGTACCAGGCTCACCGATGGACTGTGCGGCAATAACACCGACAACCTCACCCTGTTCAACCATACGGCTTGTCGCAAGGTTGCGTCCGTAACACTTTGCACAGACTCCCTTGCGGGATTCGCAGGTAAGTACAGAACGAATCTCGACCTGTTCTATAGGAAGGGAATCAATAAGGTTGGCTGTAGCCTCTCTGATCTCCTCACCGGCCTTGATTATGAGTTCTCCGGTGATAGGATTGAAGATGTCGTGAACAGATGTCCTACCGAGAATCCTCTCGCCAAGGGACTCTACAACCTCATCTTTATTCTTGATAGCAGTCGCTATAAGACCTCTTAGAGTGCCGCAGTCCTCCTCGTTTATGATGACATCATGGGAAACATCCACCAGACGCCTTGTGAGGTATCCTGCATCGGCCGTCTTGAGGGCGGTATCGGCAAGACCCTTACGTGCACCGTGGGTAGAGATGAAGTACTCAAGCACTGTCATTCCTTCCTTAAGGTTGGACACGATAGGATTCTCTATAATCTCGGCTCCGGCAGCTCCAGACTTCTGGGGTTTAGCCATAAGGCCTCGCATACCGCAAAGCTGCTTGATCTGCTGTGTCGAACCACGGGCTCCGGAATCAAGCATCATGTATACAGGATTAAAGCCCTGCTGATCTGCAGAAATCTGTTTCTCAACTATACCGGTAAGCTTGTTGTCTATGGATGTCCACAGGTCAATCACCTTGTTGTAACGCTCGTTGTTGGTGATAAAGCCCATCGCATAGTTGTTCTTGATCTCTTCAACCTGCTTGTAGCCTTCGTCGATAAGCTTGTATTTCTCTGCAGGGATAAGCACATCGCCAAGGTTGAAAGAGATACCGGCTCTGAAGGCTCTGTCATATCCGAGATTCTTGATATCGTCAAGGAAATGTGCAGTACGAGAAACACCTGTGCTCTTAATGACCTCTGTAATGATCTTTCTCAGTGCTTTCTTGCCAAGCACATCGTTGACATAGTGGACTTCCTCCGGAACGTACTGGTTCACTATGATTCTGCCAGGAGTAGTCTCTACCATCTGCATTCCTTTGGAAGCATCCTGCTTGTCTACAGGCAGCCTGACACTTATCTTAGCATGAAGATCGATTGCCTTCTCATTAAGGGCTACGATAACCTCCTCCGGGCCATAGAACTTCATCCCCTCCCCCTTTACTCCAGGTCTGGCCTTAGTAATATAGTAGAGTCCGAGTACCATATCCTGTGAAGGTACGGTAATAGGAGTACCGTTGGCAGGATTGAGGATATTCTGCGAGCCAAGCATGAGGAGCTGAGCCTCCATCACGGCCGCATTGCTGAGCGGAAGGTGGACGGCCATCTGGTCTCCATCGAAGTCCGCATTGAACGCCGTACATGCAAGAGGATGGAGCTGTATGGCCTTACCCTCTATCATCCTAGGCTGGAAAGCCTGGATACCAAGCCTGTGAAGGGTAGGTGCACGGTTAAGAAGGACAGGATGACCTTTCATCACGTTCTCAAGGATATCCCATATGACAGGATCCTTACGGTCTACTATCTTCTTTGCAGACTTCACAGTCTTGACTACTCCCCTCTCAATAAGTTTCCTTATGATAAACGGTTTGTAGAGTTCTGCAGCCATGAACTTCGGAAGACCGCATTCGTGCATCTGAAGTTCAGGACCTACAACGATCACAGAACGTGCAGAATAGTCAACACGCTTTCCGAGAAGGTTCTGACGGAAACGACCCTGCTTACCTTTAAGGCTATCAGACAAGGATTTAAGAGCCCTGTTGGACTCACTCTTGACTGCACTTGACTTCTTAGAGTTGTCGAACAGAGAGTCGACTGCCTCCTGAAGCATACGTTTCTCGTTGCGGAGAATAACCTCAGGAGCCTTGATCTCTATGAGCCTCTTGAGACGATTGTTGCGGATAATAACCCTTCTGTAAAGATCATTCAAGTCAGAAGTTGCGAAACGTCCACCGTCAAGAGGAACAAGAGGTCGGAGATCCGGTGGAATGACCGGTATCACCTTCATTATCATCCATTCCGGACGATTGACTCCCTTCGACTCCTCAAACCACTTCACTACTCCAAGTCGCTTCAGAGTCTCTGCTCTTCTCTGCTGCGAGGTCTCCTTTGCCATGGATTCACGAAGTTGCTTGGCAAGTGCATCTACATCAATCTCCTTAAGAAGGTCATATATACCTTCCGCACCCATCTTTGCGATAAACTTGTTGGGGTCATCATCTGGAAGATTCTCATTATCTGGGAACTTGGCCTGTATATCGAGATACTCGTCCTCTGTGAGCAGGTCAAGTTTGTTAAGACCAGTCTCACCAGGGCGGATTACGATATATTTCTCGTAATATATCACAGACTCGAGCTTCTTGGCAGGCACTCCGAGCACAGCTGAGATCTTGTTAGGAGCGGACTTGAAATACCAGATATGAGCTACAGGCACAGTCAGGGATATATGTCCCATCCTCTCCCTGCGGACTTTCTTCTCGGTAACCTCTACTCCACAGCGATCGCACACAATACCGCGATACCTAATTCTCTTGTACTTGCCGCAATAGCATTCGTAGTCCTTAGTCGGACCAAATATCTTCTCGCAGAAAAGTCCGTCTCTCTCTGGCTTGTAGGTTCTATAGTTGACAGTCTCGGGTTTGAGGACTTCTCCATGGGATCTATCGATGATATCCTCAGGCGATGCCAAAGAGATAGTGATCCTCTGGAAATTGCTTCTTACCTTATTGTCCTTTATATTGAAATTTGGCATATTCTTTCAAATAAATTAATTAGTCAAGGGTCACTTTGAGTCCGAGTCCTCTAAGCTCATGAAGCAACACGTTGAGGGATTCGGGTATACCTGGTGTAGGCATAGGCTCTCCCTTTACGATTGCCTCGTAAGTCTTGGACCTGCCAGTCACGTCATCGGACTTGACTGTAAGTATCTCCTGAAGCGCATTTGCTGCACCGAAAGCCTCAAGAGCCCATACCTCCATCTCTCCGAATCGCTGGCCTCCGAACTGAGCCTTACCTCCAAGAGGTTGCTGAGTAATGAGAGAATAAGGTCCGATAGACCTTGCATGCATCTTGTCATCAACCATATGACCAAGTTTGATCATATAGATAACTCCGACAGTTGCATACTGGTCGAACCAGTCACCTGTACCACCGTCACGAAGATGCGTCTTACCGAATCTCGGGAGCCCTGCCTTGTCTGTATAGCTGCAGATCTCGTCAATACTTGCGCCATCAAAAATAGGAGTACTGAACTTCAGTCCGAGCCTTGAACCGGCCCAGCCCAATACAGTCTCGTATATCTGACCCAAGTTCATTCGAGAAGGCACACCAAGAGGATTGAGCACAATATCAACAGGTGTACCATCCTCAAGGAAAGGCATATCCTCTTCTGCAACAATCTTTGCAACAATACCTTTGTTACCGTGACGTCCGGCCATCTTATCACCGACTGTAATCTTCCTCTTCTTGGCAACATATACCTTTGCAAGCTGCATCACTCCATTGCCGAGATCATCTCCTATCTTGACCTTGTCAAGTTCCCTCTTATTGACAGCCTCAGCCTCCTTGTATGCAATACAGTAATTATTGATAAGGTCGCGGATCATCAGATTGGTCTTCTCGTCCTCAGTCCACTTGTTGGAGTTTATATTCTCGAAGTCGATGGATCTCAAGGCATTCACGGTTATAGATTTCCCTTCCGGAATAATCTCTACTCCATAAAGATCATTGATTCCAGCACTCTTCTTGCCCTCTGCCAGAACTACAAGTTTCTCAAAGAACTTATTGTAGAGAGCCTCCACCTTACGGTTGAATGTCTCTTCAATATTTTCAATCTTGACTTTCTGCTCGGCTTTTGCACCCTTACGGTTGCCTTCCTTTGCTACCTTTGCATACAAGGCAGTATTGATAACAGTACCTGTAAGCGAAGGATTAGCTTTAAGTGACGCATCCTTCACATCACCGGCCTTGTCACCGAAGATCGCGCGAAGGAGTTTCTCTTCCGGAGAAGGATCACTCTCACCCTTAGGAGTAATCTTGCCGACCATAATATCACCCGGCTCTATATGGGCACCTACCCTTACTATACCGTTTGCATCAAGATTACGTGTAGCATCTTCGCTGACATTCGGGATATCTGAAGTAAGTTCTTCCATTCCTCTCTTGGTCTCACGCACCTCTGTCACATATTCGTCCACATGGACAGAAGTAAGGATATCCCATCTTACCATCTTCTCTGACAGTACAATAGCATCCTCATAGTTATAACCCTTCCAAGGCATGAATGCTACCATAAGGTTGCGTCCCAGGGCAAGTTCACCTCCTTGAGTTGCATACCCCTCTGTCAAGACCTGACCTTTCTCTACCTTGTCACCTTTGCGGACAACAGGTTTGAGACAGATAGTGGTGCTCTGATTGGTTCTCCTGTATATAGGGAGTTTGTAGACCGTAATCTCGGGAGAGAAACTTACATATTTCTCGTCCTCAGTACGGTTATACTTCACATGGATCTCATTTGCATCAACATATACGACCTCACCCTTTCGCTCAGCTATGACCTGTGTACGTGAATCCTCGCAGACTCTCTGCTCCAGACCGGTACCGACAATTGGAGACTCGGGTTTGAGAAGGGGAACTGCCTGACGCATCATGTTCGCGCCCATCAAGGCACGGTGCGCATCGTCATGCTCAAGAAAAGGAATAAGCGAAGCTGCGACTGAGGCCATCTGGTTAGGAGCAACGTCCATGTAGTCAACCTGATCCTTACTAACAACAGGGAAATCTGCCTCCAGACGACACTGAAGCCTGTCCTCCAATATAGTCCCGTCATCAGCCATCTTGACATTGGCAAGAGAGACAAGTTTGTCTTCTTCCTCCTCTGCGCTCATGAATTTCCATCCCTTGTCGCTGAGATCTACCTTACCGTTATGAACCTCACGGTACGGAGTCTCAATGAAGCCGAGATCGTCTATCTTTGCATATACGCACAATGAAGATATAAGACCGATGTTAGGGCCTTCAGGAGACTCGATAGGACAAAGCCTTCCGTAATGGGTATAGTGCACGTCCCTAACTTCAAATCCGGCCCTATCTCTTGAAAGTCCACCGGGACCAAGGGCAGAAAGACGACGCTTATGTGTAACTTCGGCAAGCGGGTTAGTCTGATCCATGAACTGGGAAAGCTGACTGGTGCCGAAGAATGAATTGATTACAGATGACAGGGTCTTGGAGTTGATGAGGTCGATAGGGATAAACTGCTCGCTGTCCCTAACATTCATCCTCTCCCTTATTGTCCTTGCCATTCTTGAAAGTCCGACACTGAACTGATTGGCAAGCTGTTCACCTACTGTCCTAACACGTCTGTTACTCAAATGGTCGATATCATCGACACTGGCCTTCGAGTTTATAAGCTCAATAAGGTACTTGATAATCTCGATAATATCTTTGTTTGTCAATACTCTAAGCTCCGGATCAGTTGTAAGTCCGAGCTTCTTGTTGAGTCTGAAACGTCCTACAATACCAAGGTCATAACGCTTCTCGGAAAAGAACAGTTTATCTATGACATCGCGAGCTGTAGCCTCATCGGGCGGTTCAGAGTTACGGAGCTGCTTGTAGATATAGTTGACAGCTTCTTTCTCAGTGTTTGTAGGATCCTTGTGCAGAGTATTGTAAATTATTACATACTCGTTATCACTTACTTCGTCCTTCTGTAGAAGAACTGTCTTGACCTCAGCTTCCTTAAGCTTGGCAATCACATCATCATCGATGACGTCACCTCTTTCGACTACAGGAGTCGTACGCTGGATAGGGATTACTTCACCAGTATCCTCATCCACAAAGTCCTCATCCCACGTCTTGAGGACCTTGGCCGCTAGCTTGCGACCTTTATTTTTCTCAAGGTTCTCGGCAGTTGCATCTATTTCCTCAGCAAGACCGAAAATATTAATAATATCCTTATCAGTGTCATAACCGATGGCCCTCAAAAGCGTAGTGACAGGCAACTTCTTCTTCCTGTCAATATACGCATACATCACATTATTGATGTCTGTTGCGAATTCGATCCACGAACCTTTGAAGGGGATTATTCTTGCAGAATAGAGCTTTGTACCGTTTGCGTGCAGGGTCTGATCGAAGAACACGCCAGGTGACCTGTGCAACTGGGATACGATAATACGCTCGGAGCCATTTATCACAAATGTCCCGGCAGGCGTCATATACGGAATATTGCCAAGATAAACATCCTGTACCTTGGTATCGAAATCCTCATGCTCAGGGTCGCTGCAAGAAAGACGCAGCTTAGCCTTGAGGGGTACATTGTATGTCTGTCCTCTCTCAAGACATTCCTCTATTGAATATTGCGGCGGATCAATAAAATAATCTATAAACTCGAGCTTATAGTTGTTCCTCGTATCCTCAATCGGGAAAATTTCCTGAAAAACCTGATAAAGACCTTCATTCTTCCTGTTCTCAGGTGTAGTCTCCAACTGAAAGAAATCTTTGAATGACTTCAGCTGGACTTCAAGAAGGTCCGGATATTCCAGTATCTTCGAAGTTGCGAAATTGATTCGTTTATTGGTAGTCTTATTTGACATATTCTGCCTTTGAAATAGAGAAAAACTTAAATACGACAAAAAGGTTTAGAGCCTATTATATTGACCCTAAACCTGATTTCGTTCCCATCCAGGGGAGAAGCGAAGTTATTTAACCTCAACCTCTGCACCAGCCTCCTCAAGAGTAGATTTGATCTGCTCTGCTTCAGCCTTGGATACTTTCTCTTTCAAAGTTGCGTTAGGAGCCTTGTCTACAAGATCCTTAGCCTCTTTCAGACCGAGGCTGAGAAGATCCTTAACAGCCTTGATAACGTTAAGTTTAGCGTCACCTGCTGACTTGAGAATTACATCGAACTCTGTCTGCTCTGCAGGTGCAGCATCAGCTGCTGCTGCAGGACCTGCAACTGCTACTGCAGCTGCTGCAGGCTCAATACCGTACTCTTCCTTAAGAACCTTTGCAAGTTCCTGAACATCTTTTACAGAAAGGTTTACCAACTCTTCTGCAAGGGCTTTAACGTCTGCCATAATTTATTATTATTTAAAATGTTTATACTATTTCTCTTCTTTTTCCGAAAGCGTCTTCACGATGCCTGCAAGCTTTCCACCAGCTGATTCGAGAGCTGATATGACATTGCGTGCAGGAGACTGGAGAAGACCAATGATATCTCCGAGGAGCTCTTCCTTGGACTTGATGGAAGCGAGTTCATCAAGCTTGTCTGCACCGATGAATGCACATTCTTGTACATACGCACTCTTAAGCGCCGGCTTCTCAAAACCGTCTTTCTGGAATTTCTTGATAAGTTTACCAGGAGCATTTGCAGTCTCGGTAAACATTATCGCTGTATTACCTTTCAGAGTAGGAATCAAAGATTCAAGTTCAGCGTTGCCGGATTCTTTGATTACATGCTCAAGAAGGGTGTTCTTTACGACTGTAAGTTTAATACCAGCCTCAAAACATGCCCTACGCAGTTTAGTAGTATCTCCTGCATTGAGCCCCGCTATATCAGTTACATAGAAATTGGGAGTCTCTTTAATCTGCGCTGAAATAGAGTCAATTATCTGGGCTTTTAATTCTTTTCTCATAATACGGACTTTAATTATTCAGCACTGAAAGACTTAATGTCCAACTTAACACCAGGACTCATGGTTGTGCATATAGACGCACCCTTGAGATAAGTGCCCTTGAGGGACTGAGGCTTCAGTTTGATGATAGTGGAGAGGACTGCCTTTGTGTTGTCATAGATCTGCTCAGGAGTGAAAGAAGCCTTTCCGACAGCTGTATGTATAATACCAGCCTTATCAACCTTGAAATCTATCTTTCCAGCCTTTACTTCTTTGACAGCATTTGCTACATCCATGGTAACGGTACCTGTCTTAGGGTTAGGCATAAGTCCGCGAGGACCAAGAATACGACCTATAACACCGACCTTTGCCATCACTGAAGGGGTACAAATAATGACATCCACATCTGTCCAACCTTCTTTGATCTTAGTGATATACTCATCAAGACCTACATAATCTGCACCCGCTGCCTTGGCCTCATCCTCCTTGTCGGGAGTGCAAAGTACAAGAACTCTTGTAACTTTACCTGTTCCGTGAGGAAGTGAAACAACACCTCTAATCATCTGATTTGCCTTACGAGGGTCAACACCAAGATTGACAACAAGCTCTACAGAAGCGTCGAACTTTGTAAATGTAATTTCCTTGAGAATACCGCAGGCCTCTGACAACTCGTACTGCTTAGACTGGTCAAATTTGGCCACAGCAGCTTTCATGTTTTTAGAAAGTTTACTCATAACTTGCGATATTATTAAAGATCAGCAGGGAATGTCCCTGTAACTTTGATACCCATGCTTCTCGCAGTACCTGCGACCATCTTCATTGCTGATTTGAGAGTAAATGCATTCATATCCTGCATCTTACCTTCTGCTATAGCTTTTACCTGATCCCATGTGATACTTGCAACTTTCTGACGGTTAGGCTCTCCTGATCCCTTCTGGATCTTTGCGGCTTCTTTAAGAGATACAGCAACCGGTGGCTGCTTTACCACAAATGAGAATGACTTGTCGGAGAATACCGTAATGACCACCGGAAGCACTTTACCTGCTGACCCCTGAGTAGCGGCATTGAACTGCTTGCAGAAGTCCATTATGTTCAGACCCTTTGAACCAAGGGCCGGACCTACCGGAGGCGCAGGATTCGCAGCTCCTCCTTTGATTTGGAGCTTAATAAATCCGGTTACTTCTTTTGCCATGATTTTATTCTTTAGTTACTTGATTAAAGTTGAGTTCCAGCAGAGTTTTCCTGCCGAATATCATTACTATTACTTTTATCTTACTTCTGTCAACAGCGACTTCATCCACTGTACCGTCAAAACCGGTGAAAGGACCGTCGGTTATCTTCACAGAATCACCAACCTGGTAATCGACATCAGTAACTGTTTCTGCAACGACCTGTTCGTCATGCTGACCAAGAAGCCTCTTGACTTCGTCATCCCTTAGAGGGACAGCAATTTTCTCACCTTGAGTCTTGGTATTGTCAGCTTTTTCAGACAAGAAACCGGCCAGACCTGGAATCACATGGCTTCTGATTAGATATTCAGAATCCTTACCCAACTCTGCCTCGAGAAAAACATACCCTGGAAAAAGTATCTTTTCAGTAGCGACTCTCTTTCCGTTTTTGACTGTATATTTCTTTTCAAGAGGAACCAAAACTTGAGAAATCTCCTTCTGAAGTCCTGTACTTCTCTCTATCTCCTTATCCAAATACTCTTTGACTTTCTTTTCTTTGCTTCCCGCAGTCCTAAGGACGTACCATTTCTTTTCGCCCATGGTAATGAAATAATTACAATGTGTAAATTGCTGTCATCAAATGCTCGAAAACATAGTCTACAGCGAAAAGCACAACAGCAATGATAACTGTAGCCAACATGACGAGAAGAGCTGAACTCTGCAGCTTATCCCAAGTCGGCCAAGTCACTTTTTGCGTGAGCTCGACGTAAGACTCTTTGACATAGTTAATGAACTTTCTCATCTTTTTCTTTAATGGACCTGCTTTGTGGAAGCTTGCGCAGAGTCTGTTAAACAATTATCAAATCGTAACCTTTGATATGAGCAGGGACAGAGAGATTCGAACTCCCATCAATGGTTTTGGAGACCACTATACTAACCCTTATACTATGTCCCTGTATTAAAAGGGCAAGACATAATCTTGCCCTAACTTGAAAGACTTCTGATTAGTCAAGAATCTTGGTTACCTGACCAGCACCTACTGTCCTACCGCCTTCACGGATAGCGAAACGGAGGTTCTCGTTAAGTGCAACAGGAGTGATGAGCTTAACTGTGATCTCGACATTGTCTCCAGGCATAACCATCTCTGTTCCCTCCGGAAGAGTGATCTCACCGGTAACATCAAGAGTACGGATGAAGAACTGAGGACGATAATGATTGTGGAAAGGAGTATGACGGCCACCTTCCTCTTTCTTCAAGACATAGATCTGAGCCTTGAACTCGGTATGAGGAGTGATAGAGCCAGGTTTTGCAACGACCTCACCTCTCTTGACATCTTTCTTGTCGATACCACGGAGAAGAAGACCAACGTTGTCACCGGCCTCACCTTGATCAAGGAGCTTACGGAACATCTCAACGCCTGTTACAGTAGTAGGCCTAGGAGCGTCTCCAAATCCAACGAGCTCAACTGCATCATTGACATGGATTGTACCTCTCTCGATACGTCCTGTTACTACAGTACCACGACCAGTAATAGAGAAGATATCCTCGATAGGCATAAGGAAAGGCTTCTCGTTCTCACGTACAGGTATAGGAATATATTCGTCAACAGCATTCATAAGTTCCATAACCTTCTCTTCCCACTTAGGCTCACCGTTAAGTGCACCAAGAGCAGAACCACGGATCACAGGGCAGTCCTCATCAAATCCATAGAACTTAAGAAGATCCCTTGTCTCCATCTCAACGAGGTCGAGCATCTCAGGATCGTCTACAAGGTCAACCTTGTTAAGGAAAACAACGATCTTAGGAACGTTTACCTGACGAGCGAGAAGGATATGCTCACGAGTCTGAGGCATAGGACCATCAGTAGCTGCTACAACAAGGATTGCACCATCCATCTGAGCGGCACCAGTAACCATGTTCTTTACATAGTCAGCGTGGCCAGGGCAGTCAACGTGTGCATAGTGACGAGTTGCAGTCTCATATTCAACGTGTGAAGAGTTGATGGTGATACCACGCTCTTTCTCCTCAGGAGCATTGTCAATCTGATCGAAAGACTTGATCTCATCGGCTTTTGTGAAACCTTTCTCAGCAAGCACTTTGGTAATGGCAGCTGTCAAGGTAGTCTTACCGTGGTCAACGTGGCCGATCGTACCGATGTTGACATGCGGCTTGGTTCTTACGAATGTTTCTTTTGCCATAATATTATGTTTTTAATATGTTTTATCGTATAAACGCATTAAGAGCCGGTGATGGGAATTGAACTCATGACCTCATCCTTACCAAGGATGCGCTCTACCCCTGAGCTACACCGGCGACCTTTAGAGCGGAAAACGAGGTTCGAACTCGCGACCCTCAGCTTGGAAGGCTGATGCTCTACCAACTGAGCTACTTCCGCAATTATTAAAAAGGTGGGAGGAGGTGGACTCGAACCACCGAACCCGAAGGAGCGGATTTACAGTCCGCCGCAATTGCCGCTATGCGATCCTCCCAAATCTTATATTCTGAGCCGATGGAGGGAGTCGAACCCACGACCCCGAGATTACAAATCACGTGCTCTAGCCAACTGAGCTACATCGGCAAAATATGCCCCCTTATTTCTCAAGGGATTGCAAAGTTAGATATTAATTTTGACTATGCAAACTTTTTCGGTAAAATATTTCCATAAAAAGATGATTCTAGACATTCTCTACAAGCTATCTATTTGCCAGTCATAGATTCTCGAAGCATCTCAATAGCCTTTGCCGCTATGCCTGCAGAGTCAATGCCGCAACTTGCCCTTTGGGATGACTGAGTATCGTGTTCGATGAACTTATCCGGGATTCCGAGTCCTCTTATCATAGCCTTGTGCGCGTGAAGAGCCATATATTCGGTGACAGCTCCAAAAAGACCGCCAGCAAGAGTCCCGTCCTCAACTGTCAAGATTAATCCCCTTGACACTTCTTCCATGATGGTCTCGTCGATCGGCTTGATATATCTTATATCATAAATACTCGGCAGAACACCAGTCTCTGCCTCTATCTGAGCGGATGCTTCAAGTGCACGATAAGATTCAGGCCCGGCACATATTATAGAGAGCGTATCTCCATGCTGCAGGCATTCGCCCTTCCCTATTTCGAGCCTTTGATACTCCGCTGCACGCCAATCACTTCCCTCACCATACCCTCTCGGATATCTTATTATAAATGGCCCGCTGTCATTTCTTACCGCGGTAAACATAAGATTCTTGAGCTCTGTCTCATCACGTGGAGCTGAAATAATGGCATTAGGTACAGGACGATACGCTGCAATATCGAACGCACCCTGATGTGTCGCTCCATCTTCCCCTACCAAGCCAGCCCTGTCAAAGCAAAGCACTACAGGAAGATTCTGCAAAGCTACATCGTGGATTATCTCGTCATAAGCTCTCTGGGAAAAAGAGGAATATATATTGCATACAGGCCGAAGTCCGCCTGCAGCAAGACCTGCCGAGAAAGTCACCGCATGCTCTTCCTCTATGCCTACATCGAAGAACCGATTGGGAAATACATCGGCAAATTTTGTCATGCCGCAGCCTGATGCCATTGCCGGTGTAATACCCACTATCTTATCATCTTTCGATGCCAATTCGGTCAAGACTTCTCCGAAAACATCCTGATACCGATCCTTGAGATGCGGTCCACTTATCCTCAAGCCCGTCTCCACGTCAAATTTTCCAGGCGCGTGCCAATGTATGGGATCTAACTCTGCGGGAGGATAACCTTTGCCTTTTTTTGTGATTACATGAAGAATTCTCGGGCCGGGAATATCCTTCAGCCTGCTGAGCGAAGCTACTACTGCGCCTATATCATTGCCATCAATAGGTCCGAAATACCGTAGGCCCAAGGCCTCAAACAGAGATCCTCCGAAATCATCTACTATAGACGACTTGGTAGTACGGACAATATTCTGCATCTTGCTACGTACCCAACCGGCACCCATACTGTCCCATATTTTCTTCTTGAGCTTATTATAGACCGGATCTGTCGTAACCCTCAGCAGATGCTCATGTATGCCCCCGATATTCTTGTCAATCGATATGTTATTGTCATTTAATATGATAAGGATATCTCTACCGGACGCACCCGCATTATTGAGTCCCTCAAGGGCAAGTCCCCCAGTCAAAGCCCCATCGCCTATAAGGGCGACTACCTTCTCATTTGTCCCTTTGAGTTTCGCTGCTGTTGCTAACCCTAAGGCAGCCGAGACTGAAGTGGAAGAATGCCCGGTACCGAACACATCGTATTCGCTCTCCGACCTTCTCGGAAAGCCGCTGATCCCTCCAGCTTGTCTGAGTGTCTGGAATGCTTCGCGGCGTCCTGTCAATATCTTGTGGGCATATGCCTGATGTCCGACGTCAAATACTATTTTGTCCGTAGGGGTATTGAACACATAATGAAGTCCGACAATAAGTTCTACAGCACCCAAGCTCGAACCGAGATGACCGGGATTGAATGCGCAGCACTTTATTATATAATCCCGAATCTCCGAACAGAGTCTTGCCAGAGATGCCGCGTCAAAGCCTCGGATATCCGCCGGGCTGTTTATATGTTCAAGCAACATGTAGATGCGTATATAAGATGACAGGTACTATTTTGCCAATTGGCGGCCGAGATATTCAAGTGATACCACAAGAGCTATACCGATGAGAGCCCAGAGTATGGCTCCAGGTATCTGCAAGTCAACGACATCTGCTCCTGAAGCCATTGTAATTTCTGCAGCTGCAGACGCAGCTTCATCGAGAAAGCCACTTCGCATAAACTGGGCCTTCGCGACTGTAAGCATGTCGTTCCAAGGCCATATCTTGACAAGGGAACCAATCACAAATCCGAGCATAACCAGCATAGTATGTCTTTCCCATCTATCAAGAAGCCACCTCAATGCTCTGGCAAACAAAATGATACCCACTATGCAACCGCAAGCGAAGACTACTAGGATCGGCACATTGACATCGCGCACCGCCTGCATTATGAAATCATATTTCCCAAGAAGAAGAAGCACGAAACTTCCCGAGATTCCTGGCAATATCATCATGCATATTGCAATAGCACCGCAAATAAATATGAACCATATATCGTCTGGGGTCTGTCCCGGAGTCATCAGACAGATGGTAACCCCGGCCACAGTGCCGAGAAGGGTATAAAGCACATCTTTCAGCGTCCACTCTTTTGTATTTGAGATCATCAACACTGATGATGCCACTATAAGGCCGCAAAAGAAAGCCCATGTCTGCACAGGATAATACGTGCGGACATATCCCATCAAGTGCGCAAGACAAAATACGCTGATCAATATACCGAGAAGTAGGGAAAAGAGAAAACTGCCGTTGACCTTTTTCCAGAACTCGCGAAATCGCCCTTTGAAGAAAATTTTCCATGAAGACGGCTTGGAAAGAGAGTTTATGGAATCTATGATCTTACTGTAGATTCCTGTCATCAGGGCTATGGTGCCTCCCGATACTCCGGGAACAACATCTGCTGCCCCCATCCCGGCTCCCTTCAGGAGAACGAGAAAATTCTCTGTAAATCTATTCATTGTTATTGTTTACGGATTGTAGATATCATTCGTATTATGGCTTCAAATGCAGCTATCTGTGTCTGTGGAACTCCAGGTGCATCCTCTACGACCAAGTCAAATGGCTTGTACATAACCTGACTGCGCCCAACCTTGAAACCAGCACGTGAGCAATTGGCAATATAGTCTACTGCAAATTCACGAATATTCACAAGAGAAAGGAAAAGATCCGTAGTCAAAGAGCATAGCGTATCTGCCTTCCGTGCCGATGGTCTTCCGTACCAGTTAACATCTTTCTTGGTAATGCACGCCATATCCGATTCTGTGTCTGCTCTTCCAGTGTCCACAAAAATGAAATCTACATGAATCCTTCTCTTGTCGCAAAATGACTGCACTCTCTCCTTGCATGACAAAACTCCATCCTCAGACAGATCCAGTAGAACCAACGCGGAATGAATGTCTGATTCTGGCATTAACGATGTCGGGAGATCGCTTTTGCGACTCCTTATTGCACGTTTTCGGAAATAATCCTTTATAAAGTCTAACATTATTTTGTCGGATTTGCCGCTGATGACTTGGATATCAGATCTCTAATCTCACTTTTCGCGGCTTTCCACCTCGGGATATCAATCTTCGTGCCTATCACCTCAACCACTTTGGCAGCTATGACAGAGCCGATCTCCCCGCACGTTCTTAATGGCAAACCTAAGGAATGGCCGTAAAGGAAACCTGCTGCATACGTATCTCCCGCACCGGTAGCATCGATTGTATCAGCCGGCCATGCCTCTATATAATGGTACTCATCCCCTTTACGTACCATCGATCCGTCCTTCCCTACTTTCACTACAGCTATACTGCAATGCCTAGCAATCTCGTCTAATGCCTCTTTCGGAGCCATCTTGGTAAATGCTCGCGCCTCTGACTCATTGGCGAAGACTATATCCACGTATTTGTCCACTATGTCGTGAAGGAAAGCTTCGTTTGACTCAACTACATTGTATGAAGCCATATCAAGCGATATGATGCATCCTGCATTGTACGCCATCTCAACTGCAGTCCGTATCAACTGCTGGTTCTGGACAAGATAGCCCTCTATATGGAAATAGTCGTATCCAGTGAAATACTCCGGCTTAAGGTCCTCTGGAACCATCTCCAAGGCAGCTCCCATATAGTTGGCAAAGGTACGCTCGGAATTGGCACCAGAGACAAGAACCATTGAACGACCTGAGGGATTCTTGCCTTTTAGAAGAAGAGTCCTAACCCCATACTGTTCCTCATCGCTTTTGAAAAGATGTCCAAGTTCGTCTTCTCCAACCTTGCCTATAAAAGCAGACGGCATACCGAAAATAGCTGTGCAGGTAATCGTGTTTGCGGCAGACCCGCCAGCGACATAATGCAGCCCATACGGCTTAAGGCTCTCGAAAATCTTGTTGCCGGTCTCCATATCGACAAACTGCATGCTTCCCTTTGGCAGATGATATTGCCTAAGAAAGGTATCATCTGGGAGAACTGCAAGTATGTCTGTCAAGGCATTTCCAATGCCTAAAATGGATTTCATCTTCATGTTGGCTCTGTTTTTTGTGCAAAGTTAGCAAAATTGCCCAGCCTGTGACGATGCAAGCCTGTGTTTGCCCTCGCTTTTTGCCATATTAGGCTTTACCAAATATAGGATGCACCTCAGCAATATTTAGAGCAAGGTTGCAATATTGCGCTCGACTTACGCTATATTTGTAGTGCGAAGGCGGAAAGTATATTATTGCATTGCCTCCTATAGCGATTATAGAACCACAAAAACTAGAAGTCTGCAATGTCTATCTTACACAAAATGCTGACGCGTCTGCCGGTAAAGAGATCATATCTTGCCATGGCCTGGGACGCGACTGCCAAGGGACAGAATGAGTTGGCCGTCCATTTCTTCAAGATGGCTTACGAACAGGAGACCGAACCAGCCTCCAAGGCAGAGGCTGCTTGGAATATATATGTAGCATACAAGAAAGCGCGAAGATTCCATGAAGCATACCTGTGGTGTGAGAGAACAGCATCAAACGGACTGACAAAAGCCATGAGGATACTCGGCAAGGCTAATTTCTACGGGCTCGGCATTGAGACAGACTACAAGCAAGCCGCCAGATGGTTCAAAGCCGGAGCAGAGCATGGCGACCCAAACTGCATGAGACTGCTCGGTGAGTGTTATATTTCCGGACGTGGTGTATCGCCAGATGACAACAACGCATACGAATGCTTCCGCAAGGCATATGACGACAAAGAACAGGGAAGTTATTACTGGATCGGACTAGCATACATGTACGGGGTAGCCGGCTACGTGAAAGATCCTGCAAAAGCTATTGAAATATGGAAAGACGGTCAGGCAGACTGCCGCTGCCTATTTGAACTCGGCAAGTGCTACTATTGGGGCAAGGGTGTCAGAAAGGACCCAGCAGAAGCATTATGCTATTTCAAGAAAGTGTCTGAGAGAAACAGAAGTATGGCAGACTCTTACCTCACGCCTGATAAGCAGAGTCTTAGAACAGAGGCCGAAGCAGATGCTGAAGAGAGCTTTTCAGAGGCAAAGCAACATTTCTGCTCTTTCAACAGCGATGGAGCATCGAGCAATGTTGCTGTTTAATCCAGAGCATGACCTTTGCTTAGCCAACGGGGATTCTAACTATGTCCCTCCCTTGTCCGCACTAAAGTTCGGTCAAGACTGCGCCGCGATCATGGAATGGATTGCAGATAAGGAAAAAAGAATAACCCCCTGGGGTTGGAATCCTTATATAAGAAAACGACTTTCTCTAAAGGGGATACCAGATGAGGAACTGCCTTCATCTCGAGAGATCGCGCAGATACGGGAACTATCTCACAGAAAGGTTGCCCTGGAGGCTAACGAATACATCCATAACCACATCCAAAGTCCTTATATAGAGAGAGTTGATATTATAGTAGCACACGATTTGAGCGCAATTGCGGACATTCTGAAGAAATGGCATAATGCCGTTGCCAAAGCTCCCTTATCCGGAAGCGGAAAGGGATTGAGATGGCTTCGCGACTGTGAGTTTTCAGTGCAAGATGCAGGCTGGTGCAAAAGGACAATAACACGGCAAGGCTACGTCATGGTCGAAAGACGCCACCGCGTGATTCAAGATTTCGCCATGCTTTTCCATATTGGAAAGGACGTATCGTTCGAAGGCTATTCTCTGTTTTTTACTGACAATGCGACATATAAGTCCAATTTGCTTGCACCGGATCACGCAATTGCGTCTATTTTGTCATCATATTTTCCGAACGGTCTTCTTGAGGATATAAGGGATTGCTTGACTTGTTTCCTGAAGATGAGATTTTGCGGACATTATACCGGATATACCGGGGTTGATATGTTCGTATACGATGACGGGGACGGTTACCGTGTACAACCATGCGTGGAGATCAATGTGCGGATGACAATGGGGCTACTCGCAAGAAAGGTTTATGATAGGATCATGACAGGAGATATACCTCAAGGGGCTTCAGCTACCGATCAAGGATTGCTGTCCTGCCTGCGTGTATCAAATGCGGCATACCCCATCATGCAAGTGGAATATTCTCCTGACCCAAAAGCCTTAAAGAGTGCAACAGACCGAGCGATCTACCACCTTACCAATGTCACAAGTAGCAGCAACTACGCTATAGCTATATTCCAAGGAAAGGCGAACAACAGGAACGAATGACAATAATGCTCTCTGAAACAGGCCTCATCTCCGACTTGTCAGAATGAATACAGATTCAGCCCCGTCTCTTCGTCGAATTTCCTACCTATCTCCGCTTCTGAGGGTATTAGAACAAGCTCGCATGCACCACTGATAACTGCCGTAAACAGATGTCCTGCTATGGCAGAGCAGTCACTACGTCCGAAAGTCGCATGAAGATGCAGATAGACCTCTCCGTCCTTGCGCGAAATATTCCCCGTAAGATTCGACATTTCCATCTGTTCGTTGAAAACGAGGTCTTCATATTTCTTTGTAGCAGGATTGAGGAAGCGAAGAACAACCTTGTTCACAGCTCCAAGACCATAGATCTCTCCTGACATGATATTCATCTCTTTGCAGAATGCAGCCAAGGCCTCAGATATCTCACAATGATTGGCTATACTGAGGAAATATTTTCCTTCCGCTTTTTTATATTCGTACATTGTTAATTAAATTTGTAAGGATCATCGCAAATGAGTCCGGGCTTTCCGGCATCGGCTAAGATCTTGTTTTCGGACACAAATTTAATCAAATCCCGTACAGACCGTACAGGCACTCTCTGAAATTATGGAATTGGATACCAGCGTGGATCTGCGCACCATCGTCAATCTAACGGTGGAATCAACACTCAAAGCGGAAGACTTCGCAAAAAATGTCTATTCCCTGTTGCATCCGATTTATGGGAAGAGACTTCATTCTCTTGGATTCGGACGCATTGTGGCAGATTATTCGGATTTTCTCAGGACTAGATATGTACTTGTCGATATTTACGAAGACGAAATGGGGAAAGGTGAAGGGTCTTCTGGCACTTTTTCCTACAAGATTCTTGTGAAATCCGGGAGCAAGGCAGGGCGTATGGCTGATGTTCTTTATGCATTCCTGGTAATTCTTGCTTTCTGGCTACTGAAAAACTTCATCGCCGACAGGAATGTATGGACGGCAATCGGTCTCACTCTAACGGCAGGAGTCGGCGCAGCTCTTTACATTTTCCAGAACAGAAAAGGATTCGGAGAAAACGAAGCTCAAGCTATGGCTGCTTCTTTAAGGAAAATTCTTTAGGAGTTGGTGGAAAATTTATTGGTATTAAAGTACCAAAATTTGGATTTTGGATTTACTGGAAAACAAAATTTGGATTTACCGGAAAAACAGACTAATTTTGTGTTCTCTTGTCAAAAGACAGAAAGAATAGGATTGGTCCGGTAGCTCAGCTGGATAGAGCAACAGCCTTCTAAGCTGTGGGTCTTGGGTTCGAATCCCAACCGGATCACATTGTAGAATTCTTTACGAATTGAGATTCGGTATTTTACACTGAAAATCAACACTTTAAAGCACTTAAAACCATAATTCCGATTATGATTTTAAGTGCTTTTCTGTCGCTCGGCCAGATCATCTCTAGTCCTTTATAGCTCCTTTCTCTTCAGGATTCCGACTGCGGCTGTCCTTAGATCCGCGATATGCGTCTCTCGGCCCCTTAGAAAAGCGCCCACGGCTTCCCCCGCGCGGAGATCTTTCTTTTGAGTCCTCTGAAAAACGCTTTTCTCCACCAAATCCTTTACGGGATGAAAATCTTCCGCCTGCATCTCCGCCTTCTTTCTTTCGCCCAGATGCAAATGAACGGCTCTCAGGTACGGATGGCCTGGACTCATACTGTCCTGGAATATCTCCATGGTCTCTATCCTCAAGACCGGTCTCTACAAGTTCGTAATCGAGGAGCTTCTGTTCCAGATTTGTAGCCTTTACACGTATCTTCACAGGGTCGCCAAGATTGTATATGACACCCGTACGCTTACCCCGTATCCGATAATGTTCCTCGTCGAATTCGAAGAAATCGGAATGAATGTCTCTGAGTGCCACCATTCCTTCTATCTTGGTAGGCTCAACTTCCACATACATGCCCCATTCCGTAAGACCGGAAATATGACCGTCAAACTGGCCGCCTACCTTATCTTGCATGAATTCTACAAGCTTGTACTTTACGCTTGATCTCTCTGCCTCAGCGGCCACAACTTCTCTTTCCGAAGCATACTTGCACTGGTCCGAATAATAGTCTTTGCTCTGAGACTCGGCATTGTCAAGATACATGGCGAGCAGACGGTGAACCATCGTATCGGGATATCGCCTGATAGGTGAGGTAAAATGGGTGTAGAACTTGAATGCAAGGCCATAATGCCCTATATTGTCAGTACTATAGCAGGCCTTGGCCATTGATCTGAGTGCAAGAATCTCTATTGCTCCAAACTCCGGCTTGTTCTTAGCTTCCGACAAAAGCCCGTTCAAGGCCTTTGCCAAGGCACGGCCGTCTTCTGACGAGTCAAATTTATAACCGAAGTTGCCGGCAAATTCCCGAAGTCCTTCTATCTTCTCCCCATTCGGTTCGTCATGGATACGATAGACAAACGTCTTGGCCTTCTTCTTGGCGACTCCGTCCATCTTGCCACAAGTAGCGATAAACTCTGCCACAGATTTATTGGCAAGGAGCATAAATTCCTCAATAAGCCAGTTAGCCTCTTTGGAGATTTTCTGGTATACCCTTACAGGACGGCCGACTTCATCTACCTCAACCTTCATCTCCGGTCTCTCGAAACTGATAGCACCGAGTGCAAACCTGCGTTTGCGGAGCTTGGCGGCAAGACCGTTGAGTATGAGAATAGCTTCTTTGATATTGTCAGGAATCCTACAGCCTTCATATACTCCTGCCCCCATGGCAGCTTCCTCTCTTCTGGCTTTCTTGGCATCAGAAGCCTCCTTTCGAGCAGCCGCTTCAGGAGAGGCCTCGAGTACAGGATCCTCAACGACTGCATTGATACCGTCAGTACCACCCCGTAGATCCATTTCCATGGATTTATCTCCATTATCTATTATCTGCTGGGCAGTCTCATAGGCAAGACGATAATCGGAGCGGATCGCAGTCCTGCCGAACCAATAGCCCGTCACTTTTGCCGTAGGGGCTATCTCGAAAACCGCTGAGAATGTAAGTTTGTCTTCATTGGGTCTCAGGGAGCAAAGCTTGTTGGAAAGCTTCTCCGGAAGCATCGGAACAGTCCTGTCTACAAGATATACGGATGTACCTCTTGCCTGAGCCTCTTTGTCAACAACAGAGCCGGGACGCACATAATAAGACACATCTGCTATGTGTACTCCTACCTCATAATTGCCATTATCCAACTTCCTGAACGAAAGGGCATCGTCAAAGTCCTTGGCATCTTCAGGATCTATAGTGAAAGTAAGTACATTCCTGAAATCACGGCGACCTTTCAAATCCTCGGCTGTTATCTTATCCGAGATTTCGTCAGCCGCATTCTCCACTTCAGGCTCAAACCTGTATGGCAACGCGTATTCGGCCAATATGGAATGCATCTCGGTATCATTCTCTCCAGGTTCTCCCAAGACATCTACTATATGTCCTTTAGGATTGGGCTCTCCCCTATCCCAGCTATCCACAATAGCAGCTACCTTGAGCCCTGTCGTAGCAACAAGTTCTCTTGACTGCCCGTCCACCGTCTCTGTAACACCATTGACGGCATAACGTCCCTTCCCGAGTTCCTTTAGATAGCCTGTCTCCGGAAGCTTGGAGTTACTGCGCACAAGCGGTGACCCGAAACCGTCAGTAATGTCAATACTTATATCATACGGCATGACACGGCTTTGCATGATAACCCAGGCTTTCGGCCCGACAATATGCAGGATTCCGACAAACGGCTTACGCGAGCGTTCTTCTATCTCTTCGATAAAACCCTCCATACGGCGGGTCTCGGATTTCTCCTTTGTAACTGCAACTCTTACTACATCTCCGTTGAGAGCACCCTTAGTCTTGCCTGCCCTTACATATATGTCGTCTTCCTGACCTTCAACCCTTACGAATACAAATCCGTCACGGGTCATCTGGACTATTCCTGTGTATCGGGGATATTCTACAAATTCTTCCGCACGTCTATCTCCCCTTTCTTCATATCCTCTTGCTCTTCTAAAAGAACCACCTCTGCGTTCCTGCCTATCTCCATTGCGTCTGCCGTCTCTTCGTCCGCCTTTTTCCCTTGCGGGCCTGCGTCTATCTGCCATAATATATTAATCTATTTTGTTGCAAAGTTACATATTTTACAAAGCAGTAAGAAGCCGCTTATATTTATTTCATTATAAGAAGACATGTCTCAACTCTTCTCTTATGGTCCTTTCCGGACATTTTCATCTTTGTCATCACAGCCCGGTATCTCCAGAACACTTCTTTTTCCAAAGTCGAAACCGCCTCGAATATTCTTCATAATTCAGAAATCATTTCAGAACAATTTCTAAATTTTATGAGGAATATACGAGAATGTGGAGTATCATGCGACACTCTACAGCCAACATGCCACATAACCTATACCCATGAGCAGGCAAAGCAGAAATGTTGACAGGACAAGTTGCGGAAGCATCGGATCAAGAGCCTTGCCATCACGTGTCCACACTCCATAGAGGTGACATACAAAAAGGGGAAGAGTCACAACAAACATGTAATGCCACACAGCCAAAGGCAGATGCCAAGCATACAGGTCGTATCTCTGACCGCGACTTTTGAGGATATTGAAAGCTATAAGAAGAATCCACCCTCCGACTATCAGTGAAGTATGATAAATCCTCGCCCATTTCGGCCCCATCTTCAATGGAAGGGTCACTTTGTAGCCCTTGTCCGTCCTCATATCCCGTATATTATTCACATTCAAGACTCCTACAGAGAACATGCCTATCGCGGCTGCCGGAAGCAGATTGAGCCACGAACCGAAAGTATGGGCAGCAACGAAATAAGAACCGCACACAGCAACAATACCGAAAAATGTAAACACCGATATATCTCCAAGGCCTCTGTATCCATAAGGATTGCGCCCAAGGGTGTATTTCACAGCGCCATAGATCGCAGCTGCACCTAAAATCATAAGGCAAATCGAATCCATGCAGAATAAAGTACCGAAGGAGCAATATATCATGGACAGACCGGAGATAACACACAATACTGCGATAACGACAATGGCTACCTTCATCTCCCCGGCTGTAAGAGCCCCTTTATATAGGGAATATTCAGGCCCGTCCCTGTCTCCCCTGTCGACCCCGCTGAGAGAGTCACCAAGCTCATTTGACATATTGGACAATATCTGAAGCAAGACCGTTGTGGTAACGACAAGTACGGCCACAGTAATGCTTATTCTGTACTCTGAGGCCGCCAACATAAGACCGAGAAGCACACCGGCCAGTGAAAGAGGCAGAGAACGGAATCGCATAGAATCGATCAAAGCAAGTGGTTTATTCATATTTCAGACTTTTAGTAAAGTAAAAATTAACCCACCACCAATTGAATTCAACGGGTTCGAAGCGGAAACAGAACTTTCAACAACAATGACATGAAATGAAGTACGGCAAATGCAATGTTCTGACTTCTACAGTCGTAGAGAAACTGTTCCTTTGGGGGACGACCAAGAGGAGACGTCAGAAAGGCAAATCGGTCACGGAGGGGATATCTGGCATTTGCCCATTTGGGAAGCCCATGATCTCTCTCACAAGTGCACAATATGCCGGGGGCTACAACAGCAACAATCCCTGCCTTCCTTGCCCTTACCCCGTAGTCAAAATCACCGAAACTGTGACTATAATGCACATCAAGGCTTCCGAGCATCCTGTAAACATATGAAGGGACAAGTACAAGATTGCCATTGAATATCCAGCATGGAACGGGAATTACGGGATCTGGATTCACAAGCTTGCCTCCCTTGCCTCTTCCTCCATATGTGATCTGACCGTCTTTGCCTGCCGCAGTCGCAACCACAATTGCTCTATTGCGTAAGAATGTCGATGTCTCCATAAGGCAGGCTAAAGCACCTTCCCTCATGAGAGTGTCATCGTTGAGCCATATGTAGAAATCAGGCCTATGCGATGCGGCTGTCGCCCACGCAAGCCTCATGCCTTGATTCCAGTACAGATTGCCGTCACCCTTGATGATGACAGTCTGAGGAAATGCCTCAGAAACAGCTTCAGAAGTACCGTCAGTACAGCCATCATCTACCATGTACACTGTAAATTCAATGTCACCGTGACCCTTTAGCAAATCTATCTGAAGATAACAGTCATGAAGACAGGCCAAAGTCTTATCCCTCCTGTTGTGGACCGTCATCAGTACGGCTGCTTCTCTCATATCAGTCGAGCTTTAGAACCGCCATAAATGCGCTCTGCGGGACCTGTACCGTACCTATCTGGCGCATTCTCTTCTTGCCTTCCTTCTGTTTCTCAAGAAGTTTACGCTTGCGGGTAACGTCACCACCGTAGCATTTGGCTGTAACATCCTTTCTTACCTGACGAACTGTCTCTCGGGCTATAATCTTGGCACCTATGGCTGCCTGGATTGCGATATCGAACTGCTGTCTTGGGATCAACTCCTTAAGTTTGAGACATATCTTGCGTCCGAAGTCATAGGCATGATCCTCATGTATCAGTGTAGAAAGGGCATCTGCAGGGTCTCCGTTAAGGAGAATATCAAGTTTGACAAGTTTTGCGGGACGATAACCCATAACATGGTAGTCAAATGAAGCATATCCTTTGGAGATTGACTTTAGCTTGTCATAGAAATCGAAGACTATCTCAGACAGAGGCATCTCATATGTAAGTTCAACTCGGTCAGCAGTGATGTAATGCTCGCCCATAAGAGTCCCTCTCTTCTCTATGCAGAGCTTCATGATAGGGCCATAGAACTCCGTATTGGTGATAATCTGTGCCCTAATATAAGGCTCCTCGATATGGTCTATCAAAGTGGGCGAAGGCAAGCCTGAAGGATTGTGCACATCTATACACTCTCCCTTAGTCGTATATACTTTATATGATACGTTAGGGACTGTCGTTATGACGTCCATATTGAACTCGCGGTACAGTCTCTCTTGCACTATCTCCAAATGCAGAAGTCCGAGAAAACCACAGCGGAATCCAAAGCCGAGCGCAAGCGAAGACTCAGGCTCGTACACGAAAGACGCGTCATTGAGCTGGAATTTCTCCAAGGTTGAGCGAAGTTCCTCGTATTTGTCCGCTTGAACAGGATACATACCGGCAAAAAGCATCGGTTTTACTTCTTCAAAACCGGCAATAGCCTCTTTGCATGGATTATCGACCGAAGTAATAGTATCTCCGACTTTAACCTCCGCTGCCGACTTGATACCAGAGATGATATAGCCGACATTGCCGCAACCGACCTCCTGAGTAGGGCACATCTTCATCTTGAGTACACCTATCTCGTCTGCAATATATTCCTGTCCTGTGTTGAAGAATTTGACTTTCTCTCCGGCATGAAGGCTACCATTCTTAATCTTGTAATAGGCGATAATGCCGCGGAACGAGTTGAACACAGAGTCAAAAATCAAAGCCTGCAGAGGGGCTGCCGGGTCTCCGGACGGAGCCGGGATCTTGTCAACGATGGCGTCAAGCAGAGGAGCCACACCCTCTCCTGTACGAGCGGAGACATGGTAGACCTCCTCCGGCTTGCAGCCGAGCAGCTCGCATACCTCATCCGTTACCACGTCAGGCCTTGCCGCGTCCATATCTATCTTATTCAGAACGGGGATTATCTCAAGCCCGTGCTCTATGGCTTGATAGAGATTGGATATGGTCTGGGCTTGAACACCCTGTGTAGCATCTACCACAAGCAAAGCACCCTCGCAGGAAGCTATGGACCTTGACACTTCATAAGAGAAATCCACATGGCCTGGAGTGTCAATAAGGTTCAACACATATTTCCCGTCAGGGCGGGCATATTCCATCTGGATCGCATGGCTCTTGATGGTGATACCTTTCTCCCTCTCAAGATCCATGTCGTCCAGTACCTGGTTCTCCATCTCCCTCGCTCCCAATGTCTTCGTAAGCTCGATCAGACGGTCGGCCAGAGTACTCTTACCATGGTCAATATGGGCAATAATGCAGAAATTGCGAATATTTTTCATTTAATTGGAAATTGGAGGATTATGAGTGCCGGAAGTGTCTCCGGATTTCTGTTCAGACTCAGAGTACATCTCGGCACCAGTCTTGACAATACCGTACAAGCCGGCCTTAAGTGTATCTGACAGTTCCTTGTCACCACCCTTGTCAACTTCGTCTATCAGATAGCAGGCAAGCTGGTATACTGTCTCGAAATCACTTGATGCATAGTCATAGAACTGCATGTAGAAATGTGCTGCAGTCAGAAGATCATCTCCCATCTTCCTCGCTATTGCCGAAGCTTTGTCAGGAGCACCTGCCAGATAATAGTCCTTTACCATGGCTATTACCATCAAATCATTTGTCGTAAATCCGAGAGGCACAGACTCAAGAGGCCACACATCGGCAGGCATAGAGGCCATGCCTTTGTCAAGCACCTTCAGAGCCCGTTCTTTGTCTCCGGCCTTCAACAGCTCACTTGCAGTGGTAGCGAAAATCTCGCGCTGCGGCAAGACTCCGAGGAACGTATAGTAGTTCTGATAGTCCACATCGAAGTCCTTGCGACTTATTGCGTCCCATGTATACACATTCATCACCTTGTCATACAGTTCGTCTATATCAACGAGGCCGGGAGAAGTCGAAGTGATCTTATTGCGAATCGGAACAAAACGGCTCGAATATCCTTCATACATAAGATAGTCCTTGAGTCCGACATTGAGATCCCCACCCTGGCTGAGAAGGTGCAGAGGTCTGTCCCACTGATAGTTAGATAGCAAATCAAGAATAAACAACTCTTGCTTTGTGATATAGTCCTTATCTTTAGGTATCTCCAATATGATCTCATCAGGAATCAAGTCCGCAAATTTCTCGCTTACGATACCGCATTTCAGGACATTTTCCTTATTGACAGGAATGCTCATTCTGCGCGAAGCTATATACGATACTTTCTTGCCGCTCTCAAGTTGCAGCTTTGCGCCCGGATGCCTAAATACTCTCATGACTTCAGATATCGGGAATACCGAATTGTACACATCATGAATGTATATGAAATCATTTGTCCCGTAAAGGTACTGTTCCTGGCTCACTGACAGGGGCAGAGGTGCAGACTCGTTGCAAGCCCATTTCATCTGGCCTATATGCCAGTCTGTGCCAAGGAGCGAGGTGTTGCAGATGCGGACATCGGTACGTATGCCCTCGACTTCCTGAGCATACCACAGAGGGAATGTATCATTGTCGCCATGAGTCACTAATATGCCGTTTTGCCCGACCGAGTTGAGATAGTTCTTGGCCAACTCGACTGCCGTGCGCCTGTTGCTTCTGTCATGGTCATCCCAGTTCTGCTCTGCCATAAGAGCAGGTACTCCCAGGCAGGCAAGTGACACTACTGTTGCCAAGACCGTCTGCCCATGACCTTTCAGATAGCCCTTGAACCACTCATACAAAGCCAGTGCGCCAAAGCCGGTCCATATGGCAAAGGCATAGAACGAGCCAGCATAAGCATAGTCACGTTCCCGCACCTGAAGCGGTGGCTGATTAAGATACAGAACGACAGCGATACCGGTCATGAAAAACAGCAGGAAAGTGAGCCAGCAGCCTCTCTTGTCCCTCTCAAACTGAAGGAACAGGCCAAAAATGCCGAGCAGCAAAGGCAGCAGGTAATAGTGATTCTTGCCTTTATTGTCCTTCAATACAGCAGGTGCATCACTTTGGTCTCCGAGACGCAACTCGTCAAGCGGCTTGATACCCGACTCCCAATTGCCGTAGAACAGCTCGCCCGGGCTGGGGCTGTGTATATCATTTTGTCTTCCGGCAAAGTTCCACATAAAATACCTCCAGTACATCCAATTCATCTGATAATCCCAGAAGAAATAGAGGTTTGACAAGAACGAAGGCTTCTTGTAGTCCGCTCCCGGTATGGTACGCCCTTTCCCTCCGGTATACGACTCATATACCTTTATGTGGTTGGGACTGCCGTTGCTCCACATTCTCGGAAAGAGCATTTTGCCGGCAGCATCGTAGACAGGTTCAGCAGGGGCATCGACATGCTTATATTTTCCGTTAATGGGTGCCCAGTATTTCTTGTTCTCGATATGATAGGGCGAACCGTAATACTGGCCATATACGAGAGGCGTCGTGCCGTACTGCTCTCTCGAGAGATAGCGCACAAGGGTAAATGCATTGTCTGGCTGATACTCGTTGGTAGGGGGCATTACATTGGACCTTATGACTATCACTGAAAATACGGAGAAGCCTATGACAATGGTCGTAAAGCTGAGTATCACAGTATTGCTCATAACCATTCCTTTACGGTATGTCAAGAATGCGGCCCAAAAGCACAGGGCAAGAAGCGCAATCATGAAGAAAGCGGCACCCGTATTGTACGGAAGGCCAAAGACATTCACGAAAAGCAGATCCGCATAAGCTGCCGCCTTAGGCAGGTATGGGATTATCACGAAGAACACGAGACCTACTATCACGATAGACAGCAGGAAGATCATTATATATTCCCAAAATGTGTAGTGACCTGTCTCCCTCTTCCTATAGAAATACATGAACACAAGTACAGGTATGGCCAACAGGTTGAGAAGATGCACGCCTATTGATAGTCCCATTAGGAAAGATATCAGCAATATCCACCTGTTGGCGTATGGCTGGTCTGCCTGCTCATACCACTTGGTCATTGCCCATACAACTATGGCCGTGAAGCATGAGGACATCGCATATACCTCACCCTCTTCGGCAGAGAACCAGAATGTATCGGAAAAGCAGTATATTAGAGAGCCCACAACCGCACTGCCTATCACCGCAACTGCATCAGCTACCGTATATTCTCCAATTCCTTTACCGACAATACGCCTTGCAAAAAATACGATCGTAAGGTAAAGGAAAAATATGGTAAGTGCCGAGCATATTGCACTCATTGCATTGACGGCCAAGGCAGCATGCTCTGGGCCTGTAAACATAGTGAAGAATCTGGCAATTATCTGGAACACAGGGTTTCCCGGGGGGTGTCCCACTTCCAGTTTGTATGATGAAGCTATAAACTCCCCGCAGTCCCAGAAAGAGGCTGAGGGTTCGATCGTGGAAAGGTAGGTAAATGCAGCTATACACAATACGGCCACAGACGCTATCCTGCTCCAGAGATTGAACTTCTTTTCTGTCATATCTGTATTATTATCTGTATATCAAATATTTCCATTTCATAGCGCAGACAAATCGGGAAGAACACTTCCCGTCCTATCTGTCCTTTTCCATGAGAAGCCTTCATAATGGGCTGACTCCTTGAAGACCACATTATTCACGGGGCACTCATCTCACAATCTACAAAGATACGGAATATTCCCGATGTTCAAGCCGTAAGATAGCACGAGGGCATAATTGCACTGACTTTTGTACATTGCACCCGACTTTGATTATCTTTGCAGGACAAAATAAAATTGAGATGGCGGAGAATGACTGGAAGAAGAGACTTGGGGTGGTGTATTCCACCAATCCCGACTTCAAATATGAATCTGAGAAAGCGTCCGTGCAGGATACTCTGCCGCCGTCAAGTCAGAGACTTAGGGTGACAATAGACCGTAGATGCCGGGCTGGAAAACAGGTGACACTTGTCAGCGGTTTCCAAGGCTCAGAAGAAGACCTGAAGGCATTGGCCAAGACACTTAAAGTCAAGTGTGGAGTCGGAGGCTCTGCAAAGGACGGGGAGATCACTATACAGGGAGACCTTAGAGACAAGGTAACGGCACTGCTGCATGAGATGGGTTATGTGGCCAAGAGAGGCAACTGAAGCAATGACACAGATTGACATATGGGCAGCCTCTCCCGTCAATCAGGCGGCAATCCTGCTGTGCCTTATACTTGCAGTATTTACACTGCGGCAGTTTGCAATAATACTACCATACCTTACAGAAGGAATGATACGGTGGAAGCGCCTTAGCGAGATTGAGAGTAACATGAGACTTGCTAGAGAAAGGGACATGTTGATACTACCGTCATTTGTAATTTGTATTGTTGCGTTGTCGGCTATGGGGATGCTGCAACCCCCGTCTACGGAAAGCTTCGGGGAAGGTATGAAGACGGCCTGCACAATAGGGATAATGACAGGTTTTCTTGCCGTAAGAGGTATCATGATACTCATAACCCCTTCAGGTAAAGGCGGACGTGATGTATGCAGGACGGCCAACAGAGCTCTCTTTGATTTCGGCATACTTACTTCGCTTGCATACTTATTGATATTATTAATCTTCTATAGATCAGGAGATTATACAATTATAGCCCGTACGGTTGCTTACTACGCCACGGGATTCATGTGGTTACTTTTCCTTTTTCGCAAATCTCAGATATTAAGGTCTGCCGATAATCTTTTCCATACAATTTTGTATCTTTGCGCAGTGGAATTGTTGCCGGCCGGCTTGCTGGTGGCTTCCATTGTGTATTTGTAAGAAGCTTCTAAACTGTTATGAAGATATTAATCTCTCAGGAGAGCCCGGTTAATGCGGCTCCGTACGAGACACTTAAGGAGAAATACGGGGTGGAGATAGACTTCATGCCGTTTTTTCTTATTGAGCCACTGACATCAAGGGAGTTCAGGACTCAAAGGATCAACATTCTGGACTATACAGCGATAGTCTTCACTGCGAGACATACGATAGACGCATTCTTCAAGCTGTGTGAAGAGCTTAGGGTGAAGGTTCCAGACACGATGAAATATTTCTGTACCACTGAGGCCGTAGCAATGTACCTACAGAAGCATATTATCTTCCGCAAAAGGAAAATATTCTACGGCACTGGCACACCGGCATCTGTAGTGGCTCTTATAGGCACCAAACACAAGGATGAGAAATTCCTCATAGCGACATCCGACTCCAACAATAATGAGGCACTGACAGGGCTGTTCGATGCCCAGAAGCTTGATTGGACAGCAGCGACTTTTGTCAAGTCCGTCTCACAGGATCTGAGCAATACCGACATTCATTCTTACGATGTAATTGTAGTTTACAACCCCGCTGACGTGAAGTCTCTGTTAGAGAACTTCCCCGGATATGAGTGCGGCAAGACCAAGTTCATAACATTCGGACGTCAGATAGTAAAGGCCATGGAAGATGCAGGGCTGCCGATAGAGATCAAGGCACCGACTCCTGAAGCACCTTCTGTAGCCAAAGCTCTTGACATCTATCTGGAGTCGCACAAATAGTCACATGGAAGGCAGTACCGGACACCGCTATACTCTTGGAAAGGAGGAAAGGCTCTCATGCAAGAATGATCTTGACAGACTATTCTCCGAGGGGCGATACGGTACGGCACGCAATCTAAGATACTGCTACAGGTGTGGCAACGGCCTATCTTTCAACAGGATAGTTGTATCAGTGCCCAAGAAATGCTTCAAACGGGCTGTCAAGAGAAACCTCCTAAAACGGCGCATACGGGAAGCATATCGGCTCAACAAATACCGGCTTGAGGCCAGTAAAGAAGGCGGTACTGACATGTTATACATATACAGAACAAAAGAGGCAGCCGCATTTGCCGACATACAGTCTGATATTATCTCAATCCTTGAAAATATCGGGGCTGCGCAGAAAAGTGCCGCAAATTCCAAGGCAGATGGCGATGCGGCTGAGATTAAGGTGACAGGCAATGTGGTAGATACTGCTACTACAACGGACAATATATTTGGAGACTCGGCAGAAGATGGCAAAAAGTGAAAAGATACAGGAGATCGTTAGGAAAGTCTCGATTTTTCCATTCATTGCTCTTATACAGATATATAGGAGATGCATCTCGCCTTATCTTCAGCCATCATGCAGATTTACCCCCACATGTTCGCAATATGCCCTTGAGGCATTTAAGAAATGGGGGTCGTTCAAAGGGCTTTATCTCACTGTCAGGAGACTGCTCAGATGCAATCCCTGGGGAGGTTCGGGATATGACCCAGTACCTTAGCACCTCCTACTAGAGCAGAGGAGATACTGTCCGGACTATCTCAAACATAACGAAGACAATATAATGATAAATTCTTATATCAGGATAGCTGCTGGAATCATGCTTATACTACCATGCATGGTTTCTTGCACTCATACTATAGACCAAGATGACTTGGCTAAAGAAGGTCACGGTGCATCTGTAAAAGTACTCAACACTGCAGAGAATGCAGATCTGGCTACCGTATTGGTATACGTTGATCCATCAATAGCCGGCACGAGAGAAGTAGAAGACCTCGCTGCAAAGACGGGGGCATCGTCATGCGAGCCTCTATTCAACGTCAATGGTGAGGACATCACCGAGGCAAAGGCATTCGGGCTTACAGATTGGTATGTATTCAATATAGAAGATAGTACCGACATCAACTGCATAGTCAGTGCCTTAGCCGCTGACAACAGAGTAAAGAAGATAGAATACAATTCTATCGTTGATTTCTGTCCATATAGGAAAGCAGTACCTTGTGAACTTGAGCCTGCTACTCGTACTCTCTCGTCAGCAGACATAACATTCAATGACCCTCTAATAGCAAGACAGTGGCACTACAAGAACGATGGAAGTCCACTTAAGGGGATAAGTTCAGAAGCTAATTTCTCGGTAGAGGGCGCAGACATCAATGTAGCCGATGCCTGGACTCTTACTGGTGGAGACCCGTCCATAATAGTTGCTGTAGTTGATGAAGGTGTGGCATACAACCATCCAGACCTTATGGCCAACATGTGGACCAATCCGGACGAGAAGGCCAACGGCAAAGACGACGACGGCAACGGATACATAGATGATATTCACGGATGGAACTTCAGAGACGACTCGCAGATCAGTTGGAACAAGTCAGGCTCACAATATCCAGATGGAGGAGACACAGGGCACGGCACACATGTAGCAGGAACTGTAGCAGCTGTCAACAACAATGGCATCGGTGTGGCCGGAGTGGCTGGAGGGACCGGAGCAGGTGATGGAGCAAGGATCATGTCTTGCCAGATCTTTTCGGGAGGATACGGAGCTTCCATATCCCAGATTGCCAATGCTATACAATATGCGGCCGACAAGGGAGCGTCCATACTCCAATGCTCATGGAGCACACAAGGCGCATACTATAAAAGCGACAATATGTATAAAAGTCAAAGTGGAGCTATTGTCACCGCACTTGAATATTTCATCAACAAGGAGAGGAATAACCCGATCAACGGAGGTATCGCTATCTTCGCTGCCGGCAATGTGAATGCAGCATATTCAGGCTACCCGGGAGCCTTAAAGGACATGATCTCCGTAACGTCTTTTGCCGCTGACTACAAGCCGGCATACTATACCAACTATGGGGCAGGATGCAACATAGCCGCACCTGGCGGGGAATTCTACACAGGGGGGACATATAACGGTCCGTCTGGGATTCTGTCTACTTTCCCAGTAGGAACGAGGACGACATTGCCAGTAGAAAGCTCTGGATACGCCTATATGCAAGGCACTTCCATGGCCTGTCCCCATGTATCGGGAGTAGCTGCCCTGGGGCTATCCTACATGAAGAAGCTCGGAAAGACCTGCACTAAGGACGAGTTCAAGGCCATGCTCCTGTCATCGGTGGACAACATTGACCAATATTGCAAAGGTTACAAGGCAACCCTCGACTACAAAAATCAGGAATTGACGAAAAGATGGCCTATTGACAAATACCGCAAGAGGATGGGCACTGGAGCTATCAATGCCTGGAAGCTCATGATGCAGATAGAAGGTACTCCTTGCGTGATGGCCGCTGTCGGCATGGAAAATAATATAGACTTGTCCGGTTATTTCGGTTCTCAGTCCCAGAACCTCACATATACCGGGGTCGAGATCTCAGAACAGGACTTAGCTGCATTGGGACTTAACGAGAATCCCAAGATGAGTAATGGCCGACTCGTACTGACACCTCACAGGAGTGGCAACGCGAAGATTACCGTCAAGGCAATTGCCGGTGGCAGCAATATCGGTGGCGGTAACAATATCGGTGGAATGGAGATCAGCAAAACAGTATCGGTTGTAGCCAGAGGCGTAGCCGGAAATAATTCAAGTTGGTTGTAATGAAGACTATGACAAAATTAACATGCATTGCCGCTGCGATCGCGGCAGCGATCCTCACATCAAGCTGCAGCAAAGCAGCAGAAGATGAGGCAAACATTATCGGTGAGTGGCATCTTACAGGAATAGAAGTACCTACAAAAGTGGAAGAGCCTTACGGCCTGTCTGTATATATAAGTTTCTCAGAAGATTCAAGTTTCGAAATCTACGAGAAACTTCAGGAAGGCAGATACCGCAAATATAACGGTAACTACAACCTAAAAGACAATGTCCTTACAGGAACCTACTCAGACGATTCTCCTCTCAACGGAGTATCATACAAAGTAAAGACAAGCGGCAATACCCTTACCCTCACCCAATCAGACGCACCAAACGAAGTCACGACCTATATAAGGGAATCTATTCCTGAGGAAGTACGGGAGACTGCTATTGAGGGTATCCAATAAGATCAGACAGATTCCGCACATGATAAGCGCAACAGGCATAGAGAAGTCTTTCGGTCAGCTGAAAGTGCTAAAAGGCATCGATCTACACGTGGACAAAGGAGAAGTTGTCTCTATCATGGGGGCATCCGGAGCTGGGAAATCCACACTTCTCCAGATACTTGGGACACTATCAACCCCAGATAGTGGAAGCCTTGTCATAGATGGTACCGAGATTGGATCACTTGGGCGTGATGCACTCAGTGAGTTCCGCAACAGAAGAATAGGATTCGTATTCCAGTTTCACCACCTGCTACCTGAATTTACCGCTCTGGAGAACGTGATGATTCCGACTCTGATAAGGGGTGACAAGGCGAAGCAGGCCCGTGAAAGAGGATTACGCCTTCTATCAATGCTCGGGCTTCAAGAGAGAATCTCACATAAGCCTGCCGAACTCTCAGGTGGTGAGCAGCAGAGGGTTGCAATTGCTCGTGCACTGATTAACGAGCCTGCGGTATTGTATGCGGATGAGCCATCAGGTAATCTTGACAGTGAGACCAAGACAGGTCTGCACAACCTTTTCTTCAGACTAAGAGACGAGCTCGGACAGACTATTGTAATCGTCACCCACGATCCTTCTCTTGCCGATATGTGTGACCGTACCCTCTTCATGAAAGACGGCCTTATCTCTTCTCCGGCTATCACAGACTGATGCAACATGTCGGGAGTCTTCAGATTCAAGCACTTCGAGGTTCGCAACGAACTCTCAGCGATGAAGATAAATACAGACGGGGTACTTCTCGGTGCGATTGTACCTTTGCCTGAGATTTGCAGTAAAATCTTGGACATAGGTACAGGTACAGGAGTAATTGCTTTAATGCTTGCTTATAGAACCGAGAAAGAGAAAGGGTCGGACTCATTCAGTATCACAGCTATTGAAAAAGACAGCACAGCTACCGAAGAGGCAGCAGGCAATTTCGCGGCTTCCCAGTGGGCATGTAATATAAAGGCTCGCAATATTCCGCTTGAGAGATTTAGGGACAACGGCCCATTCGATCTGATCGTATCCAATCCTCCTTATTACGACTCTTCCCTGACCAATCCTAACGAAAGAAAAGCACAGGCAAGACACACTGACGGTAACATGTCATACAGAGAAATAATCGCGTTTGCGACTTCTGCACTATCTCCTGAAGGAAGACTTGCAATGATACTCCCAGCCAACAACGAAGTGCCGATGCTACGGTATGCACGAAGCTTCGGGCTTCAGCCTTATGAGATAGTAAGCATTAGTAGCAGTTCTCGCAAGCCACCCTCAAGAACCATAGTGACACTTATAAAAACCCAAGAGCCTGCTCCAAAAGAATATATTCCCTTGAGCAGGCATCTCACCATAATGCATGACGGACAGTATTCTCAAGAATATCTTGAAGCCATCAAAGATTTCTATCTATTCGCCTAAGCCCTAAGCCTTGTTATCTATTGGATTCAGATGTCTTTTTGTCAGCGGCTCTGGATTTCCCCTCGGATGCGAAAAAGTGATATTGAAAGAATATAAGGTAGAAAGCTCCGACAGTCACGCAGCTGTCAGCGAAATTGAATACAGGTTCAAAGAATCTGAACTCTCTCCCTCCAACAAATGGCATCCAAGTGGGCCAATGGGTATCAATTAGAGGGAAATAGAACATATCGACAACCTTTCCAAAGAACACAGGGGCATAGCTTCCGCCAAATTGCGCCACTTGATATGGCGTAGACTCTGAAAAGATCTGACCATAGAGGATACAGTCTATAATATTGCCCATAGCTCCGGCTGTAATGAGAGTAAGTCCGACAAGAACACCACTCGAGACAGGCTCATACACTTTTACTCCGTCTTTACCGGTATCCACGGCCCGTCCATGACGCACCATGGAAGTTATCCACCAACAGAGGGCGGAGAAGAGTACTATACGCAAAAGCGTAAGCACAAGCTTTCCGGCCATTCCACCGAATTTCATACCGAAGGCCATTCCTTCATTTTCTATGAAAAGGATCTGAAACCAGTCTCCTATAACACTGAAATGCTGGCCAATAGTCATGTCAGTCTTGACCAAAAACTTTATTATCTGGTCTACAATGACGAGAATCGTCCCCAATAGCAGCAGAAATCTGCCCCTAGATATCTTCATTCTGAGTGTATTATCAGCGTTTATTGAGATGCTCCTTTGCCTCTACGGTAAGAGTAGCATGAGGCACAAGACGAAGCCTTTCTTTAGGTATAAGCTTGCCTGTTACGCGGCATACTCCGTATGTCTTATTCTCAATGCGGACTAGTGCAGCCTCAAGGTTCTGAATGAACTTGTATTGTCTTTGTGCAAGCTGGCTTGCTTCCTCACGGGAAAGCTGCATGGCACCATCGTCTTCAACCGTCTTGAAAGAAGGGGTGGTATCCTCGATGTCATTGGTTCCGTTACTCATCACGACATGTCGCAAAGTCTTATACTCTTTCTTAGCCTTTTCGAGCATCTCGATTATGATCTTCTTGAACTCTTCCAGTTCTTCATCACTATAGCGGGTCTTCGCAACCTGTTCTTCTTTCTTCTCTTCCATCTCTGTGTTTAATTCGGCAAGACCGCGACGGAATCCTTGCCAAGTTGTATTAGGCGTCCGGCCGCCCTAGGTTATCTTGCAGTGTCTTTTCTCACTGCTATACTTATAGTTCCTTCATTCCATTCCACCTCATGGGACTCTTCTGAGGGTGCAGCGTCTGAGACTGATATTCCAGTGGATAGCGTCTGGGAAGCCACATAATCATGGAATGTCGCCATCGCATCGCTTATCTCTGCAAAAGCTTCTCCTTGAGCAAACACTGTCACAGCAACCTTGTCGGTAACATCGAGACCGCTGTCTTTTCTCAGATTCTGGATTCTGTTGACAAGTTCGCGGGCGACTCCTTCCCTCTTGAGATTTTCATCAACTTCTATATCAAGGGCTACTGTCAGAGGGCCGTCTGATGCAACAAGCCAGCCTGGCATATCCTCTGAGGTAATCGCATAGTCCTCCGGAGCAAGCAGGACATCACCGGCGGGAAGTTTCATTGTATATGACTCGCCTTTGGCTCCGGCTTCCTGGATGGCACTGATCTCCTGCTGAGAGAGTTCCGCGAAAGCAGATGAGATCTCTTTCATTCGCTTTCCGTAGATTTTGCCAAGAGTCTTGAAATTAGGTTTTATCTTCTTTGTAATGATGCCAGCCGCATCAGAGATAAACTCTATATCCTTGACATTCACTTCTCCTAGGATCAGTGGTTTTACTTTCTCTAGCTGGTCCTTGACCTTCGCCGAGATAACAGGGATTACCAATTTCGAGAGAGGCTGACGAACCTTGATATTGACCTTACGCCTGAGAGCCAACACCATGGACGATGCACGCTGGGCAAGATTCATTCTCTCTTCCAAATCCGGATCTATCGCCGAAACATTGCTTTCAGGCATAAGTGTGAAATGAACCGACTCCGCACCAGGTACCAAATCGGTATAGAGCCTATCCATATAGAACGGGGCAATCGGGGCAGCCAATACGGCAACATCCTTAAGAACCTCGTACAAAGTCTGGTAAGCAGAACGCTTGTCTATATCATTGCCACTTCCCCAGAAACGCTTGCGTCCGAGTCGTACGTACCAGTTGCTGACATGATCGCACACGAAGTCCTGAATCTTACGCCCAGCTGTCGTTATGTCGTAATCCTCATAAGCTGCTCGTACTTCCTTTATAAGGGTATTTAGCAGGGAAATGATCCATCTATCAATCTCCGGACGCTCATTATACGGGATAGCCACCTGTGACGGGTCGAATCCGTCAATATTGGCATACAACGCGAAGAATGAATATGTGTTGTACAATGTCCCGAAGAATTTCCTTCTGACCTCGTCTACTCCTGCCTCATCATAGCGGAGATTGTCCCACGGTTGGGCATTTGTCAGCATGTACCATCTGAGCGAATCCGGGCCAAATTTGTCAAGCTGGTCAAACGGATCTACGGCATTGCCGAGGCGCTTGCTCATCTTGTCTCCATTCTTGTCAAGCACAAGCCCATTGGAAATGACTGTCTTGAAAGCCGGAGTACCACTTATCATCGTATGTATCGCATGGAGAGTATAGAACCAGCCTCTTGTCTGGTCTACTCCTTCTGCTATGAAATCCGCCGTACATCCGAAAAGCGGAGAGGCGATATTGCGCAGACCTTCTTGAGCATAAGGCATTGCTCCAGAATCGAACCACACATCGATCAGGTCGCTCTCCCTTGTCATCTTCTTGCCCGAATCGGATACTAAGAATATCTCGTCTACATAAGGACGGTGAAGGTCTATCTTGTCATAATTGGCCTTGGACATGTCCTCAGGGTCAAAACCTTTGTCCGCAAAAGGATTGGATTTCATGAATCCTGCGGCAACGGACTTGTCAACCTCAGCATAAAGTTCTTTAAGACATCCTATGCATTTCTCCTCTTTGCCGTCATCTGTCCTCCAGATAGGGAGAGGCGTACCCCAGAATCGGCTGCGTGAGAGATTCCAATCCTGGATATTCTCAAGCCACTGTCCGAACCTTCCTGTACCTGTAGACTCCGGCTTCCATTTGATGGTCTTGTTAAGAGCCACCATCTGGTCTTTTACTGCGGTTGTCTTGATGAACCATGCGTCCATCGGATAGTACAACACTGGCTTATCTGTCCTCCAACTATGCGGATAGCTGTGCACGTGTTTCTGAATACGGAATGCCCTGCCGTCCATCTTCATCATCATGCAAAGGTCCACATCAAGTGTAGGTGCATCTGCAGGAATCGAGTCATCAAAGGCATTCTTGACATAACGACCAGCAAATTCCTTGTACTCTGGTGCTACATGGGTAGAAACATACTCTGGGTCAAGATCCTCATATCTGTAGAAACGCCCGTCATGATCGACCTGAGCCTGACGGAAACCATCCTTATCAACTACCATGAGCGGTGGTATGCCAGCTGCTTCTGCGACTCTCTTGTCATCCGCACCGAATGTAGGGGCGATATGTACAATACCAGTAGTTCCTTCATCTACCGACACATAGTCACCAGAAATAACCCTAAAAGCGCCTTCATCGAGCGGCTTGAACCAAGGTATCAGTTGATGATAACGTATGCCCGTAAGTTCCTTGCCCTTGAATACACCGTCAAGCACCTTGAAAGGCACAAGTTTGTCTCCTTTCTTATAATCATCAAAAGCAAGACCCTCAGCCTTGGGATTAAACCAGGTTGAAACCAATGGCTTGGCTACTATATAGATTGCTTCCTGTCCACTGTACGGGTTAAATGACTTAACTCTTACGTACTCTATCTCAGGCCCTACGCAAAGTGCAGTATTGGATGGAAGTGTCCATGGGGTAGTGGTCCACGCCAGAAAATATACCGGCAGTGTCTCAATACCGAACAGAGGCTGCGACTTTGCATCCTTTATGACTTCAAACTGAACAGTGACTGTTGTGTCTGTCACGTCCTTGTAGCAGCCTGGCTGGTTGAGCTCATGGGAACTAAGCCCAGTACCGTCAGAAGGGGAATATGGCTGTATAGAAAAACCTTTGTACAACAGCCCCTTTCCGTATATCTTCTTAAGCAGATACCACAGTGTCTCGATATACCTGTTGTCATAAGTGATATACGGATCGTCCATGTCTACCCAATATCCGATCCTCTGTGTCATATTCACCCATTCCTTGGTATATTTCATAACCTCCTTGCGACAGGTATCATTGTATTCCGCAACAGAGATCTTCTTGCCAATGTCGTCTTTGTGAATTCCGAGCTTCTTCTCCACTCCTATCTCGACCGGAAGCCCGTGAGTGTCCCAGCCAGCACGCCTGTTTACTTTGTAGCCCGTCTGTGTTTTGTATCTGCATATGGCATCCTTGATGGAGCGAGCCATTACGTGGTGTATGCCCGGCATACCGTTGGCTGAAGGTGGTCCTTCAAAGAAAATAAACTGAGGTGCACCTTCTCGAAGTTCTAGAGATCTCTCAAAGGCATGCATCGACTTCCAATGCTCCAGCGTCTGCTTCCCCACAGACACCAGATCAAGGCCCTTATACTCTTTGAATGTCATATTTTTTATATATTTTTGCAATTTATACTACGCAGAGCGCAAATATAGCAAAAAGCGAGTGCAAAAGCAAAGCACCAGCTTTGATTCTGCCGAGCGCAAGCTATATGCGGCAAAGCCGAATTAGCAAAAAGCGAGTGCAAAAGCAAAGCACCAGCTTTGATTCTGCCGAGCGCAAGCTATATGCGGCAAAGCCGAATTAGCAAAAAGCGAGTGCGTCATAGCATCCTCAGCCGCAGGACTATTTATTCATGACAATATTAGATTTCATATTGATCGCCATATTGGCGACAGCTGCCGTTTTCGGCTTTTTCAAGGGCTTCACCAAGCAGGTAATCGCTATCATAGCCATCGTTGCAGGAGCCTGGGCAGCATTCATGTTCACTGAATTGGTATGCAACTGGCTACAGCCATACCTACATACATCGGGGCGGATACTCTATGCTATTGTCTTCATCCTGATGCTAATCGCAGTTGCCTGCCTGATAAATCTGCTCGGAAAGGTAATCCATGCCAGCATCAATTTCGTAATGCTTGGCTGGCTCGACAAGCTGCTCGGCGCAATCTTTTCAATATTGAAAGCAACACTTGCCATTGGGCTAATCATTATTCTACTCTCGACCCTCAACTCTTCTCTCGGGATTGTCGACGAAGGGATATTGAACAATTCGGCAGTATACGTTGCCATCCGCAAGATCGGATACATCATATTCCCTTATTTGAAAGAATTATTGGCCAAATGAATATGGAAAGGATCATCTTCATAGAGACATCGACAGAACTATGCTCCACTGCCTTGTCAGAAGACGGAAGGATCATCGAATCACGACAGTCAAGTGGAAGAAAACATGCTTCTCTCACTGCTCCATTCATTAAGGAAATGCTTGACTGCCATGACCTTAGAGTGAAAGATTGCTCTGCTGTGTGCGTAAGCATGGGACCCGGCTCATACACGGGACTCCGCGTCGGAGTCTCCACAGCAAAAGGCTTATGTTTCGGAAGTGGCATTCCCCTTATCGCCGTCGGATCTTTGGACACACTGGTATGGCAGGCAATTGAGCAAGAACTGCTCCCTGACGGATGCCGATATATCGTGCCCATGATTGATGCCAGACGTATGGAAGTATACACGGCTATATTCAGCGCGGACGGTACACAAGTCTCCCCCACCAAGCCTGAAATCATAGAGCCGGACAGTTTCTCCGAATACCTTGCACAAGGGCCCGTACTATTCATAGGAGATGGTGCAGGCAAATGCTCTGGGACTATAACATCTCCTTCGGCAACATTTATACAAACTTGTCCCGAAGCAAGATTCATGCTTCATCCAGCACTATCATCACTTAGGGACAAGAAATTCGAAGATGTAGCCTACTTCGAGCCTTTCTACCTGAAGCAGTTCGTACCCACTATATCCAAAAAGAAACTCATCTGAAAATGGCAATGCCGCGGACGAAATACACCGTAGCATTGCCACTTGGAAAGGATAGCTTATCTATCTAAAACAAAAATCCGACGAGGCGGATAAATACAGAAAATCCGCTTCTAAAGCTTGGATGATATGAAAGCTCTGAGCGTAGAAGCATCCTTTACATTAGGCGAAGCTACTATCTCCCCGTCCACGATGAAATACACATTGGGCAAGGCGGAGACATTGTAGAGCCCTATTACAGGAGACGCCATTCCAAGGCCGTCACAGACATTGGTCCATGGCAGATTCTGTCCTTTGACGACAGATGCCCATGCAGCTTTGTCCGTAGAAAGAGAGACGCTGTATATATCAAATCCTTTGGAATGGAAATCCGCATAAAGCGGCTTCATCACATCGAGATTGAACATCTTCTGTGCAGCATCGGAAGAATCCCAAAAATAAATCATCACGACCTTCGCACGGAGGCTGCTAAGCTTCACTTTATTGCCTTTCGTATCTGCTAGCTCAATATCAGGGAACCCAGACTCCTCAGCGTTGCCAATACGTGCTCCCATTGTCAAAATCTGCTGGCGACGCTTTGCCTCCTCTCCAAGAGCCTTGACATAGCGAGACTCAGGATAGACAGTCATCAGACTATCGTAGACATTTCTGAAATGCAATGCGTCAGTCGTCTGCCCGAATACAGGTATCCCATTACCTACAGTCTGGTAAAGTACGGGTATAGACGTAAGCGAATGAGAATTTTCAATGACATATCTCACTTTCTCTCTGTAGTAAGATATATACATTGACGTCAATTCATGCTTGACAGATGTAGCCTCCGCAGATGACTGATCCAGATCTGAAAGTTTGGCCAAGAGGGAGAAATACTTATTGTTAAAATCAGCCTCTGAAGTCTCAATCTCAGACAGTTTGTCGGTCTCCTCCGAGCCTTTCACCGAATAAGTCCCTACTGTATCGGAGATAACATTCACTTTATCTCCTCGCTGAAGAAGCAGAGACGCTATCTTGGTATCCTTGTAATATAGATATATGAACTCTGGCTGCCCCTTATCAAGCTTGACATTATATCTATAACGTCCCTTTGCGTCAGTCTTTAGCGTATCAATATCTTTCAGTGTACTTACATCCAAGAGCCTTACTATCACGTCTTTGTGAGGAGCATCCTGCACTACTCCGGATATATGTGCACTACGCGAGCACGACACAGCAGCAATCGCCAAGAAGGCAACTGCAGCTAACCTATATAATCTTTTCATATTCTGCATTGATGGAAGAGGCTATTGCCTTGAATTCTTCTGGTGTGAGCTTGAGTTTCTCCTTGTGGAAATCCATATCCGCCTCGCTCTGCAACGGGACAAGATGTATGTGAGTATGAGGGACTTCAAGTCCGAGAACGCATACGCCGATTCTCTTGCACGGCACCGCAGCCTGTACAGCCAATGCCACTTTCTTTGCAAATGCACAGAGACCCAAATAAGTCTTGTCATCAAGATGGAAGATATAATCATCTTCTACATTCTTAGGGATCACCAAAGTATGTCCCTTGGCCAGAGGAGCGATATCGAGGAAAGCATAGAAATCTTCGTTCTCTGCTACTTTCCACGATGGGATCTCGCCCTTGGCAATTTTAGTAAAAATAGTGGCCATAGGCTCTACAAGGTTATGTCGAGAATCTTGAACTTAATCACGCCAGATGGGACCTTTGCTTCTACGATATCTCCCTTGGCGTGTCCAAGAAGAGCTTTTGCGATAGGAGTCGTAGAAGCAAGCTTGCCATGGGCAAAATCCGCCTCAGTCTCGCCTACTATCGTAAACTCCATAACCTGCTTCATGGACATGTTCTCCACTTTCACTTTATTGAGCATCTGGACTTTGTCTGTGCCTATTGCTGATTCGTCAAGGACCTTGGCATTGGCCACGAGATTCTTGAGATTGGCTATCTTCACCTCCAGCAATGCCTGAGCATCGCGGGCTGCATCATATTCGGCATTCTCGGATAAGTCACCCTTTTCTCTGGCCTCGCCTATAGCAGCCGAGATGACCGGACGCTGAGCCAGAGACTCCGCGAGTTCCTTCTTGAGCTTGTCCAGACCTTCTTGGGTCATGTAATGTACTTCTGACATGTCTTATTAGATTTCCTGTGTCCTTGGCACAAATAATAAATAAAGCAAGAAGCTGTCTTGAATCAATCAAAATGGCTTCTTAAATAATGAGTTCTGTAAAATAATGAGGCCCCAACTCCAAAGGGGACCTGCCGGTAAATTTCAAAAAATACTGCCATGATTGCTCATGCCAGTTTCTCGGTTTGACAGTACAAAGATAATATTTTTTCCTTTCCTGCCGACCTTATCTCAGTCAAGAAACTTTGGTCTCATAATAGAAGAATAGATCACAAACTTGCGAACATCTATCTTCACTCTATGCGAAAGACTGTCAGCTACTGCCGGGTCCGTAATTGGATCTTCTACTGCAAACGGGGATGGCACATCGACGATCGGGTCTGTTATTGAGCTACTGCGGGTTCGCATGTCAGCGGCAGTAGAACGGCCCTTAGCTGTAGTCCTTGATACAGACGGCAGGGTCTGCATTGAGCCAGAAGGCTCTGCCCTGCGCATGGAAGAAGCTTTGTCAAACTGATGTGATGGAGTTCTGGCCACTGTAGAACGGGACACCCTACCAGTTTCAGGATGCGCTGATACTGTTGCAGAACGTTGCCCCTGAGAAGCATTCCCGTACTTAGACTTCTGCTTCTTAGCCTTGCCGATAAACTCTGGCAAAGCCCCAAGTGCGATAATAGCTATAATGAGCCAATCAAATATATCCTTCATCACTATTTATTTTTAAGAAGCTGTTTTGAAATGATTCGTCTCTTCTCTTATGGTCCTTTTCGCCTAAAACAAAGCACATCACCGCCTGCGCAAATCCCCTGAAACTACTTGTCATTGAGGCAGTGCCTAAACTTAACTGACTGCAAATTGCAATCGTCATAGCATCTCATTCGCAAACATAGCAAAAAGAAACGACATGGACAGCGAATTCAGTCAAAATACTTCAGTTCAGTAAGACACCTGTGTCTGTCGGATGAAAGCTGTCTGGCAAGTTGAGCAAGCCCGCTAAACTTAACTTCGCTACGGATTCTCCTGCGGAAAGTCAGCCTCAGGTCAAGGCCGTATATATTTTCATCAAAACCGAAAATATTAGTCTCAATAGTTTTCGCGTTACTATTTCCGACAGTTGGCCGGACACCTATATTACACATGCCGTCATACCTCTTGCCAAGAGTAGTTGCCTCTACAAGATATACCCCGTCCTCAGGAACGACTTTAAGAGGCTCATACAATTCAAGATTGGCAGTAGGGAATCCGATTGTCCTTCCGATCCTGTTACCGGATACGACGACCCCGAACAGTCCGTAATCATATCCGAGCAAAGAGGAGGCTTCCTCGACCGCCCCGGAGGCGAGCAGTCCCCTTATACGCGTCGAACTTATGACCTTTCCTCCAACAGGCGGACAGGGAGGAACCAATCTCACATCCACACCACATTCATGGGCTATCGGCACGACTTCGCCAGCTTCCATCATATCAGAGCCAAGTCTATTGTCATATCCGAGCACAACGCAAGTTGCTCCGAAATCTCGAACAAGCACATCCTTTATATATTCTGATGCAGTCAGATGACTGAACTCACGCGTAAACTCTATAACTTCGATATGGTCCACTCCCGTCTGCGAGATAAGAGAGCGTTTCTCGTCCATCGAAGTAAGAAGTCTGAGTTCTCTAGCACCATTCTGAAGGACATTGCGAGGGTGTGGCCAGAAAGTCACCACCATACTCTCTTCTCCACGTCTGCGGGCTTCGGATACAAGGGCATCCAACAAAAAACGGTGCCCAAGATGGACACCGTCGAAAAAACCGGTCGCTATAACCATCTTACTAGCGCAAAATCCTGCCTGTGAGGAAGAAGTGGGTTCTTGGGATAGATCCTAGTAGCCACCTGATACATTCCGGTCCTATCAGGGATTATTGAAGTACGGTAAGTAGCGATGCCATCTTTCTCCGCGATCATTTGGAATTCGCACCTATTCTGGATATGGAGAGTACCTTTGTTATCCGTGACTGCAAAGAGCATCTCCACTCCGATATCCTCAGGCTTCAGAGCCCCGATATTGAGCACAACCTCAGCATTGAGCTGATTGCTCTCAGACAATGAATATGACGAATCCGGCTGCGTATATGAGATAACCTCAATGGACGGCCACTCCTTAGTCACAAGTTTCTTCCAGGCAGCTATCTGTCTTGCCACCTTGAAGTCGTCAGCCACAAGGCTTGCCGACCTTACAAACTGAGGTTCATAATACTGTGCAAGGTAATCCGAGAGCATCCTGTTTGTTGTGAAATTACATGCAACCTGAGCGACAGTATTCCTTATATACTCTATCCAATGCTCGGACATACCTGAATGCTCATCTATGTCATAGTACAACGGAGCTATCTCGTTCTCCAATATTGTATAGATAGTTGCAGCATCTAGCTCATTCTGATAAGTTGTATCGTCATACGTACTTTCAAGAGGTAGAGCCCAACCTGCACCAGGCTTATAACCCTCTACCCACCAACCATCAAGAACAGAGAAGTGCATTACTCCATTCATTGCAGCCTTTTCGCCTGATGTTCCAGAAGCCTCTTGCGGTCTTGTAGGATTGTTCATCCATACGTCGACACCCTGCACAAGCCTCTTGGCCAATGAGATATCATATCCAGGGACAAATACAATCTTACCGATAAACCTTTCCTGCTTTGAGATCTCTACTATTCTCTTGATAAGGTCTTGACCTGCCTTGTCCGCAGGATGAGCCTTGCCGGCAAAAAGGAACTGCACAGGCATTGAAGGATTGTTGACAATAGCATCAAGCCTGTCAAGGTCAGTGAAGAGCAATGTCGCCCTCTTGTAAGTCGCAAATCTTCTTGCAAAGCCGATTGTAAGCACGTCATCGCGGAGAGTCTCTTTGATGGTAACGACCTCGCTCGGAGAATAATGATTTGCAATTGCAGGATTGGAGATCTTCTCCTTGACAGTCTCGATCAAGGTTTTCTTCAAAGATTTCCTCGTATTCCATATATCAGTGCCAGGCACTTTGTAGATTCCTTCGAAGCACTTCTTATCATAGTGGTGAGCCTTGAAATCCTCACCGAAGACCTTAGCATGTATAGCCTTCCACTCCTTGGCAGTCCATGTGGGATAATGCACACCATTGGTAACATAACTGATATACAGTTCCTCAGGTAAATATCCAGGATACATGTTGGCGAAGATTTCCCGGCTTACCTTGCCATGAAGTTTCGAGACACCGTTGACATTCTGGGAAATGTTCGCAGCAAGTATGCTCATCGAGAACTTTTCGTTCTGATCTGAAGCGTTGATCTTGCCGAGTCCCATCATTGTAGTCCAATCTATCTTGAGCCTCTGAGGATAATGCCCTATATACTTGCGGAGCAATCCCTCATCGAAAGCATCATGTCCGGCAGGCACAGGAGTATGGGTTGTGAACAGAGAAGAGGCTCTTACCACTTCCATTGCCTCAGGGAATTCCAGATTGTCATTCTGAATATATTCACGAAGCCTTTCGAGTCCTATGAACGCAGCATGGCCTTCATTGCAGTGATAGATCTGGGGGTTGAGACCAAGGACTCGAAGAGCCCTGACTCCACCTACGCCAAGCAGAAGCTCCTGTTTGAGCCTATTTTCCCAGTCGCCACCATATAGATGATACGTAACTTGCCTGTCCTCTTCAATATTGGCCTCATAATCAGTATCAAGAAGATAAAGATCAGTACGTCCTACTGCCACCTTCCAGATTCTGGCCGAGAGTGTCCTTCCCGGAAAAGCAACACTGACAGTCTTCCACACACCATTCTGGTCCATCACCGGTGTAGCCGGGATCTTGGAGAAATTCTGGGCATCATATCTTGCCACCTGATCGCCTTGAGAAGAGAGGACCTGTGTAAAGTAGCCATACCTGTAGAGGAGGCCAACAGCTACAAGATTGACATTCATGTCGCTGGTCTCCTTCAGGTAGTCGCCTGCAAGAATTCCAAGTCCGCCAGAATATATGCTGAGCGAAGAATCCAAACCATATTCCATACAGAAATATGCTATCGAAGGGTCTTTCCTCTCTTTCTTAAGGGACATATATTCCTCAAATTCGGCCATCACACTCTGATATTGCCCCATGAATGCCGAATCCTTGCTAAGCTCGTTGAACCGCTTGAGCGTCACCACATCAAGAAGTGACATCGGATTGTGTCCTGATGTGCGCCATATATCCTTGTCTATAGCCTTGAACAGTGCTTTTGCACTGTCATTCCAGCACCACCAAAGGTTCTTGGACAGGGTCTCCAACCCTTTCAGAGCTTCTGGCAGATGTCTTGTGACCATCACGCTCTTCCATGAGGGAGCGTTAACTGGTAATTTTCCGTATGTCATAATCTGTTTTTCGTTTGACTCGGGGTAGGACCCGTTGGCTGCAATAACTTTGTCTATTGCTTTGGAATAAGCTTCGTTATAATATTGTATTTGATTTTCCCATAGTGCTATGCGTGACACGTCTCGGGCATTGTCCATATAGGCTATCCTCTGATCGTCTGTCACAAGAGCTATCTCGCAGATCCTCTGCGCTACAGCGTCCACGACAGCGGGGTAATTGGAATCATTCCTCTCCACCACCTTGATACCAGGATGATCCTTGAGATAATGTGTGTCGACCCACATTCCGAAGCCGGCGAGAGAAGTCGTAAGAGTAGGTATCTTGAACGCAAGGCTCTCAAGCGGGGTATATCCCCACGGCTCGTAATATGAAGGGAATACCGTAAGATCCAGGCCAGCAAGGATATCATAGTACTTCATATTGAAGATACCGTCAGTGCCATTGAGATACGACGGTATGAAGTAGGCCTTGATATTGGATCCCACAGAGTTGTCTATACCCAAGGCCTTGAACCTCCCAAGTATCGCGTCATACTCCGGATTCATCAGAACATGCGATGTCATGGTCCTGTAAGCCGGATCACCGCTCCCTGAAAGCTTGGCACAAAGGTCTTTGTCCGGGCCATTGTGACCAGCGGGAATCATGAAGAATGCATGGATTTTCTTTCCCTCAAAGCCAGACCGACGGACTTTGTCTATAGCATCTATAAATACGTCAATACCCTTGTTGCGATACTCATAGCGTCCTCCTATTCCGACAAATATGGCATCATCCTCTACCTTCTCCGCCGACATAGCCTCAGCTACTGCTCTCAGCTTTGCCCGGGCGGCCTTCCTTAGGGTATCAAACTCCTCGTCTGTTGCAGGAGTAAAGCTATTTTCAAAGCCGTTAGGCGTAATCTCGTCTATAGGCCTTCCGAGGAAATGCTCGCATTCGCGAGCTGTGATCTCACTAACTGTGGTGAAGATGTCCGCATTGGCAGCCGACTTAGACTCAAGAGAGTGCATCGCCATCACATTAAACTGGCGAGCTTTGTCGTCCGGATTGTACGAAAGCATACTATCATACAGCGGCATATTGTTGCCTGCCAGACAGCGTCCGAGTACCGTTGCATGAGTGGTAAAGACTGTGGCAATCGGCAACTTAGCAGCCTTCAAGTACAATAGTCCAGCTCCTGTCTGCCACTCATGGAACTGAGCTACAACTTTCTCCGAAGGTTCTATATAGAACTTGTAATAGCTCTCTATTACCTTTCCTGATACATAGCCAAAGAGGGCGGATTCCTTATAGTCCCAATTGCCTGTGATCGAATCAACTCCGAAGATCTCCCAATATTTGGTAAGAATCTCATTCTGCTCTGTAAGAAACTGCTTAAAATCCACCAATACAGCTATAGGCGATCCCGGTACGTTCCAGTGTCCGATCCTCAGACGTAGTCCGTTCCTGGCAGCTTCTGTCCTCCATTCCTGCCACAATAGCGGATCCTCTTTGAAATCAGGATTGGCGACTGTGTCCATCCATACGTCTGGACCTATTAGGATATGATGTCTGTTGAGTTGGGACTTAAGAAACAGTGATTTCGTTGCTATCACCGTATAGATACCACCAACCTTATTGCAGACTTCCCAGCTTACTTCAAACAAGTAATCTGGTCGTTTAAGATCTTTCGTATTCATTATTTCTCCTTTGTTACGGAGGCCTTGGCAACTTTGCTCCTCTTCGCTGAAACCCGCTTCACAGCGGCTTTAGGCGAAGCTGACTTTACAATCTTGCCCTTGCCTTGCGGTTTCTCCGTATTTTCGGCCGCAAATTTAGCAACCTTGTCCGAATATTCATCATTCACTCGGATCATGAAATCGCTTAAAACGTTCATATAATTAATGAATGCCTCATAAGGCGATTCATAAGGGTTGAAATACTTGTGCACTTCTCCGTCAGAGAAGAATTTGGTGCACATATAGTAGAAATGATCACTTTCCTGAAGATGGCCGAAATCACTGCACAGAACAGGATCCTTGATGATGGCTATCTTCTCGTACAAGCTATAAAGCTTCTTAAAAGCCTCCTGCTGCAACTCATTACCAAGCCATGCTGTAACATCTCTCTCCTCATCTGCCCATGAGATCGGCTCTGGAACATCTATCGGTGATACCGCATTGTATTTGGCGGTCACATCTTTAGGCGTTTCAAAGGTGAAGGTGCCGTCTTTGAGAATCACTTCAGGAAGATACCTCATGAAGTCAAAAATCCCTGTATTGGCTCTCTGGTGTTCACCGAAAGTCTCATAGTCCATAAAAAGATTGATGACTTCTCCAGATGTCTTCACACTGTCCTTGAGTCTTTCAAGATATTTCTCACCGGTAAGAGGCCAGTCTGGAGAAGTCCTGTCGGAAAATCTGAACGCTATGTCGTCACTCAACCTGTAGTTGCGAAGAAGAAGCTTCAATTCGGGCTTCATACTGTCAGAGTAGACAAAGTCTGGGCTACGCCATGCAAGCACGTGACGGGCTCCTTCCGTCAACATAGTCTTGAAGCCAAGATTGTAGACATTCGCTCCTATAGAATTAGAATAGATAAGCTCCGTATTGCGGAATGTCACCGGTTTATGACCAAAATACTGCTCAATTGCAGCTTTGTGACGCAGAACCTGACTATGGAATTCGGCCGGACAGATAAGGGATGAGAGCGAATGATTATATGTCTCGCATAAAAATTCCACAGAACCGGTCTCAGCAAGCTTCCGAAAGCTCTCTATCACTTCTGGAGCATATCTATCGAACTGCTCAAGAGCCGATCCTGATATGGAGAAAGAGACCTTGAAGTCTCCCTTATAGCGGCAGATAAGTTCATACAGCAGGTTGTTCATCGGAAGATAGCAAAGTTCGGCAACCCTTCTCAATATAGTTCTGTTGGTAAAGTCATCGTAATAGTGAGAATCTTTTCCTATGTCGAAAAATCTATACAGTCTCAATCTCGTAGGCTGGTGAATCTGAAAATACAGACACAAACTCTTTTTTGCCATATTCTGTAAAATTTACTTTATCACTGATTCATAGATGCTCTTTATCTTGGCAGCGGCATTGTTCCACTTGAGAGTATTTACCTCATCGTAACCGTATCTGGAAGCAAATTCCGAAAGAGCGGGATAGTTCAGAAGCGCATATATCTCGTCAGCCATTGCGTCCACATCCCAGAAATCTACTTTGAAGGCATATTTCAGCACCTCCGCAGCTCCGCTTTGCCTTGAGATTATGGAAGGTACTCCTGAACGCATTGCTTCAAGCGGGGATATTCCGAACGGCTCGGAGACCGAGGGCATCACATACACATCAGACAGTGCGAACATCTTCTGGACATCACTTCCTCTGAGGAATCCCGTAAAATGAAAGCGGTCCGCAATCCCGAGCCTCGCAACTTGTCTTATCGAGCGGTTGAGCATGTCTCCGCTACCAGCCATGACAAACCTTACATTGTCACATCTCTTGAGCACCTTGGCAGCCGCCTCGATAAAATACTCTGGGCCTTTCTGGAAAGTTATCCTGCCGAGAAAAGTAACGACCTTATCCCTGACACCTCTTGTTACATGTACCGAATCTCTTCCTGAGAAATCCACTGCATTGTGCACAGTCACCACCTTGTCTGGGGATATTCCATACTTGGTAATGACTATATTACGAGTAAGATCGCTTACTGTGATGACCCTATCAGCAGCCTCCATACCCTTCTTCTCTATGTCATACACCCTCGTGTCTATATTGTTGTCACTGCTTCTGTCAAAAGATGTTGCATGCACATGTACTACAAGGGGTTTTCCAGAGAGTTTCTTCGCTGCTATCCCTGCCATGTATGTAAGCCAATCGTGGGCATGGATCACGTCAAACTCATCTTTATGAGACAGAGCAATTGTGCCTCCTACCATCGCATACCTCGCGACCTCTTCCAACAGGTCGGAGCCGTATCTTCCCGAGAACTTGTATTTGCGCCCGTACTGTACGGAGAAATCTTTGACCTGCCGCTTTCTATCTGCTTCTACTAGGTCATGGAATTTCTGGGGGTCCAAGTACGGAATCATGTTGGTGCCTATATGTACAAACTGCACCTTGTCAAGGAAATCCGATACCGTCATGGTATCTGTCATCTCTATCGGCACATCACTGGCGTTTATTATATTGGCAACGCTGCTATCCTCGTCACCTGTAGCGGAAGGCATCACAAAGATTGTTTCCACACCGTTGTGTGCCAGACCTTTGACAATACCATAGCACGCAGTACCGAGTCCACCGGCAATATGAGGGGGAAACTCCCATCCAAACATCAACACTCTCATATCAATCCTCTCCTTTCTTATATTTTGCGATCATCCAGTCAACCCACAAGATTGCAGCCGTGCTCATGGCCGATGAAATCGCGCCATGCGGCTCATGAGGAGGGTCTCCATCATAAAGTTCGGAAAATGCTCCTACTCCATGCTTCCACAGATCGTCATAAAAGCCTTCTATCAGCCATTCCGCTTTTTTGCAAAACGCTGCCCCTCTCATCTCAAAACAAGCCTTTGCGTAAGGAAGCAGCAGACATGGCCATGCACATCCGTTGTGATATGCAAGATCCCTGTCTCTTTGCGTACCCTCATATACTCCCCGGTATTTCACATCCCTTGGTGAAAGAGTCCTTATGCCCCTTGAAGTCACAAGTTCCCTATCAACGATATTCATTATGCTCGCCTTAATCTCATCAGGAAGTGGGGAATAATCTACTGACACTGCGAAAATCTGGTTGGGACGGACATCGGTATTTGGCCCAGCATTATCCACATAATCAGCAAGATATCCAAGATCAGGAAGCCAGAAGCGATTAACGTATGAAGTCTTGGCAAGATCTCTTATGGGAGTCCAGCGTCCTACAAATACGCTATCTTTGGCCGTGAAACGGCTCTCCATATCTATGGCGAAGCACAAGGCATTGTACCAGAAAGCGTTGGTCTCAACCTGATATCCAGCTCTCTCTGTAACAGGATGCCCGTCAATATACGCGTTCATCCACGTGAGGGCAGTATTGTCTTTCTGCGCCCAAAGGAGGCCGTCCGGCTGAAGCGACACTTCATCCCTTTTCTCCGGAGCATAGCTCTCGACTATCTCCCGCACTGTCTCTCCATATTTCTTCCATACATGTGAGGGATCAGCACCAAAAGATATGTACGACTGCAATGCCGTAACTACCAGCAAAGGAGCATCGACCTGAGTGGTCTTGTGGAAAAGTCGCTGCCGGTTGTCCTCAATCAGATTGTCAAGGATCTCCTCAAACTCTTCCGTGCGCCCGGTCATGAGGGTAAGACCAGGCAATGCATACAGAGTCTCTCTCAGAAGTCCTGTATATAGCCAAGAGAACCCAGCAGTTATCATTTTCTTGCCATTCCTGTCTCTGATGAGTAGATCAGCGCAGTGAAGTAGCTGGTCATGGTAGCTTCGGATTCCTGGCATCTCCTTATATATGGCATTAAAACGACGTGTCAGCCCTTTCGGCTTAATCTCCTTCACGGAAGCCGAAAGTATGACTGAGTCACCTTGCTTCATTTTGAGGATGAAAGTCCCAGGCACAAACAGATCCTCCTTGCAGTCAAAGCCGCGGCGTGCCTCATCGGAATATGTAATTCCGTTATACCAATATGGAGCCGGTCTGTACTCATACTCTGCCGTACTTAGCTGCAGGTTTAGCGTAGGAAAACCCTTGTACATATTGAACGACACACCGCCCGGAATAGTCTTGAATGAAGTGTCGGCCTCCGAATTCTGCCGTGTAAGGCTGTGAATGTTCCTAAAGGCCAGAAATGGCTTCAAGAGCAATGTAACTTCGGCAGGAGATTTGACAATCTCGTACTTTATAAGAAGCTGGTCCATATCCGGAGTCAGCATGATCGTTTTCTTGAATTCTATAGCTCCGACCCTATAGAGAATCGCAGGCACAGGGTCAGCCTGAAAATCTATGATATATTTATGTCCCCTAGGCTCGTAAATGTCTCCATAGCAATGAATTCCAAGGTTGAAAAGATTGCCGTCGACCACCAGACTCTCGTCTACCGAAGAGAGAAGCATGTATTTGCTGCCTCCGAAATTATCCACCGGGACTCCGAGAAGCCCATGGTAGCGTCTTGTATTGCACGTAACTATCGTTGTGTTGCAATATGCTCCTGTTTTGTTGGCACAGAGGATCTCGCGCTTGAGGGAATATGCAAGATTGACCAGCTCAGCTTTGTTGAATTTCAGGAATGCCATATCGAATCGGTTTTATTTATACGACGTCTGCTTCGTCCATGGCCGCAGCTCAAATACCAATGCACAACGGCAAGGAAGATATATACTCATCCTACCATCGGATGTATGATGTTCACCAGAGGCTATCCTTGCGAATCCGTCATACTTTCTATCATCCGTACACAGGACAAGTCCCCACTCTCCTTTCGGAGCTTCAAAGGTATATCCCGAGTAAGAAGCACCAGGGCTGAAGTTTAATGCAAATATATAATTTCCACGTTGGAAAACCAATACATGCCGCGAGTCATCTGCAACTATAAGTTTCGGTGGCACAGACAGTATAGCACTCTCTCGGAAAAGGTGGATCATATCCCTGTCAAAATTGTTGAGATACTTATACCTCAGGTAGTCGTGCTCGGCAAGAGACCATTGTCGCCGCGCATATTTGTAGGACCATCCGTTACCCTGTCTCGGGAAATCTATCCATTCCGGATGTCCGAACTCATTACCCATGAAATTGAGATATCCGTCACCTGCAGTGGCAATAGTCACAAGACGTATCATCTTGTGCAGGGCAACACCCCTATCCACGACAAGATTTTCAGAGCCGATATTCATAGCCGTATACATATCCTTATCTATAAGCCTGAATATAAGCGTCTTGTCTCCCACCAACGCTTGATCATGACACTCTGCATAGCTTATGGTTCTCTCATCGGCGCGCTTATTAGTCAGCTCCCACCAAATCTCGCCCATACTCCACTGCTCATCTGCCTTCTCCTTGATCCATTTAATCCAATGATCAGCAATTCCCATGGCCATACGGAATCCGAAGCCCAGACCTCCTCTTTCGAAAGGGGCGGCAAGCCCCGGCATCCCACTCACATCTTCAGCGATTGTTATGGCATCCGGCCTTATTTCTTTGACAAGCATGGCTGCAAGCGCAAGATATGTAACCGCATCCTCATCAACTCCAGGGCCGAAATACGAAGAATAGCTTCCGAAATCACGTCCAAGACCATGATCCCAATACATCATGCTTGTGACACCATCGAAGCGGAATCCGTCAAGATGATATTCCTCAAGCCAGTATTTGCAATTGGAAAGAAGGAAATACCGCGTCTCATCCTTGCCGTAGTCGAAACATCTCGATCCCCATGCAGGGTGGCGGCCTTTCTCTCCCGAAAAGAAATACAGGTCCTCTCTGCCGTCAAAATATCCGAGACCCTCGGCAACATTGTCCACACTGTGAGAATGCACGATATCCATAACTACAGCAATATCCATATCATGCGCCTCATCTACCAGAGCCTTAAATTCCTCAGGCGTTCCGAAACGGGATGAAAGAGCATAGAAACTAGATACCTGATAGCCAAATGATCCGTAATACGGATGCTCTTGCAAAGCCATTATCTGGAGAGTATCATAGCCGAGATCCTTTACCTTTGGCAGCACAGTCTTCCTAAATTCATCAAATGTAGAGACTTTCTCCTCTTCTGAACTCATGCCGATATGGCATTCATATATAAGAGGATTGTTCCTCCTCCCCGGATTAGGATGCTTCCATTCATACGGTTTCTCGGGAGCCCAGACTTGGGCGCTGAACACCTTTGTCACAGGATCCTGCACGACTCTTGTCGCATATGCCGGAATACGCTCACCTCCTCCACCTGTCCATTCAATGAAGAGTTTGTACAGGTCTCCGTGATGAAGAAAAAGCTTAGGAAGAGTAATCTCCCAGTTCCCGTCTCCGACAGGTTTTAGGGCATAAGCCGCCGTACGCTTCCAATTGTTGAACTCCCCGATCAGATAAATACGCGATGCATGAGGAGCCCATTCTCGAAACACCCAGGCCTCACCGGTATCATGAAGTCCATAATATAGATGATTGTTGAGACCTTCCGAAAGAGAGCCTCTGACGGCAATCTTCGCAGCTGTCTCCAATATGCGTTCATGGCGGTTATCGATAAAATCCTTGTACGGCAGAAGATAACTGTCAGTATCGTATATCATGTCTGTATTGTGCATAGTATCAGATTTGGTCCAGAGTATCGGCCTTGTCTCTTACAGAACGAAGATAGGCCCGGCATCCTGCCACCAGTTCCTTAGAGCGCCTCACGTATTTGTCAATGTCATCTATTCCAGTTGACGGATCCTCCACCTTGGTGGCTATTTTCTCCAACTCATCTACAGCTTTCTTGTAGTCAAAACCCATAATATTGATTTTAGCAGATATTAACATCAGTAACGTCGCAGTCAAGCCGCCCGTCGGCAAACATCATACTAACCCTGTCACCAGGCTTTTTCCCTCTTGGACTTTTGAATACAACGCCTTTAGAATCAAGCGCCAGCACATAACCCTTTGCAAGGATCCTTCGTGGGTCTGCGCCCTCAATCCTCGCTTCGAGAAGGTCCACTTTAGAGGACATCAGATTAATCTTGCCGACAAAAGCCATCTTGAGCCTCGAGGCATATGAAGAAAGCCTCTGGTCTTCGTCTGCATATATATCGATGAAGAAATCCGCAAGTGCCGTCGGCGTCTTGACATATCGCCATGCAACCATATCGCATATATGAAAGTCTTGATCATGGCCTACAGCCGTGATGACAGGAATCGGACAAAGCGCTATTGCCGAAGCTACCCGATAGTCATCGAAGCATACAAGATCGAGCTTCGCCCCTCCTCCCCGTAGGACAAGGACGGCGTCATAGCCTTCAGGAGAAGCTGCAGCCTTCTCGATAGCTGCGGCTATAGAATCCGGTGCCGACTGTCCTTGCATAAGTGCCGGAAATAGGTCTGTGCGGAAAGTGAAGCCGTATATGTTGCCATGTAGATGCTTCATGAAGTCTCCATAGCCCGCTGCGTCCGATGCTGAGACTATTGCAAGCTTATATGGCAATACACATATAGACAACGACTTCTGCTTATCCATAAGTCCTTCGGCCGTAAGCCTGGCTATTGTAGCCTGACGCTCCTTCTCTTTATCTCCGATGGTGAATGCAGGATCTATCTCGTCTATAATCAGAGAAAGTCCGTAAAGCTGACTGTAGTTAACCTGTACACGGGCAAGTATCTTAATCCCCGCTTGGAGCGGAGAGCCGGTCTCGGTCTCGAAATATCTAGAGACAAAGCCGAATCTTGAAGCCCAGATAATGGCCGAGACTTTGGCCACAAGACTATTACTTTCTGTCTGAGAAAGTTCCATATAACAGTGTCCGCCGGAGCGGGCCTTCATCGCACTCACCTCGGCCCTCACCCACACTTTACCAGGAAAAACGCCCTCGGTCGCGGATTTGAGCCGAGTCTGCAGAGTATATAAGTCAAGTATTTCCTTATTTTCCATTTCCTTAGCAACTTACACAAAGTTATAAAACGTATAGATAATCTCAAACAGGTCTGGAGAGTTCAATATTACGGATATTTTCACTACCTTTGCGCTTGCTTTTTGCCGACTTGTCGGCACAATTATCTGAATATGAAGATTTCCCAGGCGCAGTTCGCCGGAAGCAGTACCAGCAATGCAGGCAAGCCGGCACGGAGATTACCCGAATTTGCATTCATCGGGAGATCCAATGTCGGCAAGTCATCGCTAATCAACATGCTGTGCGACAACAGCAAGCTCGCCATGACGTCCTCGACTCCCGGAAAGACCAAACTCATCAACCACTTTCTTGTCAATGACCGGTGGTACCTCGTAGACCTGCCGGGGTATGGCTATGCCAAGCTTCCGGACAAAGAGAGAGCCCGGCTGAGAGAAATGATTCGAGAGTACCTGTTGAATTCGGAAGAAATGCTTCTCTTGTTTGTCCTTATTGATATAAGACATGATATAGGGAAGATTGACATGGATTTCCTCATATGGCTTGGAGAGAATGGGATACCGTTCGCGATTATTTTCACGAAAGGAGACAAGATGGGGCCGGTAGCAAGGCAGGAGCAGGCAGAAAGGGACAAGGCCATGATATCCGAATATTGGGAAGAATTGCCTCCAACGTTCATAAGCTCTTCGACTGAGAGAATCGGCAAGGACGACATTCTCGGATACATAGGACAAGTACTGGCAGATACAGCAGCATTGGACAAGACGAAAAATCAAACTAAATCTAACTACTGATATGAATATCGAGCATAGAATGGAATTGTTTGCTTGCAGGGCATCAAAGGACTTTGCAGCAAAAGTTGTCGATGAACTCAACCACATTCCCCAAACCACTGACAACATCCATCTCGGCGATTTGGAAGTGACTTCCTTCAGTGACGGGGAGTTCCAGCCCTCATTTACGGAAAGCGTCAGAGGCGCAACCGTATTCGTGCTTCAATCAACATTTCCACCGGCAGACAACCTGATGGAACTGCTTCTAACCATTGACGCAGCCAAGAGAGCATCTGCATACAAGGTTATTGCAGTCATGCCTTATTTCGGATGGGCAAGACAGGATCGTAAGGACAAGCCGAGGGTATCGATAGGAGCAAAGCTCGTTGCCAATCTTCTCTGCGCTGCCGGTGTTGACAGGATCATGACATGTGACCTTCATGCAGACCAGATACAGGGCTTTTTCGACATTCCCGTTGACCACATCTATGCAAGCAAGGTATTCATCCCTTATCTGAAATCCCTCAACATAGACAATCTGGCAATAGCCGCACCCGACATGGGCGGTGCCAAGAGAGCCAACAGCTATGCCAAGGAGTTGGCTTGTCCGGTGATCATATGCCACAAATCAAGAGAGAGGGCCAATGTGGTGGCATCCATCACAGCAATCGGTGAGGTTGAAGGCAAGAACGTTGTCATTGTAGATGACATGATCGATACTGCAGGGACACTGACCAAGGCCGCTGACATCCTCATGGAGAAAGGAGCAAAGAGCGTAAGAGCATGTGCGACACACGCTATTCTTTCCGGACCTGCATACGACAGGATCAACAATTCAAGCTTGTCTGAGGTATACGTAACCGATACGCTTCCGCTAACCAGCAACCCCAACGTAGACAAGAGCAAGATCAAGGTCGTATCAATGACTGGGACCTTTGCCCGAATCATACGCAAGGTATGCGACAATGAGCCTATCAGCCCTGAATTTATACTTTAGGGACGAATGAAAGTCTTTTTTGCAGCTCTTGTCCTTGTCGGCATCGGTGTAGCCGGAATGTGTTTCAATATTCTATTCCGGAAGGGGAAGGAATTTCCGGAATCAGATGTCGGCAAGAACGAGAACATGAAGAAGATAGGCATAAGATGCATGAGAGAGGAGGATGACGAACGCTTTGCCGCCTCATACAGGAAATCATGCACAGGCACTGTCAGTGACAGTTGCAAAGGCTGCAGCTTCTACACGCTGGAGCAGAGGCATGCACACGGAAAAACAGAGTAGGACATTTATTACAATTCGAAAATGAGTCTTGTAGCGATAGTCGGGAGGCCAAACGTAGGCAAATCCACTCTTTTCAACAGGCTTGTCGGAATGAGACAGGCAATAGTAGACGAGACCGCAGGTGTCACCAGAGACAGGCACTACGGCAAATGTGAATGGTGCGGAAAAGAATTTTCTGTCGTTGATACCGGAGGTTATGCCGTAGGAACGGATGATGTATTTGAAGAGGAGATCCGCAAGCAGGTGCTCATTGCCATCGAGGAGGCAGATCTGATACTTTTCGTTACGGAAGCAGGCACAGGCATCACGGACTATGATGCTGAGATCGCTGATATCCTCAGACGAAGCGGAAAACCCGTCATATGCGCTGTCAACAAAGTGGACAGTGGGGAGAAGATGTATGACGTCTACCAGTTCTACTCACTCGGACTCGGTGAGATCTGGAACATCTCAGCCGCAAACGGAAGCGGTACAGGAGACCTCCTGGATGAGATAATAAAGAGGCTGCCTGAAGATACCGAGGCAGAGGACGAGCACCCGGGAGTCCCGAGAATCACAATCGTAGGCAAGCCTAATGTAGGCAAATCCTCACTCACCAATGCCCTTCTTGGAGAAGACCGCAACATAGTGACTTCCGTAGCCGGAACCACCAGAGACTCAATATCTTCTTATTACAACAAATTCGGGCATGAGTTTGTATTTGTCGACACGGCCGGTATCAGACGCAAGAACAAGGTTCACGAAGATCTCGAATTCTACTCCGTAATGCGTTCAATTCGGGCTATCGAGCACAGTGACGTCTGCATCATGATGATTGACGCAACAACCGGCATGGAGGCTCAGGACATGAACATTTTCAACCTGATCAAGCGCAACCGCAAGGGCTGTGTCCTTGTCATCAACAAATGGGATCTGTTCGAGAAAGAAAGCGACACCCTCGCCAAATATACCGAGGCAATGAAGCAGCGTATAGCTCCTTTCAACGATATCCCCATCATCTTCACTTCTGTCATCAAGAAACAAAGAATCCTGGATGTCCTAAACGAAGTGGAACATGTATGGAAGAACTACTCAACAAAGATAAGCACAGCCAAACTGATGGACGCAATGCTTCCCGAGATAGAGAACTATCCCCCACCCATGTGGAAGGGAAAGATGGTGAAGATCAAATACATCACACAGCTCCCCACCAAGTTCCCGGCATTTGCTTTCTTCTGCAACTTGCCACAATACATAAAGGAGCCTTACAAGCGTTTCCTCGAGAATAGGCTTAGAAGCCATTTTGACCTTACCGGCTGCCCTATCCAGTTGTTCATGAGACAGAAATGATGGATGGACAGTCCAGCTCATCATCTTATTAACATGTTCTAGGGACTCCCGGAACATGCTTGGGTATCCTAATTGTAAATGAAGCTCCACCCAATACGAAAGACTTGCTATACTGGATATCTCCGCCACACCGCTCAAGTATACTGCGGCAGATTGCCAGACCAAGTCCGGTGCCACTGCTCTTGGTAGTGAAATTGGGCGCAAACAGTTTCGCCCTGTTCTCATCCTTTACTCCAGGTCCATTATCCTCAACTACAATGTCATAGAATCCTTCTTTGTTACTATTCCGAAGAGATAGATTTATCTGGCCATGGACCGGGGTGATACCTTTCTCCTCATCTTCTTTCTGCTGATTTTCTATAGCTTGTACTGCATTTGTCAGCAGATTGACAAAGACTCTTATAAGCTGAGGCTTTGGAGCCATTACCCATGCATCTTTAAGACCCAAATACTGGAAAGATATATTCTCCTTATTGTCAAACATCGCCACTTCGTCCGAAGCTAACTCATCAAGGTTGACAGGAGAAAGCTCCTGAGTATAGAGCTTTGCAAATGTAGAGAATTCATTGGCCGTATCCGTAAGTACATCTATGCTGTCAAGCACAAGCCTTGAGATCTCATCAAACTTGTCTTCCCAAGACGGATCATTCTTGTGTTTAAGGCGGATAAGCCTCTGTATCTGCAATTTAATTGGTGTAAGCGGATTCTTAATCTCATGTGCGACCTGCCTGGCCATCTCACTCCAAGCATGTTCCCTCTCTATCTGTGCAACTTGCTTTCCAGACTCATACAAGTCATGCACCATCAGATTGTAGGCTCGGACCAGCCCCGAGATCTCGTCTTCCTTGTCATATACGATATATTCAAGCCCTCCAGTCCTCGCGGCAAGCATCTTCCTTCCTATGGCAACTATCGGGCGGAACATCTTGTCTACAACCTTCATAGTCCACAAACGAGTAAGAATCAAGAGAATGAAGAAGACCGTAATAACAAACACAGAGTGGAAAATGGCATCTGTCATGAAAGACAGGCTTGAATCTGTGTAAGGAGCGCTCACGATGGCGACTATATCTCCGTTGTCATTGAGCACCGGAGCATACATTATATAGAAGCGGTGGACTCCAATCCTTTCCTTGTGTATATAATAACGCCGGTTGTCATACATTATGTTGCGGTATGCATCAGGATTGATACGTGATCCGAGCATCATCTTCTCATACACCTCAGCATCGGTAGTGTTGAATACCTTGCCTCCGGGGGTGAAAAATGTAAGGTCGGAGCGAGTATAATTGCCCACTTGATCGATCATCTCTGTCATGTCTTGAGTCGCAAGCACATTGTACGATGATGCGGTACGCGTATAGGTCTCGACTATGGACTGCATCGTGGAGACCTTGTCTGTCATAAGCCTTACTGTATTGGTATCGTTTCTCTTGTAGACAAAATACACCATAATGGAGCTCATGGCGACAAGTGTCAGCATCATAGACAGGAAAAGCACTGTATTAACCCTTGACTTGTAATAATTTTTTTCAAAGTCACCGTTCCGCTTGCGTCTGAGCCCGATAAGAGACATTGAGAAATATAGCAGCAGGCTTATAAGAGCAGCCGAGACTGCATACTGCAGCACACTTATCGTTGGCCTCGAAATAAGCACACATTCATTGTCCGAAAGGAAATTGATAAAATGGATATACTTCCCGTACAGGAATTTCACGGTAGAATCCATCGTTTTGAGATCCCTTAGCTTCGGGGACTGCTCTGTGGGATACGGATAATCCCCACTATAGGTGACAAGCTTCTTCCCGATATACTTAGCATAGGAATATTCCTGGGGAATTATGACCCGGTCCGGGGAGACGGAATTGAAAATGACCGAATATCCGCGTTCCTCTTTGTCAGCCTTGGAATTGACTCCTATTACAAGTTTTGTTGACCCGGTCTGTGGAGAGTAATATACAAAAAGTCCTGTATATTGGGGTCTCCCATTGGCATTGTGGCTGTATACGAAATTCGATCCTGTTGCAATAGGCACTGAATTGACCAGCCTGTCATTGACATATGCCAGCAGCTGCTGATCCTGAAGTTTATCCCCGTATACATGCAGACTCACATCGTAATCCTTGGATATACGACTCATATAAGTCTCGGTAATCCTGTTCAGAAGGACACGATAGTCACCACTCCTTATTATGTCATTGATTGTATTGTCTGACGCTATGGCACGCTCCACACCTCTCAGTTGCAATTCAAGGGAAATATCCCTGTCTATGGCAAGCCTGTTCATCCAGATCTCTATCCTGCTGTTCTCCTTATCTCCACCCAAGACAGATACCATAATGAGCAACATAACTGCAGATATGACAGAGAACGGCACCTGCCACTGCATCGTAAATACGTCGTACTTTACATGAAGCCGATGATATACACAATTGCGTATGACTTGCAACAGCAGAGGGATATCTATCAGCAAAGCAAAATATGACAAATATATATACAGCGTATATATACTGATAGTCGGGATCTTATATAGCTCGAGAGAAACATTGGAGTTAAGTATAAGGCTTCTGAAAGTATATACAATATATACAGATAGCAAGACCGTTCCTCCAAGCACAAAAGCGATAAGAGCAGATTCTCCTTTGCGATGTTTATCCTGAAGGAAGTACTGCGCAATCCTTCGCCTTACAGAATATATGCACAAGACAATCAGACTAATCCACAGATTGATGATAAGCAGGGAGCCCAAAGATCCGAAGACGGCTCCTCCTGCATATACCGCTGGAGAGAAGAGGGCAGCCGTCCCTTGCATCCCGTAACCCACATAGTAGAACATGGACAATGTCAGCGTAATAGCCAGAATAGAGAGCCACATCACTTTCAATGTCCTGTTGAAGAACATTATGACCATTATTCCGACCAAAAGGAAAGTAATGGCTATCCATACCATTGTGGAATCAGGAACGATAGGAGAGATCCTCGTCGTCTCCTGCAATATCTTCATAAGAGGAATTCCATCGACACAGACCACCGAACCTCCGCTATTATCAATTGACAGTATGGAAAATCTGTCTGAGAGCCGGAAAATCGGATTTACCCCATTGACAGATCTCGTGTCCAAGGTATTGCGGATCTCAAGACCGCCTATAACCTTCCAACCGAAACTATCGCTAATACTTTTGACGACATACCATTTGGGTCCTATATTCATGTAGGATGCCCTCGGGCCGACATCAGATAGTGGGGAGCTGAAATCGTATCGCCACGATACGATTCTCGGCAATACCATCTTGCGTCTTATGTCATCGTTGTCTATTGAGAACTGGTTAGCCCATGACTGAAGCGAGTCCAATCTGTAGCGGTAAATCACCATGTCTTCCGGCAATTCTCCCACATCAATCCAATTGTTCTTGTCAGAAGACAGGGCCTTCATCATATAAGACTCGAGCATAGCGAAGCGCTTGTTGATGGATTTCTCTATCCTATGTGCAGTGTACACAGAGAAATCTTCGCGCTTATTGATGAAGATATTTGCGGTAAATATCAGGAATGCGGCAAAGAAAAACAGAAACCAGCTGTTGCGGCCGAAGAGTGAACGCCTGAACTCTCCCTTTCCTATCTTTAGGGGATGAATACTACTACTCATGATGATACGGCTCACCCGCGATTATTGTGAATGCCCTGTAGAGCTGCTCGGTGAAGATAACCCGGATCATCTGGTGTGAAAACGTCATCCCCGACAAGGAGATCATGCCTACGGACCTGTCGTATACAGCCTGAGAGAAACCATACGCACCTCCTATGACGAAGACCACATTTCGTCCGGCACTCATTCGACGTTGTATATATTGAGAGAACTCTATGGATGTAAAACCTCTGCCATGTTCATCTAAGAGAATCACATCATCTGAAGGCTTTAGCTCTGAGAGAATCATGACGCCTTCTTTCTCCTTAATCTGCGCCCGGGAAAGAGAGGCTGTACCCTTTAGTGCCGGCAACTCCTTGAATGTAAACGGGACATAATGTGAAAGTCTGGATATATATTCCTCCAGACCTTCCCGAACCCAACTAATGTCGGTCTTCCCGACAGCCAAAACCGTGATTCTCATCAAGGCAAATATAAATATATGGCTTGTTATTTGCAAATCACTATTTTTTGTCAATTGATATCAGGCAAGATGGCTATACATAAGGCAATATTAGCAGTAGTATTTTCCATATTGTGCGGCATCGGAGGAAGCCGTGCTGCCACCGGTGACGGCTATGATGTATTCATACCAATCGCAAAATATCTTGGGGCAGGAGAAGTAGACAAGCTTTCCGCCTGGTTTGATGACAACCTTGAAGTGAGCATTATGTCCAGCACAAGCGACTGCAGCAAGAGTCAGGCTAGACAGATCCTCAAAGGATTTTTTGAGAACTACGCTCCACGGGACTTCACCATAGATCACACAGCCGGACGCGCCAATATGAAATATGCATTGGGAAGACTTGTGGCTGGTGGTGAGACTTTCGAAGTGACGATTTTCCTCGGCTTCAAGAAGAATTCTTACAAGATCCAACAGCTCAAGATCATGCGGGAGAAATGATATTGTAGAAGAGCATTATTCTTCATATCTTTGTTAACCTGAAGACAACATAATGCACATTCCTGACATTATAATAGCTATAGACGGTTATTCTTCAACCGGCAAAAGTTCTTTCGCAAGACTCATTGCAAAGGAATTTTCTTTCCTCTATCTGGATTCCGGAGCACTTTACCGGGCAGTCACATACTATGCCCTTGAGCACGGTCTCATATCAGATGACGGGACTATAGATAAGGCCGGCCTTGTGAATAGTCTTGGCAAGATTGACATCGATTTCCGCTCGGGAGAAGATGGAAGTCACATCTTCATAGGGGGCGAATGCATCGACAGCAAGATCCGCACGATGCGTGTATCTTCAGTAGTGAGTCCTGTGGCGGCCATACCCGAAGTCAGGAAGTTCGTAGACAGTAAACTTACAGAATTCGGGAAGAAAGGACGGGTAGTAATGGACGGACGGGATATAGGTACTTCTGTATTCCCCAATGCCGACCTTAAGATCTTCATGGTGGCAGACGACAGAGTGAGAGCAGAGAGAAGGTTCAAAGAGATGAAAGAGGCCGGAATGGATACGGATATCGAGACAGTTCTCCGCAATCTCAAGGATAGGGACTTTATTGACACGCACCGTGATTCGTCTCCTCTGAGGCAAGCATCTGATGCCATTGTCCTTGACAATACACATATGACAATTGAGGAGCAGATGGAATGGATCAGAGATCTGATCAGCAAACGTTTCCACACAGAAGATGGCAGCAAGAGTTGAGATCGATCCTAATTCCGGCTTCTGCGGAGGGGTGATAAGAGCCATCCATATGGCCGAGGAATATCTTGACAGCTCAGGCGGCTCAAAGGAGTTGTACTCTCTCGGTGCGATTGTCCACAATGAAGCAGAACTGTCTCGCCTTGAGGAGAAAGGTCTAAAGCCAATCACCGGAGAAGCTATGGATAAATTGCCGGCAGGTGCAAATGTACTTATCCGTGCCCACGGAGAACCGCCTTCCATATATAAGAAAGCCAGGGAAGCTGGCATCCGGCTTATCGATTGCACCTGTCCTGTCGTGCTAAGACTGCAAAGTAGTATAAGGGAAGCTTACTCTAAAGTGCATCCAGAGGGTGGACAGATAATCATCTTCGGGAAAGTAGGACATGCCGAAGTACTCGGTCTGCTTGGACAGGTAGGAGGCGATGCCCTCGTGATAGAGGATATGAAGATGCTTATGTCTGCGATGGCGGATGGCAAGATCAATATGTTTGGTCCTGTAGAGATTTTCTCCCAGACGACAAAAAGCCCTGCCGAATATGCTTCTATCTGCAGCTATATTGAAGAAGCAATGGCAAAAGAGAACGAACTGCCAATCCTCTCATTCAGAGGCAAGCGACTACTGCGTATCCACGACACCATCTGCAAACAGGTGGCAACAAGGCATGAGAAGCTCTCGGCCTTTGCACTCAAGCACGATGTCATTGTATTCGTGTCCAGTCGGGACAGCTCCAATGGCAAAGTGCTATGCGATCTATGCAAATCGCTCAATATCAGAACATACCTTGTATCAAGACCAGAGGATGTAAGGTCCGAGTGGTTTAGAAGTGATGACAATGTCGGAGTCTGCGGTGCGACTTCCACACCTAAATGGCTGCTTGAGAATGTTGCCGAGCGGATTGGGGCTTTCTGAACAAAATTTTGCAGTTCGCGCCCAATTTTCTAAATTTGCGCCGCATATCGGTGCATATCAGCATATAAACAATATTTCAATATGGCAACAACAGCAGATTTCAAAAACGGGATGTACCTCAACTACAACGGCAAACCGTGCATGCTTGTATATTTCCAGCATGTAAAGCCGGGAAAAGGTCCCGCTTTCGTCAAGACAAAATTGCGCAACCTTGAAAATGGACGTATCCTCGAGAATACCTTCACGGCAGGTGCCAAGATTGACACTATCAATGTCGAGAGACGTCCTTACCAGTTCCTGTACGAGGACGAGGACGGATTCAACTTTATGCACGAAGAGACTTTCGAGCAGATCCACCTTCCCAAGGATGTAGTAGAGAATGCCGACCTCATGAAAGAGGGACAGCACGTGGAGATGATGTTCGTGACAGATGATGAGAGATGCCTCACCTGCGAACTTCCGACCTATGTAACCCTTAAGGTAACATACACAGAGCCTGCGGTAAAGGGCAACACAGCCTCTACCAACGCCCTAAAAGAGTGTACGCTTGAGACAGGTGCAAAAATAATGGTGCCCCTGTTCATCAATCAGGATGACACCATCACTGTCAATACCACCGACAGGTCATACGGCCAGCGCGTCTAACTTATATAGACATAGTCCCGGATATCCTGAGGCGAGATGGGATTGCCGCCAAGAATCAGCAGCCTTTCCACAACATTTCGCAATTCGCGGATATTGCCAGTCCAGGTTTTCTCCTGAAGCATTGTCATTGCTTCAGGAGAAATTGTTTTCTTGCCCATACCTGACTCTGCGCAGATCTGGTTTATGAAATAATCGGCCAGAAGAGGGATATCATCTTTCCTCTCGTCAAGTGACGGCACATGCAAGACTATCACACTCAGCCTGTGATACAGGTCTTCCCTGAAATTACCTTTTTCTATCTCCTTACGCAGATCCTTATTTGTGGCCGCAATCACCCTTACGTCCACTTCGATATCCTTATCGCTTCCTACACGGGAAAGTTTCTTCTCCTGTAAGACTCTAAGCACTTTGGCTTGAGCGGGAAGGCTCATATCACCGATCTCGTCAAGAAAGAGTGTGCCTGTGTCTGCCTGTTCGAACTTACCCTTATGCTGCTTGATCGCAGAGGTAAAGGCACCTTTCTCATGTCCGAAGAGTTCGCTCTCTATAAGCTCTGAAGGAATTGCTGCACAGTTGACCTCGACATACGGCCGTGCGCTCCTGTTGCTCAACTGATGAAGGCTTCTCGCTACAAGTTCCTTTCCAGAACCATTTGACCCGGTTATAAGAACCCGGGCATCTGTAGGAGCCACCTTGTCTATCATTTCGCGCAGGTGTTGTATCGGCAAGGACTCCCCTATCATCTGCTGGCCGAATACTTTCTTGCGAAGATTTGTATTTTCCTGAATAATCTGAGTCCGCTCCGTTGCATTCTTTATTGTAATCAGGATTCTGTTGAGGTCCAAGGGTTTCTGAATAAAGTCAAAAGCTCCTTTCTTGATGCATTCCACTGCTGTGTCAATATCGCCGTGCCCTGAGATCATGACGACAGCCGAGTCCACTCCGTCCTTGCGCAGACGCTCAAGGACCTCGGTACCTTCCATATTAGGCATCTTTATGTCGCAGAAGATAACATCATATCTCTCCTTCTCGGCAAGAGCAAGGCCGGAAGCACCGTCTTCTGCTGTGTCTACTGTATATCCCTCATCAGAGAGAATTTCACTGAGCGAATTCCTTATCGAACGCTCGTCATCTATGATAAGTATTCTCATTTTCCTAAATTTACATCAGTCTTTACTCGGATTGACGACTCTGCTCTTCGCGCCTCTTGAGCCACTCGGCATGTTCATGACGCGCTTTCTCTACAGCAGGAGAGCGCTTGAGTTGGAAGCCCGAGCCTAGATACTTGGTCCTGACGTCCTCATCTGCCGCTAGAGCCTGAGGCGTCCCTGCCTGAAGCATTGTGCCTTCATACAAGAGATAAGCCCTGTCTATGATAGCCAGAGTCTCTCCCACATTGTGGTCGGTGATGATAACCCCGATATTCTTGTATTTTAGTTTGGCAATAATATACTGGATATCTTCGACTGCAATAGGGTCGACTCCGGCAAAAGGTTCATCCAGCAATATGAATTTGGGATCTATTGCCAACGCTCTTGCAATCTCACAGCGACGTCTCTCCCCTCCTGAGAGCTGTATGCCAAGGCTCTTGCGGACTTTCGAGAGATTGAACTCATCGATCAGCGACTCAAGCCTCTCGTTACGCTCCGCCTTCGTCATCTTGGACATCTCCATCACAGACATAATATTGTCTTCAACAGACATTTTCCTGAAGACAGAGGCCTCTTGCGGAAGATAGCCAACTCCTTTCTGCGCACGTCTGAACATGGGCAGGCCAGTAATCTCCTCATCATCAAGGAAAATGCGTCCGGCATTCGGAACGATTTGTCCTGTTATCATATAGAAGCTTGTGGTCTTACCGGCTCCGTTAGGTCCGAGAAAGCCCACAATCTCACCTTGTTCCACCTCCATGGACACGCCCTTGACAACTGTACGTACCCCGTATTTCTTTACTAGATTCTCGCAGTGAAGCTTCATCTTATAAATATTTTGCGATGCTATTTTATATCAAGTCCCAGGTCATTAACCAAGTTTTCGACTTCTTTGTTGGAAGAGATTATATCCTTTAGCTTCTCTTCAGGTGTGTATACTGTCTTCTTAGTCTGCGTGTCTGCCGATACTTCCACGCGGAGTTTCAGTGCCTTTGTGCCCAAGAGCTCGCGAAGTTTACTTTCCAGCTCTGAGAGCAGCATCTCCTCAATCCATTTCTTCTGTGGCTGGTTCTCGACGAAGAAACACACCTGCTTTCCTCCTTCGTAAGGGGTAATCTCAAGTGTCGAACTCGCAAGAGAGGATGATAGCCTAGGCCTGGAAGCATATTGGGCTGGAAGCTCCTTCCACTTGGCGCGTATAGTCTCATCCTCAGGTATGGACTGAGGTAGGGTCTCGACATCTGCAACAGGCTTATTTACTTCCTCTTCCGAACTTAGGGCATCCAAAGACAATGAAACTGCTGCTTTTGAAGTGCTGCGTCTAATCGGTTGTTGAGATGTCTGTTCTACCGCCTGAGTCTGTTGATCTTTAGCCGCAGCTGAAGCATCGCCAACAGTAACGGGCTGTATGGCCTGCGCTGCATTATCTGACTGGACGTTAGAAGTCGCATCCTTTGAGTGGACTGACGCTGGCAACCCCTTGAGCATGCAAAGGCGCATCAAGGCAAATTCTATATGAAGTCTCGGATTGACACTTTCCTTGTAACCGCTCTCACACTGAGATGTAACCGTGAGCGCATCATAAAGAAAGCGAAGCGAACATTTGCCCGCCTGCTCCTTATATTTCTTCTTAAGAGAATCGGGGAGTTCTAGCAAGGCGTCCATTCCACCGCCTCCGGCAACGATAAGATTACGGAAATGCGTACTCAGAGATGCCACAAAATACAGGGCATTGAATCCTTTGGAGAGGACAGAGTCGAATTCCATAAGAGCCGAAGCATAGTCACCGGCAAGCATATAGTCTGTCATCCTAAACGAATACTCATAGTCCAGGACATTGAGATTGCGGATGACATCTTCGTATTTGATATCTGTACCACAAAATGCAACGGTCTGATCGAAAATCGTAAGTGCGTCCCTCATCGCTCCATCAGCCTTACGCGCTATCACATGCAGAGACTCATCGTCTACGCTTATTCCCTCATTGCCTGCAATCGCACGCAGATTCCTTACCATATCAGGGATACTGATCCTGTTGAAATCGTAAGTTTGGCAACGAGAAAGGATGGTCGGCAGAATCTTGTGTTTCTCAGTAGTAGCCAATATGAAGATTGCATGTGCCGGTGGTTCCTCAAGAGTCTTGAGGAAAGCATTGAACGCTGCCTGAGAGAGCATGTGCACCTCATCGATTATGTATACGCTATAACGCCCTACCTGAGGTGGTATCTGAACCTGCTCCATAAGGGCCTTGATATCGTCCACACCATTATTGGAGGCGGCATCAAGCTCATGTATACAATACGAACGGCCTTCCTGGAAAGACACACAAGACTCACAATGCCCACATGGTTCCATATCTTCCGTAGGAGAAGCGCAGTTGATAGTCTTGGCGAAGATTCTAGCTGCACTCGTCTTTCCGACGCCTCTCGGTCCGCAAAAGAGATAGGCATGGGCAAGTTGATGCCTCATGATCGAGTTCTTGAGCGTCCTTACGATATTGTCCTGTCCGATCAGATCCTTGAATGAATCCGGCCTGTATTTCCTCGCGGAGACTATATATTGGGTATCTTCCGGCATATGTTATATATAGAGGTATAGAAAACAAATTTACACATTATTTTGTAACTTCGTGGCATTATGACATGCACGATGAGAAGAATAATGACATTCATAGCGGCGCTGTCGGTATCAGTCAGCGTCTTCGCACAGGCACAGATTACCACAAAGAAAGAGAAGTTGAGCGACTTCCCCACCAAGACCATGAAAGTAGTCCTATCTGGAAATGACTTCATAGACCAGGTGCTTCGAGATGCAGTCAACAACACATGGGGACTATCCCCTTTCGAGTTCTGCACCATGGAGGAATTCAAGTCACTGATGACCAGTGAGGAGTACTATTTCCTGCTACCAGTTAAGGCTCAATACAAGAAAGAGACCCATCCTGGGATAACCATGCTGACGCTCGTGAAAGGAAAGCCTGGAGCCAAAGATATAGACAGGATGCTTGAAGTGACAAGTCTGCCTATGTGTGCTGCGGACTCCCCTTCCGGACGAGAGGCGGCAATGCTGCCAGGTCTGCTCGATATCATACAGGGATATGTGGCGAAATCCATGGTATCGGGATTCCGGGACATCGCCTCTTACACGAAGAAATCCCCCGGCCTTTCTAAATGCTCCGTCATTATCTCAGAGGACGATCTGTCTTCACGGATAGACAGCAAATTTATCGACAGGATAACGGCAAAAGGAGCGGAAGTGTGTCCGGCAGAGGAAGCTGACAGTATATTTATGCAGGGCACTGAAGCCACTTTGGTAAGCTATACGATACACCCTGCAGCTCCAGAAGTCGGTTCATACTGCTGGAATATGTTCATTGACGCCAAGACCCACCAGCTATACTATTTCAGAAAGCACAAGATCTCTGACCCGGAAGTTGATGCAGGTCTTAGGAAAGGAGATATCCAGAAAGTTCTATGACCATAGGGAAAGACAACTCCGGTGTATTGTACGCCGTCAAGAGAGCAGGTTCGGCAGTAGCGTATTGCAGCCTTAGCGTCAGGGGCGGTACCAGATACGAAGCGGGTTTCCACAGCGGGATCGCTCATTTCACCGAACATACAGTATTCAAGGGTACAGAACACAAGAGTGCGAGGATTATAGGCAGCTATATTGATAGGCTCGGAGGAGAGCTCAATGCCTATACGACTAAAGAGGAGATTGTCCTGCACGCTACCGTCCTCAAGGAAGACATAAGCAAGGCATGCGGCATACTCATGGAACTCGCCACGATGGCTTCTTTCCCAGACAAGGAGATAGAGACAGAGAAAGGCGTCGTCACAGACGAGATCCAGTCTTGCAAGGACTGCCTGGCAGACTACATTTATGACAAGTTCGAGGAACGTCTTTTTCAGGGGCATCCTCTCGCAATGCCTATTCTCGGCACACGTACTTCGGTAAGACAGATATCATCACAAGAACTTCGGAAATTCGCTTCGGAGAAATTCGCTCCAACCGGCACGGCATTTTGCATCGTTGCAGATATTGACGAAAAGAAGGTTGAGCAGATGCTACTAAGGATGCTGTCAAGATATTACGATTCCCCTGGAAAGACTGTGAACATAAGTGACAGCACAGCCAAAGTCCCTCACAACGTATTCTGCGACACGATTGCGCGCAAAAGCCACGAGACAAATGTAATAATCGGAGGATATGCCCCATCGCTCTATGAAGAGAAAGAAAGGATGGCGGCTATTCTGCTCTGCAATATCCTCGGAGGTCCAGGTTCCAATTCGATCCTCAACAGAATACTCCGTGAGAAGAATGGCTGGGTATATGGAGTAGAAAGCTCATATACCCAATATTCGGATACAGGTATCATGGCTATAAGTCTTGGCTGCGAGAGGGAAAATATGGACAAGTGCATCGCCACCGTTGAGCGCGAGATACAGAAGATGCAACAGGACAGGCTGTCTGACAGAGCTCTTAAAGCGAGCCGCAAGCAACTGCTCGGCCAGTTGGCCATTGCATCTGACAACGGAGAGTCGCAATGCCTTGGAATGGGTAAGAGCCTATTGGCATTCGGACGTATACCCTCAAGAGATGAAGACAGGTCCAAGATCGAAGCTGTAAGCGCAGAAGAGATCCAGGACATGGCACAACGGGTCTTTGCACCCCAATCAACAAGCCGGATTGTAATGGCATGAGAAGCGCATTGGACATATACCTTGAAGAGCACGGTTCCATAAACAACGATGCCCTCGCCTGGGTCGAAAGACAGACCAACATCCGCACCAAATATCCGAGGATGTTATCAGGAAGAGTACAAGGAGAATTTCTGTACATGATAGTGAGGATGCTGCGCCCGAGAAAAATCTTGGAGATAGGGACCTTCACAGGATATTCCGCGATCTGCATGGCTCTCGCTCTTGAAGAAGGAGGCCACATAGATACGATCGAGAAAAATGATGAACTTGAGGATCTTATACTTGAGGGCTTTAACAGGGCCGGCACAGAAGACAGGACAAGCCTGCATATCGGGGATGCTATTGATTTTATCAGGGAAAGGAAGAGAGAAGGAGGACTCTACGACCTAGTATTCATAGATGCCGACAAGCGCGAATACCCCGAATATTTCAATACTGTAATTGACATTACAAGACACGGAGGCTTCATCCTAGCCGATGATGTGCTTTGGGACGGGAAAGTATATTCTGACAATATACCGTCAGACAGACAGACCGCCGGTATCGTTGCTTTCAACGAGATGGTCACTGCTGACGTACGTGTCGAATCTATGATACTGCCGCTTAGACACGGCTTGAGCATTATAAGGAAAAAATAATGAAAAGTGCGGTCATAATCTGCAACGGGACATTTCCTAAGAAGGAATATCCACGATACCTTATCAAGACAGCCGACTATATAGTCTGCTGTGATGGAAGTCTGCCCGTATTTCTGAAGCATAGTCAAGACATATTCGGCAGATCAAGACTGCCAGATGCTCTTGTGGGTGATATGGACAGCACCTCCCCGACGCTCATAAAGAAATACAAGGACATAGTGGTACAGGTAAGCGAGCAGGAGAGCAATGACATGAGCAAGGCTTTCCATTATACTATCGGACATTTCAAAGATGTGGATACAGTACATTTCATCGCGGCTACCGGCAAGAGGGAGGCTCATACCGTCGCAAATATGTCACTTCTGATGGAATACGCCCGTGAGCTTGGGGACAAATGTCCTCATATTGATATAATCTCGGACTTCAGCATTATGTTTCCTATCACCGACACTTGCGAGATAGATGTCGGGACGGGACGCGCAGTATCCATTTTCTCCCCGGACAACAGCCTGAGGATCAAATCTTCTGGTCTGCAATGGCCTACAAGTGAAGTAGTTTTCGACAATTGGTGGAAAGCGACCCTAAACAAGGCTGCAGAAGACAGGATAAGACTTGAATTCAGCCATCATTCCATAGCACTTATAGTATTGGACTAAGATATTATGCCTGCAAACAGAATAAAACGCAAGAATGTAGCACTCGTCCTCTCAAGCGGAGGGCCTAGAGGCTTTGCCTATATCGGAGCCATCGAAGAATTGCTTGATCGGGGATACACTATAAGGTCAGTAGCTGGTTGCTCGATAGGTTCATTGGTAGGCGGCGTTTTCGCTGCCGGAGGACTTGAGCAATTCAAGGAATGGCTTTTTGCCCTGACCAACATGAAGGTAATGCGTCTGCTTGACATCGCCATCAACAAGAGTTATATTGTAAAGGGAGACAAGGTGATGGAAGCGATAAAGGAGGTTGTACCCGATGTTGATATAGAAACTCTGCCCATACGGTTCTCAGCCGTAGCCACAGACCTTTACACTGGAGAGGAAGTCATTTTCCGAACGGGGAAATTGTTTCAGGCCATCAGAGCATCTATCTCCATACCATCCATGTTCCGTCCTGTCAAATACGGCCTGCATACTCTTGTAGACGGAGGTATCCTCAACACCATGCCTATAGATATTGTAGAGAAAAAGCGTGGGGACATACTTGTAGGGTTCGATGTTAACGATGTAAATAGCAAGGCTATCACCGAATTTCTCGAATGGCAGCACGAGAAAGACAGAAAAGATGGCCTCTTGCAGCAGCAGGCACTTGACAAGATACATTCCATAGCGGCAAGCCGACTTTCTCTAATAGACAAAGTGCGTATGATGGGCGATGAGAGCATACGCCTGATAAAGATGAAGATGGAAGATGCCGGCACTCATGAAGTCCCTCAAGTTGCCGATGCAGATGACAATTACTATACTATACTTACGAGGTCTTTCAACTTGATGAACCATGCCTTAGCAGAGAAGTCGATAAGGCTCAATCCTCCTGACATATTGATCCGCATGCCCCTTGACGCATATGGGGCGATATCGGACTATTCCAAGGGAAAGGAAATCGCTGACAAAGGCCGTGAACTAATGGCAGCCGCCTTGGATCGGTACGAATCCGAAGTGTAAGTTGTACATAGCAGAAAGTTATACAGATACGAAAATGAAATAAAGAACATGAATATGAACAACAATCTTGACAAAGAAGCGCTTGAATACCACTCAGCATTTCCGGCCGGAAAGTTGTCAGTAGTACCGACAAAGCCGGCTGCTACACAGCATGACCTTTCACTGGCCTACACTCCAGGCGTGGCCGCACCATGTCTGGAAATCCAAGCAGATCCGCATAAGGCCTATACATATACGGGCAAGGGCAATCTTGTGGCCGTCATTTCAAACGGCACCGCTGTCCTTGGACTCGGCAACATCGGTGCAGCTGCCGGCAAGCCTGTCATGGAAGGCAAAGCCCTGCTTTTCAAGGTGCTTTCAGGTATTGACTCTGTGGATATCGAAGTTGACACGAAGGACATCAATGAGTTCTGCAACACAGTCAAGAATATTGCCTGCTCCTTCGGAGGCATCAACCTTGAGGATATCAAGGCTCCGGAATGCTTTGAGATAGAGCGGATTCTTAAAGAAGAACTTGACATTCCCGTAATGCACGATGACCAGCACGGGACAGCTATCATAAGCTCGGCTGCTCTTATCAACGCCCTCGAACTGGCTGGCAAGAAACCTGGAGATATCAAGCTCGTTGTCAACGGCGCAGGAGCTGCCGCTATTGCATGTACGAAAATGTACGTCAGTCTCGGTGTGAAGAAGGAGAATATTATTCTCTGTGACAGTAAGGGCGTAATAAGGGAGGATCGCACGGACATCAATGCATACAAGAGAGAATTTGCCACTAAGGAAGATCTGCATACGCTTGAAGAGGCCATAGCAGGTGCTGACGTATTTGCCGGATTCTCAAAAGGTGGGACTCTTAGTCAGGAGATGGTTCGCAAGATGGCCGCTCACCCAATCATAATGGCAATGGCCAATCCCGTTCCCGAGATAGGCTATTATGAAGCCAAGGAAGCAAGGCCTGATGCAATAATGGCAACAGGACGTTCCGACTATCCTAATCAGGTCAACAACGTACTCGGATTCCCGTACATCTTCAGAGGTGCTCTCGATACTCATTCTACTGTCATCAACGAAGAGATGAAACTCGCAGCTGCAAAGGCTATTGCAGACTTGGCCAAAGAGCCTGTTACCGAGGAGGTTCTCAAGTCAAGCAACGAGAAAAGCCTCTCCTTCGGACCTGAATACATTATTCCTAAGGCTCTTGATTCCAGATTGCTTGACAGAGTATCCGTAGCTGTTGCCAAGGCAGCGGTAGAGACAGGCATCGCGAAAAATGTAATCACGGATTGGGATGCTTACCGCAAGAGTCTGCACAGACACATGCTCAAATAAACTCTGCCCAGGAGCATGTTCTAGTACGCTATTGCAGGACTTGAATTATTTGCTTAAATTTGCAGTCCGCACATAAGGGAGCGGCCATATGGCTGCTCCTATTTTGGAGAGATGCTCGAGTGGCTTAAGAGGCACGCCTGGAAAGCGTGTATACTTCAAAAGGGTATCAGGAGTTCGAATCTCCTTCTCTCCGCAACAGAATGAAGCCCAACGCAATGCGTTGGGTTTTTTCGTACAAGGACGACAAGAGCTTCTGCTCTTGAGAGGACTTGGAAGGAAAATGGTTTTCCTATTTCTTGTTGCCTATTTTGTAGTCTTCTTGAAAAGCAGCGGCACAAACTCGGAAAGGTAGATACGCCAGTTGCGCCATATGTGGCCACCACCAGTCTCTACATAAGTGTATTTATAACAAGCTTCATCAAGCTTCCTGCGGAAATCCACATTTGCCTGATACAAGAAATCATCTTTGCCGATCCCTATCCAATACAGGGCCGGCGTCTTAGAGAACTGCCGAGCAAGCATGGAATCAAAATCCTTATACACCGGAGATCCGCTTTTTCCAGGACGGATGGCCGCCGAGAACAGACCTACATAATCAAATTTATCGGGATAATAAGCCGATATATGCAGAGAGTGGAAACCGCCCATTGAGAGCCCTGCTATTGCCCTGGCTTCTTTCCTACGGATAGTCCGATAATGACTCTCAACATAGGACATAATCTCAGGAAATGAGAGTTCATAGGAGCCATCCATAGTCTTGGGAAGATTTGTTCTGGGCTGCACAAAGCCCTCATCTGTCTCTCCGGGAGCAGCTTGCAAGGCTGCATTGCCGTTGGGCATCACCACAATCATAGGTTCTGCTTTTCCCAAGGCAATCAAGTTATCCAGTATCTGGGAAGCACGTCCCAACTCCATCCATGCGTCTTCATCACCACCCATTCCGTGAAGCAGATAGAAGACGGGATACTTCCGGCTGCCACTTTCTTCATAACCAGCCGGAGTATAGACGGTCATCCGCCTGCTCATTCCAAGACTTTCGCTATAATACCAAACCTTGGATACGGTACCATGAGGGACGTCATTTACCTTATATAGATCTGCACGCCCTCCGTCAATAAGGAACATATTGCAAATAGACGATACGTCTCGGCGCACAAATACGTTGGCAGGATCTATGGCACGAAGTCCGTCAACCACAAAATTGTAAGAGTACAACTCGGACGGAAGCGGATCATTAACAGTATATTCCCAGATTCCATCCCGAGACTTGCTCATAGATACAGATTGGAAATTTCCAGAATCTCCTATGAAGTCACCCTCTATCGCCACATTCTCAGCAGCAGGTGCTATAAGACGGAAAGTCACCTTATTGTCATCATGCACCTCAGGCGACAGCACATTTCGACTTTCCCATATAGCTTCCTGCGAATATGAGGAAATCAGGCAAGATAGAGATACGGCAAAGGACAAGATAATTTTTTTCATAATGCAAATCTGTTCAGTGTTATTTTTATAAGAGTGTCCAAATATAAGATTTCTCCGACAGACTTCAGCATAATGGTCGCCACAATCAAAAAAAAGCGTATATTTGCAAAAACAATTACGCTTTTTGATTTTATATGGAACCTCCAAGTTCTATCAACAGTGACAACCAGACAGCGGGCAATTCCAACGATGACCCGTTGTTGCAGTCTCATATATCCGACACCTACATCATATTGACTACATATACCGGAGACAACGGTTCTTCGGAGGAGCTTTTTGTGTGTGAATACTCTTCACGCACAGGATTGTCGTATATCACAATGACACGCAGCACTGACATAAAATCATAAGCAGACCCCATTATGGCACTATATTTAAGAAAAGAACTCGAAAACAATGCTGAGCTTGCTGTCTGGCAGATTACAGAGACAGAAGAAGAACTCAAGGCTATTAGCGCGACCCCTGCAGACGAAATGGAAGAGATCTCGTGGATCAAGAGCGAGTCTCTCCGGAAGCAGAAGCTCGCAGTGCGCGCCCTACTCAACGAAATGTTCGATGAGAAGGTATACCTAAGCCACCACGACAACGGCAAACCATTCCTCGAGAATAGGGTCACAAATATAAGTATTACCCACACCGACAAATATGTCGCCATCATACTCGACAATACAGAAGACGTTGGAATAGATATAGAGTCTCTTGACCGGGATTTCTCGGCAGTAGAGATGAAGGCCCTCTCGGAAGACGAGATCGAAGACCTCGATGACGACAAGCGCAACGAACAACTTGCTATATATTGGTGCGCTAAAGAGGCTATATTCAAGAGACTGTCACTATACAACGTCGACTTCGCAGAACAGATAGAAGTAGACAGATTCCACCCGAAAGGAGAAGGAGAACTTGAAGCAACATTTATCGACAAGGACGGATACGAGGAAGAATTTGAACTTGAATACATAACATTCGACCGCCACGTCCTCGTATGGGAGATCGGATAAGTTCACAACTTCTATTCTAATAAATTGAAAATCAAGGACGAGCACACAGGGCCGTCCTTTTTTCGTCTAAGAAGTTCTTAACTTTCCATTGTTAATAACTTCAAAAAAACATATTGACAACTTACAGCAATATTTTATATTTTTGTCCATACTCAAGAGAGAAAAGATTCCCAATCATGGTCAAGCACGTTATAAAAAGAGACGGCAGAGTCGTCGATTTCAACAATCAGAAAATAGTGTCCGCCATCCTCAAGGCAATGGATGTCACGGACGCTGGGCAGGACATAGTACTTGCTGCCAAGATAGCTGATACCATCTCCAAGAAGGACAAGGAGGACATGGGTGTCGAAGAGATACAGGACTGCGTCGAATTGGAGCTAATGAAAAGTACCCGCAAAGAGGTTGCCAAGAAATACATTGCCTACAGGAACAAAAGAACCATTGCGAGGAAAGCCAAGACTCGAGAGATCTTTCAAGAGATAATCGATGCCCAGGCCAACGACATCACCAGGGAAAATGCCAACATGAACGCGGATACCCCCGCCGGCATGATGATGAAATTTGCCTCAGAGGCTACCAAGACATATGTGGACGAATGTCTGCTCTCTGATGAGGTAAGGGAAGCAGTATACAACGGATATATCCATATCCATGACAAAGACTACTACCCAACCAAAAGCCTTACCTGCCTGCAGCACCCTCTAGATAAGATTCTCAATGAAGGATTTCATGCCGGACACGGTGAATCAAGGCCGGCCAAGAGAATAGAGACAGCAGCCGTGCTCGCTTGCATATCCATGGAGACCGTACAGAACGAGATGCACGGAGGCCAGGCAATACCTGCCTTTGACTTCTATCTCGCTCCCTTTGTCAAGAAGACTTTCAACGAAGAGATTGACAAACTTTCAGCACTTGAAGGCAAGGACCTGTCGTATCTGAAAGACACCAAGATAGACGATTATATCCGCAGAGACCTTGTCGGGATCTCCGGAGACGAAAGATTCATACAGCATGCCATCAACATGACTGTAAGCCGCGTCCACCAAGCGATGGAGGCATTTGTCCACAACATGAACACTATCCACTCAAGAGGAGGCAATCAGGTAGTGTTCAGTTCCATCAACTATGGTACAGATATTTCCGCCGAAGGACGTTGCGTGATCCGCGAGATCCTCAACACCACATATGAAGGTGTAGGTAACGGATCTACAGCCATTTTCCCTATCCAGATATGGAAGAAGAAGCGTGGGGTAAGCTATTTACCCGAAGATCCGAACTACGATCTATACAAATTTGCCTGCAAGGTAAGCGCACGGCGTTTCTTCCCTAATTTCCTCAATCTTGACGCCACTTTCAACCAAAGCCCAGAATGGAAGGCGGACGACCCGAAGAGATACTTCCACGAAGTAGCAACTATGGGATGCCGTACCCGTGTATTCGAGAATAGGTTCGGCCCCAAAACTTCTATCGGAAGGGGCAACCTCAGCTTCACTACAATCAATATAGTAAGGCTTGCAATCGAGTGCATGAGTATAGCCGACAAGGAAAGCAGGATCAGCGAATTTTTCCACAAACTCGATAATGTATTGAACGTCACGGCAAAGCAACTCTGCGAGAGATATGATTTTCAGAAAACCGCACTCAAGAAACAGTTCCCCCTTCTCATGGGCAAGCTATGGATTGGTAGCGAGAAACTCAAGCCCGAGGACACGATAGAATCGGTAATCAATCAAGGCACTCTCGGAATCGGTTTCATTGGTCTTGCGGAATGTCTTGTCGCACTGACGGGCAAGCATCATGGTGAATCTGAAGAGTCACAGGAACTCGGACTTCGGATCGTGACATACCTGAAGGACAAAGCCAACTCTTACTCAGAACAGTTCAAGCACAATTTCAGCGTACTTGGCACACCAGCAGAAGGGCTTTCAGGACGATTCACCAAGATGGACAAGAAGAAGTTCGGCATCATAAAAGGCGTGACTGACAGAGACTACTACACCAATTCAAGTCATGTCCCGGTATATTTCCATTGTTCTCCAAAGCACAAGGCAGAAGTAGAAGGACCATACCATGACCTTGAACGCGGTGGTCATATCTTCTATGTTGAGATAGACGGTGACGCCACCCACAATCCGGAGGCTATAATGAATATAGTCGACCTGATGGACAAGTACAATATAGGCTACGGAAGTGTCAACCACAACCGCAACAGATGCCTTGACTGCGGATATGAGGATGCGACTCAAGGTCTTAAGGAATGTCCTCACTGCCATGGACACAATATCGATACGCTGCAGCGCATCACTGGCTATCTGGTAGGTACAACCAACAGATGGAATAGCGGAAAGCTCGCTGAGCTAAGGGACAGAGTTGTGCACAAATAGCTGTGGAAGAAGAATATCTATATATAATGGATGTCCTCGAAGAAACCGTAGCTGACGGGCCGGGATTCAGGACCTCCATTTATGCTGCTGGCTGCCCTCACCATTGCCAGGGCTGCCACAATCCGCAGTCATGGGATATATCACACGGGAAGAAGACAAGCATCGATTCGCTGATGGAGATCATCAAGGCAGATGAGCTGAGCAACGTTACTTTTTCCGGTGGAGATCCGCTATTTCAAGTCGAAGGATTCACCGCCTTGGCAAAGAGGATAAAATCCGAGACTAATAAGACCATATGGTGCTGGACTGGATATACTTTCGAGCAGATCAAGTCAAGCCCAAGACTCTCGGCTATTCTACCTTACCTTGATGTTCTGGTAGACGGCCCATTCATCGAAAGTCTTAAAGATACCGACCTACATTTCAGGGGAAGTTCCAACCAGCGCATAATCCACCTTACTCCGGACGAAGACGCACCGATTCTGGGAGCTGTAAAGATAATACCGTTCAGATAAATCTTATTTGAGCCACAACTCTGGATTCTGAGGAACAGTGCCTTTCCAGATCTGGAAATGAAGGAGAGTAGCTCCGTCAATAGTATCCACCACTCCTATGACATCTCCAGTTCTGACTTTGTCTCCGGCCTTGACTGACACGGATTTAAGCTTACAATAGAAAGAGAAATAGTTGCCATGCTGAACAAGCACGCATTTGTTATAGCCTGGCATCACAACGATCTGTTTCACAAGGCCATCGAATACCGCACGGACTGAGGCATCGGGGGAAAGAGCCACAGTGACCCCGTTATTGAAAGGAAGCTTTACAGACTTGAATACAGGATGATAATGCTGCCCGAAATGATCCACTACAGGGCCATCTGCCGGCCACGGAAGACGTCCTTTGTTGCGAGAGAACTCCGCATCAAGCTTAGTGTCAATCGCTATCTTGGGAGTCTTGCCGGAGGACGAGGATGGCTTATCCGACTTCACGGCAGAGGCTATAATCCTCTCTATCTCTCGGTTGAGTGCTTCTACCTGACGTTTCTTGGAGGCCAGCTCTCTCTGATATCTAGTCTTGTTGCGGCGAAGGTCAGACACTATTCCTGCCGCGCGGCTCTCCTCTTTCTGTAATGATAAGAGTTCACTCTGCCTTTTGACCCTGAGCGAGACTTGCTTTTCCTTAAGAATCTCGAGCGAATCTAGACGTTCCTCAAGAAGAGCCCGGGTCTCTTTGATTTTCTCTCCCTGGACATTCATCTGCGAAGAGAGATTCTTCAGATATATCGCTCGCTTGAATGCCTGACCAACATTATCACTAGCAAGGATATACATGTACCACACCTTCGGATCCCTATTCTTGTACGCACTTTTGATAAGCCGGGCATAATATTGCGACAATGTATCAAGCAAGGCCTGACACTTGTCAGCCTCTGCTTGACAAGAGTTAATACGCACTTGTAATTCAGACAGCTGCCTGTCGCTTTCCTCAACCAGAGATTTGCGATCAGCAACATTCTTACGTATAAGAGAAAGAGACATCAAAGCTGCACTACTCTTGTCTGCATTGTCCCTTAACTGCTTGTCTATAATAGCAATTTCTCTTTCGAGCTTAGCCTTACGATTCTCTTTTTCCCGCACATTTTGGGAAAATGCAACAACAGGGAAAATCACTGCTGCGAAAACCGACAGAAATAACCACTTATTCATCATCACCGTTCTCTGCACGTTTTGCTTCAGCCTGCTTACGGTACACCTTGGCAAGATCCACTTCTCCAAGAGCTTCAAGGACTGCTGCATAATGCTCCATCACTACTGCGCTATCCTTACCGCCATACAGCATTGCATGCTTGAAGAAAGGCTTGGCCTCTAAAGGCTTGCCCTGAAGATACAGAATCCAACCAAAAGTATCGAGATACGTGGCATTGTCTGGCTCAACCTCTACTGTCTTCTTGCTCATGGCATAGGCCTTCTTAAGCTTCTTACCAGACTCTGACAGATAATACGCATAATTGTTAAGCGCCGGGGCATAATCAGGAGCTATCTTAAGGACCTTATCATATGCCTTGTATGCTTTTTCAGACTCTCCAAGAAGATGGTACATATCAGCCATCTGGGTAAGTGAAGATACAGCCACGGCACTATCCCCAGGGGCAGTCTTGATTGCCTTCTCACAATTGGCAATGACAGCACTGTAGTTCTTCAACTGATACTGCGCTATGCTGGCATATTCGAGAAATGCTGGTTGGGAGGGAAATTTGGCAAAAGCCGAATCGCTGGCTTCAACGACTTTATGCCAGTCCTGACTATATACAAGTATCTGTATATAATTTGCCACAGCATCTTGACTCTCAGGGTATTCGTTCATTAGCTGGTGGAAGATACTCGCTGACTTATCCTTTCTTCCTGTAAGGAAATAATACAAACCTGCACAAGAAAGCATTGTCGAATCATTCGGATGCACCTCCAGTGCCATCTCATAGACATTGTCCAATTGAGACATGAATGAAGATATGAACCTCGGATCTGATTCCTTGACCAAGGCCTGAAGATAATCCGACTTAGGTCCAGCGGGAACGTTTCTGTCAGAGACTAGTTCATATAGCATTGCGAAATAATCAGGATATTTCCTAGTCATCCTGTATACCTCAGCCTTGCCTAAGATCGCAGGCGCGAAATCCCCGTCAAGAGCAAGAGCCTCGTCATAATATCTGAGCGCTGTCGAATCGGCATACAATCCCATCTCATAATCTCCAAGCATAGTAAGGACTTGAGGCGAAGAATATTCCTTATTATAGTTTTCCAACTCCTTATATGCCTCTTCAGACTTACCGGCCTGCCTAAGAATGCTGAACTTGTTCATAACCGTCGCATCGCTCTTCCCGAACTGTTCCTCTATTGAGGAAATCATCTCCAAAGCCTTGTCCAACTGGCCCTGCTTGATATACAGATTGGCAAGACCATAATACAGATCCGTCTTCTTTGGATAATCCCGGAGCAGAGTGTTATAAATGTCTATCGTCAGCTCTTCCTTACCGGTTACGGCATAGTAATTTGCCAACGAATACCTGTACCAGAAGTTATGCGGGTCAATTGTTGAAGCCTTCTTAAGGTCAGCCTCGCCTTCCGCAAGTCTGTTGATAGCTATCTCGGCAAGACTCCGATAATAATATGCTGCATCATTTTCTGAATCATCTGCTATAAGTTTAGTCAAAATCTTGATTGCCTGCTCATACTGGCCGGACTCATAGAACTGTACCGCATCGATGATATGTGAGTCTTCAGACTCGGTCACCTTGACTCCTTTTGGAGCTATCTTTTCAAATCTTGAATCCCCAGCCTCATTCTGAGCCAAAAGTCCGCATACAGACAGATACAGACAAATGACAACAGTATATAGATATCGCATATTCAGTGAATTTTAGTACCCATATGCAAAATTAATACTAAATTCACTATTTAGACATGCAGTACAATCTGCAGACTCAAGGAAATACGCAAAATCATGCAACAATTCCTGCACGTTACGCATCTATATATGTGGAAAGCGTGTGGGATATAGCCTACAGCCATGAATACGCCAATATATGATGACATTATAACGCATTGCAAATCAGGCGACAGAAGCGCACAGAGAGAGCTCTACAGGCTTCTGTCCCCCAAAATGTTTGCAATTTGCGTCAGATATATGGGCGACCGTACCGCGGCTGAGGACGTACTTCAGGATGGGTTTGTGACCTTATTCTCAAAGATAGAGACTTTCTCCGACAAAGGGTCATTTGAGGGTTGGGCAAAGAGGATCTTCATCAACACGGCACTTATGTCATTAAGGAAAAATGATGCCCTCAAGATGAGTGACAGCCTTGACAACGCTGACTGGATGACAAGTGATGAGCCATGCCCAGTGCAGGATATAGGATACAAGGAGCTTCTTCGTCAGATAGCCTCTCTTCCAACCTGCTACAGGACTATATTTAACATGTACGCAATAGAAGGATATTCGCACAATGATATCGCCGAGACTCTCGGGATAAGCAGTGTTGCTTCCCGGTCTCGCCTCAACAGAGCCCGAGCCATGCTGCAGGAGCGGATAAAGAAGATCAGAGATGCAAGAGAGCGATAAAGATAAAATATTCGACCAACAGGTTCGAGACCTGATTGAAGATATGGAAGAGCCCGTACCACCATTTGTGGAAGAGCGGCTGTTCGCAACCCTTGACAGTGGGAGGCTACGAATCGTTGCTCCGTTGCTCCGCATCCTAAAGTGGACGGCCGCGGCTACAACTGCAGCTGCCATAACTCTCGGGGTCATCCTTTGGACAGATCATCCTAAATACGAAGAGCAAAGAATGGCTGCCATGCAAGAGACTTCCGAGACTACCCCGGCATCTGAAAATGCAGATGGCATTGTAAGCATTCCAGCCAATAATGGAGATATAATTGCAGCCTCAAATCATAACAACTCAATTCTTGCAGAAGACAGAAATATCGGTGATTCCAACAGATACACAGAATTGGTTGACGCCACAGAACAGACATATTCCAATGAGAGGACGAGTGACGCTTCCGATAATGAGCCCAGCATAAAGGACGGAGGCACAAAGTCAGGAGAAGACAAAGTATCATCAGGAGCGTCCTCAGCAGATAGACCGGACAAAGAGTCGGTTACAGAAGATGACGATAATATCTTACGGGACGAGTTCGGACAATTTCCCGACGACAACGATAAGGGAAGAGAGTCTCACGTCTCGATTGTGATAGGCGGAAATGTGTCAAGCAACGGAGAAGCTTCCTCATTAGGTTCAAGAACAAGCTACTTGTCTTCAGGCAATCTGCAGGACGCCACTATCCTACGTCAGACCGGTTCGGAATCCTCCTATTCTATCCCTGTAACTTTTGGAGTCGGGACCAGAATCGAACTCGGAAAGAGATGGGGGATCAATACCGGACTAACCTATACTATGCTCCAAAGAAGTTTCGCTGGAGTCTATACAAGATATGAAGATGGTAAGATGGTTGATTCCCGCTCTAGTGAAGACATAAGACATACAATCCATTACATCGGAATTCCAGTAAATGCCTATTATGACCTTCTCAAAGGAAAGCGCACTCGTCTGTACGCCTATGCGGGAGGCAGCATAGAAAGGGCGGTATCCAACAAATTCAGGATCAATGGTAGTGACAAAGACATTGTCCACCACGAAGATGTAAAAGGCGTACAACTCTCCGCTGGAGCTGGACTCGGGGTAGAATTCAATATCGTCAAAGACCTCGGAATCTATATAAACCCAGGATTCCAGTATTTCTTCGATTGCGACCAACCTGTCAGTATACGTACTCAACAGCCGTTCATGATGAACTTCGAGATAGGACTTCGCATCGGTATTTAGAAGGACCACGTTTACGAATCTATCAAGACAAAACTATTTTTAAATAGGAAGGCTACACAAAAATCATATTTTTCTGTCGGCGACTCCTGTCAAAATACAGCCAACAGCCTTTGCTGATTCGGAAATAATACCGTTCTTGCGGCAAAAAGACCAAGAAGCTGTTTTGAAATGATACCCGAATTTTATTATGAGGATTTTTCGAGGCAGCCTCGACTTTGGAAGAAGGAGTGTACTGGAGGTACTCGACTGATGACAAAGATGAAAAATGGCCGAAAAGGGCCATAAGAGAAGAGACGAAACATTTCAAAACAGCTTCTAACCATGAGAACGACAACTATTCTCCTTGTTATCGCTGCCATATCATGCGGCTGCAGCCTTACAGACAACGACCTCATAAGAAACCCACGCAACTTAAGCAGGAAGAAAGACAGCGAAAAGAAGGGTCTGGACAGCCTTGCCACTGGAATGGCAGACACTACAATATATCTCACTACCGTAGAATTTGCAGAGGGCTACGACTGGCAGCATGATGAAGCTGGTGAGACTGCCGACTTCAAAGTATGCGCATACAAGAACGGTATCAAGATTATATCAATTCAAGGTGGACACAACAACAATGTGGCTTCATCTGCGGACATGCACAGGCTTATAGGGGGCAATCTATATACCGACTATTCCACTTCAACAGAAACAATAATATCTAGAAATGGAACTGAGCTTTTCCGATATAACGGACGTGAGATGATTATAGGGTTTCTAGTCCGCGAAGATGGAATCTATACACTCGGACAGAACAGATCCGGCCAAGGCTTGTCTTACCGGCGTAACGGAGAAGTTCTGTATACGCACAATGAAGGTAGTGTCATAGGCAGACTGCCTGACCCATCATGCGAAAGCGGTGCTCTCAGCATGGACGGAGAGGATATAGTGTTCTTTTTCTGTGTCAGGTTTTCTTCTGCAAGTGGAGACCGGTACGTATGCTATTCCGTTCGCAACGGGAAAGCTGAAACCATAGAAACTGACCCGGAGATAAATGCCGTCTTCGACATGAGGATAATAGAAGGAGAGACCTATATTGCTGCCGGAAGAAACGGCCAACTCGGAGCACCAATCCTATACCGCAAAGGTAAGACAGTAGAGTTCAACGCCAACCATTCTGAAAATATAGGCAACTGTCGCCTGCTATGGCATGAAGACAAGATCTGTCTTAGTGCAGATCTCACATTCTCTGCCTGGAAGGACGTATCATCCATCCTTTGGGACATTGACAAGCGCACAATATTGCGCACACGGGATGGGGAAAGGATTATCACCTTTCATGTGGACGAAAGGGGACATGCCTTCGTATACGTTGACAAACGGGATGTCATATTGGGTGCCGTATACATGGGAGACGCTCACCATTGCGCTTACAACCCCAAGGGAGAATACTGTGTCATGAGCCTCGGATGTAGCGTTCTCAAAGGGCACACTTTCTACACAGGAATGTCATCGCGTGAAAGCGGCAAGCCACCCATTGTCACACGAAACGACAAGGCTGACACACTGCACATCAACGGCTATATATCCTCTATCAAAGTCGGAATCTCAAGAAAAGAATAGAGATGTTAGTCAGTCCACTCCACAGATCTGGAACCGTCAGGAAGAACTTTGATACTGACCCTGAGTGTCTCTTCCGGCAACAGGTTCTCAATATTTTCAGGCCACTCTATAAGACAGAGTTTTCCGCTGTCCACATAGTCGAAAAACCCTATATCATAGGCCTCTTCGTCCTTTGAGATACGGTAAAAATCAAAATGATATAGAGGCTCTCCGCCTTCGGCTCTATATTCGTTGACGATCGCAAAAGTAGGGGAACTTACAGCATCTTCCCTTACGCCAAGAGCCCTGCATACAGCGGATATGAAAGTAGTCTTGCCAGCGCCCATCGGAGCATAAAATGCTATGATCTTATGTCCTTGTGTCTTTTTCAAAAAGTCAATAGCGGCATTGTCAATATCCTTGAGTGAATTTATCTTTATCTCATGTCTCATACTATGTCATTTACCCCTGCAAACATACTTAAAATACACGAATTATGACTATGTTTGCAGCCATATTATGACTGCGATATGATAACACGCCCACATGTCAAGATAAATATAGGACTGAATATCCTGCGTAAGAGGAATGACGGATACCACGACATTGAGACTCTGTTTTTCCCCTCGCACCAATACTCCGATATACTTGAGATCATTGCGGGAGACGATTACAGCCGCACCTCAGCTTCAATGTTGGCAAGATACGATGCTTCTGATGACAAATCCCCAACCTTGAGGCAGGCCATATCACCTGACGGGAAGGTGATGATAACTGTAGCACGAGCTGAGGGCGTGAACTGGGACGTACTTCAGGACCTTACTGTCAAGGCATATAGACTACTTGACAGAAGATTCAGCCTACCCGCAGTCAAGATATACCTTGAGAAACTCTCTCCGGTCGGAGCCGGACTGGGAGGCGGCTCTGCAGACGGGGCTTATTGCATGATGATGCTTTCCAATCTATTCGGACTTGGACTGTCAAAAGAACAACTTAGGACGTTGGCAGCGAAAGCCGGAAGTGACTGTGCATTCTTCATTGAAGACTCACCTATGATAGGCAAAGGAAGAGGAGAACTGCTGACTCCATACGCAATGCCTGTCAATATCTACGAGAAAGCAGCAACTGACAACTCCCTTAGTACAGACAATAGCCATAACCTTAACAACGACGCATGCTCAAAGAATTATGAACTCAAGATAGTAGTTCCCGAAGGCATACATGTGTCAACAAAAGAAGCTTATGAGGGAATAGTGCCACACCTTCCACCGATCCCGCTTGAAGATGCTCTCAGACTTCCTGTCGAGAGATGGCGAGAGGCGATAAGCAATGATTTTGAAGAAAGCGTATTTCTGAAACATCCTGAACTTCGTGCAATAAAGGACTCTCTATACGACTCCGGAGCTATCTATGCTTCTATGTCAGGAAGCGGCTCTGCTATATTTGCTCTCTACCCTATTGACTAAGTAAACGGAAGTCTATTGCAGTCAGAGTTACAGATTGGCAGTCGGCCCTCCAAGCGAGCTACGGCCATGCCTTGTATCATTTATTATATTACGGGCCAATGTGTTGGCACTAAGAAACTCTATAAGAGGCTGACAGTCCGAGTACAATATAGAATGCCTGTCTCCCTCCCACAAAATAGTTCCGTTGTGAAGGAATCCGATATTGTCCCCTATCTCAAGCATGGAATTCATGTCATGAGTGTTCATGATTGTGGTAATTCCGAATTCTTTAGTAATAGAACTGATGAGCCGATCTATCACGATGGAAGTCTCAGGGTCAAGTCCTGAATTAGGCTCGTCACAAAATAGGAATGAAGGATTGAGAGCTATTGCCCTGGCGATTCCTACTCTCTTCTGCATTCCGCCTGACAGTTCGCTCGGATACTTATCCTCGGAATCACGCACATTGACCTTATCTAAAAGATAACGAGCCCTCTCCACTTTCTCTTTCTCGCTCCAGTTGGTAAGGAAATCCATCGGGAACATTATATTGCCCAACACTGTCCTGAAGTCAAATAGAGCACTACCTTGGAAAAGGACACCTATCTTCTGATGCAACCTTTTCTTCTCGTATTCAGACATTTTTGTAAATACCTGATCTCCATACATAATCTCCCCGCTATCCGGAGCTATCAGTCCTATCAGCATGTTAAGCAAGACTGTCTTACCAGAGCCGCTGGCACCGATGAGCATATTGCATTTGCCCGGAAGAAATGACATTGACACGCCTTTAAGCACAGGCTTGCCATCAAAACTCTTTGTCAGATTGTGGACCGTTATCATCATTAAAGCATTTTCTGGAAAGGGATCGTCCTGCCAAGAAAGGCCGGATACGTCACCGGAAGTGTCAATATAGAAGAAGTTGGGTAATCAGAAGGTCAAACATCAATATCAGGATACTCGATGCAACGATAGCTTTTGTACTCGATCGCCCTACCCCGAGAGATCCGTCCTTTGCATGGTAACCGTGATAAGACGCAACAGAAGAGATTATAAATCCGAAAACTGCCGTCTTGATGCAACTGTAAACTATAAAATATGGATTGAACGCATATCTCAATCCTGTGAAATATTTTGCGGTAGGTATTATCGAGGTCAGCCATACAATAAGGGCGCCACCAGCCAGACCAAGGACAAAACTCAGAAGAGTCAGCAGTGGGGTTGCAAGTGTTACGGCCAGAATCTTGGGTCTGGCGACAAATGAAGCACTATTGATACCCATCATATCTATAGCATCAAGTTGCTGGGATATTCTCATACTGCCTATCTCAGAAGCAATGCTGGAACCCATCTTGCCGGCAAGTATCAGAGCTACCATTGTCGAACTGAATTCCAAAGCCATACTTTCACGGACCATATATCCTATAAGCATTCTGTCAAGGAACGGATTGGACATATTGGATGCTGTCTGTATTACCAAGACTCCACCCATAAATACGGATATAACTCCGACTATGACAATAGACGACAAGATCAGTTTATCTATCTCTATAATGAATTGGCGCCGTATCATCCTGCGCCTTTCCGGCTTCCGGAAAGCCTGCCGCAAGAACATAGTATAACGTCCGATTGTCGCGAATATGTTCATTCTCATCAGAAGAAATTATTATCGCACAAATTTAAGATTTATGTGTAGAAATATATGATTTTTAAGTCCCCTAACACATTTCTTACCGATATTGCGAGAAAAAAGACAATGCTTATACACATAAATTGCGCCAAATGCATAGGCATAGAAGCTCTTCCGGTAAAGGTCGAAGTCGACATTAGTCCCGGTATCGGTATTCATCTTGTTGGAATGGCAGACCTGGCAGTCAAAGAGAGCCTGTTGCGTACAGTGACTGCATTGCAGTCTGTAGGATTCCGAATACCAGGCAGGAAGATAGTGATAAGCCTTGCCCCGGCCGATATCCGCAAAAGCGGAAGTGGATATGACTTGCCGATAGCAATAGGTATTATCGCAGCATCTGGTCAATGCTCTCTTCCATTGATATCCTCGTATCTGATCATGGGGGAGCTCGGGCTTGACGCCTCTGTTCGTCCGCTGTCCGGAGCTCTTCCTATCGCTGAATATGCCGCAAAAGATGGATTGGCGGGATGTATCTTGCCCTATTCGTCAGCTTTAGAAGCAGCCGAGCTCAAAGGGACGAAAATCTATGGAGTAAGAAGCCTCGAAGAAGTAATCTGGATACTTCAAGGGGACAGAAGGGCTGCAGGACTGATCATCGCCACTTCACATGACAAAGAGGACGGGAGACAAGAAGGAGAATATATGGATTTCGCCGACATTTTGGGTCAGGAAGGGGCAAAAAGAGGTGCTGAGATAGCTGCAGCAGGCGGACACAATCTAATAATGATAGGACCGCCTGGTTCTGGGAAGACTTCCATCGCAAGAGCTATAGTAGGGATTCTGCCACCCATGGAACAAGATGAAGCCATCCTGACCAGCAAGATTTACTCCGTAGCAGGCCTCCACAACGGGGCTTGCGGGTTAGTCCGACAACGCCCGTTCCGTTCGCCACATTACAGTGTGTCCATGGCGGCAATGATAGGAGGAGGCAATGCTGACAATATCCTTCCCGGAGAGATCTCTCTGGCCCAGAACGGAGTACTTTTCATTGACGAGTTCGGACAGATGTCTCGGCAGATAACCGAAGCATTGCGAGGTCCACTTGAAGACAGGAAAGTAATCATATCTCGCCTGAGGACAAAAGTGGAATACCCAGCTTCGTTCATGCTTATTGCTGCGACTAATCCATGTCCATGCGGATATTATGGAGAGAAAGGACGCTGCACCTGCTCTCCGTACAAGAGGGCGGATTATCTCTCCAGGCTATCCGGGCCGATAATGGACAGAATAGACATCCAGATCAACATCAGGCCTGTAAGTCCGGCATCATTGGTCAGCAAGACTCGTGGGGAATGCAGCAGGGATATAAGAAGCCGGATCACTGCAGCCCGTAAGATACAAAGGATGAGATTCAAGGAAGAAGGCATCTATCTCAATGCGGAGATGCAGGGACGCCAGATAGAGAAGTATTGCTTGACAAACTCGAATGTTACTGGGATACTTGAGGCGATTGCCTCTAAATACGGCTTGAGTGCAAGAGGATTCACTCGCGTATTAAAGGTAGCAAGGACTATAGCCGACCTTGAGTCATCCTGCGGTCCGTCGAAAGAGGGCTCAGACCCGTCAGAAGCTGCCGTAGGAATGCCTATCAGAGAAGATCATCTTCTTGAGGCACTCAGCTACAGATTTCTCGACCGAGTACTATCTTAGCGACATAGCAACCCGCCCATAGTTAATGAACCAGTATATTTGCAATCAGTGGTGTCTTTACGGTACGGGCGACAGCAGTCTATATATTAAGATAACTGAACAAAAAATTCAAACAGCTTCTTAGTAAAATTCGTAATTTTGCAGATAGAATCAATTATTGTCATTCATACGATGAAACATTTCACATTGCCTAAAGACGGCGGACTTATCGATAAAGGATTGCCCTCCGATATTCTGCACAGTTACGAGAAAATCAAGACTGAGATCTATGACGAGTCCACCACTGCAAGCGAAGCTATCGCGGACATGATCATAGATGCGATAAACTCGTGTCAAGGACGCAAATTCAAGCTTGGACTTTCCACAGGCGTAACTCCGGTCTCACTTTACAAATGGCTGACCAAGAAATATCAGGATGGCAAGGTTTCATTCAGCAATGTAGAAGTATTCTCGATTGACGAATACTACCCTTACCCCAAAGGCGCACCGCAGAGCCGCAACAGCAGGTTGCATTCAGAGTTTCTGAACTTAGTCGACATCAAAGAGGAGAATATCCATATCCCTGACGGAAGCATTCCTGAGGACAAAATATCGGAATATTGCGAGAAATACGACAAAATGATACGCGGAGCCGATATGATTGTAATAGGTATGGGAGAAAGCGGTCAAGTTGGCTTTAACGAGGCCGGGACTTCACAAAAAAGCCGTACCCGCACAGTTCTACTCCCCTACCAGTCACGCAAGCGACAGGCCAAGAATTTCAACGGAGACTTCAAACACACCCCGTCAGCTGCTATAACTATCGGCATTGACACAATCCTAAGTGCGAAGAAGATCGTTCTAATGGCCTGGGGGGAAGATAAAGCAGAAGCCGTACTGCATGTCGTAGAAAGTCCGCAAAGCTCAGATTTCCCTGCATCTCTACTACAGGGACACCCTAACATCACCTGCTTTACTGACGATACCGCTGCTTCTCTGCTCATAAGGGTTGTTGCACCTTGGAAGATAGGCCCATGCAATTGGACACGGAAATTTATCCGTAAAGCTGTTGTGTGGCTTTGTCAAGAAGTGCACAAGCCCATACTGAAACTTACTCAGAAAGACTATCTTGAACATGCTTTGGGAGAGCTTCTCGACAAGTTCGGGCCATATGACAAGATTAACATAGAAGTATTCAACGACTTGCAGCACACAATCACAGGATGGCCAGGAGGAAAGCCCAATGCAGACGACAGCCATAGACCTGTAGCCGCAAAGCCTTTTCCCAAGACCGTTCTCATATTCTCCCCACATCCGGACGATGACGTAATCTCTATGGGAGGCACATTTATCCGTCTTGTGCATCAGGGACACAATGTCCATGTAGCATACGAGACCTCAGGAGACCTTGCCGTACATGACGATGTTGTACTCCAGCATATGGACGCTGCATATCAGCTCGGATTCGCAAATGAATTTGACAGAGTCAAGAAAATCATAGACAGCAAGAGACCTGGAGAGCCTGAACCCAAGGAACTGCTCGCAATAAAGGCTGCAATCAGAAGAAGCGAAGCACGAGGCGCTGACAGGTCATTCGGCCTCAACGACAATACAAACGTACACTTCCTCAATCTGCCTTTCTACGAGTCGGGTGGAGTAGCCAAACTTCCGAGAACCCAGAAAGATCTGGACATAATCAAGGCCCTAGTCAAGAAACTGCATCCTGACCAGATTTTCATGGCCGGAGACCTTGCAGACCCCCACGGCACACACAGGGTATGTACAGAGGCTGCTCTTGAGGCCATCGAACAACTCAAGGAAGAAGGAGAGACGTGGCTCAACGAGGCCCACATATGGCTTTACAGAGGAGCTTGGATGGAATGGGAGCTTGGAAGAGTAGACATGGCTGTGCCTCTAAGCCCAGACGAAGTAGTGGAGAAACGCCATGCAATATTCAGACACCTATCGCAGAAAGACATAGTACCGTTCCCTGGAGATGATCCGCGCGAATTCTGGCAGCGTGCGGAAGACCGTACTGAAAATACAGCACGCCAGTATGATCAGCTCGGAATGGCTGAATATCAAGCTATTGAAGTATTTCTGAAACTCAATTAAAATGAAACTTATTATACGCAACAACAGCCAAGAAGGCTCTATCTGGGCAGCCCATCACATTGCTGCCAAGATCAAGGAAAAGGCATCAAGGACAGACAAGCCTTTTGTTCTCGGACTCTGCACCGGATCAACTCCTATTGAGACATACGCAGAACTTATCCGTATGGTGAAAGCTGGTGAGATATCATTCAAGAATGTCATTTCTTTCAACATGGACGAATATGTCGGGCTTGCTGAGGAACATCCGGAAAGTTACCATTCATTCATGCACAAATATCTGTTCGATCATATAGACGAACCGGCAGAGAACATTCACATTCTCAATGGAAACGCATCTGACACGACAGCAGAATGTGCAGCATACGAGAAAGCAATAGAGGCAGCGGGAGGATTTGACCTATTCCTCGGTGGTGTCGGAGAAGACGGCCACATCGCATTCAACGAGCCATTCTCCCCTCTTCAGTCAAGAACACGGGTTGTCACACTGACTTACGACACTCGCGTGGTAAATTCAAGATTCTTCGACAATGATGTAAACCTTGTTCCAACGCAAGCTCTCACAGTAGGTGTCGCTACCGTAACTTCTGCCAAGGAAGTGGTTATACTCGCATTCGGCAGCAAGAAAGCCCGCGCCATCAAGGACGCGGTTGAAGGACCTATGTCGCACTATTGCACTCTATCAGCCCTTCAGAATCACCCTGACAGCACTATTGTCTGCGATGAGTTGTCAACAGGCGAACTCAAGGTCAATTCATACAGATATTTCAAGGCAGTAGAAGAAGCCGAGAAATAGTCTGCTCTTACCGATATGCAAAGAGGCTGACTACGTGGTCAGCCTCTTTGCTATTCTATATGTCTTGATTTGGTAAAGATGTACTTTGGTGGGAATATATCTTCAAACAAAAAAACAGCTTCTCAATCGTTGTATTATGGAGGAGTACTAATGCTTCGGTGCGGTTGAACCGCCTTCAATCATCTCAGGTTTAAGGACTAACTTCTCGGGAGCCTTGCCATGTATCATATTGATCAGATTGTCAACCGACATCTCGCCCAACTCCTTCAGCGGCTGGACAATATGGGTAACAGAAGTCTCATAAAGCTGGTAGATATCACTCACATCGAAGCCTATGACTGCCAGATCATCCGGTGTCTTGAGACCGAGATCCCTCATTGCCATAAGAGCCAAGGCAGAAAGCGAATATGTCGGCAGGAAAATAGCATCCACTCCTCTTGACACTGCATCCTTAATGATAGCAGGAACATCCTCCCCAGCCTTTTCATAAGAAGTATAGTGGACGTTGACATTGTCATACAAGTCCTTATCCATCATCTCATCTCGATACCCCAACTCTCTTTCCTCAAGACTTGAGATACCAAGAGAATAAGATATCATCTCTATCTTACGGTAGCCACGCTCAATGAATAGTCCAGTAGCCATACGACCGGCAGCAACATCATCAAGAAGAACCTTGCCGACATTGTCCAAACTCTCTATATCCCTGTCAAGCAAGACAACAGGCACACCATAATCAGTTGCCTTCTTTATGGCATCCTCGCCACCTTTACAAGGTGCTACGATCAAGCCATCTATATTGTGGGCCAACACAGCATCTATGACACTGTCAAGACGATCCGCCTTCTCGTCTGAACTTGCGAAAAGCACTGTATAGCCATAACTCCGTGCCTTGTCTTCTATACATCTAGATATACCAGCAAAGAATTTGTTCGATATATCGTTGGGGATTACTGCAATAGAGTTAGAACGGCCACTTCTTAGGGAGGCTGCTGCGAAATTACGCCTATAGCCTAACTTCTGGGCTACCTGCAGTACTCTCTTAGCAGTATCAGCATTGACGGGACAATCCAAATTACCATCTTTGTCCCTTTTTGCGTTCATCACGAACGACACAAGTGTGACTGACACTTTCGCTTCTCGTGCCACATCACGGATAGTGATTCTTTTCATTCTATTAGCCCCTCTATTTAATAATGTTACTATCTACAAAAAATCGATGCAATTTACTGTTTATTTTTAATAGTATCAATAATTATTCATTTAGAAGCTGGTTGAAATTTTATGAAATCTATTAAAAAAGTCCTTTATAGGCTTTTTATGTCTGCCTCTTCAGACCTTTGCTCAATCAGATAGCTCATCAGCTATTCTTTTCAAAAAGTCATAGAAACATAATAGAAAACCTCGCAATTGACTGGAGACTCATCAGCAGGAAGCTATCCAACTAACACAGTAAGACCGGCCATTACTATGGATACCATACTCATCAGCTTGATAAGAATATTAAGTGAAGGCCCTGACGTATCCTTAAAAGGGTCGCCAACAGTATCTCCCACTATTGTAGCCTTGTGGCTGGCAGAATTCTTACCACCGAAATTTCCTTCTTCGACATATTTCTTGGCGTTGTCCCAAGCCCCTCCGGAATTAGCAAGGAATACAGCCAGGACAAAACCAGAAGCAAGTCCACCTACCAGAAGCCCCATAACCCCCGCAACTCCAAGAGTCAGCCCTGTCAATACCGGCACAACGATAGCCACTACAGAGGGAAGTACCATCTCATGTTGTGCACCCCGAGTGGAGATCTCCACGCATCTCGCATAGTCAGGACGACGTTCACTAGTCAGAATGCCTTGTATTTCCCGGAACTGTCTCCTTACCTCGGTAACCATCTTCTGCGCAGCCCTTCCAACGGCATTCATAGTAAGTCCACAGAACAGAAAGGCCATCATAGAGCCTATGAATACTCCCACCAGAACCTTAGGATTCATAAGGTTAACTTGATAATACCCGATGATGTCGATAATTGTTGCAGACGTCACATCAACGAGCTTATCCCCGACAGCTATGGCTTGAACTCCTATATGCTGCAACGCTATCTTTATCTCCTCGATATAGGAAGCAAGCAAAGCCAAGGCAGTCAGTGCAGCAGAACCTATAGCAAAGCCTTTGCCGGTAGCCGCAGTTGTATTGCCAAGAGAGTCAAGAACATCCGTTCTCTTACGAACCTCCGGATCCAGACCGCTCATCTGAGCATTTCCTCCAGCATTGTCCGCGATAGGGCCATATGCATCGGTAGCAAGCGTAATTCCAAGCGTTGACAGCATTCCCACAGCCGCGATACTTATACCGTAAAGTCCGGAGCCTATACTATCGACAGAAAAAGAAAAACCACTTGCACATAGATAAGACAAGACGATCGTAACAGCAATTGTGATCACCGGAATAGCTGTAGAAATCATTCCAAGTCCCATACCCCCGATAATCACTGTTGCAGGACCTGTCTGCGAACTCTCAGCAAGCTTTCTGGTAGGGCTGTAAGAATGTGACGTATAATATTCTGTGGACTTGCCAATAATCACACCCGACAACAGGCCTGAGATGACTGACAGGGAAAGCTGCCACCAGTTGGAGAAGTCCAAGAAATAAAAGATACCGAATGCAAACAAGCCTATGAGCAAGGCACTCATGTTAGTGCCTCGTCCCAAAGAAGCAAGCAAATCATTTAGCTCTGCACCCTCCTTTGTCCTTACTACATATATCCCTATAATTGAAAGGACCACACCAAAAGCCGCTATCAGCATAGGGGCAAATATAGCCCTTGTCTGAGCATCGACATCACCGAAAAAGGAAGAGGCACCAAGCGCCATCGTTGCAAGAATAGAACCACAGTAAGACTCATATAGATCAGCACCCATACCGGCAACATCGCCCACATTGTCACCGACATTGTCCGCTATGGTAGCAGGATTTCTCGGATCGTCTTCTGGGATATCCGCCTCTACTTTACCTACGATATCTGCCCCTACATCAGCGGCCTTAGTATAGATTCCGCCTCCAACCCTTGCGAAGAGAGCCTGTGTAGAAGCGCCCATTCCGAATGTAAGCATTGTCGTCGTTATAGTCACTAATGTCTGAGATTCATTGGGACTATCTACAAAGAGCCTCAATATTACATACCATACAGATATATCAAGAAGTCCCAATCCAACTACAGTAAGCCCCATTACCGCTCCAGAGCGGAAAGCAATCTTGAGACCTGAATTCAGTGATTTACGTACCGCCTCTGCTGTCCTTGCCGAAGCATAGGTCGCAGTCTTCATACCTATAAATCCGGCCAGACCGGAGAAGAAACCTCCGGTAATGAAAGCAAACGGCACCCATGTATTCTGAATATTGAATCCATATGCAAGAACGGCAAAAAAAGCTGCAAGGATCACAAAAACAATGATGACAACCTTGTACTGCTGGCGAAGATAAGCCATAGCCCCTGAACGGACATAGCCTGCGATTTCTTTCATTGTAACATTACCTTCGCTCGCCCTCATCATCTGCCTGAAGAATATCCAGGCAAAGAACAATGCCGCCAATGAAGCCAATGGCACTGCATAGAAGATATAGTCCATACTATCGATTAGTTTGTGTTATTTGTCATGTGTATCTCTCATATACTTCTGCATAGCAGACAAGGTCTTTCATGCAGAAAGAACGCCCTGCCAACAATCCGGAAATATACAGGAGCCGAAGGCAAATATAGGACTATTTTCTATAATACGATACAAATCGATTCAATATATATACAAAAGATACTAAATAGGTAACGCTCAACAGAAAATGACATATATCAACACATAGAAAAAGGCCGGTGGAGTAATTCCATCGGCCCTTTCAATTGATTATATCAAAGGATATTATGCTTCAGTCGGTTTCTCCTCTGTTGTCTCAGAAGGAGTCTCCTTGACAGCCTCAACGGCAGGAGCCTCTGCAGCCTTCTTTGAACGGCTTCTTCTAGTAGTCTTCTTTGCTTCCTTAGCAGGTGTAGCAAGAGCGGACTCGTTGAAATCAACAAATTCGACAAGAGCCATCTCTGAGCCGTCACCCTGTCTGAAACCAGTGTGAAGGACACGAAGATATCCACCCGGACGGTCGGCTATCTTGGGAGCTATGTTACGGAAAAGTTCAGACACAGCATTCTTATCCTTAAGATAGCTGAACACAACACGGCGAGAATGCGTGGAGTCATCTTTCGACTTGGTAACAAGCGGCTCAAGATAAGGCCTCAGAGCCTTTGCCTTGGCGAGAGTTGTCTGAATCCTCTTGTGCAGGATAACAGAACAAGCCAAATTGGCGAGCAATGCCTTACGATGCCCACTCTGGCGGCCAAGATGATTTATTGCTTTATTATGCCTCATGATTTACGCGTTATTCTTTTTCTTTGGTTCGATATTGTACTTAGTGACATCCATTCCGAAAGAGAGCTTCATCTTCTCAAGCATCTGATCGATTTCACTGAGAGACTTCCTACCGAAATTGCGGAACTTCATAAGCTCCGGCCTCGAATATGAGACTAGATCGGCCAAGGTATCTATCTCAGCTGCCTTAAGGCAGTTATATGCCCGCACGGAAAGTCCAAGATCAGAGAGCTTATTGAGAAGCAGATGCCTCATACGCAGTGATTCTTCATCGAGCTCTTTGGAATCCGGTACCACAGTGCTCTCCAATGTCATCTTCTTGTCATCAGTAAAGAGCTTAAAGTGATAGATAAGGATATTTGCTGCATCTTGAAGTGCTGCGTTAGGGGAGATGGAACCGTCTGTCACAATCTCAAGATTGAGTTTGTCATAGTCGGTCTTCTGCTCTACCCTCCATTTCTCGACTGTCCAATTGACTTTGCGAATAGGGGTATAGATAGCATCGATCGGAATAGTTCCAATCGGTGTATTCTCGTCCCTCTCCTCATCTGCAGGGACAAAACCTCTTCCTTTTGTAATCGTAAGGGAAATCTCCAGCTTAACTGAAGGCTCCAAAGAACAGATGTGCAGTTCCGGATTGAGCACCTTGAAAGAAGACAATCCTTTTGAGATATCCTCTGCGGTAAACTCCTGCTTACCGCTAATAGTGATATTTGCCACCTCAGAGTCTACAGAATCAACCATCCTCTTGAGCCTAACGGTCTTGAGATTGAGGATAATATCCTGCATCCCTTCGATAACTCCGGGTATTGTAGCGAATTCCTGATCCACACCCGAGATCTTTATCGAACTGATTGCGAAGCCTTCCAAAGAAGATAAAAGTATCCTACGAAGTGCATTACCGATTGTCTGCCCGTATCCAGGCTCCAAAGGCCTGAACTCGAAACGACCTACGGTATCAGTACTTTCGAGCATTATCACTTTGTCAGGTTTCTGAAATGCTAAGATTGCCATATTTATTCTATTAGGTGTTACTATTACTTAGAGTAAAGGTCAACGATCAGCTGCTCATTGATAGTCTCCGGTATCTCTGTCCTAGCAGGGATATTGAGGAACTTGCCAGTGAGCGTCTTCGGATCGAACTCAAGCCATGAATACTTCTTGGCTGCTGCAACGCTGCTCTGTATAACTTCAAGGCTTCTTGATCTTTCCCTAACAGCGATTACATAACCAGGCTTTACATTAGCCGAAGGTATGCCGCATACTTCACCGTTGAGTGTAATATGACGATGGAGCACAAGCTGCCTGGCAGCTGCACGGGTCGGAGCTATTCCGAGACGATATACAATATTGTCAAGCCTAGACTCAAGAAGGAAAAGCAAGTTTTCTCCTTTCTGGCCAGCAAGACGAGAAGCTTTCTCATATGTATTACGGAACTGCTTTTCAAGCAAACCATACATATATTTTACCTTTTGCTTCTCCTTCAGCTGAATACCGTAGTCAGTAGACTTTCTTGCACGCTTGCGTGCTGCACCGTGCTGTCCCGGAGGATAATTTCTTTTTTCAAAATCCTTATCTGCTCCATAGATCGGCTCGCCGAATTTGCGCGCTATTTTGGTACTTGGTCCAATATATCTTGCCATTGCAATTGATCTTTAAAAATTAAACTTTACGACGGCCCTTAGGTCTGCAACCATTGTGGGGCATCGGAGTTACGTCTACTATCTCGGTAACCTCTATGCCAGCCTGGTTGATGGTCCTGATAGCAGATTCACGACCTGCCCCAGGTCCCTTTACAAAAACCTTTACTTTGCGCAAACCTGCATCAAACGCTGACTTTGCTGCATCCTCTGCTGCAACCTGAGCTGCATAAGGAGTATTCTTCTTCGAGCCGCGGAAACCACTCTTTCCAGCTGAAGACCAGCTAATTACCTGACCTACATTATTAGTAAGAGCGATGATCACATTATTGAAGGTTGATGAGATATGAGCTTCACCAGTCGCTTCTACTTTTACAACTCTCTTTTTTGCGGTTGTTGTCTTCTTTGCCATAATTCATCAAACTTTATTTGGTTGCCTTCTTCTTATTTGCAACAGTCTTCTTCTTACCCTTTCTTGTACGGGCATTGTTCTTGGTGCTCTGGCCGCGCACAGGAAGTCCGAGACGATGACGGATTCCCCTGTAGCAACCGATATCCATGAGACGTTTGATATTCATCTGGACTGTTGAACGGAGTTCACCTTCGATCTTGTATTCAGAAGAGATGACTGAACGGATCTTTGAGATCTGATCATCGTTCCACTCATGCACCTTAGTATCAAAATCGATTCCGCACTCCTCAAGGATCTTTCTTGCGGACGAGCGACCTATACCATAGATATAGGTAAGGCCTATCTCTCCCCTTTTGTTGTTCGGTAAATCAACACCGGCTATTCTTGCCATATTATCGTACTTTTTTTGTTATACAACTGAATATTATCCTTGGCGCATCTTGAACTTAGGAGTCTTCTTGCAGATTACATAAAGACGACCTTTACGTCTTACGAACTTGCAATCTTCGCTGCGCTTCTTGAGGGATGTTTTTACTTTCATATTGCGAAAATTTTTATTTGTATCTGAAGGATATTCTGCCTTTAGTCAAATCATAAGGTGACATCTCAACTCTAACCTTGTCACCGAGCAGGATGTGGATGAAGTTCTGCCTCATCTTGCCAGATATATGAGCAAGAATCACATGACCATTCTCCAATTCGACTTTAAACATTGCATTAGGGAGCGTCTCTACTATCGTCCCGTCCTGTTCAATAGCTGTTTGCTTAGACATTTGAAATATACATCTTAAAATTTAATATCAGGGTTATTCTCAATGAAGTCAAAGGTGGAAAGTTGTTCAGCCTTGCCTTTTCGGACAACAACCGTAAGCTCATAATGCGCCGAGCGCTTGTGATCGCAAGTGTGCACCGCCCAACCATTCTTAGCAAGGTACACATCCTTGGATCCTGCATTTATCATCGGCTCAATACATATTGTCATGCCGTCTACAAGTCTTGCACCATGTCCCCTGCGGCCATAATTGGGCACACCCGGGGCTTCATGCAGACCTTCTCTTCCTCCGCCAATTCCATGGCCTTCGAGCTCTCTGACCACAGAGAATCCGAATGACTCAGCATACGTTTGCACCGCGTATCCGATATCGCCGGTTCTATTGCCATCCACAGCCTGCTCTATGCCTTTGTACAAAGACGCCTTTGTCACATCAAGGAGTTTGCGGGTCTCGGCATCAATCTCTCCTACAGGGAAAGTATAACAGGAATCCCCGTTATACCCCTTGTATAGAGTTCCGATATCGCAGGAGACGATGTCTCCTTCCTTCAAGACGTAATCCGACGGAAAACCGTGGACAACAACGTCATTAACAGAAGCACATATTGCAGCTGGAAAGCCTTCGAACCCCAGAAAACTAGGAATTGCCCCATGATCACGGATAAAAGTTTCAGCCACCCTATTCAACTCCGCAGTTGTCACACCGGGTGCTACTGCCTTTCCAACCTCGGCTAAGGTCTTCGAGACAAGAATTCCGTTCTCTTTAAGAAGCTCAATTTCCTCTTCTGTTTTCGGCTTTATCATAATTCCAACTTCTCCTATTAAGAATTACATTCCTGAACGTCCACTCAGACGACCTGTCTTCATCAATCCGTCATAATAACGCATAAGCAAATAGCTATCTATCTGCTGCAAAGTGTCGAGAACAACTCCGACAAGAATCAGCAGAGAGGTACCTCCAAAGAAGCTTGCAAACTGGTTGTTGACACCGAGCACCATTGCAAATGCGGGAAGTATGGCTATGATTGCCAAGAAAATAGATCCAGGCAATGTAACCTTTGACATCACATCGTCTATGAATTCAGCAGTCTTCTTTCCTGGCTTTACACCTGGAATGAAAGCATTATTCTGCTTAAGCTGCTCTGCCATCATATTAGGCTGAACAGTAACTGCCGTATAGAAATACGTGAATGCAAAGACGAGAAGGCCGAACAAGAGATTGTACCAAACTCCTGTATAGTCGCTCAACGCTGCTGCAATCCCCCTTGTTGCATCCCAATTTGAGAACAGAATAGGGAAAAGCATGATTGCCTGTGCAAAAATGATAGGCATAACGCCGGCAGCATTAATCTTCAAAGGAAGATATTGGCGCGTTCCCATAACCTGCTTGTTGCCGACTACACGCCTTGCATACTGAAGGGGAATCTTTCTCAATGCCTGTACTAGGGCAATTGCCGCAACAAAGACAAAGAAAAGGATCACGAGCTCAATAATGAAGAAAATAAGACCACCTGTAGTAGAACTCATCCTCGAGCCGAACTCGGCCATAAGCGCATAAGGCAGTCTTGCAACAATACCTATCATAATGAGAAGAGATATTCCATTGCCAATACCCCTGTCTGTAATCCTCTCACCAAGCCACATCACAAACATGGAACCGGCAAGAAGCACTATTGTTGAGACAAGGTTGAATGTGAAATTACTCCATCCAAGCTGATTAATAGCGATGAATGCCTTTCCAGGGATAAGGTTATGTGTAGTGGCAAGATAAGCCGGGCACTGAATACAGAGAACAAGGACAGTAAGATACCTTGTTATCTGGTTCATCTTGCGCCTTCCACTCTCACCCTCCATCTGAAGTTTCTTGAAATAAGGAACAAACATTCCTAGAAGCTGCACGATGATGGATGCCGAGATGTAGGGCATCACACCAAGCGCAAAGATGGAAGCGTTGCCAAAAGCACCGCCGGAGAACATATTAAGCAGACCGACAAGGCCTTCCTGCGCACGTCCCTCAAGGGCAGAATTGGCAAGAAGCGTCGGGTCTATGCCGGGAATCACAACGAAACACCCAATACGATAAACGAGTATCAAGAGAAACGTATACACGATTCTCTTGCGTAACTCCTCAATCATGAAGATGTTCCTGATTGTTTCTATGAACTTCTTCATTATTCCCCGATCTTAACGACTTTACCTCCTGCTGCCTCGATCTTCTCCGCTGCTGTCTTGGAGAAAGCGTGGGCAGATACTTCGATCTTTGCTGTAAGCTCACCTGTTGCAAGAATCTTCACGAGGTCGCTCTTGCCTGCAAGACGCGCGTCATGCAAATTCTCGAGAGTGATAACTGAAGTTCCAAGCTTCTCAGAAAGTTTCTGAAGAGCAGAAAGACTTACAGGCTGATACTCTACTCTGGTAGGATTGTGGAAGCCGAACTTTGGAACACGCCTCTGGATAGGCATCTGACCGCCTTCAAAGCCAATCTTGTGCTCATATCCAGCACGAGCCTGTGCTCCCTTGGTACCGCGGGTAGCTGTGCCACCCTTACCGGAACCCTGGCCACGGCCTACTCTTTTGCTATTGTGTGTGGAACCTTTTGCAGGTTTCAAGTTATGCAAATTCATACGTCATTCCTCCTATTAGATTTCCTCTACCTTCACCAAATGAAGAACTTTGGTCAACATACCGGTTGTCATGGGATTTTTCTCAACCTCTACAGTATGATGCATCCTCCGAATACCGAGACACCTAAGGTTCTCTTTCTGCCTGCGGGTCTCGCCGTTTTTGCTGACGATCTGGGTAATTCTATATTTTGTCATGTTATTGCCTCCTAACCGTTAAAGACCTTACTCATAGGAACTCCGCGCAAACCGGCTACGGTATAGGCATCACGCATCTCGGTAAGGGCAGCAACTGTAGCCTTTACGAGGTTGTGAGGGTTTGAAGAGCCCTTGGACTTAGCCAAAACATTCTGAACACCTACGGACTCGAACACTGCACGCATCGCACCACCTGCCTTAACACCGGTACCGGGAGCAGCGGGCTTCATGAACACCTCAGCGCCTCCGAACTTAGCAACCTGCTCGTGGGGAATAGTCTTGTTGATAACCGGAATCTTGACGAGATTCTTCTTAGCATCCTCGATACCTTTCTGGATAGCCACGGTCACTTCGTTTGCTTTACCCAAGCCATAACCTACAACGCCATTCTCATCTCCTACCACTACGATAGCGGCAAAACGGAAATGACGTCCTCCTTTAGTAACCTTGGTTACCCTCTGAATTGAGACAAGTCTGTCTTTCAACTCGAGATCAGAGGTCTTTACTCTTTTTACATTTGTATTTGCCATAATTCCGATTAGAATTTAAGACCGCCTTCACGGGCTGCATCTGCCAAACTTTGCACTCTTCCGTGATAGAGATATCCTCCACGGTCGAAAGCGACCTCACTTATACCTTTCTCCAAGGCGCGTGCGGCAATTGCCTTGCCTACTATTACAGCAGCCTCTGTCTTGGTCTTGCCTTTGCACTCTGCTGCAAGCTGCTTGTCATTGGATGCGGCAGCTACAAGAGTCTTGCCTTCTTCATCGTTTACAACCTGTACATAGATGTACTTGTTGCTTCTGAATACAACCAGTCTCGGCCTTTCTGCAGTTCCGTTGACATGCTTGCGAATACGGTAGTGAATTCTTTTTCTTCTGTCAATCTTATTCAATGCCATAATTCTATCCTCCTATTATTTAGCGGCTGCAGTCTTGCCTGCCTTACGACGAAGCTGTTCGCCAACGAACTTGATACCTTTGCCCTTGTACGGCTCCGGCTTGCGGAATGAACGTATCTTCGCAGCCACCTGACCGAGAAGCTGCTTGTCTGCACTCCTAAGAATGAGTACAGGATTCTCTCCTTTCTTCACCGCAGCTGCCTCAGCTTTGATCTCGCTTGGCAGAAGCAACTGGATATCATGCGAATATCCCAATGCAAAGGTAAGAAGTTGGCCTTTTACGTCTACACGGTAACCCACACCGACAAGCTCCTGCTTTGTCTCGAATCCTGTGGACACGCCTACGACCATATTGTGAACGAGGGCACGATAGAGTCCGTGCATTGCACGATGCTCCGGAGTATTATCAGGACGTGTAAACTTTACTTCTTTCCCCTCTATATGGACCTCGATCTTAGGATGTACTTTCTGCGAAAGTTCACCAAGAGGGCCTTTAACCTTCACTACGTTGCCAGGTAACAGCTCAACGCTGACCTTGTCCGGAAGGTTTACAGGTAATTTACCTATTCTTGACATTATTCGTTGTGTTTAGATTAATATACATAGCATACAACTTCACCGCCGACATTGAGCTCGCGAGCTTCCTTGTCGGTGATAACACCTCTCGATGTGGAGATGACAGCAATACCAAGGCCATTGAGAACCCTCGGCATATCCTTGACATCAGTATACCTTCTCAAACCGGGCTTGGATATTCTCTCGATCTTCTTTATGGCCGCCTGCTTGGTCTGAGGATGGTACTTCAAGGCTATCTTGATAGTATTGAAAGGCTTACCCTCTACAATCTTGTAGCTGAGGATATAACCCTTGTCACACAGAATCTCTGTGATAGCTACCTTCATTTTGGAAGAAGGTATCTCTACGATCTTGTTACCTGCGCTATACGCATTGCGTATGCGGGTAAGGAAATCTGCAATTGGATCAGTCATTTTCTTTTAATTTTAGAACCGGTACTTATTCTGTACCCGATATCCGATTGTTAATAAACGATATATTCTGTCATTGAAGTCTACCAGCTTGCTTTCTTGACACCCGGTATAAGGGCATTACTTGCCATCTCGCGGAACTGAATCCTACTGAGACCGAAGGCACGCATATAACCCTTGGGACGTCCTGTAAGAGAGCAGCGGTTGTGAAGACGAACCGGCGAAGAGTTCTTGGGAAGTTTGTCCAAAGCAGCCCAGTCTCCAGCCTCTTTAAGGGCTTTTCTCTTCTCGGCATATTTGGCAACAAGTTTCGCACGCTTCACTTCGCGGGCTTTCATCGATTCTTTAGCCATTGTATATTACTTATTATTATGTTTCTTAAACGGAAGTCCAAACTCTTTCAGGAGAGCATAAGCCTCTTCGTCTGTATTGGCCGTGGTAACGAATGTTATCTCCATTCCGTGCACACGCGGGTTCTTGTCCATGTCGATCTCAGGAAAGATAATCTGCTCCTTGAGTCCGAGTGTATAGTTGCCGTTACCGTCGAGTTTCTCTGCAATACCGTTAAAATCCCTGATTCGCGGAAGTGCTACACGGATAAGCCTCTCAAGGAACTCATACATCTTGGTAGACCTAAGGGTAACCTTAACACCGATAGGCTGGCCCTTACGAAGATGGAAGTTGGAAATATCCTTCTTAGATGTAGTAAGGATAGCCTTCTGACCGACTATACTTGTCAACTCAGCTGCAGCCTCTTCAACGAGTTTCTTGTCATGTGACTGATTCTGAGAAGCTTCGCCTACACCTTCATTGATAGTTATCTTTACAAGTTTCGGTACCTGCATCACGCTGGTATACGAGAACTGTTTCATCAAGGCAGGAACGATCTGCTCTTTATATTGAGTCTTCAACTCCGGTACATATCCAGCCGGAACTGACTGCTCTACAGGCGCATTTTTAGTGGTATTCTTTGCCATAATTACTTGATCTCCTCTCCTGATTTTTTAGAATAACGAACCTTCTTCCCGTCTACGAATTTATATCCGACCCTTACAGGAATAGGTTTGGAAGCAGTGCTCTTCGGATCCAGCAGCTGAACATTGGAAATGTGGATGCCGGCCTCTTTCTTGATGATGCCGCCCTGAGGAGCCTTGGCATTCGGCTTTGTGTGCCTGCTTACCATGTTTATACCTTCTACAACGACGCGGTCTTTGTCAGTAATGACAGAAAGCACTTTTCCAGTCTTCCCTTTGTCATTTCCTGCATTTACATATACGGTGTCGCCTTTCTTAACGTGAAATTTCTTCATGACGCTTGAATATTAAAGGACCTCCGGTGCCAATGAAACAACTTTCATATAATTCTCACGCAACTCCCTGGCAACAGGTCCGAAGATACGTGTTCCTCTCAATTCTCCTGCATTGTTAAGGAGGACACAGGCATTGTCATCAAAACGAATATATGATCCGTCTGGCCTGCGGATTTCCTTCTTGGTGCGGACAACGACAGCCTTGGAGACTGAACCTTTCTTGGCATCCCCGCCGGAGATGGCGCTCTTGACAGCAACGACAATCTTGTCGCCGACTGTTGCATAACGGTGACGGGTACCACCCAAAACACGGACGCAAAGAACTTCCTTTGCTCCACTGTTGTCTGCCACCTGTAAACGTGTTTCCTGCTGTATCATCGCTACTTAACTTTTTCTACTATTTCAACTAATCTCCACCTTTTTGTCTTACTGAGAGGACGGGTCTCCATTATACGTACCGTATCCCCTTCGCTGCACTCGTTCTTATCATCCTGGGCAACAAACTTGGTGGTCTTATTGATGAACTTTCCGTACATCGGGTGCTTGAACTTAGTCTCAACGGCAACGACGATGGTCTTGTCCATCTTGTTGCTGACTACAACACCTATTCTTTCCTTACGAAGATTTCTTTCCATGGGACATCGAATTAGTTCTGTTTGTTCTCTTTCTCGGTAAGGACAGTCATCATGCGGGCAATGTCCTTCCTAGTTTTCTTGAATTTGGAAGTATCCTCTAACGGAGAGATCGCATGATTTATCTTCATCGTGTCAAGATTTGCCTTTTCAATCGCGATGCGATCCTTGAGATCTGCAACAGACATTTCGCGAATTTCGGATATTTTCATTTTATTCTCCATTATTATTATTCCACGTAATCCCTACGAACGATAAACTTCGTAGCTATGGGCAACTTGTGCGCTGCCAAACGCATAGCCTCTTTGGCGATGGCCAAAGACACACCCTCAGCCTCGAACAGAATCCTTCCGGGAGTTATAGGACATACAAAACCTTGAGGATCGCCCTTTCCTTTACCCATACGGGTATCAAGAGGCTTCTTTGTGAAAGGCTTAGCGGGGAAAACCCTAATCCATATCTGCCCTTCACGATTCATATAACGCGAGATTGCCTGACGGGCAGCCTCAATCTGCTGCGATGTAAGCCAACAATTCTCGAGGGTCTTCAGACCGAACGAGCCAAACGCAAGCTGGCTGCCCCTCTGGGACATACCTTTCATGCGGCCTTTCTGCGCCCTTCTAAATTTCGTTTTCTTTGGTTGTAACATTGCTGTATTACTTTAATTAATTTCCCAAATCCCATAAATCTTTGAGCATCAGCTGGTTGGGCGAACTTCTCCTCAATTTTGGGAATGCAAAGTTAGCAAGAATTTCTGAAATATCAATATTTCTGCGGAAATATTATAACTTTTTCGACAAAAAAAATTAAAAGCTACTATAATATCAATCAACGCTTTATAACATGCAATAGAAAAAGAATCCTAACATTTTGGACATAGAAGAGAGGACTACCAAAATCTTCCCGGAAATCGTATACGAATCCGAGGCAGGTTATTATTTCACTATGGCAAAAGAAGATTTTGCTTAAGTTTGCAGTATATGTCGACAATTAAGCACATAGTCGCAATCGTTCTGCTCGGGGGCGCTTGCGCAATTCCGTGTAAAGGAGCGGTAACACAGGAACGGGAGACAGCAACATCTTGCAGAAGTTGCGAAATGAGCGCGCTAAAAGAAATGGAGTGCCTCCAAGGTATTGCAGCTTATGAGATTAGCGCAAGCGAAGCAAGACCTCCGCAATATCTGCCATATGAGATAGTCGCAGGCGATACGGTATATATAGATGTCATCCGCCCCTCTGTCATCTCATCTTACGGCCACTACAAAGGCAAGGAATGGAGACGATACTACAGGCTGGTATGGAATTTCAACAAGACCTATCCCTATGCTCTTGTAGCCAAGAAGCTCGTCGAAGAAGCTGACAGTACATTTGCAAAGAATAATTACGGGAAGAGGAAGAGGGACAGATACGTCAACACTCTGCAGAAAGAGCTCTTCACCGCATTCGGAGACCAGATGCGCCATATGACCGTAACGCAGGGACAGCTACTGATGAAGCTCATTGACAGGGAGACCGGAATTCCACCATACGCAATAATCAAAGATTATAAGAACGGAATAGCAGCCGGATTCTGGCAAGGAGTAGCAAGAGTATTCGGCTCTGACCTCAAGAAGTCCTATGAGCCGGATGGAGAGGATAGGCAGATAGAGGAACTCGTAAAGAAGTGGCAGTCTGGTGAATTTCCCGCACTTTACTTCTCTATTTTTGGAGAATATCCGAAGCAGGTGGAGATCCCGTCGAAATACATGTAGGAAGATCCGTCAAGCCAATCCTTCAGGACTATAAGTTCCGCTCCTGTCGGAAGGACAAGACGGACATCCCGATGGAAATGGCCGAATACGAAATAATCCACATGGCGATGGAGCGAGAACTCTTCGGCAAATATATACAGCGGTTCCTTCTCTCCTTTAAATGAATAGTCAACACTCTTGGCGACACGGCTCTTCTTTGACCATCCGTTCCCGATGCGGAATGCGATATAGGGATGTAGCATACTGAACAGACGCTGGAAAAACTTCGAGCGGAATATCTTTCGCATGACCTTGTAAGGAATGTGCCCCGGCCCAAGTCCGTCACCATGACCAAGACAGAATACCTTACCGTCAATCTCTGTCACATAAGGCTGCTGAAGAATCTTCATGCCTAACTCCTCAAAATATGAGTAGCACCATATATCATGATTCCCTTGGAAGAAATAGACCTCTACTCCAGCATCCAAGAGATCCATAATGGCAGAAAAGACCCTCACATAACCTTTCGGCACCACATCACGGTACTCATACCAGAAATCCCATATATCACCGAGAAGATATAGCGCTCTCGTATTCTCTTTGGGAATAGACTGCAGGAACTCAACGAAACGCCTCTCTCTGTCTTTAGGATCTTTAATATCCAGACCGAGATGGACATCTGAAGCAAAAAACGCCAACTTTCGCTCAGTCATAATCGGCTAAGCAAAAATGAAAATGAGCAGGGCTGCCACAAGACAGTAAAGAGCAAACCAGATAAGTTTGGCTTTCTTGACGAGAGCTATCATCACCTTACAAGAGAAAAGCCCCGCAATAAAAGCACCGATAAAGCCGACTAAAAGCGGAACTATTCCAAGGGACGGGACAGCTCCAGACGAGAGAGAATCTATTATGCCAAGGGTCTGCTCTCCAATAATAGGTACAAGTACCATCAGAAAAGAGAATTGAGCCATAGCTTCCCTCTTGACTCCGCAAAGAAGCCCGGTAGAAATAGTGGTTCCTGAGCGCGACAGACCAGGGGCTACAGCCAGAGCCTGACCGATACCGACCACAAAAGCCTGCCAATAGGAAATCCCGTTACGAGCCTGAGGCTTGTCCTGATCCAAACCGGAAGACCTACTTAAAAAAGTACCAGCCTTATCAGAGAGAAACAGCAGCACAGCTGTGATTATAAGGAAGATACCTACTATAAATAGCCCGTCACCAAACAAAGCCTCAACTTTGTCCTTAAAGAAAAGCCCCACGACGGCAATCGGAATCATAGACACAACTATCTTAAAGACATAGTCTGTCTCATCATTGTACCTAAAGCGGAAAAGCCCTGCGACAAGATTCCAGATCTCTTTGCGAAATACTATAATGGTACTTAGGACTGTAGCGAAATGAACAGTAACTGTAAAATCCAGAAATCCCTCTCCGTCTACTCCTAGCATTTCCTTGGCAATCATCAAATGACCACTGCTACTAACCGGTAGAAATTCTGTAAGTCCTTGGACAATACCGAGAATAAGTGCCTGTAACCAGTTCATATTATTTCCTAAAGATTTTCATTATAGCAACTATCTCTATGACTATCCCACACAGTATGACGATTGGGGCAGCCACAAGACGCTGGAAATCGAAGATGTCATAGTCAAAGACCGCAGGGTCTCCACTTCCGCCTCCTGCCATTAGCACATAGCCTGCTATCATCACTAACAACCCTACTGTCAAGATCTTGAGTCCTTTTGGCGTAATAGCCATTTTCTCGTTATTCATATATCAGTAATAAAGTTCGTCCTTGCTTGAGGATACTAGTCTGTTAACAACAAGATACGTACTTGCAACACATATAAGTATACCCGAGGCAATGACTATGCCCATGACAGCAACAAGCCCGGGCAAGGTAAATATTTCAAACAGTTGGCTAAATTCTCTCCGAATCACAAAAAGCAGCGCAACAAGGAGAACTATGGCAATAAGGGAGGAGAAAAGCCCGAGCAGCAACGCCCTAATAAGGAAAGGAGCTCTTATGAAAGAGCGCGTTGCACCTACCAATTTCATCGTATGTACAGAGAAACGCCTCGCATAGATGGTAAGGCGCATCGTGTTGTTAATCAAGACAAAAGATATGAACAACATAAGCAGGATAAAGATTCCGAGTACGGCCGAGATACGGCTTAGATTGGAATTAAGAGCATCCACAAGCGACTCTTGACAGACGACTTCATCCACCTGCGGAAAGCTACCAAGAAATGCACTTATCTTTGCTATGCTGTCATTTGACACATAATCAGCCTTTAGAGATATCATGAGCGACAATGGAATCGGAGACGTACTGAACACGTCAAGGAAATCTTTGCCGAGCATCTCCGCCATCTCACGCTCGCCCTGAGCCTTGGAGACAAACTCCGTACCACGTACAAACGAACATGTATCAAGAACAGTCTTAAGGCTCATCGCGTCAGAATCTCCTGCATCTTGCTTCAGGATAACCGAGACCTTCACATTCTCCTTAAAATAATCCGATACACTCTTTGTATTGACGAGAAGAAGAGCCGACACCCCTACCAGCAACAGAACCATACTGATACTGATCACAGATGACAGATACGCATTTGCTATGCGTCGTCTTATAAGCTTATTTTCGTTGTTCTCCATTCAGAGCCAATTAACTGTCAAAGATAGCAATTAATCAAAATATGAAAAAAAATTCTTAACTTTGCATTATATATACCAATAATTTTTACGTATGGGAGACAAGATTCTGTTCGTCAATTCGGAGATGGTCCCATATCTTCCGGAAACGCCAATTTCAAAGATAGGAAAGGAGCTTCCTCAGGGAATGATCGAGAGGAAACATGAGATTCGCTCATTCATGCCGAGATACGGCTGTATCAACGAACGGAAAAATCAGCTTCACGAGGTAATCCGCCTCTCCGGCATGAACATTATCATCGATGACGTTGACAGACCGCTTGTAATCAAAGTAGCCTCCATATCGGCAGCACGGCTGCAGGTATATTTCATAGACAATGATGATTATTTCCGAAGAAAAGAGATAGACAAGGATGCTGACGGCAAATTCTTCGGTGACAATGCAGAGAGGGCAATATTCTTTGCCCGTGGCGTCTTGGAGACTGTCAAGAAACTGCGTTGGGCTCCAGATATCATACACTGTCAGGGCTGGATAACGCAGATCCTTCCAATCTACCTCAAGAAGAACTACAGAGACGAGCCGATTTTTGCCAACAGCAAAGTTGTGCTATCTCTCTTTGACGACATGCCTGAGAAATTTGACGAAAACATGCAGAAACTCGTTGAATCCGGTGAAGTAAAGGCTGGAGATGTCCCTCTTCTGAAGGAAGCAACTGGACTAAACTTGGCAAAGACAGCAGCCAACTACGCTGACGGGATCATTATCGCCTCAGAAGGTGTGGACAAGGATCTTCAGGACTATTGCAAGACTCTCAATATCCCAATTCTCGGATATGACGCCAAAGCCATGGAAGACGGCACATATATTGATACATATAACAGTTTTTACGAACAGATCCAATAATGCATATTAATTTTCAGTCGGTGATTGCAATGTTGTGCACGTCCGTCGGCATTACAGTCTCCTCATGTATCAATGTTGACAAGACCCTCGGTGAGGATCTTATACCGGACAATCAGTTGTATAACATATATTCCGTAACATTCCCGATCGATGACATCAGGCAGGAGATGGCGGACAGCCTTTCTGCCTACAGTATGTACAAGTTTACGTTTGGGGCTGTTAGGGACGATGCTTTCGGGCTTACAACAAGGACAGCAGCTTTCACACTCGTGCCTGTTTTTAACGAACTTGACTTCGGCAAACCCGGCACGCAGGTATTCCGCCAGTTCCACTTTTCTGCTGTCTCGGACTCCATCTCCTATGCAAATTCCTCACAAGAGCACATTCTGCAGAACATCAACGTCTACGAGCTGACCAAGCCGATAGATCAAACGAAGGTAGCACCCGAGATTAGTTGGTCGGGAGAAAGGATAACAGACGGAATCCCAGTATACAACGGCTCAGATTCACTTTCATTTGACTTCAGTAGGGCATTCGGGGAGAAATACATGCAGATAACAGAAGATGATCTTGACACGATCTCCGACTATACGAAGAAATTTCCTGGAATTGTCATCTCGACTGACGCCCCTGTTGGCAACGGAGGCAGGATCAATATGTTCAAGCTGCCAATATCGATAGCAAGCTACTACATTACAGGCTCTACAGCGGAACTTAAGTTTACAGCAGAATATGACGACCGCGGTCCGATTGATACAACATTCCTCTTCTATCTCGGGCCTCTCGACTTCTATAATCTCAAAGGAGTAACGTCATCCAGTGTGACATCCCAACCACAGATAGCCTACGACATGACAACCCACGAAAGCAAGGCAATGGCTGGAAAAGTGACAACAAAGGCTATGCTTGAAGGTGGAAGAGGACTCAAACCAGTCATAAAGGCAGCATCACTTCGTGACAAGATTTTGGCAGAGATCTCAAAATATACTGATAACCCCAATTCTGTCGTAATCAACAAAGCATCCCTTATACTGCCTTTCGAATTCCCGGAGGATTATACTGAGATGTACAAATATCCGGTTATGATCAGTCCGACATGCCGCATAGAGACGGACACAACTACGACTTATGCAGGCCTGACAGATTCAAGTGCATCAGATGAGAATCAGGGTGACATCAACAGATCCCTTTGCCAGTATGCCCCGGATATATCACACCATATACAAGAAATGATAAAAGTAAGCGATGACAAGAAGATCTCTAACTATGATATCTGGCTTCTTGCCATGGCAAATGAGACTATTGCCGCAGAGAGTTCGACAAGCTCAAGCGATCAGGATGAATACCTTCAAAGTCTGATGTATGCCAATTATTACAACAGTATGTACAACGGATACGGATACGGTGGATATGGATACGGGTACGGCAGTTATGGCAACTATTACAACAATTACTACAATTACCTAACTCTCCAGAGCTTATATTCTTCCGCAAATTCATCAAGCACTAGCAGCACTCAGACAGTATCGATGATGGATTACCATAGATACTACAAGGCAATTTTCAACGGCCCCGACTCTGACAATCCACCAATGTTCAGACTCGTGTTTGCAGTTCCTAAGAAATAAAGACAAACTCTTGATAATACAATAATAGGGCAGCCGATATGGCCGCCCTATTTTTCTGTAGATTGCTAAAAGGAAGATATTACTTCTTCTCAGCAAGCTTAGCCTCTACATATTTTACTGCATCAGCAACAGTTGCGATCTGACTTGCCTCCTCATCGGGGATCTTGATGCCGAAGACCTGCTCGAACTGCATAAGAAGCTCAACTGTGTCAAGTGAATCTGCGCCAAGATCATTGGTGAAATTAGCAGTCTCTGTAACCTCAGACTCCTCTGCACCAAGTTTGTCAACGATAATGGCCTTAACCTTCTCTACGATTTCGTCGTGTGACATAATTAATGATTTATTAAGTTTATGATTATAATACACTACTCATCAGTTTTCTCATAACGATAAGTTTCGGCAAAGTAAGTAAAAAAAATACTAAAAATGAAACTTTTCACCCCAAAAACGACCTTTTGACAATATTCAAGCGCGATTGCGGCTTAAATTCAGCCATATTCTCAATCCATTGAGCGAATTCAGGAAATAGAAAACATATTTGGCTACCATGACGGCAGTATAGCTGGAATCAGGGGATGAAGCCGCTTTCTCAGCCCATAAGATAACCGAGAATACATTTACCAATATCCACAAAATCCATTGCTCCATATATGCGAATGACATCAGAACCTGGCCGACAATATTGAGGACAACGACAATAGCGTCAATCAGAATAAGGACACGAAACTGCATGGAGATACGCCCGTCACTGACAAACAGAAGCACAAAATAGGCAATTGCTGAAGCAGCGATGACAAAGGCAGCAACACTGAGTCCCATCTTCCAGCCCATTCTCCTTGCACGGACGCTCTTGCCATCGGTAGCTCCTCGGCTGCTCCACTGCCACCAACCGACAAATTGCATCGGAAGGAAGTAGAAGGCATGAAGAGCGAAATTACCCCAGACCGGATCAGCAGCTCCAATGCTACTGTCGAAAGCTACATATGAGGCTATCGAGACATCTATAAAACCGAAAAGAAAGGTAAGAAGTTTCCCGTTGGCAGAAAGAACCGAGTTGACAACCCCGGTAATCGCCCCTATACTCGCAAGAGCAAGCATGAATGGTCGTGCCGTATCTTCTTTCAGTTCTGAGATATTGGTCAGAGCAACTGCTACAAGCATTCCTACAAGGATGAAAACATTGAACCAGCGGTTGAACACCGCCTCCTTAGATTTCTGTATCATCATTAAGTTCTTTGAGTATTCTTTCGGCCAGATCCCTACGACCGAGGAAAGACTGTAATTCTTCAAGACTCTGAGCAGCAATTCTCGGCACACTTCCGTAATGTATCAGAAGCCGCTGCTCAGTCTTCTCCCCTACTCCCTTGATCCTGGTAAGCGCGGATTCTATCTGTCCTTTACTACGAAGACTCCTGTGGAAGGTAATTCCGAACCTGTGAGCTTCGTCCCTTATCTGCTGCAAAATTTTGAGAGCAGAAGAATTGCGGTCAATGAAGAGAGGGTAAGGGTCATCCACCCTTATAACTTCTTCCATTCTCTTGGCAAGACCAATGACTGTCAGTCTATTCTCAATTCCAAGCTCCACAAGTGCCTTGTATGCAAATTCAAGTTGCCCCCTGCCTCCATCTATCACTACAAGCTCCGGCAAATCATCAGGTGCCTCAACCAACATGCGGGAATAGCGTCTTGTCACGACCTCTCGCATAGAAGCATAGTCATTGGCCCCAATCACGGTCTTGATCTTGAACTTTCGATAATCCTTCTTGGACGGCTTTGCATCCCTGAATACTACACAAGATGCCACAGGATTAGTACCTTGTATATTGGAATTGTCGAAGCACTCTATATGCCGGGGTAGAACGTTCATGCCAAGAGCCTTGCCAAGAGCTTCCATGACAGAATTGCGATACGAGTCCGGATCGGTATGTTCCTTCTGCTTGACAGTGGCATCCCGAAGTTCCTTTGCATTCTTTACACTCAACTCAAGAACCGACAATTTGTCCCCCCTGACCGGGACAATGAATCTGACACCCGACAACTCTACATCTGGAAGAAAAGGAACTACTATATCTCCTTTCAACTTGCCATAGCGAGACTCTATCTCGGCTATAAATTCACTCAGGACAGACTCTCGATCCTCCTCTATATTGAGCCTGAAACTCAAGTTGAGAGACTGGATAATAGCACCGCCTCTTACCCGCATGAAATTGCCATAAGCATCACCTACGTCTGCCACAAGGGAGAATACGTCCATGTCCGTCTCAGCGGCTGATGTCACCACCGATTTGGAATAATGTTTCTGTAAGGCCTCTATCCTCTGCTTATACGACTCCGCTTTCTCAAACTCAAGAGAAGAAGCGGCATCTTGCATCAAAGTCTTGTAATGACGTATGATATCATGTACCTTTCCTTTGAGAAGGGACACGACCTCGTCGATACGCGAATTGTATTCATCCTTGGATATCTTTCCTATGCAACAGCCGTCACAACGTGATATATGAAGCTCAAGACATGGGCGAAACTTATGTTCCAATACAGACTCTTCGGTAATCCTGTTGCCACATGACCTTATCCTGTAACTTTCTGAAAGGAAATCAACCAACTCTCTAGCATAGCCGGCAGAGCTGTAAGGCCCAAAATATCTATTGCCTTTCACAACCCGACGCGTAATGTACATCCTAGGGAAATCCTCTTCTGTCACGCAGATCCAAGGATATGTCTTGGAGTCTTTAAGAAGTATATTGTACCTGGGCCGGAGCTGCTTGATCAGATTATTCTCCAAAAGGAGAGCGTCTGCTTCAGAATCGACTACAGTATAGGCAGCATCGGCAATCTTGGAAACGAGCACCCTCGTCTTGACTGTCAGACGCTCTGGCGGCTGGAAATACTGCGCCACTCTCTTGTGCAAGTCTTTCGCCTTGCCTACATATATGACATTACCCCCGGCGTCATAATATCTATAAACACCGGGGGAATGTGGAAATAGAGCTATTTTATCTCTAACTGTCAATTATTTACGATCTACAAGGTCTCTTACCTCCTGTACGAATCCGCTTCTTGGCTTTACATATTTGGCAACTTCCGCACGGATATCGTCACCCCTAAGATCGCGCTTGAGGATCGTACCATCGGGACCAAAGAGGATAATATGAGGTATACCCTGTATGCCGTAAAGTTTTGTAGGCACGTCGTTGGCACCGACTATCTCATCCCAATTGACGCCGTACGCTTTCGCGGTATCGATGCTCTCCTCTGGTTTGTCCCATACAGCAACGCTAAGGACGTTGAAATCCTTGCCGTGGAACTCGTTGTAGACAGCTTTGATATTGGGGATCTCACGTTTGCACGGGCCGCACCATGAAGCCCAGAAATCTACAAGAACATACTGTCCCTTGCCTACATAGTCGGAAAGGTGATACTCCTTACCGTCATAAGTAACTGTGAAATCCTTGAACTTGCCGCCTTCTGCTGTAGTCTTGCGTGCTACAATGGCAGACTTGATACCAGCAACAAACTCATTTGCTACAAGAGCGCTGTCAAGTGTAGAGATCAGAGAATCAAGTTCATCATCCTCGAAATCCTGGGCAATATTCCTAAAAGCAAGAAGTCCGAGATAATTGTCATTGTTGCCGGAGAGGACATCCATAAACTTAACCTTGTAACTTTCATTAGCCTCATTGTAATATGCTTCCATTAGGCTGTCTTTGGTCTCCTGCGAGATACCGGTGCTGTCACTTATAGCTGATATCTTGGCATTGTAATTCTTGAAGAACTCGGCATTCCACTCTTTGATGTCTTTAAGAGCCGTATTAAGAGATTTTCTAGGAGCAGAAAGCTGCCACTCTCCACTCTGGTCCTTGCTTACTGTCAGTTTATAGCCGTCAGAAATGAACGACAAGGCAGCCTCTTCACCCATATCGATGGTTCCGGCAGCTACCTTATTGACAGGGACTGTCAACTCAAACTTGCCGTCTGTCATCGTTACTGTCGTATCCAAGCCGGCGACTTTGACTCTGACGTCTATTGCCGGTGATGATGGCGAAGCCTCTCCTACTATAGTTGTCTTGTCTGAAGGAGACGAGCATGCGGTGAATGAAATTGCTGCCGCAGCTGCGATTAAGATTACATTTCTCATAACGATTCTTTGTCTAAATGCATTCACGCAAATTTACTCAATATGCCAAAATAAACAAAAATTTGGGCTGCAGAGACAAAAAGACAAAAAGGCAGAGTCAAAAAGCTATGCAGATACTAAAAGCCATGCAGAGTCAAAAAGGACAAAGTTGCAGAGTCAAAAAGCAAGGGCAAAAATTAGCAAACTGCAGCTTACCCTTTTTATTTGAAATATAGAAAACTACAGCTTCCAAGATGGTCAGCAAGCATGAATCAGAGGATTATGTCAGGAGTTACCTCCGATGCGTCTCATATATTGCGCATAGGTCTCTTTAGGATTCTCGGACCAGCTGTATTTGCCGTAGACCATCTCAATAAGGGACTTCGGGATAAATTTCTCCAGGCTACGAAGAATGATAATATCATACTTACGATGGAAATTGATCCAGCAGCCGTTGCATTCGCGGCTATAGCGGCACTGCAATTCTCTACTATGCTTTGAGTTGAATATCTCATCCAAAGTATTGCTGTGAAGGTTGCCAAGCATAACGTCAAGATTCTGGCATATAGGAACGTCACCATTGGAGTGCACCACAAGCTCGCTGAAAATGCTCTGACAACGAAGCTTCAGATTACCATTGCGCCATTCGTCATAAAGGGCAATAAAGTCATAGTTCTCTTCGGTATCGCGTACATTTGCCGGGATCTGCTGAACGAAATTCTTGATGTCAGCCTCCATAAGCTCGGCAGTCGTATCGAAGAACGACATAGTGCCGTAAATCCCGATGCGGACATCAATTCCTTTCTCCTTGGCAACTTGTACGACATACTCCATGTCTGCAAAACTATTCCAGGGGGAAAGGCAGAACATCAGTGATACCGGAAGCTTGTCTTTAAGGGCATCGACCACTTCTATCACCTTGTCATACCCGTCCCGGCCTCGCATTCTAATATATGTATCGCGCCCACCGTCAAGAGACACGAAGAGATGCTTCGGCTTGTAACGCAATACATAGTCAATCACTTTCTTCGGAGCCAGACAATTGGAAAGCAGGGTATAGTTGGGATGATTGTGCATGAACCAATCCATTATCTCAGCAGCCTGTGGATGAAGCACGAACTCACCTCCCTCCAATCCGACAGTTGTCCGCGGCGTGACGCAGCGGCTTCCCATCATCTTCACTATATCCTCAAGCGAAAGACTCTCGTCTTCTTTCTTCCATATAGAACAATGCTGACACCTCGACTGGCACCTCGTAGTAGAATATATCATCAGCTGGCTTAGGGTCTTATGCCTTCCGAGCAGAAGATTGTGCACATACAACCAGCCGTTATACAGATAGTCTCCTATTGAATACATAACAGTCTTCAAAAATCTATTACCGAGCATAGCTCCGACAAATTAGGCCACTCAATTGCAGAGAACCGCAATGAAACGAATACGGTTGTTTTATCCCGACAGGGCCTAATCCCAACAACTCTCAAAATTACAAAAAAAAAGGCAGAAACCAGCAACGGCCTCTGCCCTTATTGTTTGTCAAATCAGTTTGACTCAACACTTGCGTAATTGTATACACAAGTATAAAAAAAGCGCCTCAAAAGGGGATATGCAATTTTCTTCTTGCAAGCCTTTCCTCCTTTTGAGACTGCCTTCACTTTGTCAATAAGATGACAAACAACTAGAAATCAATTACTTTGTCCAGCCTTTTGTCCAGTCAGAAGAAGCCTGTACAGCACCAGCATAGTCAGCCTTTGCGAAGAAGGAATCTGAAGGAGTTGCACCACCTTTCTCTGTGCCGATAAAATTACCGGTAAGTTTGTTAACATAGTCATTGTGGTTACCGAGAGCTGCTGTGAACTTGTCATCGGTATATATGCCTTCTTTGGAATCAAGCTTGGTAGAAGAGTAGACATACTGGAGCTTAGACGAAGAAGCGAAAGAATTCTCAGTCTCAGGAGTCTCTACAGTGATGCACTTTGCCTTTCCTGTAACAATGGCATTGTAAAGCTCTACCTCTGTACCTGCGCGAAGACGTATCCCACGTTTACCATCTTCAGACTGGTTGCCTACAAGTGTTACATTTGCAATAACAGGATGTGACACCGGAGTAGCAGCTGCATTCTTGCCGTTATTGTCACACTCCATTAGACAGTCACAGTCATAGCCAAGAGTGCTCTTTGCTGTCTGATAAGCTACAAGGAACTGAGCTTTACCGTTCCAGCCTTCTGTCCAGTCGAATGAGTCGTCAGAGCAATCTGTTACAACCATGTTCTTCACATTGACAGAACCACCGAAGAACTCGAAGCCGTCATCGGCTCCACGATAAGCCTGTACGAACTCAACAGTAGTCCCGTTACCTACACCATAGAACGAGATACCGTTGGACTCATGCTCTGAATCAAGGGCAAAGCCGGTATACTCGAGACGGACATACTTGATGACACCTGAATTGTCAGCATCGTTGTCTCCGCCATAAGGAGCGTTGCCAATCTCTGAAAGCACACCTGAACCTGCATTTGTATGAGCATATCCGCAGATATGGATACCACCCCAAGAGCCATCTTTCTTAAGATCTGAAGTCATGACAATAGGGTTGGATGCTGTACCGACAGCGTTGATCTTGGCACCCTGCTCTATCAGTATGTAGTCAGGAGCGTCATCGTCTACTGAGAGGATCTTTACGCCCTCAGCTATATGAAGGGTAGCACCTTTCTTTACATGGACACCGCCGCTAAGCCTGTAAGTGGAATTTGCTGTCAGGTAAGCGTCCTTCTCAATGTTACCGCTCAACACTGTACCAGCAGGGATCTCTCCCTCCAGTCCTTCATTGGGAGTGTCATTTCCTTTGTCATCGCAAGATACTGCGAGTGTGGCGAAAGCTGCAACTACGGCAACTGCCTGATAAAAATTTCTTTTCATTTTTGTAGAAATTATTGTACGAAACTATATTCTAGAAATTGAGACCTACACCTATCTCGAAACCTGTCCCAGGACGGAATTTCTCCACGACAATCTTGTCGCCTGAATAAGGAACGCTCTGCTCAAATACCTGTGCGCGTCCGAGGATATCAGTAAGGTGAAGCTTAAGCTCAGTGATCTTGCCAATCTTGTATACTGCATTGAAGTCCAGCATATGAACTGGGCGCTGCCTTACATCTCCAAGGCCTGAGATACCGACCGCATGGATACGCGGTCCCTGAAGATTGTACAGAAGAGCAAAGCTGAGACATTCTTTAGGCTGCCATGTGAGATCCGCATTTACAAGGTAAGGGGATGCTCCTTGCAGGGCGCGTTCCTTATTGGTATAGGCACCACCTTCCGGCAACTTAACATCGGTGTACATGTAGGACGCATTGACATTGAGTTTCAAAGTTCTTGTAAGTGCTTTTCGAAACTCCGCCTCTACACCGGCGGCAAGGCCCTGCTCTGCATTGCGGAATGTATGTACAGCTGCACCACCTGAGAGCATCTGTACTCGCTCAATCGGCTTGTCAAGATATTTGAAATATCCTGTGAAAGACAGGAGACCTCCATCATTGTCTATCAACTCATAGCGCAGGTCGAAATTGTAGTTGTAGCTGTTGCCGAGATTCTCATTTCCCCTTAGCTGTACTGACCCGTATGATTCCTGATAGAGGAAAGGTGCCATCTCGATGAATGAGGGACGTGTAATTGTCCTCGAAAGCGAGAAACGTAGCAACTGCTCTTCTGTAAGCGACCATTTAAGATTGAGAGCTGGGAAGAAATCCGCTTTAGAGATTGTACGACGCTCAGCTATGCTCTGGTCATTGGTATAGTCAACCCACTGAGAAGATTTCTCCATACGTACTCCGGCATTGAGCATTAGCGCACCGGTAATGTTCCAGTCTGTAAACACATATCCCGAGAAAATTCGGTTGCCTGCATCATAGCTGTCACGTGGCTGCCTGTTGCGGCTAATCGTGACCGTTCCGTTCGCTATATCCTTGAAAGACAGCCAGTCTGAAGTGTCATATATATCTGTTATATTGATATTTACATTGTCAAGTCCATAATAGTATCTCGTACCTGCATAGTTTCTTGTCTTGTCTTTGTATGATAATCCTGCTGCCACCCGGCTACCCACACCGAAATCATACTGAGCATGGACATCCGCATTGAACTCATCCTCGTCCAAAACTCCGAAATAACGCATTGTCTCTTGCTGGTTAAGTTTGAAAAGAGTCACTGTGCCATCGTCTTTGTTGAGATACATTACCTGCCTGCGGTCCGGCTCATCGGATGAGGTTGAGGAATAGGAGCCTTGCCACCCTGCAGACCATCTTTCTCCGAAATAATGCTTTCCGGAAAGTTGGTGTGTCATGAGGCCGTATATATGGGTAACGTCGTTACTACCTGTAAGATTGTGGCTTTCATAGTCATGGCCATCCTTTCTCGAATAGGTATCCTTGGCATTTCTCGCATAGAAGAAGGTATACTCAACCTTATCCTGCTCGCGAAGTGTCATGGAAGCACTTGCAAGGAAAGTCATGTCGAGGAAGGTCTCATAACTGTCGTAAGTGTAGTCATCATTGATCTTGCCTGTTGCATCCAAGACCTTGAACTCCGAGTCATAGGATGAATGGTTTCCGCTACTCATGTTGGCTGCCCCCAAGAGACTCAGACGCTGGTTACCGATCCTGAAACTCTTGCCTGCGGAGAGTGTACCACCAAGATCCGGCATTGCCTTGATCCTCTTTACCGAGAATCCGGTATCGAATATATCATGTGTCTTGGCATAGTCCCCGAAAGCCACCATCGGTACACTTCCTGCCTTCGGATCAACAGATGACTGTGAGAAAAGGGATACATGATCCATCCTGTAGAAGTCCTGTCCTATTGTATTGAAGTAGCCTCCTGTCTTGAAATCTACCGTAAAGAAATCCTCTTCAGCATTGTCCTTGGTTTCTATATTGATATGAGCACCAGAATAGTCGGCATAAGAGGCAACGTCATAGACCTTGCTTACAGTAACATTCTTTACTGAAGATGAGGGAAAAATCTCAAGCGGGATCAGCTTGTTGTCAGGGTTTGGGGATGCTATCGGCAGTCCATTTAGCGTCGTGATGCTGTATCTGTCACCAAGTCCACGTACAACCAGTTGGCCTGCTGACGCGAGGGATACTCCAGTGATTTTCTTGACGCTTTCTCCCACATTTGAGAGTCCTTTGGTTGACATCTCCTTAGCACCCATATTCTCGATTGCGATATTTGAAGCTATACGGTCACGCTGAAGCACTCGCTCAGACTCCGTATCTCGCACTGCAGAGACGCCACCAGAAGCAAGCTGCTCAGTCTCCGGATCAAGGGTAATGGCAAGCGGCTGCATGCCTTTTGTCACATTCAACTCGATCACCTTAGGCTTATACGCTATATATGAGAACTCAATTGTATGGCTACCTTCACGAAGCTCAATGGAGAAATTGCCGTCAATATCCGTAACGACACCGGCTCCATATACATTTTCCCCTTCCGATTGGGATGTAACTTGCATTACGGCTGCACCTACAAGAGGCTCACCCGTCGCGCTGTCCTTTATTGTTCCTTTTACTTCTACGGCCTTTACCGCCACACTCATAAGCATTGTCGCCATAACAGCGACGATAATCTTCTTGATAATCATCATTTCCAGTTTACGGCAACAAATTTACAGGTCGATTGTTAAGAAAATGTTTTGATACCGTAATGATGATTTGAAGAAAATAAGACAATTTTGCTACAACGCTATTGGAAGTAAGCTATCGTCTAAAAAAGACATCCGGATAAGACATAATGGGTCTACTCACAAAAGATGGAACGGAAGTTTAAGACATAATGCCTGACTAATCGTATAGCAATGACATAAAACAACAAAAAAGGCCGCACCTTGCGAGGTACAACCTTTATACAATATAGACTGTGCCGGGGAAAGCCGGGCAATTTAGAGGCTGTTTAAATTTTTGTCATTATAAATTTTATGAGGGGTTTTCCAGGATGTTTCTAAGATTTTTTGAAAAGGATAGCAGGCGCTATCTGAATGATAAAAATCTAACGAAACAGACAGAAAAGATCCATAAAAGAATTTTTGACAAAATTTTAAACAGATTCCTAGTCAGTAAGGGAGAATCTGCGGAACTCAACTACCTTGGCATCCTTGTCGGCTGTGTGGATGTAGTCAAGTACGGACATCTTATTATCCCAGATATACTCTTGATCCTCAAGGGTCTGCTCCTTGAAGAATTTCTTCAACTTGCCTTTGGCGATATTCTCAAGCATAGCCTCAGGCTTGCCAGCCATCTTCGGATCCTCTGCTATCTGCTGCTTGTACATCGCAAGCTCCTTCTCTACAGTCTCCTTAGGGCAGTCAGCCTCTGAGACAGATACTGGATGCATTGCAGTTACCTGCTGTGCAACGTTCTTGCCTATCTCTGCAGGGACTTCCTTGTTGAATGCGACAACGGAAGCGACCTTGGAGTTGTTGTGTACGTACTGTGCAATGTACGGAGCTTCAACTGTAGAATAGTAAGCGAGGACATGTTTCTCACCAGTCCTTCCTGTCTGGGCAGAAATCTCTTCCTCAACGGTGTGGCCGTCAGCAAGCTTTACATTCTTCAATTCTTCTACGTCCTTGGGGAAGGCTGCTATAGCTGCGTCAGCGATATCGTTTGCAAGTTTCTTGAAATCAGGAGTTGCGGATACGAAATCAGTCTCGCAACCAAGGCATACGATAATGGCCTTGTTGCCATTGATACGGACAAGAACCGCACCTTCTGTGGTCTCGCGGTCTGCCCTCTTCGCTGCGACAAGCTTGCCTTTCTCACGGATAATCTCGACAGCCTTGTCGAAATCGCCTTCAGCCTCTGTAAGAGCCTTCTTGCAATCCATCATGCCGGCACTTGTCATCTTACGTAATTTCATTACGTCAGCTGCTGTAATCTGCATAGTTTTCTTCTGATTAAAATTATTCCTCTGTCTTGGGTGCCTCTGCTGCGGGAGCTGCCTCTGCTGCTACTGGAGCAGGCTCAGTTGCCGGAGCGGCCTCTGCCTTGGGTGCTTCTGCTGCAGGAGCATCTTCCTTAGAGACTCTGCGTGGACGAAGCTTCTTCTGAGCAGGCTTCTCTGCAGCCTCTGCAGTAGCCTCTTTCTCCTTCTCCAGCTTTCTCTCGTCCAAGCCTTCCTGAATAGCCTTGCAAAGTGCATCGGTGATATACTCTATCGACTTTGAGGCATCATCATTGGCCGGTATCACATAATCAATCGGGGTAGGATCGCAACATGTATCAACCATAGCGATTACCGGGATACCCAGACGGTTGGCTTCCTTGACGGCATTTGCCTCTTTCTGGATATCGACTACAAACAATGCGGAGGGAAGACGGCTCATATCCCTGATTGAGCCCAAGTTCTTCTCCAATTTTGCTCTCTGACGATCGATCTGGAGTCTTTCACGCTTTGCAAGCTTGTCGTATGTACCATCTTCCTTCATCTTGTCGATGGTAGACATTTTCTTTATAGCCTTACGGATTGTAGGGAAATTGGTGAGCATTCCGCCCGGCCACCTCTCAGTTACATAAGGCATATTGACAGAAGCGGCTTTCTCGGCGATAATGTCCTTTGCCTGCTTCTTTGTAGCCACGAAGAGGATTCTACGTCCTGAACGGGCTAATTCTTTCATAACCTCAGCTGCCTCGTCTATCTTGACGATAGTCTTGTGCAGGTCGATGATATGGATTCCGTTTCTCTCTATGAAGATATAGGGAGCCATCTTAGGATTCCATTTCCTCGCAAGATGTCCGAAATGGGCACCTGCCTGAAGTAAATCCTGAAAATTTGTTCTTGGCATTTTAAGTGATGTTTCTTTGTTACACTTTCCCGAAAGGCCTTAGCCACGGCCTATGGGCTCTTTTCATCAATCCCGGAGTAGCGGCTATACCGGTCACCGGAATTTTCCGCAGTCTCGGCAATCTTCAGGTAGCTTGAACGGGATTCACATCCCACGCAAGATCCGAAAATTTCACAACCGGACTGTGCATGCAAATCAGTCCTTCTGCAAGACTAACGCTTGCTGAACTGGAAGCGACGACGTGCGCCAGGCTGACCAGGCTTCTTCCTCTCGACTTCTCTTGAGTCACGGGTAAGGAATCCTGCGGCCTTGAGTGCAGAGCGATAAGCCTCGGCATCAACCTCGCACAATGCGCGAGCAATACCAAGCCTAAGAGCTTCTGCCTGACCTTTGATTCCACCTCCTACGAGGTTTGCCTTCACGTCAAACTGACCTGCCGTTCCGGTAACTTCAAAAGGCTGTGATACAATGTACTGAAGAGACTCAAGAGGGAAATACTCCTTAAGTTCCTTACCATTGATAGTCACAGTACCTGCACCGGCACCGACATAAACACGGGCCACAGCTGATTTACGTCTTCCAAGAGCGTTTACTGTTTTTTCCATGTCTTCTGACTAAATTTCGTTCAACTTGATTTCCTTAGGCTGCTGTGCCTGATGAGGATGCTCGGGTCCTGCATAAACAAACAAGTTGCCGATGAGCTTGTCTCCGAGCCTTGTCTTGGGAAGCATACCCTTAACAGCACGCCTAACCAACTCTGCAGGTCTGCGATGCAGGATCTCCTGAGGCGTGGTAAAACGCTGTCCACCCGGATATCCGGTATAACGAACGTATACCCTATCAGTCATCTTCTTGCCTGTAAGAGCAATCTTCTCAGCATTGACAACGATGACATTGTCACCGCAATCCACGTTGGGAGTAAAGCCAGGCTTGGTCTTGCCTCTAAGGACAAGAGCAACACGGGCTGCAAGACGACCGAGAGCCAGATCAGTAGCATCGATGACGACCCACTCTTTCTTCACAGTCGCCTTGTTGAGGTAGACTGTTTTGTAACTTTGTGTGTCCACTGTCTTGATCTTTAATCGGTTAATAACATAAATATTGCGATCCCCATACAATATAGGGGTCGCAAAGGTAAGAATAATTTTTCATTCGACAAAATGTATATTTCAGAGTATAGAAAGAGCGTAGAAAAGGCTCGGAAAACACTGATTCCGAGATACGAATCGGGCCGGGAAGAAGTCAATCAACCCGGCCCACGAATAAGAATAATATTAAGTTGGTTATGTCAGTCCTTATTCGTCATTTGAATCATGAGCCGCATACTCCGCGAGAAGCTTGGCTTGAACATCACCTGGAACAGGCTGATAATCTGCGAACTGCATATTAAAAGTAGCACTTCCTGAAGATAGCGAACTCAATGCTGTCGAATATCGGTACAACTCTGCAAGCGGTACTCTGGCCTTTATAACCTCAAAACCTTTCTCACTTGCCATGCCTTCGATAATAGCCCTCCTATTCTGCAGGTCAGACATACAGGCGCCCATATACTCTCCCGGTGTCAGAACCTCAAGATTGTAGATCGGCTCCATGATCTTTGGTCCTGCATTGCGGAACGCTTCCTTGAAAGCGTTGCGGGCCGCCAGCACAAAGGAGATCTCGTTGGAATCCACTGGATGCATCTTGCCATCATATACGAATACTCTAATATCCCTGGCATATGAGCCCGTGAGCGGTCCTTCTGTCATCTTCTCCATGATACCTTTAAGGATGGCCGGCATGAAACGGGCATCTATGGCACCTCCGACAACGCAGTTATAGAATTCGAGCTTACCGCCCCAATCTAGATTGTAACTTTCCTGACTCTTTATATTGAGGGTCGTGTCCTTACCATCGATCTTGAATTTATTGGTGAACGGGACACCTTCTACGATAGGACAGATGAGCAAATGCACTTCACCGAACTGCCCAGCACCACCGGACTGCTTCTTGTGACGGTACTCCGCTGTCGCAACTTTGGTAATTGTCTCTCTGTAAGGTATCTTGGGAGGGAAAAGCTCTACTTCGACCTTGAATTCATTCTGCAGACGCCACTTGACAACGTTGATATGCTGCTCTCCTTGACCACTCAGGATAGTCTGCTTAAGCTCCTTCGAGTATTCTACTATCACCGTCGGATCCTGAGCCGAGATCCTCGAGAGGGCATCACCTAGCTTCGTGTCATCCGCCTGTACCTTGGCTCTTATTGCCGTGCGGTACTTGGGAGCCGGGAATTTGATATGCTCATACGATATGCCTGTACCAGGTTGGGACAGAGTCACATTGGTCTTTCCTGCCCGAAGCTTTACGGTACAACCTATATCACCCGCCAACATGTCCGATACTTTCTCTTTCTTGGCGCCTGCAACTGCATAGATAGTTGAAATCCTCTCGCGCCCCCCTGTCTCGGCATCTTCCAGATCCATCCCCTCGTCAAGTTCGCCACTCATCACCTTGAAATAAGAGACCTCTCCAAGATGCGGCTCAACGTCTGTCTTATATATGAACAGTGTCGTAGGTGCATCCCGCTTGCATGCTATCTCCCTACCATCTTTAGTGGCGGACACTGTAATCTCCGGAGAAGCGGATGTCTTAATAGTAAATTCCATAAGACGCTTCACTCCTATATCCTTGCGGGCTGACAGGCAGAAGACAGGAAGCACCTCACCTTTACGGATACCTATACCAAGGCCTTTTCGGATCTCGTCCTCAGTAAGCACGCCCTCAGCAAAGAATTTCTCCATAAGGGTATCGTCATACTCTGCCGCCTTCTCTATAAGTGTCTGCCTGAGAAGCTCAGCCTCGTCTTTAAGGCTCTCCGGAATCTCTAGGTCCTCTCTCTTTCCGCTATCATCTTTAAAATGATAGTATTTCATCTTGAGAACATCGACAAAACCGTCAAATGAAGCTCCCGGATTGACGGGGAACTGAACAATGACAGGCTTGTTGCCAAACGCTTCTTTCATTGAGGTCTGCACCATATCCCAGTCAGCTTTGTCCGCATCGAGCTGATTGACAGCGACAATGATAGGGACATTGTACTGCTCTGCATAACGGGCAAATATCTCCGTACCTACTTCTACTCCCTGTTGTGCATTTATCACTAGAATCCCGTTCTCACATACCTTGAAAGCAGATACAGCCCCACCGATGAAATCATCTGCGCCTGGAGTGTCAATGATGTTGAACTTGGTGTCCATGAACTCGGCGTACAAAGGCGTCGAGAATATAGAGCGCTGATTCATCTGCTCAATCTCCGTGTTGTCCGACACTGTATTTCTGCCTTCGACGGTACCCCGTCTGTCAATGACTTTACCCTCGTAAAGCATTGCCTCCGCCAATGTGGTCTTACCTGACTTCGTACTGCCAAGCAAGACCACATTACGGATGTCTTTAGTAGAATAGGATTTCATGACATTATGTGTTATTAATACTTATCGGTTATCTAAGCGGCTTCGAAGGCCATATCCCGCTTCAAATTTAGACGGATCCCCGCCGCAATAGGAAGCGGCAATCCGTCATCGCCTATTGCAAATCTAATAAAATAAAATTTTAATAACAATACCGTTTTAATAAAATAAAAGATGGCTTCAAAAACGTCTTATGACGCTCAATTTCCCGCAATCTAGATACGACTTCTCTGCCGGTAAAACCGAGCTCATCATATATGTATGAAGACAAAGCCCTCCTGTCTGCACCAATAATACGGCATATCTTGCGGTATGTCATCCTCCTGTCTCTTATTATTTCAGGAGAAGAGACCATCAAGGCAAATCTCTCGTACGACATGACAAGATTGAATGTACAGTCAACCATAATATGACAAATTTTTATGTTCACGGCAAATATGACAAACTTGAGCGTGATAAAGAAAAATAGTGACACAGATTTTATGATTCTTTAATGTACTAACAGACCCGACCGTATGACTATATTTTATGTGCATTACGCATAATATATTGTCATTTAATTTAATAGAATCAAAATAATTTTGTCATTACTTATGGACAATGACAAGATAAAAAAGAATATCTCGCAAAGAAGGATACACGAAGGCATCTCTCAAGACGAGATGGCCAGAAGGCTCGGAATTGTCAGGAATACATACAGAAATATAGAGAAAGGCAACTCACTGATAGTGAGCAAGCACCTTAACGACATAGCCACAGTATTGGGCACTACGCCCGAAGAACTTGTGCTTGGATACACGCCCTTGAAGGACTCAGGAACTGTCAAAGAAGCCAAAGTACAATATGAAAATAAGCTTGCCGAGCTGAAGGAGACATATGAAGCGCGTATCGCAGACCTAATAGAGAAGATAGAAGACAGAGACAAGACTATAGCTGACCTACGGGAGATCATCCAGTCCAAGACTGAGATCATTGCCCTTCTCAAAAGACAGCTAACTGATGCGAAAGACAATTGCTGAATTAGCGAAAGACAATTGCTGAATAACAGGGCATTTCGAAAAGCTTACTAAATTAGCGTATTATTTCATCATATCAGAATGAATACGCCAAGACTTGCAACATCATATACAGAAAAGCTGCTTGAAGCAGGATGCGATGAGGCCGGCAGAGGTCCGTTGGCAGGCCCTGTATGTGCAGCAGCCGTGATTCTACCGAAGGATTTTCACAATCTGGAGCTCAACGATTCTAAGAAAATGACTCCTGCCGCAAGGGAGAGACTCCGCGAAATTATCAAGAAAGAGGCTATCGCGTGGGCTGTAGAATATGTATTTCCAGAGGAGATCGACAGTCTCAATATTTTATGGGCATCCGTGACCGGAATGCAAAGAGCCATTCTAAGACTTAACCCAAGACCCGAGTTTCTTATCATAGACGGCAACAAATTCAGGCCTTTTGACAGATATGGGGTAAATGATTACAGAACGATAGTAAAGGGTGACGCGACATTTGCCTCGATAGCAGCCGCCTCTGTATTGGCCAAAACGGCACGCGACGAATACATGAAGAAAATATCAGTCGAATTTCCGATGTACGGTTGGGACAGGAACATGGGCTACCCTACTCCGGAGCATCTCGAAGCTATACGAAAATACGGATTCTCTCCTTATCACAGGCGAAGTTTCCACCCGAAGGGGCTTGATGGAATCCCCGAAGACAGGTATCTTCAATTCGGAGACATATAATAGCACTTATCGGAAAGCCGCTGAAGGCTCAGAGCCAGACGACACAAGCGGCGATACAGACAGTAAAAGATGGTTTTGAAAAATTCAAAACAGTTTCTAAATTCGTACATTTAAAGTAGAAAACGGATTCTAACAAGATGACGCCCGTTATTTTTGAAATTCAGATTAAATTTACAACAACATAATGAAGAAAATACTCTTGACAGCGGCATCTGTCTTAGCTGCAATCTGCCCATCCTTCGCTGATGAAGGAATGTGGCTTCTCCCTCTTTTAGAGAAAATGAACAGCAAAGTCATGACAGATATGGGCTGCAAACTCTCGGCAGAACAGATCTATGACATCAACCATTCCTCGCTCAAAGACGCGATTGTCCAATTCGGAGGAGGATGCACTGGAGAGATCATCTCGAATGAAGGACTCCTTGTCACAAACCATCACTGCGGCTACTCCACTATACAGAAGCTCAGCACTCCCGAGCACAACTACTTGGAAGACGGGTTCTGGGCTATGAACAGGTCTGAAGAATTGCCGGCAAAGGGACTCAGCGTCACTTTCCTGCAGAAAATGACTGATATAACACCGATCATAGAGAAGGCTAAGGAGGCAGCTCTTAAAGAATACAAGGATAGCAGCAATGCAGATGATTATGCTGAAGCCGCTGCCGAGGCTGCCGTGAAAATGCTCAAAAGCACAGCAGAAGGGGAAAATCCCAACTGCAGAGTGACCATCATGGATTTCTACAATGACAATGTCACCTACCTCATAGTATACAAGACTTACACCGATGTCCGCTTCGTAGGGGCTCCGCCTGCTTCTGTCGGCAAATTCGGAGGGGAGACCGACAACTGGATGTGGCCGCGCCACACTGGTGATTTCTCCATGTTCAGGGTATATGCGGGTAAGGACAACGAACCGGCAGACTATAGCAAAGACAATGTTCCATATACGCCAAAGCAGTCTCTGAAGATCTCCCTTAAAGGTGTGGACGAGGGGGATTTCACCTTCATCATGGGTTATCCTGGAAGGACACAGAGATTCCAGACGGCTGACCAGTTGGAGCTTATGCTCAAGAAGCAGGACATACGCATAGACGTGCGCACACTAAGACAGGGCCTGATGAAAGAAGCCATGGAAGCCGACCCCGAGGTGCGCCTTAAATATGCCAACAAATATGCAAGCTCAGCAAATGGCTGGAAGAAATGGATAGGTCAGCGAAAAGCATTCAAGACCTTGGACATCATTGGAAGAGAAGAACAGAAAGAATCCTCCTTCATGAATTGGGTGGACGGCAATAAACACAGAAGAGAGAAATATGGACAGGCTTTAGAGGAGATTAGGACAGCAGTAGACAGCTCTGCCGCAGACGTATTGGCATTTACACTGCTAAGCGAGACAGGCCTGGCAACCGCCCCATTCCAGCTTGCAGGAGCTTTCATAAACAGCTTCCGTAGTAATGTCCGGGAATCAGAAGATTCAGCTGCAGCACTACAGGCCGGCAAAGAGGCAGTCATCTCATCGCTCAAGGACTATGATGACGCATTGGAGAGAAAGATCGCAAAGGCCCTGCTTAGCTATTACAGGGATCATGCAAGAGCGGAAGATGCGCTTGAGATTGAGGGAGTGGATTTCGCTTCCATGGATATTGAGACATATGTAGACAGCCTGTTTGACAACACTTTATTTACATCTGCAAATAAATTAGATGACCCAGACTTCACATACGGCACCTTCAAGAGCGATCCCGCAACTGCACTGTACAATGCCATAGGGAAAAGGTATATATCCCTCTACACGGCACAGTCAAAATGGAACGACACTCTTGCCAAGGGAAGCAAGGCTTTTGCAGCAGGACTGCTCGAGTGGGAAAAAGGTAAGCCGACCTATCCAGACGCAAACTTCACCATGAGGCTGACTTATGGCACAGTCAAGGGCTACTCCCCTGCAGATGGTGTGATCTACAAATATTACACGACTCTTGACGGGGTGATGCAGAAAGAGAATCCTGACGTATATGAGTTCCACGTACCGGCAAAGCTTAAAGAGCTGTATGAAGCCCATGACTTCGGTCAATATGCAGATGCCGACGGAAAAGTCCGAACCTGCTTCATCACCAACAATGACATTACCGGAGGAAATTCCGGCAGCCCTGTAATGAATGCAGACGGTGAGCTGATAGGACTGGCATTCGACGGCAACTGGGAATCAATGTCTAGCGATGTTATGTTCGAGCCGGACCTGCAGAGATGTATCTGCGTGGATATCCGCTACGTTCTGTTCCTTGTAGACAAAGTCGGAGGAGCAGGATACCTTCTTGATGAAATGAACATAGTAAGACAGTAACAATGACAAAAGACGATATTATCCAAATGCTGAAGGATGTGCTTCATCCAGGCAAGGGAGATAAGGACATAGTGGAACTCGGATATGTGGAGAAAGTAGAGATCGATGGGAGGAATCTCACGATAACGCTCGCATTTCCAGGAAAGAGAGACCCTCTTGCAGAATACATCACCGGTAGCGCAAAGGCTGCTGTTTTTAGGCACACTTCCGACTTTGACAATGTCAATATAGTGACGACAGTAAAGGAAGAGCCTCAAGCCAGAAAGCATGCCGGCCTGGAGTTTAGCCTTGAGGAGTTGACCAACGTAAGGCACATCATAGGTGTGGCTTCAGGAAAAGGAGGTGTCGGGAAATCTACCGTGGCTGTCAATCTTGCCGTCGCATTGGCTCGTTCTGGATACAAGGTCGGACTGGCAGATGCAGATGTCTACGGGCCGTCTATCCCTGTCATGACGGGCACAGAAGGAGCGATGCCTGAAGCTATCAAGGAAGACGGCAAGGACATAATTCTGCCCATTGAGAAATTCGGGGTAAAATGGATGTCTATCGGGTATTTCGCCAAGGAAGGGCAGGCTCTGATATGGCGAGGTCCCATGGCTTGCAATGCTTTGAAACAGATGATACTGCAAGTGAGATGGGGTATCCTTGACTATCTTCTCATCGACATGCCTCCAGGAACAGGCGATATACACATAAGCCTCGTACAGGATATTCCTATGGAGGGAGCAGTGATCGTCACTACGCCTCAAACTGTTGCTTTGGCCGATGTCGAGAAAGGTGTGGACATGTTCCGCAACAAGAACATCAACAGGAAACTATTCGGTATTGTAGAGAATATGGCATGGTTTACTCCAGCAGAGCTTCCGGACAATAAATACTATATATTCGGCAAAGGCGGCGGGGAGAAAATGGCAGAGAAATACGGAATACCTCTTCTTGGCCAGATCCCTCTCGTACAAAGTATTCGAGAGGACGGGGATGCGGGAGAGCCTGCCGCTCTGTCTACAAGGCCAGACGGCATGGCATTCGTAAACCTCGCCCAAAAACTTGTAAAATCGGTAGACTTGCCTTAAATTTGCTCTTCACGCTATAGGAAGAGCGCAAGCTAATAGCGCACTGGGCGTAGTCATACGCCGGACGGAGCGAATGAAGCATTGGACTTACCAATAGCATGAGCGGAAGTCCTGATCGTCCCCTTGTAAGGGGATTCGAGGGGTTTGACATATAGAGCGCAAGCTAATAGCGCGATGGAAGCGTGTCCGAGCGGTTGAAGGAGGCTGCCTCGAAAACAGTTAACCGTGTCAAAGCGGTTCGCAGGTTCGAATCCTGCCGCTTCCGCGCAAAGAGGGTGATTATCCGACAATGGATAATCACCCTCTATTAGTATCCCCCCCCCCGACAAGAAAAATTGGGCTAATAGACATTTGGTAGGATAATATCGGCAGATAAAAGAGCACATAAAGCCAGAGCAAACTATCCTCCCAGACGAATCAGCCGTAGATAAACAGAAAAAGAGCCGACTCCCTGTAAGAGTCGGCTCTTCAGCATATTCACCTGCACTATGCAGGAGGTGATTGATGTCTACTTCTTATATGTCACTACAAGTTTGTTGAAGCGCATCTGAGAATCTGCAGTAAATGCCACCTTAGAAGCCTCACCTGTCCAAGTACAAGTATTGGCATCGAAAGACCCCTTATCCGCAGACAGAGGGCCGTTCTTGCCTCCATATGTCGTAAAGACTATACTTGTAATAGTCTTGCTGCCAGCATCAAAAGTGAGAATATCACCTTTATAGAACCTAAAACCTTTATCTGAAGAACTATATTTAGAAGGACTGGAAGTATTATTCTTGGTATAAGTAACAGACAGTGTTCCCCATGTGTAATTCTTACCATCTTCAAGGGAAGAATCGGCATCACCAGTAAAGCAGTCAGAGATGAGGATTGTCTCAGATGAAGCAGGATCAACCGGGTCAACCGGAGTGTCTTCAACCTTGGAAACGAAAAAGGCATTGACAACCTGTTTCTTATCATCGTGTGAACCGACAGCGCCTACGATGACGATCTTATCGCCGTTTGCAATACCAAGTTTCTGGAACTCTTTCTTAGGACCGCCCCAACCGGCAAGCAAGCCATACACATAGACAGAACCTGACTCGTCCTTAAGATTGAAATTGCCATAAGCGTCACCGTCCTTGAGACCGTCCACAGTACCTGTCAAGCGGAAATAAGTCGCCTCGTCATCTTTCTTGGTTACAAACTCGGCAACAGTGATATCATCTACACTCTTGAAAGACTCTACTGAAGCATTCATGAGCTGAGGATTGCCCTTATGGGTTGTCTTCTTACCGAAAAGGGTGATGATATCGCCTTGAGCTATACCCATATCAAGCCATTTCTGTGATTCGCCTTTGCCATTCAGTACTCCATATACATAGACAGTACCAGTAGCATCCGTCACATAAATATTGCCATACTTACTTCCTGTATCTTCAGAGATATAACCTGTAAGGCGATAGAGGCCATCGTCGGCAGCAGCATTGATCTCGGCAGCCGTAGCATCGATAATAGAACCTTTCTGACTGATCTTGGCCTCAGCAGTGTACTCTGTGCCTTTAGATGTCGTAGAGAAAGTAACAGTTGCTGACCTGTCACCTAGAGTATTTTCAAGGACATTGAAAGTAACCCTTGCAGAATCAGCTTCAGACTTTACACCGATAGGAAGAAGCCATGACTTAGCATCATCAGGGACATTGATGGAGACTCCGTCACCCTTGCATGCAAGAACAACCGTAACTTCACCTCCGGCTATGTCGAGTGTGTCATTAGGCTCTACTCTTGCTAACGAGATAAGAGATTTCTTTATACTTATGACAGTAGCGTTTACAATCTCCACAGTCTTACCATAAGTAGTTCTGGGACCCTCTATAGTAACACTGTCACCTGGCTCAAGTCCGAGTTCTTCGAACTTCTTCTCAACTCCTTCATACAAAGTACCGTAAACAAGAATCTCACCGGTATTATCCTTCAGATACCAATTGCCGTACTCTTTATTATAGATGTTCTTCGCAACACCTTTAAGGCGATACTGCTTTCCATCTTCACCGGCAAGCACTTGGGCTACTGTAGAAACAGGAAGCTCCACCTTATTGGCCATCTGCATGAGATTGATAGTCTGCTGAGCAACTATCTCATCATTCCTGTAGCAATCGAGAGAAAGCACTGCAGTCCTTGTAGTGTCACTCTTTTTTGCCTTGAATATCACATCAAATTTTCCAGCCGAACCGGAAGTAGGTGCAACCTTGACCCAGTCTGGAATCCCGGACAATACCCAATCAGTCTTAGCGACGACCTTAACCGTATCTTCGCCTCCGGCAATCGGCAAGGCAACATACGATGAGGATACGCGTACTTCGTCAAGAAATCTCTCCTGCGTCTCCTCGCAGCCGGCCAATACTGCAAGAGCAGTGGCAGCAGCCGCAATTATAGATTTAAATTTCATATTCTGGATAAATTAATTGAACATGTACTTGATACCTATGGAAGCATACCAGCACTGACCTATAGCATGATTGAACTCCCAAATCTTGGTATTGCCACTAACGGCTTTCGGGGTAGAGAATGTAGCATATCCTTCCTTGTCAATGCCCTTATACTCAAGGATTCTTCCTGAATTGAGCTCAGGGTTCATATATTTGCTGACTCCCCAACTTGAATTGAAGAGGTTGAGCAGATTCTTGATATCGAAGCTAAGCTGGAGTACATTCATAGTCTTGCCGGCCTTGATCCTGAAATCATGCTTGTAGCTAAAGTCAACCCTGTGAACCCAAGGAGAGTATACGCTGTAGGCCTCAGCATAGTCACCCTGATGCTTGGACAGATATTTGTCCTTGTGAACGAATGCCATGAAACGATCTCTGTCACCATCCGATACAAAACGGAAATCACCTTTAGCTACTTCCTCATCTGTAGGGATGTAGATGGAGTCGTAATTGTAACCGTCACCATTGATATCATTAACCATGCCGTAAGAATAATTGGAGCCGCCTCTCCAGGTCTCATATATGAAGCTGAAGTGGTTGCCGCACTTGTCATTGTGAGTCAAGGCTGCAATAAATCTGTCAGGAGTGACATACTGCGAGTTGTGCAGACCAGGATCGTTAGGACCGTTGACAGTGAAGATATAATTCATCACTGACGAGGCGTTGTTGCCCGGCATACCGGTAACTTCCTTGGACACGGTATGAGTATAAGCTGCCATGAGGTTGAGTTCCTTGATAGGAGTCATGTTCACTGTTACATTGGCAGAGTAGCCATAGCCTTTGCTTGTATTTGAAAGCACAAAGGCACTCGGCATATTGACAGTCTTGCCCTCATCGTCTACATACATGTATTTGTAGTCCTGGAATATAGGACGGTTGTCAGCACCGTTGAAGTGAGCGAATCCATTGACCGGCTTGACACTGTAATCTTCCATAGTCACAGCATTCACAGCTTTGTTGAAGATACCTTCAGCACTGATTGAGAACGGGAATGACGTAGGGAAAGAATAATCGATTGCGACAGAGGTCTTCCATACCTGAGGCATCTTGAACTTAGGATCTACTGCAGATATAGTAGATGGAAGTGTACCATCAGCAGGACTTATTGTAGAAGGATAACCCAGCGAGACCAGCTTGTCACGAAGAGCATCAATAGTAGCCTTGCCATTGGCATCTGTAACAAGACCACCTTTGAAATTGTCCATCAAGTTAGGATTGGCCTTTGTATTTGTCAACTGTGCCTGATACTGCACCATACCTGAGCTGGTAGGCATGTTCGTGAAGAACACGAGAGGGAGACGTCCTGTGAAAAGGCCTGTACCGCCTCTGAGTTTCAAGCTCTTATCTCCAAGGATATCATATGTAAAACCGATACGAGGCGAGAAATACACCTTGGAAGAAGGCCATTTGCCAGTATCGATATGTCTTCCTGCATAGTCAAGGTTATAGATCTTGTTGTTGTGCATAAGATCCTTGTTGCTGAAGAAGAGTCCGTCAAGACGAAGGCCATAAGTAAGCTTAAACTTGTCTGTTATAGACCACTCATCCTGAGCATAAAGGCCAGCTTTGTTGTAGCGTACACGGGCAGCCGGTGAAGTCTCACCATTGTATCCGTAAGTAAGGCAGACAATCTCAGGAGCAGCTCCTTCCATGAAGTCATCCATGCTGCGATAACGGTAGTAGCCTGTTCCGTTTCTCATATATGAGTTGTCGGCCATCTGATACTCGTAGCTCAGACCACCGGTAATCGTATGGTTGCCTACATAATATGTAAGGTCATTCTTGACATTGAAGACGTTGTTGTGAACTCCGTTGTTCCATGTAAAGAGTTCATAACCAAGAGATATATAAGGAAGGATCTCGCTTCCGTCATCATTTCTTATGTCTATGAAAGGGAATTCATTGGAATTGGAACCTCTCCTATCGTCAAGCTTTGAGAATGTGGCGATGAAACGGTTGGAAAGGTTGTTCGATATACGGCTGTTGAGCTCGGCTGCTACTGTAGTCGCAAGCTTATTAGAAGAGTACATCGAATTGGCGTAAGCCATCGAATACTGGGAAAAACGGGCATACGCCGAACGCGAACCACCATCCATTGAAGTAGCATTCGTAGCAGTCCAACTCTTGTCCATAGTATAATTGTAACGGACAGACAGGTGATTCTTCTCGTTAATGTTCCAGTCTATCCTTGCAAGAGCTTTCATATTGCTCTCGTCTGCCGGGAAACTCTTGTAAGAACCGGTATCGTATCCGTATTTGTTCTTGACAAAGTCAGAGATCTTCTGTAGATCCGCTTCTGTAGTCCTGGAGACAAAGTCTTCTGGGAGCATCACTCCGTCAGTAGAAGCACGCCAACGGTTGGCGACTGTAGGAGTCTTGGAATATTCGAAATTGACGAAGAAGAATAGTTTGTTCTTGATGATAGGGCCTCCGAATGTAGCACCGTAGATAGTGTTGCGATCCTTGTCACGGGCACTGGTTATCTGCTGTCCATCGATGGTATCACCGCGAAGATTTTCATTCTTGTGATATACGTAAGCCGATCCCTTGAAGGTATTTGTACCTGACTTTGTGATAGCATTTACACCTCCTCCGATGAAGTCAGTCTGACGGACATCATATGGTGAGATCACCACCTGCATTTCCTCAATGGCATCGATGGAAATAGGATTACCACCGCCAGGAAGATCTTCATTAAGACCGAAGTTGTTGTTGAAATTGGCACCATCAACAGTGAAATTGGCAGTACGGCCGTCCGATCCGACGAACGTCATTCCATTTCCTCCGTAAGGAGAGAGCCTCGTAACATCTGTAAGACTTCTACTGACCGTAGGCAGAGATGTTATCTGGGAATTGGAGATGTTTGTAGCCGCTCCCGTCTTCTCTGTGCTGAACTTTGATGCAGCTGTGCCTATGACAACAACCTCTTCAAGGAATTCAGAAGACTCCTTGAGTGTAGCATTGATGTTGGAGACTTCGGCAAGCTGGAGAGTGATATCCTTGAATACCACAGTAGTGTAGCCCAATGCAGACACCTCAACTTTGTAAGGGCCGCCGGTACGCATACCATTGATTGTGTACTGGCCGCTGTTATTTACTACAGCGCCATAAGATGTACCGGATGGCTCGTGAACTGCAACTACTGCAGCACCGATAACCGGCTCTCCGCTTTCATCGACAATTCGTCCGCTCAGAGACGACGTTGTCACTTGAGCATAAACTAAGCCACTCGCCAACATTGAAATGCCGGCAAGCAACAGATGCTTGAATGAATAATTCATAGAGATAATAAATTTTGCCGCAAAAGTACATTTTTACTTTAACATATGAAAATAAAAACAATATTTATAACTTTTTAATAATCAACAACAAGTCATTTGTCACCATATTGTAATAATAAAGCAAAAATATTTTGGCAAATCAGAAAGTATAGCTAACTTTGCAAAATACGCGTGGAAAGATTTGACTGCTTGCAACCACCATAAAAAATGCTAAAATGCCTCTACCTCGGACAGGCCTTATGGCCACTCTTCCGGCAGCATATCAGTATTTGATGAGTTTTTGGTTGCAACGTCTCTCAGCGCGGAGATGTTGTTTTTTTATTTTTATACAGATATGGATTATTTATTCACATCAGAATCAGTATCTGAGGGGCATCCCGACAAGGTCGCAGACCAGATATCCGATGCAATCCTTGACGAATTCCTAAGACAAGATGAAGAAGCCAAAGTAGCCTGTGAGACTTTCTGCAGTACTGGATTGGTAGTTGTTGGAGGTGAAGTAAGTGCAGAGCATGCTTATGTAGATATCCAGACAACGGTAAGGAATGTAATCAACAAGATCGGCTACAATAAGGCCGAATACATGTTCGACGGCAATTCCTGTGGAGTCCTGTCTGCCATACACGAGCAGAGCAGCGATATCAACAGAGGCGTAGTAAGAAGCACCCCCGAAGAACAGGGCGCCGGAGACCAGGGCATGATGTTCGGATACGCATGCACAGATACAGAAGAATATATGCCGCTTCCGCTTGCCCTCTCGCATCTCGCCCTCTTGGTACTCGCTGATATCAGGAAAAACAACAGGGATCTTATGCCCTACCTTCGTCCAGACGCCAAGTCTCAGTTTACAATAGAATATGACGAGAACCATCATCCTGTAAGAGTGCATACCATTGTTATCTCTACACAACATGACGAGTTCGTAGCTCCTTCTCTTGGCAACATCACCTATGAGCAGGCAGTAAGACAATACGGGGCTGACAAGACGGACGCGGCCATGCATGACAAGATCGAGGAAGATATCCGCAACATTGTACTGCCCAAGATTATAGCCCAACTTCCAGAGAAGACAGCAAAACTGTTTGACGGCGCATTCATACTTCATGTCAATCCTACGGGCAAATTTGTGATCGGAGGCCCTCACGGGGATACCGGGCTGACAGGACGCAAAATCATCGTGGACACATACGGGGGACGCGGAGCGCACGGTGGCGGAGCATTCTCAGGCAAAGACCCTTCAAAGGTTGACAGATCTGCGGCTTACGCTGCAAGATATATCGCCAAGAACCTTGTGGCGGCTGGAGTTGCAGAAGAAGCACTCGTACAACTTGCCTATGCCATAGGAATACCGGAGCCAGTAAGCATCTTCGTGGATACTTTTGGCACTGCGGCTACGGGCAAGGACGGCAAGAAGTTAGAGGATGCCTATATAGCCGATAAAGTCGGAGAGCTATTCGATCTGCGTCCTGCCAAGATCATCGAGAAATTCCAACTCAAGAATCCTATCTATGAGCCGACTGCGACTTACGGCCATTTCGGACGCAAGCCCTACAAGCAAGTCGTAAAGCTGATACGTGACGGCAAGCCGGTAGAGAAAGAAATTCTATTCTTTGGTTGGGAGGCACTTGATGCCGTAGACAAGATCAAAGAAGCATTCGGAATATAAACCCCGGCACATACAACAAGGCGACATACATATAAAATATGGGGCTGACTAAAAAGCATTAGTCAAGCCCCTTTTTCTTGTTTTTCAGCGAGGTAAACCTCGACCATATCTCTGAATAGTCAATCAGTACTCCCCCCGCTCCATAGCGCGGCGAAGGTCCTTGTCCTTGATAGACTGACGCTTGTCATACATTTTCTTACCACGCGCAAGGGCAATCAGCAACTTCGCATAGCCATTGTCTGCTATATACATACGGACGGCTACTATTGTTAGGCCTTTCTCTTTGACTTTCTGATGCAGATGTCTCAGCTCCCTCTTCTGCAGAAGCAGCTTCCTGTCTCGCAGCGGGGCATGCTGTCCCCACGAACCCCACGTATAAAGCGCTATATTGATCCCACGCACATAGAGCTGTCCTCCGTCGAAATAGCAGAATGCATCGGACATGGAAGCCCGGCCGGCACGGATCGACTTAATCTCCGTTCCTACAAGCACTATCCCCGCCTGATATGTCTCAAGGAACTCATAGTCAAATGAGGCCCTCTTGTTGTTTACCTGTACTCTGCTCTTCGCCTTCGGCATACCTTATATATTATAAATTGAATCAAGAGGCCGACACCAAAAGACACTTTTCAGCCCTTTGGGTCAGCCAATTCTGCAAATTTAAAATCAGTTTTGCTTATTGTCAATATTTTCGAAAATTGATTACAAACAAAGAGATTGTAAACATATAGCAGTCAGCCTCCAACGATAGGGCATCCAGATTGAGAAATAATATCTACTCGACATAGTATTTGAAAAAAAGGTAAACAGAGACTATCTTTGATAACAGGAATCCGTATTGCCTGTCACACTATGTTTATTGAGCCTTATGCCGACAAAGAATCCATACAGTAACACAATGATAGCAGATCTCCCGAATCCGGAGACAATCAACATCGAGGCGACCGTCAAGGCCTATATTGACGGAGATATCGACCTTATCTGCGTCCTTGGCCCTACCGCATCGGGTAAGACACGATACGCTGTCAGACTTGCACATAGTATTGACGGGATATTGAGGCGACTCTCTCCAGTCAAGACCGCTCGCGCTGAGATTTTGTCAGGGGATTCGAGGCAGGTGTACAGGGGTATGGACATTGGCACGGGCAAGGACCTGTCTGAATACGGAGATGTACCATACCACCTTATCAACATAGCGGAAGCCGGCAGCAAATACGATCTATACCAGTTCCAACGGGATTTCGAGAAGGCATACAAGGAAATTCGCGATAGAGGCAACGTGCCTATACTCTGCGGAGGTTCCGGCCTGTACATTGAGGCCGCAACATGCGGATACGAGATTCCGGACGTGCCTGCAGATCCGTCTTTACGGGAAGAATTAGAGGAGAGAAGTGATGAAGAGCTAATTGCGCTCCTTTCAACTCTCAAGACTCTGCACAACAAGACAGACATAGACACCCGCAAAAGGATGATAAGAGCCATTGAAATCGGGCTCTACCAGCAGTCACATCCAGTCACAAGGACTTCATACCTTCCTAAGAAGACTTATTTCATCGGCACCCTTGTGAGTCGGGAAGAGCGTAACAGAAGAATTGATGCAAGATTGGACGCAAGACTTTCAGAGGGTTTGACAGACGAAGTCAAGCGGCTTATAGACAGTGGGATACATCCCGAAGACCTGATATATTACGGTCTGGAATACAAATTTGTCACACAATATGTGCTCGGGATTATCAGCCTTGAGGAGATGCGCACATTGCTCTCTAATGCAATACACCAGTTTGCCAAACGCCAAATGACCTGGTTCAGGGGTATGGAGCGCAAGGGCGTGAAGATTCACTGGACTCTCCCCTGACACTAACTGCACGACATCTATCACTTAACTGAACGATGTATACAACTTAAGACTATACGATGTCTACCACTGACATACATAGCGGTAAGAATTGACGGAATATCTCTGGTGCTGACAGGATGAAAGCCGAGATTCTACCGGGAAGCAGGGCGTTGATGACCGGGAAGCAGACGCGGTTTCTCCTCTGCCCTCCAATATGCGGCATCAAAATTCGGGTAGACGAAATCCCCTTCTCTCTCTATTCTGAATGCGATGTAATTGATGGGAAATCCCTGCTCAAGGAAATTCTTCTCATAGAAAGTCTGTACCTCGAAAAGCTCGTCCGGAAAGCCCGGGCAGTCCCTTTCCTTTGCATAAAGATCTGATGTACAAGCCAGTATCTCCAATCCATTAGCCTCACAGACCGCCTTGGTATATTCATATAGGAAAGTACTGTCTGTCTTGAGCCTTATAATCCCTTCTTTACGCAGAAAATGTCTGTAGCGCTCAAGGAATACGGGGCTGGTAAGACGACTGTTCTCGCTCTTCATCTGAGGGTCAGAGAATGTAAGCCATATCTCCGATACTTCACTGGGAGCAAAAAAAGCCTCTACAAACTCAATCCTTGTCCTCAGGAATGCCACATTGGAAAGAGAATGAACCGAAGCATATTTAGCACCGGTCCAAAGCCTTGCGCCCTTAATATCCACACCGATGAAATTATTTTCGGGATGTCTCTCGGCAAGGGCAATTGTATATTCACCCTTTCCACAACCAAGTTCAAGGACAATTTTCTTATCCTGAGTCTCGGCTGCTGAAAGCGAATTACCGAACATTTTTTCTGCCCAATGCCCACGTATGGGATGCGGCTTCAGATTGAGCGACTTGTCACCCTCACATTTCTCCGACAACACCTCTTCTGTACTTGGTTGAAGGAGGCATGAGAATGTATCGTTCTCGTTAAATTTCTTGAGTTTACCGTGCCCCATATAGGTTAATTTTTATCTTCATGGCAGCTTTTGGGAGAGATACTCCTATTTATCGCGGTTAGCCTTCTCCACCATAGTCTGAGACTGGAGGTTGTCCGGCTTAGGCTTATTTCTCTGCGACTGACGCTGATTGATACCGTTACCTGGCCTTCCGCCCTGCTTTCCTGAATTAGATCTCTTGCTCTTACGTTTCGGAGCATCGAATCGGGTAATGCTGTCATCTCCCACTGCAGTGACAAACTCAGGCGACTCCGGCTCTGGCTCTGTCTTCAAGGACTCCGGCTTGACTCCGCGACGGTTCATCTTGATGACTTCCATCACCTCAGATGCGGAGAGCGGGTAAAGATTGGCCAAAGACCCCTTGTCATAGGAGAAATACATTATTTCTCGCAAAATATCTGTCTTCATGAGGAAAGCCTGACCGTCCTCGAATTCAAGAGGTTCTGTCACCTTAGGGATGCGGGACTGGGCGTCAAGATATGTTGCAACCTCATAGTTAAGGCAGCATTTGAGTTTGCCGCATTGTCCGGCCAACTTCTGGGGGTTGAGCGAAAGGTCTTGACAGCGGGCCGCAGCTGTGGTGATGGATTTGAAATTGGTAATATAGTTGGCACAGCACAGTTCACGGCCGCAAATACCTATACCTCCAATAAGGCCGGCTTCTTGGCGCGCGCCTATCTGTTTCATCTCGATCCTTATCTGGAACTCTTCGGCAAATACTTTTATAAGCTGTCGGAAATCAACTCTTCCATCGGCAATATAGTAGAATATGGCTTTGGTCCCATCTCCCTGGAACTCAACGTCTCCTATCTTCATGTCGAGGCCGAGCTCCACGGCAATCTGTCTTGCTCGGATCATTGTCTGCTGCTCCCTTGCTATGGCTTCTTGCCATTTCTCTATGTCAAAGCTCTTTGCCTTGCGATATACCTTCTTGAACTCTGTCTGTGCCGGGTCGATGCCTTTGCTTCTCATCTGACGCACGACGATAGGTCCGTCAAGAGTCACAATACCAAGATCATGACCGTTCTGGGCCTCGACTATGACCAGATCGCCCATCTTGACGCTCTGCCCTGAAGCATTGGTATAGAAACCTTTACGCGTATTCTTAAATCTCACCTCCATAAGCTCAGAATACTGATCCTGAGTGATCCCCTGAAGCCAGTTATAGTCTTCAAGCTTGCAACAGCCCCGGCGGTAAGTGCAGTTCAATTCATCATTGTCATCGCGGAAAGTCATGCACCCACGGTGACAATCGAACTGTATATTCTCGTTATTATCCATCTATAGTCTTCTCTAACTTACAAACAGACGACTTACCATGTTCGTGAATATGATCTTCTGGTTCACATTCCTTGCGATCATGGAGTTGGCTCTGCTTATTATCTTTAATGCGCGAGTACAGAAATCCGGCCCGCATTTACGGGCTGTCTCCTTGTAGAAGTCCATATCTTCAGGCCTTATCCCGGATATACCTGGAAGACCTTTCTGAAGCATGAAGATTTTCCTTACGCTATCGGAAGCAAATTTACAAAAAGCTTTTTGTTTTTCCCTTGAATCCAAAGCAGATAGAGTATCTCCGACATCAAGGGCAGTCAATAAGTCCCGTGCTATGACTGCGTCCATCAGAGCCATGAATGTATCTGTCATTACGACGTTCTCATCTTTTTCCGCAAGACTTCTGATAGCTACGCCAATACTTCCAGCACAGAAATTAGCCGCATATATAGCCTGCTCTGAATCTACACCTGTCCACCTCGGAAGAGCCTTGGCTACCTGATCCTTAGTCGCAGGCAGTACTCTTATGATCTGGCAACGGGAACGGATTGTCTTTAGGACTTTCTCCGGATCATGCGTTACGAAGAGGAAAAGAGTGTTGTCCGAGGGCTCCTCTATTATCTTGAGCAGTCGGTTGGCGGCCTCAGTCTGCATCTTCTCAGGAAGCCAGATAATCACACAGCGAGAGCCGGCCGAATATGACGAGACGGAAAGTTCGCTGATCATGTTCTTGGCCTCGGCCACAGCAATGCTACACGATTTCTTCTCTATCCCTAGTGCTTCATAGAGTCCATTTTCAGTAAAGAAAGGATTCCTTATGAAAAGCTCTCTCCACTGTGTCATATAGTTCAGCGATGTCACTTTGTCTCCAGCGGTAGGAAACACGAAATACAGATCGGGATATATAAGCTTAGAGATCTGGTTGCACGGTATGCATATCCCGCAAGAATCTGATGCGCCCCGATTCTTACAATTGGCATATTGCAGGAAAGCTACCGCCAGGGCAAGTGCCCCGCAACCTTCACTCTCGTGGAACATGACGGCGTGAGGAATGCGGCCGGCATTGGCCATACGCACCAAAGCCTGCTTAACTATCTCATTGCCAGGTATATCCTCAAATCTCATCTTCTATAGTCACGAATGACGGCAAGCCACAAATGATGCAATCTCCTTGAGCATAGAGATATCTCCGGACTCACCAAGCGGACGCAAAGCTATGACAGCCTTGTCTATAAACTCAGCCGATTTGCGCTCTGCATACTCTATACCACCGTTGTCAATGACAAAAGCAGCTATTGTCTCCAGATATTCCGGATGCGCGTCTATCTCTGATACCATCCGGCGAATGCTCATCTCCTTATCCCGAGAGACATTGGCCAAAGCTCCAAGCAAAGGAAGTGTGATTTTCTTCTCCTTCAGATCTGATCCCACTGGCTTCCCTATGGCTTCTTCATGTCTGTAATCGAAGATATCATCCCTAACCTGGAAAGCAAGGCCGATATTTTTAGCATAGGACTTGATAGCGGATATTTTCTCCCGTGAAGCTCCGACAGAGATAGCCCCAGCTACTCCCGTAGCCTCGAACAAAGAAGCTGTCTTATTGAATATTATCTTATAATAGTCCTGCTCGTCAGTATCACCAAGATCTGCTTTCTGGAGCTGCAGAAGCTCTCCTTCCGCCAGATCCGACAGGGTCTTGGAATAGATCCTTATTACTTGTGATGACGAGGATACAGCCTGAAGGATATTTTCCATACCCTTGACAAGCCAATAGTCCCCGAGCAGCACTGATGCTCTTCCGCCTAATAGGGACATAACTGTCGGCACGCCCCTCCTCTGCGTCCCCTCATCGGCCACATCATCATGAAGCAAGGTAGCATTGTGCAGAAGTTCTGATGCAGTAGCATACAGAATGGTATCACCGGAGATAAATCCACCAGAACAGGCGCGCGCACACAACAGTCCGACTATAGGGCGGAGTTGCTTGCCAGAATGCGACAATATCCTTGAATTGACCTTCTCAAGAAGATCTATATCGCTCTTCAGAGACTTAGCTATGCAGTTGTTGACCTTCTCCAGTTCAGGAGCAAGAGCCGCCTTTATACTTTGCAGATCCATAATGCGTAATTCAGATTGCGGCAAGCAATTCTTCAACAGTGCGAGGAAAGGAAATAAGTGCACGGTCTTTGGAAGCAAGCATGCCAGTCTCAACCAAATGATCAAGGAGGGCTAAAAACTTGTCATAGAATCCGTCTATATTGAGGGCGAATATACGCCCTTGATATTTGTGAAGTTTAGCAAGAGTAAGAGTCTCGATGACCTCGTCAAGAGTGCCTATGCCACCTGGCAAGGCCACTGCTACCGCTGTACCTTCGCGCATCTTCTCCTTCCTCTCGGCCATGGTATCGGTCCACTCTGTCAGAGAGAGCTCCGGATACACAAAACTTGACATGAAGCGAGGAATAACACCTATGTGTCTTCCACCTACTTCTTCTACAACCTTGGACACAACGCCCATTGTACCTCTGACACTCCCGCCGGAAACAATTGTATAACCTTTGGCGCAGACTCCCCTAACAAATTCGGCAGCCTTCACATTATATTTAGGATTTATATCACTGGCTGACGAACAGAATATGACAAGCTTCTTCTCTTGCTGCATATCAGAACATCAAGGCAAGTGAAAATGTGATACCATTGAAATTGCGCCCGTCCTTGAACGCCTCTTTGATATTTTCGCTAATCGTGTTCTTCTTGCCGTTGTCAGAATACAGTGAGCCGAAATTCCAAAAATACTTGGCAGAGATCTGCAATTTCCAAACATCTATACCGACTCCAAGACCAAGCCCGTATTCCCAACGAGCAAGGCCAGAATCTTCGAAAGATTTCATCTTGGTCTTTGTCCCATCCTGAACATTCTTCACTTTTGCATTAAGGCCATAACCTACAAACGGTTCAGCAAACACATAAGGACGGAATGCCACTAGATCGGGCCCCCACTGCACTTGAACCGGAATCTCCACATATGAGACCTTAGTATTCATATCATAATTGACATATCCCGCCTCACTTAGCTTGGACCCTTTTGTCTGATATAGGACAGAGGGCTGTACCGCAAATCCGAAAGCTATAGGCAACTGAGCCGTAAGACCTATATGGAATCCGCCTATAGAACTTGCATCCACCGACTTGGGATTGGACGCAGAGGAGGTAAATCCGCCTATGATACCACCTCTTGGGCCACCAGCCTCTACCGATGTGCTAAATGTAAGGGCAAGGATCGCAGCAGCAGCTATGGCAAGAACTAATTTCTTCATAATTGGACGTATTAATTAAAGTAGATTATCGAGTTTCTCGGTTATTGTCGACTTAGGGACTGCACCGACAAGTCTGTCAACTGGCTGATCTCCGCCTTTAAAGAACAAAAGTGTAGGAATACTCCTTATACCAAATCTTGCAGCCAAGTCTCCGGCATCATCTACATTGCACTTTGCCACCTCAACACGGCCTTCATACTCTGTCGCAATCTCATCAATTGTCGGAGCTAGAGCGCGGCAAGGACCGCACCATGTTGCCCAGAAATCTATCATTACAGGCTTACCGCCTGCCAATATCTCAGCGAAATTCGCTTCATTAACTATTTTTGCCATAAAATCAGAATAATTTAAAATTATACAAAATAATCCTGCATAGGTGCACATCATCACATGCCTCCCATGCAGAATTACAAATATAGCAAAAGTCGAGCGCA
>DJOF01000007.1 GCA_002439585.1 Bacteroidales bacterium UBA6445 | reverse complement strand
GAAGCCAAGTAATTCAAATGGCGAAGTACTTCAATGTAGATGAAAAGGAAATGCTCACTCTTTGGCTTGCCGACAAAATTCTAAGTGATTTAGAGGGTGAAGATGAATTGAAACTTACTGCAATTGATACCGCAAAAGCAAAGTTAATGGATGTTAATCGCTAATTTGCAGCAAGCAATTCATTTTTGGATATAAACAACGCAAGATTGATTTCTAGCAACCAACGGGAACTTTATGGTATCAATTCTGTTTGATGTCATAAAGTTCCTTTTGATTTACAGACACTTACAAAATACATACTGGTTCAAGCGTGAACTTGTTGCCCTCTTGCCTGAAAGCGTTTATTACTTGTGCCGCTGCACTCCGGTCACCTGTTGCCATATCCGCTGCCGAAGCCACACCGGAGAGCGTTGCCGTAGCAGATTGTACTCGGCTGTAGTCACCTTCGGTGGCGGTCAGTTCTATGTCGAGCCTGCGTACGTATTGACTCATCGGGGTGGTGACGTGCAGTGTGTCGTCCGCCGCGACGCTGATGCCCTGGTACGAGGCGAAGAGGTAGCCGGGATGCGGCTCTATAGCACCCGTCAGATCCACCAGATTCACCGTTGTCTTGTTTCCGTCGATACTAATTCCCTCTGGGGAATTGTACACCGTCAGGTTGTAGTCACCGGGCGCGAGCAGCGCGGCGAACACATTGGTTGCCGCGCTCGCGTTTTGTTCTCTCCCATCGATGCGCAAGGTGTATGCTTGTGGTATGTCCGCCTCTGTGCTCTTTCCACTCCAGTCAGTGGTTACGACAACCGCCCCACGGTCTGGATGTGCTGTGTCATAGAGCTTGTCTTTCACACATGATACGAATACTATGGCGGTCACACAAGCCAAATATGTAAGGAATATATGTCGGTTGCTTTTCATTCTATTTCCTCCCTTATTTAAAATATGTTCCATATGAGTGATACACCAAGGTGGTTTATGCCCCAATAATTCTTGTATTCGCTTCCACGATGCACGCGCACATTGTCGATGACCATGTACTTTTCATAATCGGTATAGAGACCCCCTATGCCCACTGAGAAATCGAGCGAGAGGGCATTGTTTAGCTTAAGCATATAACCGCCAGTTAGTCCTCCACCAATCACCTCGCCCTGCTTGCCTGATGCGGAGAACTTGTAATTGAACTGTCCCGTCTTGAACATAGCACCGAAGTAGCCGCACTTCTCTTTGCCAATATAATATCGGAGTTCCGGTGTCACTTCCCATAGGGCGTATCTTCTGTCTTTGTCATTCCACGACCATGAAGTCCACGATCCGCTCACGGATATTCCCCATGACGGGCTGATGCGCCACTGGACGCCAAAGTCGGGCGTGAGGGCTACCCAACGCAGCAGGTTGGCGCGCAGTGATAAATGATAGTCGGTTGGGATTTTGGTTTCCGGTGAAGTATCGGTAACGATGATATTTTGCCGTTCCTGTTCGGCTCGATCCTCTGCTTCTAAGCATTCGGCTTCAGCCTTGCATTGTGTTCCCGCTTCAGCCTTACATTGTGCTTCCGCTTCAGCCTTGCGTCGGGTTTCCGGTTCTGTTACTGCCGTTTCTTTGGCTGGTATCGTCATGCGTACGATGACAAAATCACCCTCTGAGGCATGATTGTGGGTGATGAAGTTGTGTTCACTCAGTCCTTTCCGTGTGATCAACTCTGATTTCACACGATTGGAACGAATCTTCGCCATAGCAAGGTTCTCGGTATCGATGTCCTTCGAATTGCAGTAGCCGTCAACCAGAAGCGGCAGTTTGCCGTTAAGAATGTCCGCTTTGTTGCTTTCAATGCACGCTAACAGACGGTCAAGCTCTGTGTCATTACCATTCCATGGTACATAGAATATATCCTTCTGCGGCACAAATCGGAAAGTATATACTGTGTCTATTTTCTGCTGCGCAAAAGCAGAAAACATCGCCGATTGCAGCCACAAAAACAAGATAGTGAATAGAATTTTTTTGCTCATTCTTATATGCTTTTTTATTTCCAATTTGGAATCTCAGCATCAAAATAAGCGAAAAGATTTTATTTCAGACCGATTCGTAACTATTAATTTTGGCTCAATTGTCAGAATCGTACATCTTTGTGCTTTAGACTATTTTAGTATTGTGATTTAGACTATTTTCTGTCGTTTAGGCTATTTTGCTGACCACAACGCATCTATAATCTCGCTACTGCTTTCCTCCATTTTACGGGGGTGCAGCCCATATTTTCTTTGAACTGCTTGATGAAATGGCTTGAAGACAGAAAGCCGGATTTTTCAGAAATGTCAGCAACCGTCAGACTCGGATATTGCGTAAGCAAGTGTTTCGCATAATTGATGCGGAGACCACAAATCCAATCGCGGAACGATGTCCTATACGTTGTTTTGATATATTCTGACAGATAGGTGCGGTTGGTATGAAGCACATTTGAAAGTTCCTTTATTGTGAGGCCAGATTGAATATAACCTTCGGACTCAATCCAATCTTTGATTTTCCCTGCTATTTCCGCATAAAAAAAAGGAGTCTCTTGCCTGTGTGTCTGTTCCTGGTTTGAGGTATCATATAGAAGGTTATCCTCTTCAGAAGTCATTCCATCTTCCACTGCATTTTCCACTTGTTCGTAAAACAGTAGATAGTTCATATAGCAAAGGAAAAGATAAATGTAGAACGGTACTGAAGACAGAATCCAGATATAGACGTATTTATCAGGCAAGAAAGTAAGCAGGCCGCATCCCACTCCGAATATGACAGCCCAGTAGGTGAAGATGGAGAGCCATTTGATATAGGCTCCGATATCGTCCGCATGGGTGTCATCGAAAACGCGGATGACCTCGTGATAGGTCCGCAGAAGCCTGCGTGTAAGGAACAGCCCGTAGATAATCAACCATGCCGCCAAGACAAACATCGCGGTTGTCTGTAGTCCGCCCTCGGGTAACGTCAGCAGAACGACGGCGGAAAGGATGGAAAATAGTATCCATAGGCAGATATGCGTCAGTAACCGACGTTTGGTGATATAGAAGCGGTTGAGCAGAGTGGTGAGGGCCGAACTGAACAGCCAATAGCACAGGAAATAAGTGGATAGGTTCATCAGAATAGCGAAATTGGCATCTTTGAACCTGATTCCCCAAAAGAAATGTACTGAATAGTTAGCCGCAAGTAGCAGTATGGCTACACCCATAATCCGTCTGGAGCGCCGATAATTATTGAAAATAGCTTTATTCGGAGTTGGTGCCAACAAAAAATAAAAGCTGAAGAACAACATCAACGGCAGTGCAATACAAAGTGAATAACTGTATATGGATGATTCCATGTTTATTATGCGACTATGTTGAATGCAAAATTAACGAAAATACGAAGAAGTTGTTTTGAAATGATTTCCGAATTTTATTCTGAAGATTTCTTGAGGTGGTTTCGACTTTGGAAGAAGAAATGTGCTGGAGGATGTACTGAGCTGATGACAAAGATGAAAATAGCCGGAAAAGACCATAAGTGAAGAGTTGCAAATATACAATTATTCCCCATCAGTAGAGGTCTTGGCACCCTCTGTGACGGGGAAGTCTTAGTATAGCTTGTATGAAGTGGATCAGTTGCGGCCTTGGTGCGATGCGACAGGGGTTGACGCTTCATATTCATGGCGTATCTTCAGAAGCTTCTCGACTACTTCAGGATAATCCTTGCTATAGTCGGTCTTCTCAGTACTGTCCATCATAAGGTTCGTAAGGTAAAGGCCGTCTATGGTCTTGTTCTTGTCGTTAGGATGCACATCTATGACGTTGTTGAGCAGCTTCCAGTCCCCGTATCTGACGGCCCACTGTTTTCCATAGTCAAAATGCAGGACCTCGTGAGGAGAAGGGGTTGCTCCGTCCATTATCATAGGCACAAGGCTCTTGCCGTCTACGTCCATGCCTTTTGTCTTAAGTTGGCAAAGTTCAACAAGAGTGGGGAACCAGTCAACGTTCATAGCCATTCCATCTCGAGTCTCATTCTCGGGGAAATGTCCTTTCCATGAGATTATTGCAGGGACTCTGATTCCACCCTCAAAGAGCGAGAATTTAGCTCCTCTGTAGTCTCCGCAATAACCTCCGCTTCCGAAGGTACGGATCTCGGTACTGTGCCCGTTATCCGACTGGAAGATTATGATTGTGTCTTCCTCAAGCCCTGAAGCACGAAGGAAAGTCCGCAGTTCGCCCAGATATTCGTCAAATGTGGACAGAAATGCCGCGTACATCCGTCTCGGAGAAGGCAGGTCATGGTAGTACTCAAGCCATTTCTCCTTGGGCTGTAGTGGATAGTGGGGGATATTGACTGCCCAGTACAGGAAGAATGGCTTATCCTTGTCTGTGTCGGAGATGAAATCCCTTACCCTGTCCAATGTCTCTCCAGCGAAGAATCTCCCCGGCCTGTAGATCTCGCGTCGGTTCTCCCACAGGTCATGCTTGTTGGGCCCGTCCCAGTAGAAGAAATGCGAATAGCTGTCTATGCACCCTCCGAGAAAGCCCCAGAAATAGTCGAACCCACGTGAGTTCGGAGCGTATTCAGGCAAGGATCCGAGATGCCATTTGCCTATGCAGGCGGTCTGGTATCCGCTATCATGCATTCTTTCGGCAATTGTCTCCTTCCCGAGCGGAAGTCCGGTATAACCGGCATTGTCAGCGAGACCTGCGTGTCGTGTGTACTGTCCAGTCATAAGGCTTGCCCTTGAGGCCGAACTTACTGGGGCACCATAGAATTGGGAAAACCTTACCCCATCTTTTGCAAGTGAGTCGATATTGGGCGTATATAGGTCTGATGCACCGTAGCACCCAGCATCGAGCGTGCCCTGGTCATCGGTGTAGATAATGATAACGTTAGGTCTGTCGGTCTTCTGAGCGTAGGCGGAAAGCCCCAATAGGCACATGGCCGAAGCCGGTATAGCTTTTCTGTTCATTATGAATGAGATTATATATTAATCTTGAAATATGTAAATTCTTCAGGAGCATTCCTCATGATGCGGAATCCTTTGTAATACAGGTTATGCTGCTGTAGGATAGGCCGTCTGAACTGGTGAGGCTGTAATATGCCGGAGATGCAGCCAAATACCGGCCCATGAATAGGCATATTGCTGATACTGCGACAAATATGTTAACAGTATATGATTTTGTTTCTCTCATTGGACTGTCATAGGATCTTTAGTCCATAATGTTTACCTGTCGTTATTTGCCAAAGCCATATTGCTGAATATAAAAGGGGCATGACATCCCGGTTACTTTACTTTGGGAATGAATTCGATGCAGACAGGGCGGCTTACATGAATTCTACCGCCTGTATCATGGAGCAGGCCTGTCTTGCTGTCTCTCGAATAGATCTGTATTGAGTCATCGTCACGGCATGCAACAAGAAGATATTTTCCGTCAGGTGTGATTCTGAAATTGCGCGGGTGACGTCCTGTCTCTGTGTAACCCCTATATTCGAGCTTTCTGTCCTTTCCGACTGCAAATATTGCAATCCCATCGTTACTGAGTCGGTTGCTGGCATACAGGAATCGCTCGTCAGGGGAGAGGCGGATGTCCGCGCTTCCCCTTGCGTGTACAGGGTCGGCCTGGATTGTCTGTACGACTTCGGGCCTATCCGAGTCGCACCATATCACAGATACAGCACCTGAAAGTTCACCAATGACGTAGGCTGTGCTTCCGTCCTTCGTGATGACAATGTGTCTCGGCCCGAAGTCATCTGGAAGCTTTATCTCAGTGATATCCAAGCCGTAAGTTGAGGCTTTACTTCTGGAAGCGTCATTGCCTTTATTTCCGGAAGAATTGTTGCGTTGCGCGTAAGCAATGGCCTCCAGGGCACTTGCATCTATACGCAGTACCTTGTCCGCACTGAAGTCTGTGGCATATACATATTTTCCGTTAGGAGAGAGGGCAGCGCAGTGGATATGAGGGGTTGCCTGTCTTGTGCTATCTGGCCCACCGGTGTGTCCGTTTACAAGTCCTGCAAGAGGAAGTATCTCACCGTCTTCAGATACTGGGAATATGCTCATGCTGCCTCCGCTGTAGTTTGCAGTCAGGGCAATGTTGCCATCAGTGCTTACATAACAGGGATCTTCTCCTTGTGTTAACTGCCGAGAGATAATGTTGAATTGTCCTCCTTTCCTGTCAAAGGCGACAGTATATACAGAGGCTGTGCTGTCGGGCATCTCGCTCACGGCATAGATCATTTCACCGTTACGTGCAGGGACAAGATAGGAAGGGTTCTGGATATATACGCTGTCTGTGGCTTCGTTGCCGATGACCATACCTTTGCGTGTGTCGAAACAGAAGTTATATATCCCAGCACTTCCACTTCCTGTATATGTGCCTACTATCAGATTGATCTCACTGTGCGAACAGCAAGCAAAGAGAACCGCTGCTGCCGTCATGGCAAATGCCGTTGTATTATATCTCATGCCAGATGATTTAGTGATGCAAATTTAGATGTTGTTTGATATTTATTCAAAAATTCTGTGTGTATCTGAGTCACTTGCGCCAGACTTTTTCATCAACCATTCTTAGGGAAGGTCAACTTCACAAGAGATGGCTGAACGTACTGGACTTGGCTAGAATACAATAGTGAACATAGTAGCAGGAAACGAATCAGTCACATTCGGAAACTATTTTCGTGTACAAATAGCTTTGGGGCTTGATACGGACATACTGAATATAGCCAAAGATGATGTCTTGGGAAGAAAACTGCAGGATGCACAACTCATAACGCCTAAAAGAGCAAAAAACATAAAAGTGTGAAAGATGGAAATATATGTATATTTTTTCATAAATGTTTTGTTTTTTTCCGAAGGGGGGGGTATATTTACAGTCGAAATCGTTATCATACTTGACCAATGGAAAAGGAGAACTTAACAAAAACTACAATGGAACGGAGATACGATGGAATGGAGACGTATAGTCTTGGTATAATTTGTAGGTTAACTATTTCGACAATCCAGTGAAACAATAATAACTGAACCTTTTTGATAAGCGAGAGCAGAGCCAA